>NZ_CP010868.1:600000-1200000 GCF_000875775.1 Nitrosopumilus piranensis
TTTTGATTTTGAATTATTTTTTGACCTAACCCTTTGACATTATTTTCTTTTAACATTTCTAAAACATTTTCAACAAGAACTGATTCATCTTCACACAATTTTGAAAATTTTTCTTTGTTATTCTCTTTGTATTTTTTTACTTCTCCAACAACACTTTCTGTTGAGTGTTCTACATTTGAATTTACAATAACTAGATGAAAATTAGGTTCAGACTCTATTTTGGAGAATCCATTTTTCTTGTCATATTCCATCAAGCCTCCAAAAGTGCATACAGTACAGTCTGCACCAGATGTATTTTCAAAAATTGTTTTTTCAGCCTCTATTGCAAGTTTTAGAATTTCCTCTTTTGAGATATCTCCAACCAATTTTGAAATTGCTGCAGCCCCTGCTACACAACATGCAGATGATGAACCTAAACCTACACCTAATGGAATTTCTGAGTCAACATTAATTTTGAGTCCAAAATTTTTATTTTGAATTATTTTATTTGCCAAATAATAAAATGGCTTTAGCGGAGAATTAATTTCTGAAATTAATTTGTTTGGTTGTATTTCAAGTTCTCCTATGTTAGATTTTATGAAAATCTTTCTTTCACTAATTTTTTCAGCAGTAACTGTGATTCGTTTATCAATTGCACAAAGAATTGCTTTAACTCCGTAAACTACAAAATGTTCTCCAAAAAGAATGACTTTGCCTGGAGCAGATGCTTTAGATTTCAAGTAAACACTTTAAGATTCTGATTTATTTATTCGATTTCCTCTTCGGTAATCTTTGTTTCAAAATCATCGATTTCCATCTTCATTGGATCGTCTTCTTTAAGATCCCCCTTTTCAATGAGGATTTGACGTACCAGCAACCAGTAAACTGTAGCTAATGCTTTTCTTCCTCTATTGTTTGCAGGAATAATTACATCAAGATTTGATGTAATGTTATCTGTATTTGCAATTCCTATTACAGGAATGCCTGCATTAGTTGCTTCAGTAATTGCCTGTTCATCAACTTGAGGATCTGAAATCAATACTAATTTTGGTTCTATGTAATATGGTAATGATGGATTAGTTAGTGTTCCTGGCATGAATCTTCCAAGCAATTTCTTTGAACCTAATATGTCACAGAATTTTTCAATCGGGGTTTCTGCATATTGTCTACCTGAACAAACAATGAGATTTTCTACACCTAATCTGTTGATGAATTTGGCTGCAGTTTTGATCTTCTCTAATGTGATATCTAAATCAAGCATGTAGAGTCCTTCTGGGCTAGCTTTTGTGATGAATGGTCTCATGAATTTTGTCTTAACTTGAGTTCCTACCCTAATTCCTGTAGATAGGATCTTCTTCTTGATGTCTGTTGTTTCTGCTTGTTGGCTCATAGCGATTTTAAATCTCTGCCATACCGCGTATTAAATCATGCTCTGATAGGCGTAATAATTCATTTAATTTTGCCACTCTTTCTCCTCCTACAACGCCAACTTTGAGCATTTTTGACTTTGTTGCAAGACCAATATGAGAAATTTGTGAATCAGTCGACTCGCCTGATCTATGTGATGTGATTAATCTTATATTATTTTCATTTGCGAGATTTGCAAATTCTAGAGCATCAAAAAGACTTCCTGCTTGATTAACTTTCAAAATTGCTGCATTACATGATTTCATATCAATAGCTTTTACAAGAATGTCTTTATTTGTAACTGTCAAATCATCTCCTGTAATCAAGGTATTTGGAAATTTAGCTGTTAATTCTGACATGTCTTCAAATGCTTCTTCATGCACTGCATCTTCTGCATAAATTAATTTGAATTTTTCAATAATATCTGCTGCAAAATCAATTTGTTCAGATGATGTATTTTCAAATCCTGCCCTATCATACACATACTTTGATTTTTCTTCATTCCATTGTGTTGATGATGCAAAGTCTACTCCTAATGACACTTCTTTTCCTAAAGTGAATCCCAAGTTCTCACAAGCCATTGCAGAAATTTCTAATGCCTTTTGATTTTCTAACTTTGGTGCCCACCCCCCTTCATCACCACGTCCGTTAGTAAAGTGAGGATCTTCCTTTTCTAAAACACTTCGCAATTCTTTATGTACGGCTAAGTTAGTTTCAATTGCTTCTTCAATAGTCTTAGCACCTGTTGCACAAATCAAAATTTCTTGTATGTCTGGCGTGCCTGGCCCTGCATGTGCTCCACCTCCTAAGATATTTCCTAATGGGAATGGAAATTTGAATGATGATTCATTTGATAGTGTCTTGAACAGCGGTTGTTCAAGTGCTTTTGATGCTGATTCCATAGATGCGATTGTTACTGCAAAAGCAAGTGCACCTCCAATTCCTGAATAATTAGATGAGTTATCAAAACTTTTCAGAGTATCATGAATTCCTTTTAGGTCTGATGAATCTAATCCAATAAATTTTTGAGAGTTTTCTTTTAAAATCTGTAGACTATCTTCAGGCTTTCCATTACGGAAACTAACTGCTTCGTATTTTCCTACACTTGCACCAGATGGAGCACAAACTCTTCCTAAAAATTTATCATCTGATTTAACATCAACTTCGATTGTTTTACTTCCTCTACTATTGTATAGAATACGTCCTTCAATTGAAGTGATCTTAGCCAAGTTATTCTAACTCAGATTGAACTTCTTGTTTTCTTCTCTGAATTGCTTCATAGAATGGAATTACTTGCTGAATTGTTTCAACAGTAGTCAATAACATTCTTCTACAACAATATCTCTCTACTCCAACAGAATCTAGAGTTTTTTCTGGATCTTCTCCAGCTTTGATTTTATTTTGATAATCCTCAAACTTATCAGCAATTAGATTTCCACATGTAAAACATCTAACAGGAATTAACATACGAACGAAAAAGTAATCAAGGATTATAAAAACCATACATGGAAAATCCGTTGCGGGCGTCGCCCAGCCTGGCCAAAGGCGCTAGCTTGAGGGGCTAGTCTCTCAGGAGTTCGTGGGTTCAAATCCCATCGCCCGCATACAAAATTTGAAAGCTATTTCTCTAATTTTCGTAGGGTTTTGATCAACTCATTTCGTCTCTTTTCTTCAGTAATTGCTGATCTGACATCATCTACTAAAATTCTATTTACATCAATTTTTCTTCTAGCTTCTTTTACAACTTTATCATACAACGAAAAAGTATACAATTGAAGATACAAACTCTCCATTACTTCAAAAATTCTTGTAGCTTCTTCAATTTCATCAGTTCTGATCTTATCAAATACCATTCTCTTCAACTCTCCTATACAATCTAACAAACCTAGAACGTACGATTCTGGCATTATTGACAATTTTTTATCCGATGGAATGTCTTTTTTTTCTACAACTGCAATTAGACATGCAGCCTCTACAAATTCTTGTTCAGGAGTAATCATGTATCTTCTAAGATCTCCTGTGGCTTTTTTCTTGTATTTTTTTAAGAGTAATTCTGCTTTTTTTAGATTATCTTTTCCTGCCTTTGTGTCGTTTTTGTGAACTGCAATTATTGCTCTACTGCAAAGAACAATTATCTCTCTAGTATTTTTTAATAAAAATTCTCTTGAATCTTGAGTATCTGCCAAAGTTTTTGAAATTTTATTCAATGATGATTTAACATTTTTTAATGTCATGTGTGGTCTTCATAATAACCCGGATAAAGCCGTTTTCTAAACTCTTAGGAATGTTACAAAATCTATTCCCAAAATAGGATTTTTGTATTCATTTTTAAATAAAATCACAACTTAGTGATTCTATGAATTATTGGTTTACTATTGTGCTAATTCCTATTGTTTTATCCCTTGGAATAACTCCAGCCTTACAAACAGAGATGATTCCTAATGCTGAAGCAGTAAAATCTAAAGGAAATTCTTTGACAGAGATAAATTCAAAGAAGGTTTGTGGAGATAAACTATGTTCAGAAATTATTGATAATAAAAAAGAAATTAACAAATCTACAATAATGACTTCTCAAAAAGGATTATTCCCATCTACAATGGATTATACTGTAACTGGACCTGAAATTAATCCTGAAAAGGGATATGCTGTAATCGAAATTGGTGATGGTCTTTACTGGGTTACTGATGGAATGTATCAAATAATGTTTCTGACTACAGGCGAGGGTGTAATCTTAGTAGATGCCCCTATGGGAATGGGAACAAAAATTCAGCAAGCAGTATCTGAAGTAACTTCAGAAAAAATAACCCATTTCATTTACACGCATATTCACAAAGATCATGTTGGCTCGGCTAGCTTGCTTCCACAAGATACTGTATACATCTCCCACATTGACACTGCCAAACATCTTGCAATGAAAAATGATCCTCAAAGACCTGTTCCAACAGTTACTTTTGAAGATCAATACACTTTGATAGTTGGTGATCAAGTTCTGGAATTATACTATATTGGAGCATTTCACTCTAAAGGAGATATTGTGATTTCCTCTCCTGTACACAAAGTCATTATGGCAGTAGACTTGTTTCATCCAAACGCTGCTCCATTTCAATTCATGGGAATTGCAAGGGATATGGGTGAACATCTTGCAGCACATGACAAACTCTTAGCAATGGACTGGGAAATAATAATTTCAGGACATGAACCCATCTTGGGAACTCCTGAACATCTAAAATTCAATAAAGAATTTACTTTGTCAGTATTGGATAATGCAATTACTGCTATGCAAACTACTCAACCAAGTGCAAATTACTTTGGTGATTTGGCAAACAGATGTGCTGAATTAACTTTGGAACAATATCCCGATCTCAAAGACATTGAACTTTATCCAGTTGAAAATTGTGTCACTATGGTTTTTTATGCCATGATTGATTAATTTGGGTCCATTTTAGCCATAATTCGTACTTTCAAAGCTCTTATTTTGGATATGATTTTCACGTAAATTATGGAAATTACAGTTGAACAAATGTACAATATTGAAAATAAAGGTCATGATATGGGCTTTTTAAAAAAATTCATGATGGAAAATGCAGGTGCCGCTGCAGTAAGAAGACTGGTTGAAAAATTTGGAAATGTAGAATCAAAAAACATTCTGATTTTTGTGGGAATGGGAAATAATGGTGGTGATGGATTGGTAATGGCCAGACATCTTGCTGGATATGGGGCAAAAGTTACTGTTATGCTACTTGGAACTCCTGAAAATATCAAAACCGAAGAAAGTAATTGGAATTGGTCAATTTTGGAAAAAATGCCTTCTGTGAAATTAATGACTGGCGGTTCAACTGATTTTAATTTCAACCCAGACATAATTGTTGATGGAATTTTGGGAACTGGTATATCTGGAGAAATTAGAGAACCATATGCATCTGCAATTAACTACATCAATCAAACAAATTGTTACAAACTTGCAGTAGATGTGCCCTCTGGATTGGATCCGCAAACAGGTGAGACTGCTAATATTTACACAAAATGTGATATGACTGTCACATTTCATAAAATGAAACAAGGAATTCCAAAAAGAAAGGATTTGACTGGTGAACTATTTGCTGAAAAAATTGGAATCCCACCAGAAGCAGAGGAGGGAATACTATGATTGTTCATCAAATTCAAGTTGGAAACATGCAAAATTTCTGTTATGTTGTTGAAGATGAAGATACTCACGAATCTATCATAATTGATCCATCATGGGATCTTATTGAACTAGAGATGCTAATTAAAAAAAATAATTTAAAAATAAAATACATTGTAAACACTCATCATCACTTTGATCATACTATTGGAAATGAGGCAATGGCTGAATCTACCAAAGCCCCAATTATTCAACATGAAAATTCAGAATTAAAACATGATATTTCTGTAAAGGACGGAGATTTTATAGAATTTGGGACTTCAAAACTCAAAATTCTTCATACCCCTGGACATTCTAAGGACAGTATGTGCTTGATAGGTGATGGAAAAATTTTCTCAGGTGATACTCTATTTGTAGGAAATTGTGGTCGTATTGACTTGCCTGGTGGAAGCGCAAAGGAACTCTATCATAGTTTATTTGATGTTCTTTATTCATTAGATGATGATTTGGTTCTGTATCCTGGGCACAATTATGGTCATTCAGAGACATCTACAATAGGACAAGAAAAAATGACTAACATGGTAATGCAAAAAAGAACCGAACAACAATTTCTTGATATGATGGGTCAGTGATTTGTTGGAAGATTTTGAATTATATGGAAATGTTAATCGGGCTCAAAATTTTATTGATTTTATAAAACCTGGCAGATTTCTTTTTTCGTTTGTTATTTCTTATACTGAAACATCTGAAATTCCTGGTATAACTTTTGCTGGTGCAGACAGAGATTCAATCCAATTTACTCCGCCTGCTGATGCAGAATATCTTCACTATGGGTATTGTAAAACTATTGACAAAATCCCAATGACTCCAGATGGTAAGCCAACTCCTGGATTGTTGACTAAAACTGCTCTTGAATCTGCTAGTATTTCTCATTTGACAATTAATGCTGGAAGTAAAGTTACTCCCCAATTACCATTTATTGAATCTGGTTTGCCTTTTGGAAAAAATATTTCGATTCAAGATGCCATGACTGACTCTATAGTTTCTCATGCAGTTGAATATGGACAAATCATTGGAAGAAGTTTAGCATCATTAACTGATTGTTTGATAATTGGTGAATGCATTCCTGGTGGGACAACTACTGCATTAGCTTTGCTAAAGGCATTTGATTATGATGCTAAAGTTAGTTCAAGTATACCTGATAATCCTGTTGAATTAAAAAATCAAATTGTAACTTCAGCTCTTCAAAGAGTTAATTCAGAGCATCCGTACAGCATTGTTGCGCAAATTGGTGATCCAATGATACCTTTTGTTGCAGGAATGCTGAGCTCTGCTTCTAGTGTATCTAAGGTTATGTTGGCTGGCGGAACACAGATGGCTGCTGTTTTAGCATTTGCATCAAAAATTGGATTTAATGAGGAAAGCACTGCAATTGGAACTACATCGTATATTACAAATGATAAAAGTGCAAATTTCAAGGAACTTGTTCAAAACATTGCAGATATTCCTGTTCTCTCAGTAGATCCCGGTATGAAAAACTCTGAATTTTCTGGCCTCAAGGCATTCTCTGAAGGATTTGCAAAAGAGGGTGTTGGCGCAGGCGGTGCCATTATTTCTTCAATGATAAAAACTGGTAATAATTCTGCAAAATTTTTGGAGTTGGCTGAAAAAGAATATCGACGATTATTTACTTGACTGTAACTGATTTTGCAAGATTTCTAGGATAGTCAGGATCTGTATCTTTTTCAAGTGCTGCGTAATAAGATAACAATTGAATTGGAATTATCTCTGAAATTGGATATAGTATTTCACTAATTTTTGGCATTTCAATCCAATAGTCATACACATCACTATTTACATCTGACACACCTATGATTTTTGCGCCACGAGCTTTGATTTCTCTTGCACTAGTTAGAGTATCTGAATAAGTTGAATCATTTGGGTTGAGAATTATTACAAATACACTAGAATCCATCAGGGCAAGAGGTCCATGCTTTAACTCTCCTCCTGCAATTCCTTCTGCATGAATATATGTGAGTTCTTTAAGTTTGAGTGCAGATTCTGTTGCAATTGGAAAATTAATTCCACGCCCTAGAATGTAAATATCTGAAACCTCTTTTAGATCTTTTGCAATTTCTTGAATACTAGTTGGATTGTCTAATGTCTTTGAAATTGATTTGGCAAAACTTTCAAAATTAATTGTTAACTTGTTATTGCTCAATTTTTGCACAATTTTGTATAGAATTACAAGTTGTGATGTGAAACTTTTAGTTGCAGCTACTCCAATTTCTGGTCCACAATTCAATCCTATTACAACATCTGCTTTACGAACAAGTGATGATGTCAGTAGATTGACAATTGCAATAATCTTGCAATTTGCACTTTTTGCAATCTTTACTGCCTCTAAAACATCTGCGCTTTCTCCACTTTGAGAAATTGCAATTAATATTGAATTTTCTTCAATAATCTCCGGGTTAAACTGAAGCTCACTTGACATAATTGGCTCAACCTTGATTTTTACATATTTTGATAAAATTTGCTTTGCAATTAATGCTGAATTATAGCTAGATCCACTTCCTGTAATGTATATATTTTTAGCATGTCTGATGTAATCTACTGTTTTATCGATACTATCTGCAGTTTTTTCTCCTGCACTCAAAATTGTTTCTGGCTGTTCATAAATCTCTTTTAATGTAAAATGTGCATAATCTCCTTTGTATGCATCTGCAAATTCTTTTGAGACTTTGGTAATCTCATATTTTACATGTTCTCCATCAAAATCTAAAATTTGGAACTTGTTTTTCTCTGATACTACAAAAGTTCCATTTTCCATGTAAATTGCATTGTCTGTGAATTCAATAAACCCTAAAACATCGCTTGACAAAAAGAAGTCATCTTTTCCTACACCAATAATTAGTGGCTCGTGAAATCTTGCAGCGGCTAATTGTCCGTTTTCAAACATTGCAACAAATGCATAATGACCCTTTAGTTGTGAAACTGTTTTTAGAATTGTTTCTTTAACATTGTTTGTTTGCTCATAATTTTTTTGTAACAAATTTGCAATTATCTCACTATCTGTTTCACTTTTGAAAGTATAACCTCCATCTTCTAATTGTTTCTTTAACTCTTCAAAATTTTCTATGATTCCATTATGTACAATTGCAATTTTACCTGAATTACTAGGGTGTGGGTGTGCATTTGCATCTGTAACTTTTCCATGAGTTGCCCACCTTGTATGGCCTATGCCAACTTTTCCCGGCAATGTCTCTAATTGCACTTTTGAATTTACTTCATGTACTTTTCCAGTTCCTTTTTTTAATTCAATCTGGTTTTTTGATTCTGTTGCAACTCCAACACTATCATATCCACGATATTCCATTCTCTTTAATCCCTTTACAATGATGGGTGCTGCAACATCTTTTCCATAATATCCGATAATTGAACACATAACTATTCTATCTGATAATTGGGAGTATTTTACTGATAAGGATATTATTCTGAAGAGCTTTTATCTTTGGTTTCTTCAGCAGGAGTCTCATCTGTTTCTTCAGCAGGTATTTCTGTAGTTTCAGGAGTTGCTTCTTCAGCAGGATCTTCAGTTTTTGTTTTTTCTAGCATTTCTGGAATTTTTGATTCTGGTGCAAAATGAATGCTATCTTCTTCTTCTACTGTAACTGTGTATGATGGAATGTCTACTTTTCTTTCACCAATCATAATGTGACCATGAATAACTGCTTGTCTTGCTTGATATGGTGTTTTGAATCCAAGTTTCTTTGTAACAACAGTTTGTAATCTTCTTGAAAGCAAATCATTTGCATTCAGGTTAAGTACATCATCTAATGTCGCATCTGCACTAACTAATCCTATTCTGGCTAAAGATTTCATTAGAATTGGTTCTTTCTCTTCTCTGTCTTCTTGTCTTAAAGCAAGTAATGATCTTGCTTGATGTCTTACTCTGGATAATTCTGTATGTGCTTTCCACAATTCTCTTTTAGTTCTTAATCCAAATGTACCAAGAGTTTTCAACTCTTCCATTTTTAATTCATAATTAAGAGGTCTCTTTGGTTTTCTCCAAACTCTACGTGGATATTTTGGATCTCCCATTCAATACACCTATTCCTTTTTCTCCGCAGGAGCTGCTTCTGCTGCCGGAGCTGCTTCTGCTGCCGGAGCTGCTGCCGGAGCATCTGATGATTTCTTTGCAGGAGCTGCCATGCCACCTTTTGCAACACCGACTGCTCCACCTTTTCTACCAGATGTTCTTGTTCTCTGACCTCTTACCTTAAGACCACTAAGATGACGATAGCCTCTCCAACTTGCAGTAATTCTTTCTCTTTCAATATCATTTCTTAATGTAAATGGAATATCAGATGTTAACAAATGTAAATCGTTTCCAGTTTCAATATCTTTTCTTCTGTTGAGGAACCATGTTGGAAAATTCCCTTCAACTGGATTTGAAATTAATTTTTCAATTGCCTGAACATTTTCATCGGTAAGATGACCTATGTTGGCATTTGAATCAATTTTTAGTGTGTCTAGAATTGCTGTGGCAAAATTATAACCAATACCCTTTATCTGGGTCAATCCAACGAGCATTTTTCTCTCTCCTGGGATATCGTTTCCCACAATCCTAACAATGTGTCTATATTCTTGAGTGCTCAAGTATTCCAAAATTCAAAGAAACCCCGATAAAAACCATGCTAGGCACTATTTTGAGTGATTTTTGGTATGTTTAGTCAGAATATCTGGTTGAAGGCATTTATCTAAAGTCCTCATCTTCTGTCCAATCATTACCCTGAACATTCCATTGATTACACTGACAACATTTTTTCACGCCTCGTTGGACATCAATCTCAATACAGAAACAATGTACTCCCTTCCCAGATGGGTCATTACCACAAAGTTTTTGCATAATTTGAGTATGTTTTTTTCTTAATTATATTATTGGCTAAAGTTATAACTTTCTAATTTATCTCTTTATTGAAATGACAGATACTTTTGATCGCGAAAAAGTTATAGATTGCATGTTTGATCCAACAACTTCTTCAATTTTAGCAGAGTTAGAAGATGGTGAAAAATCATGCTCTTTTCTATCCAAACAGTCTTCCATTCCTGAATCTGAAGTATTGGAAAGACTATCCTATCTGATAGAGCATGAATTCATTATCAAAAAGACTAATGGCAAAATTCTGTTATCTGCTAATTCTGAAAAACTAAGTAGTATTGTTGAAAGTGGTGATAACTTCGATGAAACTATTAGCGGTCTTGAAAAAATGGATAGTTATCTAAATTGATTTTTTTCTATTTTTGACTCTATAAATTGCAGAACCTACCAACCCTACCATTCCAATTATCAAGACATATGCTGAAACAAAACTAAGAGATTTCTTTCCTGCATCTGGTAGGGGCCCTATTGCACCAAATACTTGAACATCATCATCGGAATTGCTCTGGATAATTAGTTTGTAAACACCCGTATCAAAAATATCAAATTCTTCCTCAATAGTTTCAGCATCCAATTTTTTAGATGCTATTTCAATATCAAATGGATCTAATACTTTGGCAGAAATTGTATTTTCTTTAAACTCCATCATTTGTACTGCAAAAACACCTACAGATGAACTCTCTGCATCAAATTCACCTGAAATGATAAGATCTTGGTTTGAATTAACAATTCCATTTCCCTGAAAGACCCCTTCTAGAATAATCTGATTCCCTACTGCAAGTAAGATTAATCCAATTACAATTAATGCGCCTGAGACAACTAGAATAATTCCTGCCTTTTGCATATTTTGAATTTTTCTTTCTTTACTTTAAACCTAATTTTTTTCAATTTTAGATTTTAACTTGATTTAACAAAGTTAGACTGATGCAAGAAAGTTAGCTTATGCTAACTTTAAATAAAGCTAATTGCACATGTTTTTAGAAATGAAAAAATCCATCATTATGGCATCTGCTGTAATTGTAGCAATTGTGGTAATAGTGGCAGGGTTATCCTCGACTATTGTTCAAAATAATAATACTGATGAAATTATTCTCAACGACATAAAACAATCTTCAGACAACTCTGAAAAAATCATGGTTACAACTACCACTAATGTTGTAACTGATCTAGTTGAAAATATTGGGGGTGAGCATGTTCAAGTAACAGGATTGATGGGGTCTGGAGTGGATCCTCACTTGTATCGACCTAGCGCAAGTGATGTCAAAAAACTTCAGGATGCAGATATTGTATTTTACAATGGTTTGGATTTGGAAGGTAAGATGGGTGATATTTTTGTAAAAATTGGACGAGAAGGAACTGCAGTATGGGCAGTTTCTGAAAACATTCCCCAAGAATCATTATTGAGTCTTGATGATGCAGGCCATTTTGATCCCCATATTTGGTGGGATGCAGAACTGTGGATGGAAGCAGCTAAAGTTGTTGCAACAGGATTGAGTGAATATGATCCTGAAAATTCTAAAACATATGAATCAAATCTTAAAGAGTATATGACTCATTTAGAGGATCTTCATCAGACTAGCTTAGAGAAGATGAATTCTATTCCTCAGGAACAACGAGTGCTTGTAACTGCTCATGATGCATTTCAATACTTTGGTCATGCTTATGGTTTAGAAGAGATGGCAATTCAGGGTTGGAGTACTGATAGTGAGGCTGGAATTAGGGAGATTCAGAATTTAGCTGACGAAATAACTGAGAGAAAGATAAAAGCTGTATTTGTAGAAACTTCAATCTCTCCTGCAACAATTGAAGCTTTGACAGCTGCAGTTCAAGATAAAGGCCATAATGTTGTAATTGGCGGTAAATTATTTTCAGACGCAATAGGTGAAAAAGGAACTAGTAAAGGAACCTATGTTGGAGCATTTACACATAACGTTGAAACAATTGTTAATGCACTAAAATGATGGAACAAAAATCAAACCATACAAATCTAGATGGTGTACACCTTCCTCCAATTGAAATCAAAAATCTATCTGTTACATATCGTACTGAACCTGCATTGTGGAATATAGATCTGAGTTTTCCAGAGGGTAAACTAATTGCAATTGTTGGCCCAAACGGAGCAGGTAAATCTACTCTCATAAAGGCAGTAATGGGATTGGTTCCAATAACTGCAGGCAAAGTGAGCATTTATGGAAAACAATATTCAAAACAGAGAAACAAAGTTGCTTATGTTCCGCAACGCGGATCAGTTGATTGGGATTTTCCTACTGATGCATTAGATGTTGTAGAGATGGGCCTTTATGGAAAACTTGGATGGTTACGGCGTCCCAATTCCCAAACAAGAGAAAAAGCAAGAGATTGTCTGACAAAAGTTGGATTGGGTGACTATGCTGACAGACAAATTGGTCAGTTATCTGGAGGTCAACAACAAAGAGTATTTGTTGCAAGAGCTCTTGCACAAGATCCTCAAATTTACCTTATGGATGAACCTCTAAATGGAGTTGATGCAGTAACTGAAGAGACAATACTTTCCATACTTGAAGATCTGAGAAAAGAAGGGAAAACAATTGTGATGGTTCATCATGATTTGCAAACTGTGGATAAATATTTTGATTGGGTTGTAATGCTAAACAGAAGCCTGATATCTGCTGGACCAATAAAAGAAGTATTTACTAAAGAAAATTTGGATATTGCATATCAAGAAAAACAGCGTGTATCTCTTCAATAACATAAAACAGATGTAAATATGGTTCTTGAAGAAATACTGACTATCTTTATTGGAATCTTTACTGATTACACTCTAAGGTATGTTGCACTTGGTTCTGCTATTTTAGGAATAACTAGTGGTGCGTTGGGGTGTTTTACTGTTCTACGAAAACAGAGCTTGTTTGGAGATGCTTTGTCTCATGCTGCATTGCCTGGAATTGGTTTGGCGTATCTTTTTGCTGGAACAAAAGACTCTATGTTCTTGATGTTGGGTGCTGCGGTGTTTGCATGGTTTGGAGGCATTATTACATTAGCTATCACAAGTACCACAAGAATTAAGCAAGATGCAGCACTTGGAATAACTCTTTCAGTTTTCTTTGGACTAGGAATAGTTTTCCTTACATACCTACAGAGTATTGGAGGTGCAAGTCAGGGCGGATTAGATCGATTTCTTTTCGGGCAGGCTGCAGCTTTAATAGAAAAAGATGTCATAAACCTAGGAATTTTAGCCTCTGGTTGTTTTGTGGTTTTGATATTATTCTTTAAAGAGTTCAAAATAGCAACATTTGATAGTGCATTTGGACAAAGTTTAGGTTTTCCAACAAAATATCTTAGTGCATTATTAACGTCAGTAATCGTTGTAGCTGTTGTTATTGGATTACATACAGTTGGTGTAGTTCTAATGGTTTCAATGCTAATAGCTCCAGCAGCTGCAGCTAGACAATGGATCTCTAGTTTGAAAAGCATGTTGATTCTTTCTGCAATATTTGGGGGTATAAGTGGCGTAATTGGTTCCATGATAAGTAGTACAACAGAAGGAATGTCTACTGGTCCTGTAATTGTAATTACAATTACTACTATATTGGGTATTTCTTTATTCTTTTCTCCAAAACAAGGATATCTTTTCCAGTACATTCGTAGGAAAAGGCAACGTCAAAGAAATCTAGATGAAATTAGTACTATTTCAGGAGCAAATCTAAGAAATTGATAGAAATATCTAGTGATCTAATAATTATTGGAACTGCTGTGTTAGTTGCAGCAAACTGTGCTTCGATTGGCGCATTTCTAGTATTGAGACAGATGGCAATGATGTCTGATGCCATAAGTCATGCCGTGCTGTTAGGTATAGTAATTGCTGTGTTTATGGTTGGAGGTAGAGAAACTGTTTCAGTAATTGTAGGAGGTGTCTTGTCTGGTATATTGACTGTGTCAATTGTAGAGATGCTTTATCGTACAGGTAAACTAAAACAGGATAGCTCTATCGGTATAGTCTTTCCATTTCTTTTTGCTATTGGTGTGATACTTGTTACACAAGCTGGTAACGTACACATAGATGCACAACATGTTTTGTACGGTTCGATTGAATTTGTTCCATTTGATACTTTGTATGTTGATGAAATTAACATAGGATCCAAATCTCTTTGGGTTCTTGGAATTTTGGCAATTGCAAATATCTCTTTTATAGCAATTTTGTACAAGGAACTAAAAATTAGCACTTTTGATGCGTCAGTTGCAGTTAGTGTTGGATTAATGCCTATGCTTATTCATTATTTGTTGATGATAATGGTTGCTACAACAGCAGTTGTTGCTTTTGAATCTGTTGGAGCGGTACTTGTGATTGCATTTTTTATAGTTCCTGCATCTGGGGCTTACTTACTAACTGATAAATTATCTCATATGATTATTCTATCTGTTACATTAGGTATGATTAGTGCTATTGCAGGATATATGCTTGCAATATTTTTTGATGTATCAATAGCTGGTTCAATGGCTGCAGTTGCAGGTGCTGTGTTTGGGTTAATCTGGGTGTTTGCACCAAATCGTGGTTTGATTAGCAGATGGAGAAGGATATCCAAACAACGATTTGAAATAGATGTTGGTATTTTGATAACCCATATTTACAATGAAATTGAATCAAAACATTCTGTGACTCTTTCAAGTATGTCTGATGCTTTGGGTTGGACAACTGAATACTCTAAAAAAATATGTAAATCTGTACAAGATAGAAAATTAATAGAAATAGATGAGCAACAAAATCTACATCTTACTGCAAGTGGGAATAAAAAAGTAAAGTCTTACTCGCCTCATTGATCTATGCATTTAGAATTTTTTTGTTATATGGGCTCTGGATGAATTGTAATAACTGCATTTTTAATTTCTGATCTTATGATGTGCTCTATTTCTGATGTTAAGTCATGAACTTTTTCAATTGATAATTTTTTATCAAATGAACAATCAATGTCGATTTTGAGTATATTTTCAAAATTCAAGGATACTATTCTTCCTATTTCTTTAATTTCAGGATATTTTTCTAAGATTCTTTTTATTTTTTCTTCAGTTACTTTGTCTTCTAGGTTAAAATTTTCTGGTACTGTTACAAATGGCTCTAAATGAATTGTTGCATGTTCAATTTCGGGAATATTATCATAAATTTTCTGCTCAATAATTTCGGAGATTTTGTGAGCTGATGAAAGATTTCTCTCTCTATCTACCATTACATGCAAATTAGAAAATGTCTTTCCTTTTGTTCTATGTGTATTCACATTGTGTACTCCTTTTACTCCTTCAACACTTTTAGCAATGTCTAAAATTTTGGCATCTAGTGGGACATCTTCCCAATCAGGCTCAAAATGAATTGTAATAGAAGCATTTGAAATCTTTTTTTGATATTTTTTTCAACATTACTGCTTATCTCATGTGCCTTGTCAAAGCTTGTATCACCTCTCAATGATATTGTAACATCTGCAAATATTGTATCCCCTGAGCGCCTCATTAGTATGGGGTCTGCATCAATTACCCCCTGAGTTGATGCAGCAATATCTCTGACGTTTTTAACAAGTTCTGGTGAAATGATATCCGTTAAATCAAGAGCTGTTTTGTAAACTAGTTTTACACTAAGTACAGCTAATAGACCACCTAAGATTAGTGCTGCAACAAAATCTCCATGATACAAACCATAAGATACCAAAACAATTCCAATGATTGCAACTAGGGTTGAACCAAGATCCATAAACGCATGATAGAAATCTGCTTTGAGAGTTGTCCCCCCTATTTTTTGAATCGATCTTCTCAAAAGAATTATTCTAAAAATGTCTACTCCTATTGTGTACAACCCTCCAATTATTGCAAACATTCCGGGAAGTATACTTGGTGGAGGACTTTGAATTCTGTGAATTGATTCGTATATGAAAAAACATGCAATCAAAAAAATTGCTATTCCGCCAATTAATCCTCCCAGTGATTCTATTTTTCCATGTCCATAGGTGTGTTCTGCATCTGGAGGTTTAATTGCCATTCTTGCCGCTAGCAACAAAACAAGGGTAACTACACTATCCAATAATGCATGAATGCTGTCTGTGATAAGTGCTAAACTATTGGAGACAAGACCAAAGATTAACTCCACTAAAAATGCAGAAAAAATAGCTACCAGTGAAATCTGTAAAACCTTGGTTCTTTGTACAAACATTTTCTTATTTTTAATAATTTTTATCATGTATTACAGGTTTCTAAGAAGAAGTCCTACGATAACATTATTTGTAAAGGACCGTGATTTTTAATATTGAATAAAAATTGGTTATTTTTATTAGGATTTTTCTCAATTATGCTTATTCCAGCAATGGATGCTCATGCTTCCAGTAATCCTAATTTGTTTGTCTCTGCTGAAAATTCAGAATTTGATAACCATTTTGCAGGTTCTATGGTAATTGAAGTTGTTATCAGAGATTCCAATATTTCTGATACGGGTGAAGGAAAAGGTGAACCTGATGTCACTATTAATGGAAAAACACTTCGTATGGTTCAAGCAACAGATGGAAATTGGTATGCCTATTTTGCAAATATTGACAAGGCAAAAATTGCAGATGCTACAGTTGGTTTATCTGGAAAGGGATTAGATTTTGGAGTCTTTTGTGGTAGAGATACCTCGTCTTCTGTTTTTGGTACTTCCTTTTCTGAAACTGATGGGATTGCAGTTCCACGTTCAACTGGTTTGACTGGTTTTGTAAATGGTGATTCCTCATTTAGTGCATGTACTGGTTCCCCAACTGATTCTGCAAATCTAAACAATGTTGTTCGAAAAGCAAAATCAATCAATTCTAATTCTAATGTTCCAGTTGGTCAAATTGGATTAGATGCTGATGCATGGCCAATAATTCAACTATTTTCTTTTGATGATGTAACAATACAATACAATCCTGGTGGTTCTTCACAACAGGTACGTCTTGACTATGATGAAATTCAAAACATTACATTAGAAATTGATAGAGAAACATATCCTGAAAACTCTGAAGTCTTTCTAACTATACATGATATCCAATTAAATCAAGATCCAACCGATGAAGATTCATGGACATTTAATGTTGATTCTCAAAGTACATTCTATCAAGCATTTGATAGTGCTGGAAATAATGATGCTAATGGAAATGCAGGATTAGTGAATCTTGTTCCACATTTATCCAATTTAGGTTTTGAAGATAACGGCAAATTATCATTAACTCTAGGCAATATTATGGAGTTAAAAACAAACAATGATCAACCTGATTCTTCTGTTGATGCTGATGGAGTTTCAAACACTTTTTCTAAAATTGTTACTCTAGTTGAACAAGAACCAAACTCTGGAATGTTTACCAGTTATGACTCTAACGATCAATCTGTAATTGGAATACTGGATGATGCGCCAAGAGGTCAAACAGGAAAAATCACATACAACAATGAATCTATTTCAGTTTTAACTGGATTTTCTACTGCTTCTGTTTCTTTTGGTAGCGAACCTGTTTTGAGGATTGGAAATGATCAATCATTAAGACCTGGCACAGAGTACCCTGTTATTTTGGAGGATCCAGATCAAAACCTTAACACTGGTGCTAGAGACCATCTGAATGTTTTTAGAGATACTGCACTTATTCCTACGATTACTATTGGCAATCCTGTCACACTCGAACAGGCACATAGTGTTGAATTTCATTCATCTTCACCCACATTGACTAGCGGAGATGATTCCAAGTCTGCCGTGGTTGATTCAAATTCTGACATATTGCTAATTGATACATCAAATGTATCTAATGCTGCATATGAGATGATCTCAATAAATTTGGGCATATCTGCATCTTCATTGGCAGCATCTTTACTTGATTCTTCAGAATCTGGTGTTGATGGGACAAACTGGATAAATTATGATTTAAGATCACTTGAAAAGAACTTGGGGATCTCTGATTTTAGCAGTACAACTTTTGCCCTTTCTTTTGGAACCCGTGATTCAGCCCCTCAAATTGTGATATCTGATAATGGTGATGTATCTTCATCTCAAGGATTTATTCAGATAGATAATGATGATGTAACAGCCATTAAAGGAAAAACTGGCAGTGTTTTTCTAATAATTGATTTTTCTACTTCTGATACAGTAACTGTTTCTGATGAGACAAATAAACTACCAATAGTTTTTGACTTCTTTTCTTTTGGATTAGATAATGGCAACAGCATAAATAATTCTATTTATCGTTTTGAATTAGAAGAAACTCAAGATAACTCATCTGTTTTTGAAGGCACTTTTGAATATGCAGTTGCAAACCAACTAAATATTTTTGACCCTGATTTTATTCAAACCATACAAACAATCAATGATGAAATAAAAATTATCATTACTGATAAATTAATCGATGAAGAAGGCGTGGCAATCTCTTACGCTGATTTAGATTCAGTTGGTGTAACAACTAAAACTTCAAGTAAATCTAATGTTCCAACTCATTCAGGGATTGTTTCAACTGCATCAACTACATTCCGATTTGGTCAACCAGTAACAATTACCCTAAGTGACTCTGATCTTAATTTGAAAAGTGATACCATTGAAATTTACCAAGTGGTAAATGATCCAAACTCTGACAATGTTGATACTGTTGGAAAAGACGGGGAAATTTTGTTAGAGATAAAACTCAAAGATATTCGTTACAAGCGATGTACTATTAATGGAGTTGAACATGGGGGTTTAGCATCTACTGGGTTTACACTAGTAGAAACTGGACCTAGCACTGGAATATTTACAGGAGTTTTCAAAATGCCATCTCAAATTTGTGATAAAACGGGCTCAAAATTGATCTATACTGCTGGTGGCAGCCTTGATGTAAGATATTATGATTCGCGTGATGATTCTGGAAATGAGAATATTTTCAGCTTGCTAGATTCAAAACCATCCACATCTTATTACATTACTGCTCAACTTAGTAAAGAAAAAGTCTTACTTCCAACAGATGGTTCTTCTACAGAAATAGTTTTGACAGGAAGTATTGAACATCATAAGCGGGGAGTGCCATTATCCATAGAACTGACAAATCCTGATGGGACAAAACAAAACTTTGGCGCAACACTTACTAGCAGTGGAAAATATCGTTCCATTTTTACTGTAAATGATGATGCTTTGCCTGGAATGTATTTTGTTAATCTTTCTTATGATGGAAAAAATATTGATATCCTCTCATTTCATGTAATTTCTGAAACTGTTCCTGATTGGATTAAAAACAATGCCCGTTGGTGGTCTTCTAATAGTATTTCTGATGATGAGTTTATTGGCGGACTAGAACATCTGATTGAAACTGGGATAATTTCCGTTGAATCTTCTCAAAAAATTACCCTGGAACAAGAAATTCCTGATTGGATTAAAAACAATGCCCGTTGGTGGGCCAATGATGAAATTTCTGAAGAGGATTTTATAAAATCGATTCAATACTTGGTCAAAAAAGGTATAATTCGAATATAATCTGGTCAATTTTTCTTTCATTGAATACATAAATACTGACAACCCATGAATCAAAATGAAAATGAGACTAGCAAGTATCCTAGCGTTTGCATTATTGTCAATTTCAATTCTATCTTATAGTATAAGTGGTTCTGCCTTTGCAGCAAATTCATTCATTGAGGCCTCTACAGACCTAGAAATTATTGGAAATGGTGGCACAGTCAAACTATCTGGAACTATTGCAGATTATGATGCTACAGCAGGACATGGACTCACATTTGTGATTACATCTCCCGATAACAATATTGTGGGCATAGGTCAAATTTCTGTAAATTCTGATGGTTCATTTGAAAAAAGTATAGTTGCTGGTGGTCCTCTATGGAAACTAGCTGGAGAATATACTGTTGATTTTAATTTTGGCCCAACTAAGGGTGATGTGACGATAAATTATGTTGGTGGAGAGCAAGTAATTAGTGCACCAGAACCCGAACCAACACCTCAGCCTGAACCCGAACCTGAACCTGAACCTGAACCCGAACCAGAGCCAGAACCTGAACCCGAACCAGAGCCAGAACCTGAACCCGAACCAGAACCTGAGATAAATTGTGGAGAAGGAACTGAATTAGTAAATGGAATATGTCAAGTAATCAAAACTCCTGAACCTGAAGATGAAGGTGGTAGTTGCCTAATTGCAACTGCAGCATATGGTACAGAACTAGCACCACAAATTCAATTACTTAGAGAAGTTAGGGATAATACAGTATTGTCCACTACTTCAGGTGCTGCATTTATGACTGGATTTAATACTTTATACTATTCCTTTGCACCAACTGTTGCAGATTGGGAAAGAGAAAACCCAATGTTCCAAGAAGCAGTTAGGGCATTCATCACACCAATGATTTCAACATTGTCAATTATGACTTTAGCTGAAGATGGTTCAGAAGTTGAGGTCTTGGGATTGGGAATTTCTGTAATTGCACTAAACTTGGCAATGTACATTGCAGCACCGGCATTGATCGGATTCAAAGTTCACAAATCTCTCAAATCAAGAAAATAATTTTAGAATTTCTCTAGGTTATTATACTGAAACACATTATCTAACTTAATGCATATTGAGTACGAAGAATTTGATTCAATTGAAGATATTTTTATGTACTTGGCATCAGCTGCACCACCAATGAAAAATACAATGCCGATTAACTCCTACAAGGATTATGTTATGTCATTTATTCCACTTAGTCCTTCTACTGGAGAAACATATCTTATGTTGTATGTCAAAGGAACCCTTGAACCTGGAATATATGAGTTTGATGTATCTTCAAAATCATATAAAAAAGTTGGCAATATTGAGAGAGCAGACAAAGTTTACTTTATCTCATTAACACCAAAACGAAATACCATAGCAGATGTTGCTATAGAAAATCTATAATTTCTTTGTTTGAATTTTTGGAGCAGATACTGATCTGCTTCTAGCATACTTGTCAATTATCTCATCAGGGGTTCTTCCATTGAATAGATCCTTACACAATCCTCTTAGATATCTCATAATTGCCCACGTTCCTGCTTTTAGAATTCCATACATGAAAACTTTCATTGGTGGTCCATAAGTCTTGTTTCTAAGAATGATTGGAATGATGTCGTTGATTACACGTAGATTGTTTTCCCAGCATTTCCAAAACAAGGTAAACTGTGCTTCATTCAAATTTCCAAAGTGCATTGAATTCTTTTCACTAAAGTCCTGATACAATAATGGTGCAACTAATCCTCTAAAGTCCATCTCTCTAAAGTCACTCATCATATCAATTGTATACTGGATATCGTCAGGCGTTTCATCAGGCCAACCAATAATGATTGTAGCAGCTGGGAACCAATGGTTTTCATTGAGAATTTTTGCCCCTTCTCTAACAACGCTGCCCCATTCATCAGTAGAAAATGGTCTTGTTTTAACACCTAAGTGCTTCTTTACCATATCTGGTGCAACTGTCTCAATTCCTAGATTAGTTGCAAGCCATCTTCCTGATTGATCCTGTCCATTAACATGTGAAATCTGTTGCATCAATGTAGGGTCTGCGGCAACTGCTGAAAATGTCATGTGTGTTGTTCCAATAAAGTTTGCGCCAAGTCCTTTTAGTGACTTCCACAAATCTGTAATGGCATCTCTGTTAGGAACAAAATCCCTGTTATCACATCCATATAGCAACATCTCATCAGAGTGCAACCAAATTGAATCAAAACCATAATCTAAATTGATTTTTGCCTCATGCTGTAATCTTTCTATTGGCAGATCTTTCTTTGATCTTTTATTCACATCACAAAAATCACAACCTCTTCCACATCCTCTCATTGCCTCAATCAAAGAATTGATTGTAGGTCCTTCAATTGTTGGAATGTTTTCAAGGTTTCTTACAAAACAATGCATTAATTCTGGAGCATCATTTTTTTCTAAATCTTGGAATAAATCAACTGCCAATTCATCTGCTTCTCCAACTACCACTGTGTCTATTCCATGAATCTTCATTCTATCTGATTTTGCTAATTCCCATGCCCCGTTTCCACCAACTACAACTTTGAAATCATATTTCTTTTTGAGTTGAATTATACTTGCACACATTTTTTTAAATTTCATGGCAACATACGACAATTTTTCTGGTGACATTGTTGTGGTAACTGGTGCCATTCCCAATGGATCCATAACATTAATTCCGACAACTTTCGTGTCTGGTCCAATTGATTTGTGTAGCATATCTGGATGTCCAATGAATACATCGTCTCTCTTGTATCCTCCTTGAATCAATGAACTCTCAATTCTTCTTAGTCCAATTTGGGCAACTTTTGCTTCACCTGTAATTGGATCTGTTTCAACTGAAGGACAAAATACTTTGTCAAAAACCCATTCTGGTAGGACCTCATATGGTCCACACGCAATAAATCCATACAGAAAATTTCCTCTATAATTTGTCATTAAACTACGATCAGCAGTTAGTACAACACGTTTGCCAGCCAACTATCAAACTTCGTTTGATTATGTTATATATCATTTACGAGGTCATTTTGCTCAAAGAATTGTAAATTTTACTTATTCTTTTTTTCTAATTGTTCTGTTTGCAATATTTGCAGCAATCCCACCAGCTGCAATACCGTTGTCTATGTTTACAACAGATAATCCCAAGGAGCAACTTTGAAGCATTGAGGCAAGGGCTGCGATTCCTTTTTCTCCATAGCCATATCCTACTGATGTTGGAATGCCAATAACTGGGATATCTGTCAGTGTAGAGACTAGTGTTGCTAATGCACCTTCCATTCCAGCAGCGACAATTATACAATCAACATCTGCTTCTATCATTTTTTTTAAAATTGGGAAAATTCTTTGAATTCCAGCTACTCCTACATCATAACTTGTGATGCATTTACAATTCATTGCTTCGCAAACTAGTCTTGATTCTTCTGCTATCCCAATATCTGATGTTCCAGCAGTAAGAATACCCACTTTTCCACCATGAAATTTGATTGGTTTTTTGAATAACAATAACGAAGATGACTTTTTTCCTGTTTTAATTTTGACTTTTAGTCTCTTTGCAAATGCCTTGATTTTTGAATAATCTGTTTTCTTTATTCTTGAAACAATTACGGAATTTGATTTTTCTAAAGTTCGTTTTATAATTTTTTTAGTTTCGTCAAGTTCCTTTGTCTCAGCAAAAATTATCTCAGGAATTCCCCTCCTTTTTCTTCTGTTGATGTCTATTTTTGCAATTCCTTCTATCTCTTCAATTGAATATAATGAAAGAAGTTTTTTTGCATCATTAACTGACATCTTTCCTGCTTTAACTGATTTTAGAACTTCGTGAATTTCCAATGATAATTTTTCTTTCTATGGATAAAAAAAGGCTTAGATCTCAATGCCTGATATTGCACCTTTAACGCTCTCTACTGCTTTGTTAAAGACTTGTTTCTCTTCATCGTTTAGATCTAACTCTATAATTTTTTCTACTCCTTTCTTTCCTATAACTGCTGGAACTCCGATTGTGACATCCGAATGACCATATTCCCCATCAAGATATGTTGCAACTGGGATGACTTGCTTTCTATCTCTTACAACTGATTCAACAATTGCAGAAATTGCATTTCCTGGGGCGTGAACTGTTGCTCCCTTTAACTCAATAACTTTTGTAGCAACCTGCTTTGTGTTTTGAACCAACTCATCTAATTTTTCTTTTGGCAAAAATGATGATAGTGGAATTCCTGACACAGATGAAAATCTTGGTAGTGGAAGCATATTTTCACCATGTTCTCCAATAACTAGTGCTCTGATGGAATCTCGAGAGTGTCCAGTTGCTTCATGAATAAATTGTCTAAATCTAGATAAATCAAGCATACCCCCCATTCCAAATACTCTACTTCTGTCAAATCCTGATACTTTGTATGTGATGTATGCCATAGGATCTAATGGATTGGTAACTGGAATAATCATAGAGTCATCTGCATATTTTTTGATGTTATCTACTACACTTTTGACAATTGAAGCGTTGATCTTCAATAGATCCATACGAGTCATTCCTGGCTTTCGTCCAGAACCTGCTACAACTACTACAATATTGGAACCTTTCATATCTTCAAAATTGTTAGAACCCTTTACTTCGACATCTATTCCTTGCTCTGAAAGCATGTGGTTGATATCCATTGCCTCACCTTGAGGAAGTCCTTCAGCAACATCTAGTAACAAAATCTGGTCATCTAATTTTTTTAGTGCAGAAAATAATGCTGCATCTCCGCCTACTTTACCTGATCCAATAATGGTAATCATGAAAGTCGCTGTTAATTTTCAATAATTAAATCTAGTGAAATTCCATACCGATCAGACGAATTTATAAGCATTTTTGATAATTTTTAATCAATGGTTTTAGTAATTGATCCTCAAATCGCAGGAATATCTGGAGATATGCTTCTCTCTTCTTTAATTGATTTGGGAGCTGATAAACGCAAAGTAATTGATGGGATTAAAAAATCTGAAAAATTTTTCTCAAATTCAACTATTAAAAAAATTGATTTTCAAAAAACCCAAAAACGAGGAATTGAGGCTCTGCAACTAATCTTAGAACTTGATGAACCCACTCATGAAAGAAAGGGGTCTGAAATTAAAAAAGCAATAAATGATTCTACTCAAAATTTAGGACTCTCTGAAAAGGCAAAAACATTTGCTGAATCTTGTATTAATGCACTCATTTCTTCTGAATCTAAAATTCATGGTGTTCCTGAGGATTCTGTCCATTTTCATGAGGCCTCTAGCATTGATACTCTAGTTGACATTGTTGGGATCACAATTGCCCTAGATGATTTGGGGTTGTTTGATGAAAAAATTATTTGTCTGCCTGTCTCTATTGGTGGAGGAAGTGTAACTTTTTCACATGGTACAATGTCTAATCCTGCAAGTGCAATTCTTGAGATCTTCAAAAACTCTTTTCTCAAAATTCAAGGCACTGATGCTAATGAAGAACTAACAACTCCTACTGGTGCTTGCATTTTGGTTAATTTAACAAACACATCCATGGATTACTATCCTTCAATGAAAATCAAGTCAATTGGATATGGTGCTGGACAAAAAGATTTTAAAAAATTTTCTAATGTATTAAAACTGGTCCGAGGTTCTACAAATGATTTAGAAATTGATTCTGTAAAGATTCTTGAGACTAATGTTGATGATATTTCAGGTGAAATACTTGGAAATCTCATCGAAAAAATTATGCAAAAAGGAGCTCGAGATGTTTCAATCTATCACGGAATTACAAAAAAAGGTAGGCCTACAAATCTTGTATCTATAATATGTGATGATCAAAATATCGATGAAATAGTTGATACCCTAATTTTAGAAACTGGAACACTGGGAGTTCGCATATCTGAATCTAACAGATTTATCGTTCCAAGAACAAACCATAATGTTTCATTAACAATTAATGGACAGTCTTTTGAGGTGCGATATAAAAAATCATCATTTAAAGGCAAAACAGATTTTAAAATTGAGTTTGATGATTTGAAGCATATTTCAAATACTCTTGAAAAATCAATCAAAGAAACAGAACCACTACTTCGTAAAGAGATTGAAAAAATGGAGAATTAGATGACAAAACTTGATGAACTGAAAAATTGGTTTGCTGATAAAAATAAGGTAATCATTGCATTATCTGGTGGTGTAGATAGTGCACTTGTAGCATATGCTGCATACCAAAAATTAGGTAACTTGGCAATTGCAGTAACTGCTGATTACAAGACTCTCTCTGAAGAAGAACTACAAACAGCCAAGCAAGTTTGTTCTGAAATAGGAATCCAGCAACTCCTCTTAGATTACAATGAACTTGAAAATAATGAATTTACAAAAAATGATTCCACTCGATGTTTTCACTGTAGGCTTGAATTAGGCGACCATTTGTTGAAATTGGCAAAACAACAGCAGGTAGAGGTAATTGTTGATGGAACAAACCTTGATGATCTGGGTGATTATAGGCCCGGAATTGAGGCATTGAGACAAAATGGGATTAGAAGTCCTCTTGTTGAGACAAATTTTTCAAAATCAGAAATTAGAGAAATTGCAAAATCTGTAGGATTATCAGTTCATGACAAACCATCAAACTCTTGCTTGGCTTCACGGATTCCATGGGGTCAAAGAGTCACTGCTGAAAAATTAACTAGAATAGAATTAGGCGAAACAGTTGTAAAACAACTAACCAAAATCAAACAGGTCCGTGTACGTGATCTAAATGGTTCTGCAAAAATTGAAGTAGAAAAAAATGATATCTCTGCATTTAATGATATTGTATTAAATAAAATCACAGAAAAATTAAAGTTGATTGGATTTTCTTCAGTTGAAGTTGATCAAGAAGGGTATAAACCAGGAAAAATCAATGTGATTGCAGATTGATCTATCTTGATAACGCTGCATCTACTCAAATTCATAATGATGTCTTAGACTCTATGCTTCCATATCTTAAAGAACAATATGGTAATCCTTCATCTATTCATCGTTATGGTAGATTGTCCCGTAAAGCAATTGAAAAAGCAAGAAAACAAATCGCATCCCTGATAAATGCTGACCCTTCTGAAATCCTGATTACTTCTGGTGGTACTGAATCAAATAATACTGCATTAAGGGGGATTTTGAAAAAACATACTTCCGGTCAAATTATAACATCTTCCATTGAACATGATGCAATTTTAGAGCCATGTAAAAAATTATCTGAAGATGGATTTGATGTAATCTATCTCCCCGTTGATAAATTTGGTATGGTTAAACTATCCGACCTACAAAATCACATTTCTGAAAAAACTAGAATTGTTTCAATTATGTTTGGAAATAATGAGGTTGGAACCATCCAGCCAATATCTGAAATTGCTAAAATTTGTCATGATCACGATGTCGTCTTTCATACTGATGCAGTACAAGCAGTGGGCAAAGTGCCAATAGATGTTGGTAAATTAGGCGTGGAACTACTCTCAATTTCATCTCATAAACTCTATGGTCCTAAAGGCATTGGAGCATTGTATGTCAAAAAAGATGTCTCAATTGATCCTATGATCTTGGGAGGGGGTCAAGAACACGGTTTACGTTCTGGCACTGAGAATGTTGCAAACATTGTTGGTTTTGGAAAAGCATGCGAACTTGCAAAAACAAATCTCTCTGAAAACATAACTCACATGAAAAACCTCAGAGACATCTTGGTTCAAAATGTACTAAATGAAATTCCTCAAGTATCTGCTAATGGGAATTTAGAACATCATTTACCAAATAATGCCCATTTTACTTTTCTTGGTGTAAACGGTGAGGATCTAATAATCAAGCTTGATGAATATGGTGTTGCAGCATCTACTGGCTCTGCTTGTTCTGTACACACTCAAAAGGCATCTCATGTTTTACAGGCAATGGGTTTCTCACATGAACAAATCACTGGTTCATTAAGACTGACCATTGGAATATTCAATGATGAAAAAGAAATCAAGCAAACAGTGGATATTTTAAAAAAAGTTGTAGAAGAGTTAAGAGCAGTTTCCCCATTTAAAGAAAAATATTCTTTTTCTAAAACCTAAATTTTAATCTGATATTTGTTTCTAGTAAGAATTACTGTTGCCATTATTCCAACTAGTAAGATCATCATTGCAATTGTTCCAAACTCTGGAACAATATAGGTACCAATAATTTCAATATCTGAATCTCCCTGTTCAAAATTTATTGTAATTACTCTTGAATCTGAGTGTACCATTGATTCTTGATATGCTACCTCTACACCATCAATTAAAATGATAAAGGTGTCATCTTTTCCATCTTGTTTTTCAGCACCAATAAACTCTCTTGGTAAATCTAATGTTATTACCCCTTCATCAGTTGAATCTACTTGAACAATTAATGCAAAAATATCTGAATCAACTATCATGTTTTTGACTGTTCCACCTTTGATTGTATATTCTACATCAAACGTTCCATGACTTCCGGCATCAACTTCAAAATTTGTTGTAGTTACAACTGACTCTGTTTCTGGAGTAAAACTAAACTCATATTCTGCAATATTTCCTTCTCCATATAACACTCTGACTAGATAATCTCCTGCCTTACTCCATAATGGTCCCTCTGCAATAACTGTGTGAGAATAAGTTCCATCTTGAGCCACCGTAATTTGTGCAATATCTACTAGATTGCCCTCTGTAAATAATTGGAGTGTTACTGGTGTTTCTCTTATTACTGTTGTGACTTTTCCTGATATGACAATTGTATCTCCTTCGTCATAATTTTTATCATCTGTTTGAACCGAAATTAATGACTCTTGAGCAAAAGCAAATCCTGTCGAAATTACTAGTACTGAAATTAATCCATAAAATATCCTAGAATCCACAAATTTTCAATGATATGTTTGTATATTTCTTTTACTATTAAAAATGAAAAAATGAAAAAAGATGTGATTTTAGTATCTTGGTATAATGCTAAGTCTTGATCTTGCAGATACTGCAATTATTGAGATAATTGCTACTGCTAGAATCATTGCTGCGATTGTACCAAATTCTGGTATTACAAAGGTACCAATAATTTCAATTTGTTCAGTTCCTGCTGGGAACATGACTGTTACTTTGTTTGCAACAATCTCAACATCATCCCATTCTTGTCCATCAACTAGTACCATGAAGATACCGTCTTGGACTGTCTTTGATGGAGTTACTGTTAAGGTTCCATCCTTTTTGGCATTGATGTTGATAACAATTGAGTTGTCATCTGTATTGAGGGTTGCACTTGTAACTGCACCACCTGTAATGCTAAATGGTACACAATAACCATTTGCAGTTAATTCATTTGCACCACATTGTTTGGACGTTGTAGGTGTTTCATATGTTGGTGTATGCGAAATTCCACCAGTTAATTTGACTTTGACACTGCTCTTTTTATCAGCACTGCCATAGTTTGCCTTAACGGTGTAGGTACCGTCGTATTTCCACATTGCACCTGCTGTGTTTAATGTGGTCTCAAAACTTCCATCATTTGCTACATTGATTTGATCAATTGCAACAACAGAATTTAGAGGACTCACAACAGTAATTGTAACTGGAAATCCAGATGCTACATTTGCTACTTGCCCATTTACCATAATCATGTCACCTTGTTTGTAATCCTTCTTATCTGTCCAAACAGATACTGGGATCTCTTTAAGCAACATCTCATTTGATGTTGCCCTTGCCTCGCTGTTGGAACATCCTACACATGCTGGTGGGAGTTCTGCGAATGCTGATGACATGGTTAAAGTACCGACTGCAGTCAAAATGGCTAGTAGCGCAAACGACGTACGGCTGTTCATCTTGTTGCAAATTGAACCTGTCTCTATTTATGTATATTTAAAAAATGAAAAAAGATGTGATTTTAGTATCTTGGTATAATGCTAAGTCTTGATCTTGCAGATACTGCAATTATTGAGATAATTGCTACTGCTAGAATCATTGCTGCAATTGTACCGAATTCCGGTACTACTACTCCGTCTTCAATTTCGACTTCGGTTGAAGCAGTGTATTTTGGATCGTCAAATTGTTTTGCAGTTACAGTATAGAAACCATCTTGTTTCCATAGCGGACCACTTGTGTTAAATGTGGTACTGAATTCGCCATTTAGCATTGGTGTGATTTGCCCAATGGATACTTTATTTCCATTTGGTGCAGTAACAGTCAAAGTTACGTCTTGACTAACTCTGTCTGTTTGTCCTGAGATTTCAATAGTTGAAGATCCTATAACGGCATCTGCATGAATTTCTAATCCTGCATCTTTAGCAATATTTGGTCCAGATGGTACGAATATATCTGAACTATAACTTGACTCAGTTGCTGATGTCTTTTTGGCCATTCCGTTTACTACTTCGACTTCAACGTCCAATGTATAAATTGAATTTTGTTGCAAGCTTTGTTTAGCTGATATTGTGTAAAATCCATTTTCCTTCCATGTTGGACCTATTTTGAATTTAGTCTCAAATGTTCCGTCACTCATTGGTGAAACTTGATCAATAACAACTACGTTATTTCCACTTGGAGATATTACTCTAAATGTAACATCTGTCAACTTTGAAACTGTTTTACCTGTGACAGTAATGGTGTCTGAATTTCTATCTGCTTTAGCAGTAATGGACATTCCTTGTGTCTGAGCAAATGCGTCTTGCTGAATTGCAGTCATTGAAATTAATGACAGTGCCATAACGGCAAATACCACTGATGTTGTAGAACGTTTTAAATTCATCCTATTTTCACCCAAGTTGCTTTGGTATTTATGTATATTTAAAAAGTAATTTTATCATCTAACCCATCTATAATACACAATTCTATAAAAAGAGAAAAAAGATGAAATTAGTATCTTGGTATAATACTAAGTCTTGATCTTGCAGATACTGCAATTATTGAGATAATTGCTACTGCTAGAATCATTGCTGCGATTGTACCAAATTCTGGGACTACAAATGTACCGATTATCTCGATCTCCTCAGATCCTGCTGGGAATGATATGGTTAATGTTCTATCTGTTGATGTTTTTATTTCATCAAAGTCTACTTCTTCTCCGTCAACTAGAACGAAAAATTCCTCATCTGCACCATTCATAGTAGCATCTAATACTGATCTAGGGATTGTCATTGTGATTGAACCGTCATTAGTGGCATCAATTGATACGATCAAAGATTTTGCTTCAAAGTCAGGCATGATTCCAAGTAGTTTTGCCCCTGTAATCGTATACCCTATCAAATCTGTTGAACCCTCAACTGTTACAGTTTTTTCTGTAACTTTGCCTGTATCCTTTGGTGGTGTTACTACCGTAGAACCACCAAATTCAAATGATGTTGTATCTGATCTATTCACACTACCATATTGAACGGTAATTGTGTATGAGCCTTCTGCTCTCATCAATGAACCTCCAGCAGTAATTTCAGTACTGAATTTTTTGTCTGCGCCAACTGTAACTTGAGCAATTGAGACCAAGTTGCCATTAGGTGCTTTGACAATAACACTTACAGGAGTTCCTGAATATAGATCTCTAACTTCACCTGTTACCATGATGACTTCGCCTTCTGAATATGATGTTTTATCTGTGGTAACAACAATCGTATTTTGTATTTGTCCAAATGCTGGTGACGTACCAATACTTGCAAAAAGAATTGCAGATATGGCAAACACCATCAATTGTGATTTCATTGTTCTTACGCCTAAATTTCTACTATTTAAGGTTGTGAAAAGATTAGTTGACAAAATAGAAAAAATACAATTTTCTTGACGAATTTCAGATTAGATATATATTAACCTGAGCGTGAGATTTTGACAGTTTGTGTGTATTCATTACTGTTACATTTAATGTTCGACGTGGGGGTTTTGTAATTGGCAACTAAGAAAAACCAAATTCTTGTACCTGACCATATCTATGTTCCAAAGCATGAAATCATTTCAAAACAAGAAGCTGAAGAAGTTTTAAAAAAATACAATTGTAAGCCAACTGAATTACCATTAATCTTTGTAAACGATCCTGCAATTTTGGGACTTGGTGTAAAACCTGGTGATATGATAAAGATCACTAGAAAAAGCCCAACTGCTGGTGAGAGTTTCTATTATCGATATGTGGTGGAAGTATAGATGGCAGATCCTTCTACAAAACGTTGGCCAGTAATTCAAGATATTTTGAAGAGAGAGGGCATTGCACGTCAACACCTAAACTCCTTTGATGAATTTTTAGAAAGAGGACTACAAAGTATTATCAACGAAGTTGGACAAATCGATATTGAAAATGCTGAATACCCTTACAAGATTCAGCTAGGCAAAGTTAAACTTCAACAACCACGAATGATGGAACTTGATGGCTCCATTACACACATCACTCCAGCTGAAGCTAGATTGAGAAACGTATCTTATTCTGCACCAGTGATGATGGAGGCAAGTGTTGTAGAAGATGGAAAAATTCTTGAATCAAGATTTGTCCATATTGGTGATGTTCCAGTTATGGCAAAATCAAATGCATGTATCTTGCATAATTTCTCTACACAAAAATTAGTTGAACATGGTGAGGACCCAAACGATCCTGGTGGCTACTTTATCATCAATGGTTCTGAACGAGTAATTGTTGGGCTAGAAGATCTTTCTTACAATAAAATAATTGTTGACCGAGAAACAGTTGGCGGAAACATTGTACACAAAGCCAAAGTATATTCTTCAATTGTTGGTTACCGTGCAAAATTAGAACTTGTCATGAAAAATGATGGATTAATTGTTGCCAGAATTCCTGGCTCTCCAGTTGATATTCCAGTAGTTACTTTGATGAGAGCACTTGGATTAGAATCAGACAGAGAGATTGCAGCTGCAGTTTCTTTGGTAGATGAACTTCAAGATGAATTAGAAGGCTCTTTTGAAAAAGCAGGTGATGTTCCAACTGCAAAAGACGCTATCGTTTACATCAGTAAGAGAATTGCTCCGGGAATGCTTGAAGAATTTCAGATTAAACGTGCTGAGACTTTGCTTGATTGGGGTCTGTTACCTCACTTGGGAAAGCATCCTGAAAACAGAAAAGAAAAGGCACAATTTTTGGGAGAAGCTGCTTGTAAATTATTAGAACTAAGACTTGGTTGGATAAAGCCTGACGACAAGGATCACTATGGAAACAAAGTCATCAAATTTGCAGGTCAGATGCTTGCAGACTTGTTTAGAACTGCATTTAGAAATCTTGTCCGCGACATGAAATACCAACTAGAACGCTCAGGCCAAAAACGTGGAATTAATGCTGTAGCTGCTGCTATTCGTCCGGGAATTATTACTGATAAACTAAACAATGCAATTGCCACTGGAAACTGGGGAAGAGGTAGAGTAGGTGTAACTCAACTACTTGATAGAACTAACTATCTTTCAACTATTAGTCACCTTAGAAGAATTCAATCTCCTCTTAGTAGAACCCAGCCAAATTTTGAGGCAAGAGACTTGCATGCAACCCACTTTGGAAGAATCTGTCCAAGTGAAACCCCTGAAGGATCAAATTGTGGTCTTGTAAAAAATCTCGCATTATCTGGAATCATTTCAGTAAACGTACCATCTGAAGAAATTATAGAGAAGCTCTATGACCTTGGAACTGTTCACTTTTTTGATGCCAAAGAAGATTTGAAAAAAGATGGGACTAGAATATTTGTTGATGGTAGATTAATTGGATATTATAAAGACGGTGAACAACTTGCAGAATCTCTAAGGGACTTGAGAAGAAATTCAAAGATTCACCCACATGTTGGTGTATCATTTCATAAATCTGAAATTGAAGGTTCTACAAGAAGATTATACGTTAACTGTAATGCAGGACGTGTACTAAGACCATTAATTATTATCAAAGATAACAAACCACTACTTACTTCTGATTTGTTAGATAAAATCTCAAAGAAACTCATCTCATGGACTGATCTTTTGAGAATGGGCGTACTTGAAATGATTGATGCAAATGAAGAAGAGAACTGCTATGTCACACTAGATGAAAAAGACACAAAGAAGCATACTCATCTTGAAGTTTTCCCACCAGCAATTCTTGGTGCAGGAGCTTCAATAATTCCATATCCTGAACACAACCAGTCTCCAAGAAATACATACGAGTCTGCAATGGCAAAACAGAGTCTGGGATTCTCAACACCGATGATGAATACAAGTACTTACGTTAGACAGCACTTTATGCTATATCCACAAGTTCCAATTGTCAATACAAAAGCAATGAAACTTTTGGGATTAGAAGACAGACCAGCAGGTCAGAACTGTGTAGTTGCAGTATTGCCATTTGATGGTTACAATATTGAAGATGCAATTGTTCTTAGCAAGGCATCAGTTGATAGAGGACTTGGAAGAACATTCTTCTTTAGAATTTATGATGCTGAAGCAAAACAATATCCTGGCGGAATGCGTGATGCATTTGAAATTCCAAACGCTGAGGATAATATCCGAGGTTACAAGGGAGAACGTGCATACAGACTATTAGAAGAAGACGGTGTTGTTGCAGCAGAAGCCCCAGTAAAAGGTGGCGACATCTTGATTGGAAAAACTAGTCCTCCAAGATTCATGGAAGAGTATAGAGAGTTTGAATCATCTGGCCCATATAGAAGGGATACCTCAATTGGCGTCAGACCGTCAGAAACTGGTGTTGTTGATACTGTAGTTATGACTCAATCAAATGAAGGCGGAAAGATGTACAAGATTAGAGCAAGAGATATGAGAATTCCAGAGATTGGTGACAAGTTTGCATCAAGACACGGACAAAAAGGAATTTTAGGAATTTTAGCTAAAGCAGAAGACTTGCCATATACTGCAAGTGGAATGTCTCCTGATGTTTTGATTAATCCACATGCATTCCCATCTAGAATGACAGTTGGTATGATGATGGAATCCATCTGTGGAAAATCTGCAGCACTACGTGGAAAGAGATTTGATGGTTCTGCATTTGTTGGAGAGAAGATGGATGAGGTAAGACAAGTAATGGATGCACATGGCTTTGAATATTCTGGTAAAGAGATAATGTATGACGGAAGAACTGGAAAATCATTCCCAGTTGAAGTCTTTATCGGTGTTGTATACTATCAGAAACTACACCACATGGTTGCAGATAAGATTCATGCAAGAGCACGTGGACAAGTTCAGATGTTAACTAAACAGCCAACAGAAGGAAGAGCAAGAGGTGGTGGCCTTAGATTCGGTGAAATGGAGAGAGATTGTTTGATTGCTTATGGTGCTTCTATGATTCTAAAAGACAGACTACTTGATGAGTCTGATAAATCTGATATCTTTGTTTGTGAGAGATGTGGTCTTGTTGCTTACCATGATGTTAAACAAAGAAAGTATGTATGCAGAGTATGTGGCGATAAAGCAAAGGTCTCCTCTGTTTCAGTTGCATATGCATTCAAACTACTCTTACAAGAGATGCAGAGTCTCAATGTCGCACCAAGATTACTAATCAAGGAGAAACTATAATGTCGATTCAAGCAGTAAAAGCAATTGATGGAATCAGATTCTCTGTTTGGTCTCCAACTGAAATCAGAAAATATTCTGTTGCAGAAATCACTGCTCCTGAAACTTATGATGAAGATGGAATGCCTGTTCAGGGAGGTTTGATGGATGGCAGACTGGGAACACTAGAGCCTGGACAAAAATGTCTTACATGTGGAAATACTGCAGCAAGATGTCCTGGACACTTTGGACACTTGGAATTAGCAGAGCCTGTTTTGCATATTGCATTTATTGATAATATCTACAAGTTACTGCAATCAACATGTCGTTCTTGTGCAAGACTCAAAGTTCCTCAAGAAGACTTGGATGTCTTTAGAAACATCAAAGAAAAACATGCAGCATATACTGTAATCTCTCAAAAACGTATTCCAGAACAAATCATTGAAAAAGCAAAGAAAGCAAAGGAATGCCCTCACTGTGGTAAAACACAATACGAGTTAATTTTTACCAAACCAACTATATTTGTCGAAAAAACAGAAATCGGAGAACACAGATTACTTCCAATTACAATTAGAGAAAGATTCTCACAAATCCTTGATGAAGATTTAGAATTATTATCATATGATCCAATTACTGCAAGACCTGAATGGTTTGTATTGCAGGCATTTCCTGTCCCACCAGTAACTGTTAGACCATCAATTATTTTGGAGACTGGAATTAGATCAGAAGATGACCTGACACACAAGATGGTAGATATCATCAGGGTTAACCAGAGACTAAAAGAAAGCAAAGATGCAGGAACTCCTCCACTAATCGTTCAAGACTTGGTGGATTTGTTACAATATCATACAACAACATACTTTGATAATGAAGTATCTGGAATCCCACAAGCTCATCATCGTTCTGGACGTCCTCTCAAAACTTTGACTCAAAGACTCAAAGGAAAAGAGGGAAGATTCAGAGGTTCATTATCTGGAAAGAGAGTTGACTTTTCAAGCAGAACTGTAATCTCTCCTGATCCTAACTTGGACTTGAGCGAAGTCGGTGTCCCAGAGACAGTTGCAATGAAATTAACAATTCCTGAAATTGTAACAGAATGGAACATTGAGAGAATGAGAAAACTTGTAATTAATGGACCTGAGAAATTCCCAGGCGTAAACTATATCGTCCGACCAGACGGAGTAAAGATTAGACTTGATTTCGTAGAGGACCGCTCTACAATTGCTGAAACACTTGAGATTGGATACTTGGTAGAAAGACATCTTGCAGACGGTGACATTGTCATGTTCAACAGACAACCATCACTCCACCAGATGTCAATCATGGCACACTATGTCCGTGTACTTCCCGGAAAGACATTCAGACTTCACCCATCAGTTTGTCCACCATACAACGCAGACTTTGATGGTGATGAGATGAACCTTCACGTTCCTCAAAGTGAAGAAGCACGTGCAGAAGCAATTCTTTTGATGAGAGTTCAAGATCAATTGATCTCTCCCAGATATGGCGGTCCAATCATTGGTGCCCTAAGAGACTTTGTAACTGGTGCATACCTTCTAACTAAAGACGATACTATTTTGTCTATTCAAGAATTCTCAAACCTTGCAATGCTTGGCGGTTACATAGAACCATTACCAAAACCTGCAACTAAAACAAAAGACGGTCCGGCATATACTGGAAAGCAACTCTTCTCATTGTTCTTGCCAAAAGACTTCAACTATGTCATTACATCAAAGTGGTCCAAGGGAACAAAGGGAAAAGCAAAAGATGTTGTAATTAAAAATGGTGAACTAATCAGCGGTGTAATTGACAAATCTTCAATTGGCGCAGAAGAACCAGAAAGTGTACTACATAGAATTGCAAAAGACTATGGCAATGCCGTAGGAAAAAGCTTCCTCAACTCTATTCTCATTATGGTAAAACAATTCATCACTCACTATGGTTTCAGTTATGGTTACGGTGACCTTATCGTCCCTGACAAAGACAAACAACAGATTCTTGATGACATTCAAGAGACTTATGACACTGTAGATGACTTGACTGATCAATTCAAGAAAGGTACTTTGAAACTAACAAGAGGTATGAGACCTGAAGAAGCATTAGAGGCCTATATTGTAAATGAATTGGGTAAAGCCAGAGACAAGGCAGGCTCTACTGCAAATGATTGCCTTCCAGCAGACAATGCAGGAAAAATCATGGCTACTACTGGTGCAAGAGGCTCATCACTTAACGTGGGTCAGATGGCAGGAGCCCTTGGACAACAGTCGAGAAGAGGTAACAGACTTCATGAAGGCTACAACAACAGAGCCTTGACACACTATCAAGAACATGACAATAATCCTGATGCACATGGATTTGTAAAATCCAATTACAGAGAAGGACTATCTGCACTTGAATTCTTCTTCCACGCAATGGGTGGTCGTGAAGGACTTGTAGACACTGCAGTCAGAACACAACAAAGTGGTTACATGCAGCGTAGATTGATCAACGCATTAGAACACATTAGATTAGAATATGATGGAACAGTAAGAGATCCACACGGACACATTGTTCAATTCCTTTATGGTGAAGATGGAATTGATGTTCAAAAGAGTGATCATGGTGAGGCATTTAACCCAAGTAGATTAATTGAATCTCAGAAAATTGTTGACTCTGGCAAAAAGGCAACAAAAGACGAGATTGAAACTTTGGCCAAGAAATACACCAAGACCTTTAACCCAAGACTTACCTCACTTGTAACTGATGCATTACTAGAATCTGGATTAAGCAAAGATGGTATTGAGGCAGTATGTAAGAAGGGATTGCTACTTTACAACAAAGCTAAAGTTGAACCAGGACAAGCAGTCGGAATCATCACTGCACAATCAATTGGTGAACCTGGTACTCAGATGACATTAAGAACATTCCACTTTGCAGGAATTAAAGAAAGAAACGTTACACTGGGTCTTCCAAGATTAATTGAACTAGTTGATGCAAGAAAGAAACCAGTAACGCCAACTATGGATATTTATCTTGATGGGGACTCAAAGAAATCAAGAGAAAAAGCAATTGATGTTGCAAGAAATGTTTTGCAAACCAAAGTAAGTGCCTTGATTGCAGACAGTGAAACTGACTATGCAACTGAAATTAAACTAATTTTGAGTGAAAACAGGCTCAAAGAGAGAGGCTGTACTATTGCTGAAGTAGAGGCAGCACTATCATCAAACAAGAAATTCAAGTTGGAGACAACTGGTGAACTAATTACATTAAAACTAGTTGAGGAATCTGATACTGCAACAGCAATTGCAATCCGAAACAAAGTTCTTAACACTACTGTCAAAGGTGTACCAGACATTGAACGTGTAACACTAGTCCAAAAAGATGATGAGTGGGTTATCCAGACAACTGGTTCAAACGTTGCAAAGGTCTTAGAAGTAAAAGGAATTGACAAGAGAAACGTTAGAACAAACAACGTCTTTGAAATTGCAGGAACACTTGGAATTGAAGCTGCAAGAAATGCACTAATCAATGAACTTAACAGTACTCTAGAAGATCAGGGACTTGAAGTTGATAATAGATACATTATGTTAGTAGCTGACTTGATGTGCTCACGTGGTTACATGCAACAAATTGGAAGACATGGAATTGCAGGAACCAAAGACAGTGTCTTGGCAAGAGCCGCATTTGAGATTACCGTTCCAACAATTGCACATGCTGCACTTGGAGGAGAAATTGAACAACTCAAAGGTATCACTGAAAACGTAATTGTTGGAAGTAACATTCCAATTGGCAGTGGTACAGTTGACTTGTACATGCAAGTAAGCAAGAAGAAATAACTTGATGATAATTATGGCAGATGAAATTTCAACACTAATGGCAAACTCCAAAGATAAAGTTGTCTTGCTTCGATTAAGAAACAACAAGACAGTTCAAGGGGTACTGCAAGACTTTGATATTCACATGAACCTTACACTAGAAAACGCTGAAGACATTACTGAAAAAAAACCAGAACCACTAGGCAAAATATTGCTTCGCGGTGACAACATTTTGGCAATATCTTTGCCTGATGAAGAGTCAGACTAGTAAACCATAAATCTTAACTCTACCATATCAAAAGTGATTGCTTGATTTTTTATTTTTAATTTTTATTTTGCCATTTGCATCTGCTCAAGAGATTCCAGACTATGACAAACCATATGCTCCGATATTTTTTGACAGACCCATTTACTCGTGGACTGACAAAATCAAAATCAAAGTAATTGCACCAAGCTGGAACACAGACAAAGACTTGATTGATTCAATAGGTGATGATACGGATAATCCAATTAAAATTTCAACGCGAAGTCATTCTCTGGAGCCTTACAGACTAACTGAGACCAATGTGGCAAGTGGAATATTTACTGGCGAAATTATTCTTACTGGATTTTTGCATGATGCAGACGGTGATGGCAGCTTTGATACTAATCCTAGAACTATAGGCAGTGGACCAACAAGTGGATTCTTGGAAGTTGAAAGGGATTCTGGAGTTACAGTATCATTTGAGTTTGCAGATGGTGTAATACTGTCTGAATCAGTTCCAGTATCGTGGAATATTGGAGCCATTGAATTTACAAATGATGTTTTTCTCTCAAAGGAATCAGTATTGGTTAGAGTAATTGATCCTGACATGAATCTAAACCCTGAGGCAATTGATCAAATTCCAATAGAAGTATTTTCAGACTCTGATGTTGGAGGAATTACTACAAATGCAATTGAGACATCTGAGAGTTCTGGCTCTTTTGTTGCCACAATATCTTTGACTCAAAACTCCGCATCTAGTGGAAACAGACTTTATGCAATTCCAAGCGATATAATTTCTGCCAAATACCATGACTATACACTACCAAAGCCATATTCAATATCAGATAATCTGCAACTTCAGGCTAGCTCTCAAGTAGAATCATCTGTTCCTTCTACCCAACGACTGCAAAACTCTGCAATTAACATCTCTGATAGCTTTGGAAAAAGCATATCATCTCTTTCTTCAAATCATCAAGTTCAGATTGTTGGAAGTATATCAAATACTCAAGAGTATGATCAAAAGTTTGTTTATCTCTTTCAAGTAAAAAACTCTGAAAACTATGTGGAATCTCTTTCTTGGATAAAAGGTCAGTTGTCTCCTGGACAAAACCTTGATGTATCTCAATCATGGATACCAAAAAATTCTGGGGACTATAGCATTGAAACATTTGTTTGGACTTCGCTAAATGATCCAACTGCATTATCAAACCCCATGACAAGATCAATATCCGTTGAATGAAAAGTATCAATCATACGTGATTATTAAATAGAAAATTACGTTTTTTTTATTGTGATTCGATTTATTCTGGGGATATCTCTAGTGTTACTGGCATTTGCTCCACTTGCACTATCTGATGTCTTTGCTGATTTATTTAATGTGAATTTTGATAAGAGCAGTTATCATACTGGTGATTCACTTGTCATATCAGGCCAGATTGTTGATTTTGGTATGCCAGTTATTGCAATGAGCATATTTGATCCTGCTGGAAAGATTCTGTCTGCAAACAACGTAGAACTCTCATCAGATGGCAGCTTCTCAAAAACCATTTTCCTAGATTCACCATTTTATGAGATAGCCGGAGAGTATCTCATAAAACTTGACTATGGCAAAGTAACTGAAGAACATAATTTTGTAATCCAAGGTACAGTAGAGGCAGAAACTGCTTCGCAGGAGGTTATAGTGCCTGAAATTGTATCAGTTTATACTGAAAAAGACCACTATTTTGATAACAACACAATCAAAATTTTTGGAACTGTTTCATCTTTGGATTCACCTACTGTCCTAATTGGTGTTCATGATCCGTTTGGAACCCCTGTTGGATTTTACTTTGGAAACATTAATGACAATCTGGAGTTTTCTGCAAGCTTTCTAGCTAAAGACGGTGTGAATTTTAAATCTGAAGGAACTTATTCCATCAAAGCTCATTATGCACAGACTAGTACCAAACATTTCTTTGAATACTCTGCAAATCCTCCAACAAAAAGTGTAGTTGAGGAAACAACAGAGTCACTTGAGGATACAACAAAAACAACTGTAGATGAAACTACAGACACAGTAGATGCTACAAAGGATTATGTTGAAAAAACAATACAAGAACCAATACAAGAAACTGTACCAGAAACCATTGAGGAAACAATAGAAACACCAACAAAAATAATTGAAGAATCACCAGAACCTGTTAAAGATATTATTGATAAAGAAATTATTTCAAAAAAGAAAATCATAACAAAAGAAAAGCCAGTACCTGAAAAAGAAATTATATCAAAAGAAACTCAACCAAAAAATAAATCAAAAGAAAATATTTTAGAAAATGAAGAGCACGATAATCTTTCAGTTGAAGATATTGAACTTGGTAAATTACTAAATCAAATAAACCTTGAATGTGACTCTAGTACTTTTGTTGATTCCATATCTTACTATGATGGAATGGGACCTGCACTATACAGATTATGTCAGTTCGATAATTCATTGAAATTTTTTAACGAATCTTTAATTGAAGATCCTGATAATGTAGAAGCTCTTGTAAACAAAGGCTCTACATTAGGAAAGATTGGACATGTATCAGAATCAATAGCATACTATGATCGTGCCATTGTTCTTGACCCTGATTTTCTGTCTGCCAAACATAACAAAGCAAATGCATTGGCAACTCTTGGAAATCTAGATGATGCAATTTTACTTTACAATGAAATTCTAGAAGAGAATCCAAACTACTATACTGCAAGAACAAATCTCAATACTGCTCTATCACTCAAGTCTGAAATCCCAGAACCTATTGTGGAAATCAAAATGCCTGAACCTGAAATTGAAAATTCATTTAAGGAAAAACCATTACCTGAAAAAACAATTCCTGTAGAAAATAAAAAAGAAAAACCAACTAACATTTTAGAAGAATTAACTCGTGTGTTTTCATCATTGTTTGGTTTTGTTGAATGATCTTACTTTTGTGTGTGCATAATTTTTCCATAAACCTATAAAGCCCTGTTGAGACGATGCACTTAAGGAAAAACATGAGTAAGATACTTGAGAAATCTTTGAAGGATGCCCGAAAGGAAGGCAAGTTAACAATGGGCAGTAAACAAGTTTTAAACTCTGTAAAAAATTCCAAGCTAATTGTATTGTCTCAATCTGTAGAAAAAGAAATGATTGAGCGAATTGAATCAGATGCAAAAAAAGAAAAAATACCTTTAGTAAACTTCCAAGGAACTTCAGTCGCATTGGGCAGATTGTGCGGCTTGCAATTTAGAATTTCAACAATTTCATTCACATCAATCGATGACGCAAACATCAAATCAATTTTAAAAGATACAGAAGCTGAGGAAAAAAATGATTAGACATAGCCTTGAAAGTTTAAATGAGCCATTTTTTGTTTGGAGACATTAACAATTATGACACAATCAATCAAACTAACAACGGATCAAATGCGTATGATGTCTTTGTTCCAAAACGTTACAGGTGCAACAGCACGTGATTGTGTCGAAGATGAGAAACAAGATAGAGTAATTTTTGTAGTTAACACAGGAAAGATGGGACTTGCAATTGGTAAGGGAGGAATGCACATCAAATCCCTACAAAACATTGTAAAGAGAAACGTTGAACTCGTAGAATTTGATGAGGATCCAGCAAAATTTTTGTCTAATTTGCTTAATTCTAAACTGATATCTGAAGTAAAAATAAATACGCGGGCAGACGGGACAAAACAGGCAATCGTTATGGTAGACCCAAGAAAGAAAGGAATTGTTGTAGGAAGAGAGGGCAGAAATGCTGAGAAGGCAAGAATGCTTGCAAAACGATATTTTGATATTACTAGTGTCTTGATTAACAGTCCTGAAAGACAAACTATGGAGATGTAGAGTATGAGAAAATCACCACTTGGATTATTTGCAGGCAGAGTTCTAACTACAAAAAAGAAGAGACAGAGATGGGCAATCTCAACTTACAAGAGAAGAGAATTAGGTATTGATAAAAAAGCAGACCCACTTGGTGGCGCTCCACAAGCAAGGGGAATTGTTTTAGAAAAAGTTGGCGTAGCAGCAAAACAGCCAAACTCTGCAATTAGAAAATGTGTTCGTGTTCAATTAATTAAAAACGGTAAAACAGTTACTGCATTCTTGCCACGAGACGGTGCAATGAACTTTATTGATGAACACGATGAAGTTCACATTCAAGGAATGGGTGCAACTCAAGGCGGTGCAATGGGGGATATTCCTGGTGTTAGATTCAAAGTATTCAAAGTAAATGGTACATCACTTCATGAACTAGTAATCGGAAAGAAGGAGAAACCAAGGAGATAGAAATGGCACAAACAAAAAACTTGTTACTGTTTAGAAAATGGGATTTATCTGATATCGAAGTCAAAGACCCAGGCCTTAAAACTGCAATCTCTTTAAGAAAACAAATCTTGCCATACACATTTGGTCGTTCTGCACTCAAGAGATTCAACAAGGCCGATGTCAACATTGTTGAGAGATTAATCAACAAGACAATGCACTTTGGTAAAAAATATGCAAAGAACACCGGCAGAATGACTGGAAAGAAAACCAAAATTCTCAATACCGTTAGAACAGCATTTACAATTATCGAACTTAAAACTGGAAAAAATCCAGTAGAGGTACTAGTTAGAGCAGTTGAGAATTCAGCTCCTAACGAGGACACAACTAGAATTGTTTATGGTGGTACAGTTTACCATGTGTCAGTTGATGTTGCACCAATTAGAAGAGTTGACTTGGCTTTGAGATTCATTGCTGATGCAATCAAAGAATCTACATTCTCCAATCCAAAACCAATTGAAGAGCACATGGCAGAACAACTAATCATGGCTGCCGACAACGATCCTAACGCTCCTTCTGTAAAGAAAAAGAACGAACTAGAGAGAATCGCACAAGCATCAAGATAGAATTTTAGAAATTATTCCAGTAGCCCGAGGCAGATTCGAACTGCCGTCTCCGCCTATATCCACTTTGTGAGATCCAGAGGGCAGAATCCTTGACCGCTAGACTATCGGGCTACTTGAAAGAAATCTTGAATGTTTAGAATATAATCATTTGTTGCAATCACTTTAGTCTAACTTCTCTGATTGCAGTTGCGTAATCACATCCTGCTTTCAATCTCATGTAGGGAATAAGCTTGTAGTGAATTGAATAAAGTGTTCCTTCTTTGAGTAGAATTCCTTTTTGTTGCAGTGATGCAAGTCCCCTTGATGGAATGTTGATTGATAGATTTTGTTCTTTGCAAATTTTATCTCGCTTGTCTTGGAATTGTTTTAGAGTAAATGCAACATCGTTTAACTCTAGAATTAAAGGCCAAATAATTTCTGCCCAGACAAATCTCCTGTTCTCAGTTGCTGAAGCATACTTGCCTTTTTCACTCAACATTAATAACATCTGCAAATGATGTTATAACTTATTGTCCCAAAAGGAGATTGAAGAGTCGCTAGATTTACTGCAAAAAGATTGGGATGTTGACCCAATATTGAGAAACTTTATGCTTGGAAAAATTACTGATGTCTCTGACAGACCAATCAAGGTAAAAGATGTTGTGTTCCATATTCCTTATCTTAATTCAGAAAAAAAATTTATTCTTTGGAAATGCTTTTGGCCTGACTGTCATAACTGCTGTGACAGACAAGGAAGACTGCCACTTACTTCAGATGACTTGATTACAATTGGAAAAGGACTAAAATACCAAAAGCCTTCAGAGTTTATCAAAAATGAAACACTGACTGTAACCTATTCTGAACCGGGACCTTCAGGGCAAATGACTACAATGACAACAATCAACCTTAAAAGAAAAGAAGATGAGACTGCAGCTGATGATGGAACCCACATCTCATGTAGATTCCTAGATGAGGAAGGTGGATGCTCTATGCATCCTGACCGTCCTGGAGTGTGTTATCTGTATCCGTTTTCTAGCTGGCTTGAAAACGAGAAAGGAAAGCCACGAGTTCATGCAACATACCAATTCACTGGAGACTGTCCGGGATTTTATCTTGCAGAAGATCTAGAACCAATGAAAGAAGAGTTTAAGGAATATTCAAAGATAATTTATGATTACAACATGGCATCAAATAGAACAAACCGCGAAGGATTTGGGTCTGTTAGTTTTAGTTAGAAATCATTTCCTCAAATAAATTTAATTCCTTTACTAATCCTTTAAATGAAGAGACAAATCTATTATATCACTTATGAAATTAAACAAAATTCTCATCATTGCAATAGTATCTCTATTTGTGGCAACTTCAGGCCAACAGGTCTTGGGGTATGGTGGCCCTCCTGTACAAAGCAGTTCCAATAATTTTACAGTTGACATAAACTCTGATAATGAGTCTTATTCACTTGGTGAGTCCGTAACATTTTCTGGAACTGTTAACAAATATGATGAAGAACGAAGTTTAAGAATTTCAATTTTTGATTCAAAATCCAATCTTATTGTAACTCAAAAAGTATCTGTAAATGAAGATATGACATTTTCTCATAATGTATCGCTAGGTGAGAAATTCAATGATGGAAAACATATCGTCAAGGCTCAATATGGAAATTCAAAGGCAACAGTTGCAATAATCGCATTTGAAGTGTCTGGTGATATGAAATCTGCTGGAGCATCTAATGCAAAGATTCCTGACTGGATTAAGACTAATGCAGGATGGTGGGCAGAAGGCTCAATTGATGATAACTCCTTTGTGCAAGGAATTCAATTTCTAATCAAAGAAGGACTAATGGAGATACCTCCAACTGCACAAGGCTCTGCTACTAGTAACACAATTCCTGACTGGATTAAGACTAATGCAGGATGGTGGGCAGAAGGCTCAATTGATGATAACTCCTTTGTGCAAGGAATTCAATTTCTAATCAAAGAAGGACTTATGAAAATATCAAACTAGGCCTTTGCCACTTTCATCAAGTCAGCAATTTTAATATCCATTCCAAACCTGTCTTCGTTCTTTTTCATGTATCTAAATATTGACAAAAAGTCTGGAAGTGCTTTTACAAAACTAAAGTCTTTGTGTATCTTTGCTCGGACAAAATTGAAAACCTTGGCATACACTTTGTAATGTTTTTCAACTGCCTTTTCATATGCTGCAAAATCATCCATGTTCTCAAGAAATATCTCAACGCATTGCATTGATGGAATGATTCCCTCACCTAACAGCGCATAGACTGTTCCAATTGACTCTCCAACACCTACAACTTTTCCTGAATAGTATGGCTTGCATCTGTCCGGAGTTGCCAATCTAATTGGCCTTCCCTTTGTTTTGAGAACCTTGCCGCCATGCTTTTTTAGAAAGTCATCAGTTGCCTTGATGTGTTGCTTATTGTAATCGCCTGCTCCGATATGGGCCCACTTCTCACCTAGTGGGAAATACCAAAAATATCCTGACATGCCAGGAAATGGCTCAATGTAAAAGTCATCATACGGAACTCCATCCTCATACTCTACTTTGTATTCGTATGTTGGCAAAAAGAAATCTTCTTTGAGCTTTGGCAGATATACTCTGTGAAATCCAGTACAGTCAACTATCATGTCATACTCTTTTTCTAACTCCTCTAGAGTTGGTGGTTTGCCATAGATTACTTTGGAGTCTTTGATAAAATCTTTAATCAGTCCAAGTTTGTCATATGTGCATAATCCTTTCAGACCAATGTCAAACTTTACGTCATTGTTCATCTTGACGTGCATGTTTTTTCCATCATGGATCAGAAAGTCATTAAAATCTCTGCCAGTCTTTTTGCAGTATTCAGAAAGCACTGGTTTGATTGTGCCCCAAGCACAGATAGAATCGTGTCTTTCTTTTGGGTTTAACTCATACCCTGTAACGTCATGTTCAGAGTCCTTTAGTCTGGCCATAAGATAAGAACCAGCTACCCCCATACCCATTACTGCAATCTTCAACAATCTGTGAATCTCTATAGTGTAATAAATAGACTATCTGAATTTGTTTGGGTCCTTTACCACTAGTAGAAATTATTAGCATCGGTTAAATAACAAAAACACATAGTATTCTTAAGAAAAGACAAGTCTGTCGTCTGAATCAAACGTTTCAGGCCTTAAGATGAAATCACTTTCATCAGAGTACAACCGTTTCTGATCTTAAGTGATTAGAGATGTCATCAAGACACATTTTTGGTCTTGATCTTAATCTCGATTGTCTTTTCGTTTAATTTATTTTAGATTAATCTTGGCATGACTCCATGGATGTTTTTGAAGCAATATCGACTCGACGTGCAATCAAAAAGTTTGATCCAAACTACAAGATGAGTCCTGAAGATATTAAAAGATTGATGGAGCATGTGCTCTTGTCTCCTACTAGCTACAACCAACAGAACTGGAGATTTGTCTATGTCACTGATCAATCAGTTAAAGAGAAAATATCAGTTGCAGCTCGTGGACAAGCTCAACCAAAAGACGGTTCATTGGTAATTGTTTTGTGTGGTTATATGTCTGCATGGAAGACTGAACCGCTACGCTACTGGAAGAATCATCCAACTGAAAAGCAAGAATATGTCAAAGCAGCACTAGAGAGAAAGTACACCTCTGATCCTCATGCAGAACGCGATGAGGCAATCCGCTCTTGTGGCATGGCAGCTCAAACAATAATGCTTGCAACAAGAGACATGGGACTTGACTCTTGTCCTATGGTAGGATTTGAGTATGACGAGCTTGCAAAAATCATCAAATTGCCAGAGAACCATCTAATTGTAATGATGGTTGTAGTTGGCAAAAAGGCAGCACCTGCACTGGAGCGAGGTGGTCAGTTGCCTCTAGATGAGGTCGCATTTGAGAACTCTTTCTAGATGTTCTTAATTGAAAGAATTGTAAATGAAATCTGTGAAGACTATCCTAGTCTTTGTAATTGCATCTGTTTTACTAGTTCCACTTCCTATCTTTGCCCCATCTCCCCCTGAATACTCTGGACACAATCAAATGATCAATGACATGAGACATCACAAATCATACATGGGTATGTGTGCACTTGGGTTTGCACAACTTGATGGAGTGTGTGCTAGATGACAGATGTGGTCCGGTGCATATCTTGGAAAGATGTGCATGATGAATGGCACTCTCAAAGAATACCTAAAACCACACCACCAAAAGTTTGCCGGGATATCCGTTGACAATATTATCTGTCTTGAAGGAAAACAACTGATGTTCAAACATGATCAACTCCTGCACTGAAAAATCAAAATAACTGTGATCCATCATATCCTGACTTTTGTATTCCATCTCCCCAATCAGACTTGAACTGTATAGATGTAGTTTACAAGAAATTTACTCTACTGCAATCAGATCCTCACAACTTTGATGGTGACAAAGACGGAATTGGTTGTGAAACCTAAACCCTAAATTCTGTGATATAGTAGCTTTTCTTGTTGAGTTACAGAACTGCAGTATTTTCTAAAAAAGAGATGGCAATAATTCTTGGCGTATCCACTATAGTATCCATTGTGTTGTATGTGACTTATACTGTGGGACGATGAAACCAGTAATCCCACTAATCATTGTCTTTGTTGTTGCAATAATTATTGGAATGATGGGCAGCTCAAACTATGATGCATATGTTGCAGAGCGAGATCAGAGAAATCTGCAAGCAGCAGTTGAGGACTGCAAGAGTTTGTTTTCACAGGGCCAAGAGCAAGAAGATTGCATTACAAAGTCCCTTGATGTCTTTGGAACAGAATATCAGCAAGCACAATGGCAAAACAGAGACTATACTCTAAACCCTTAGGAATATTACAAAATCTATTTCAAAAATTAGTATTTGGACTCAATTCTTTGATTTGATATGTGTACAAATTTTTTTAAAAAATAAAAAATTTGTTAAGAACATTAATACCCAATTGTCATCATTGCGGGAAACCATTTGAAAGCAAAGACAAGAAATTTTGTCATGAAAGTTGTAGAGATGCACACATCTTAGAAATGAGAAAAAATTCAAAGAAATATCTAAAAATGATCCTGACCATACCAAGAAATTATCCTCTGATTAGTTTTTAGATTATTTTAGTCATATTTCGTATTTTCAAAGCTCTTAATTTGCTAATATTACAAAATAATTCTAGTTTGTCTTTTGAAAAAGATGTCCAAGCACTCAAAAAAGCATTAGCTGACACTGATAGTCGAATTCAAAAATTAGAAGAACATCGAGAATCTGAAATCAAGAAACTTGGCAATAAAAATTCAGAGACAATACATAGACTTGAGAGAAACCTAGAGAATCTGCGCAAAAAACGGGCCCTCATTTTATCTGAATTAGAATTTTTTAAAAAATAGTATTGTGCTTGTTATTACCATTCGTGGACATTTATTTTTTAAAATATCTCATAACATCTTTCGTTCTATTTTGTGATTGTATTTATGCTCGTAATCCCATGAGAATAGTGTTTTTTGTGGATCATTAGCGTATATCTCTATCCAAAATGATGGACACATCTCATTATGTAATCTAAAAGATTTTCCAACTATTTCCTCTTTATCTGTAATTATTTGAATGTATTTTGTTTTTTGATTTTCATTGTAGCACATGTTAAATTTTGTAAGAAATTTCTCTTGGCCAATTTTGATTACAGTTAGTATTTTTGCATTAGATGAAACTTCAGATATCTTTGATTTCTTTTGATTAAAATTATTTTTTTCTATGAAATTAGGATCTTTGAATAACATCATACATTTGTCCATTATGGGATAAGCTGGATATCGTTTCTGAAATCCATCTTCCCCCATAATTAAAAATTTTGGATATATGTTTGTGCAACGTATCTCGTCTGATTTTTTTAAAGACGTTGCAAAAGAATCAGGCAAAAAATAACTTCCAAATAGCATGGCAGCTAAAAGAAAAACCATAATTTTTTGCATGATTCACACATGTATCAAACAATAATAAGAAAAGAAACACGTCTCAATTTTTACACATGGACATAATTTAGTTTGAGACATGCTTCTTGTTTTTCTTATTATTCACCGGTAGTTGATTTTCTTTTTCTTTTTACCAATGTTTGATCCTCCAAAATCAAAATCAAAAATTAGTATTTTAGATGTGAATCTTTTATTCTCTGTCAGGATAAAGTCAACCAGTTAACTTCGTATGTGTATTAATCAAGAAATCCCTTTCTTAAATACAAAAATCATTGATCTCTTTTGAAACAATGAAGAAGATTAGAAAAAAACTGTTTGCAGAAGATACGTTATTGGAGAAAACCTGCAAAACATGCAATGAAAAATTTGTTAATCGTTCCAGTGAGTATTGCTCAAAGGACTGCGCAAGTTATATCATTTGAGGAAATGTCGTGAGATTTGAGCACTGTATGTGCTGTGGAAGGCAATTTGCTGATAATTCAGGTAGTTATTGTTCTTATCAATGCGAATTAATTGCATCTATAACAAAAAAGAAATTTTATCTCAAAAAAGATCTCAGATGAAATATTTTGTTCTCAAATTCAACACAATTGTGTGCCTGGGGCGAGTTTTGTGAAATTAGTTTGATGCCGCACCATTTTGTTTATAAATAAATTTAATTATAAAAATTATTGAACAAGTAATTCTTCCTGTTTTAACAAGTATTCTTGTTTTAGGTACAATTGAATTATCTTATGATTTCTTTACAGATCCTGATAAAAAATCAAGATTTTTGACTACATTCATTTGTGATTCTGATGGCTCACTGTTTTTATCGGCAAAAATGATGACAATGAATGTAGCACTGATGAATTTTTGAAATTTATGGACTTTCCTATTTTCAACAAACTAGTTGAGAAGGGAATAATTACTCCATGCAATCGTTAATTTCTTAATCCCTACGTCTATTTTTTTCCTAAATCTGTAATGGACTTGAACTAATTTGAAATTATAATGAATTGACATCATCATTTCATCTTTGCTTAGAAATTTTTCTTCAAGATTCTTGGAATGTTTGCTCCTTTGAATTTGGTACAATTTGATTTTCATCAAAACCTTTAAAGTACATTTTCTACCGTATACTATGAAATTAATTTGGATGATGCTCCCAATGATTGCTTTGGGATTATTTGGAATATCAGAGTCTTTTGCACAAGAAGCAACTTCAACTGTAAATTCTTCTATTACTCAACAAAATCTAAAAGAAATGGTTGAAAACTGGATGAGCAATCCAGATGAAGATGATACAAAACAACGTTTAGAAATTATGAAAGCATATTATGCATTTGAAGAAACAGGACAACAATTAATACACAACCAAGAAGGATTGGTCTTGATGAACCAAATTAGAAAGATGGTTAGTCTGCAGATTCCAATAGAAGAGCTTGATGAATTACGAAGTCAAGTACAAGTGGAACTTGGATTGGAGATGCCTTTTGAAACTAAAATTTTCTATGTTGGCGCAAATCTGGTTGATTGTGTTGGGGTAGGGCCTATGAAATGCATGCAAATCCGTGAGGATCCTAATTCTAGATGGCAGAACTTTTATGATTCAATCAAAGGATTTGATTATACTGAAGGAAAGTCATACAAAATTTCAGTAAAAGTCACTGATATTGAAAATCCTCCTGCTGATGCATCAAGTAAAAAATATGAATTACTTGAAATCTTAGATCAAAAGTCATATGCAAAACACATTCCATACAAGGGATTATGTGCTCCAGGATTTGTTTCACTTGGAGAGATATGTGTTTTAAATGATAGATGTGGTTCTGGGATATATCCGGGTAAAGTCTGTGTTGTGGATGGAGTAAAGCAACCCTATCTCAAACCCCTACATCAAGGCAATGCAGGAATTGCTGCAAGTGATGTTGTATGTGCAGATGGGTTCAAACTGGTATTCAAGCATGATATTACTCCTGTATGTGTACAGCCATCTTCTGTTGACAAATTTGTAGAACGTGGATGGCATTTGGAGCCACCAGTTGTAGCATGTACTTTGGAATTTGCTCCAGTATGTGGAGTTAATGACAAGACGTATGGCAACATGTGTGCACTAAATGCAGATCATGTTACAATGAAAAGTAAGGGTGAATGTAAAAGTATGACTGATAACACCTCTGGAATTTTTAATGATGCTTTGAAGTATACATCAAAACCCCTAGTTGAAGATGAACAAAAAGGATATGCAGTAACTGAAATTGCAAGTGGTGTTTATTGGCTTGTTGGAGGTGGCTATCAGACAATGTTTCTGACTACAGGACAAGGAGTTGTTGCATTTGATGCTCCTAAACCAATTGGCGAGAAATATCTGCAAGCAATAAACGAAGTTACTGATGAGCCAATAACTCACATGGTTTATTCGCATCACCATCAGGATCATACAGGTGCTGCAGGAGAAATATTTTCCAAAGATGTAATTTTCATTGCACACAAAGATGCTGCTAAACTTTTAGAATCAGACAATGATCCTAATAGACCATTCCCTACGCAAATTTTTGAAGGTGATTTTAACACTTTAGAAATAGGTAGCAAAACAATTGAATTCCATGATCTTGGAGAATTTCATTCAAAGGGAAATATGCTGATCTTGTTGCCTGATCACAAGATAGCAATGCTAGTTGATTTGTTCAGACCTGCCGAATCACCCTATCGTGCATTTGGTGTAACTCCAGACATTGAACTTTACTTGGAAAGTCATGATGTTTTACAAACTTTTGATTTTGATGTACTTATTTCAGGACATACAAATCTTCTTGCAACAAAGAAACATGTTGATACAAACAAGATGTTCACATTAGATGTACTACAAAATGCAAAGAATGCTTTAGCATTATCAGATGTTCCAATTGATACTTGTACCACTAATACTATACAACAATGGGAGGGAAGACTAGGAAATTTGGATGCATTTATGGTAGATCATTGCACTGCAATGATTGATTATTTGGAATCTAAATAGACTAGTTCATAATTAAAATACTTTGAAATATTCCATAAATCTAGATGCAGACCTTTACTAGTATCAGTACAAAACTCATAGTTTTAGTACTTACCATCAGCATTACATCAATTGCAGTAACAACTGGATTGGCGTATAATTTTGTAGATTCTATTATCAAAGAAGATTTCAAAGAATCTCTAAAGGATGAATCTGAAACAAGAGGTAATACAATCACATCAATCATTGAATCAAGAATTAACAAATTACAAGAATTTTCACAAAATGAGTCTCTTTTACATGCCTTTGATGTGCTGATACCTGCCTTGGATGATACTTCATTTGATAGAATTCTTGATGAACAATCCCCAATACTGCATTATGAGTTTAATTCATTTCAATTAAACGAGTTTGAAGCTGGAATACGAGATCTTCAGATAATCAATATGCGAGGAAAACCAATATTTTCTTTAAATGAAAAAATTGATCCTACTACTTATGTCAAAAGTAATTACAAAGTAAGCCAGCCTACTGTACAATTTGTTCAAGATATAGACAAGACACGCTTGCTCAAAATTTCTATTCCCGTTTATGACAAAAATGAAAATCAAGACGGAGTCATGATTGCCACGATGGGTAGTTCTGTGTTTGACAATATTCTGCTGAACAGATTTGGATTGCATGATTCAGGGGAAGTATACTTGGTAAATGAAAATAAAATGATGATTTCTGAATCAATATTTTTTGAAAATGCCAAATTTAATCAAAAAGTAGACACATTTGCAGTGTCTGAGTGCTTTGAAAAAGGAAATAACGTAGAGGCTGCCGAATATACAGATTATAGAGATGTTGATATTTTTGGTTATTCTTATTGTAAACCTGATTTAGGATTTGTTTTACTAACTGAAGTGGATGAAGCAGTAATTCTAAAGCCAATAACAGAACTTCAAAACAGAATACTCGTTGTAGGTATAACTCTTATGGTAATTGCAAGTATTGTTACATTTGTTCTCTCAAAGAGAATATCTACGCCCATTCTAAAACTTCGTAATGCTGCACAAGAACTGTCTTCAGGTAATTTTGATGTAAGAACAAACATCAAAACAAATGATGAGATTGAACAACTATCCACATCTTTTGATGATATGGCAGAGACATTACAGGAAACAATTTCTGCAATAGGAAAACGTGAAAACCTGATTAAAAGACAAGATGATATTCTCTTAAAGTTCTCTGAGCAAAAAAGAGAAGGCTATGTTTGTCTAATTGACTTGGTAGGCTCACTTTCATTAACGGAAACCCTTTCTGAAGACAAAAAAAGACGTTACAGTAAAATCTTTACGGATTCAGTAATTCCAATTATCAAAAAATATGAAGGAATACCAATCAAAATTATAGATGATGCCATATTGTTTTATTTCCCAATATCTGATGATGATCAAAAATCTCTATCAAATACATTGAATTGTTGTCTGGATTTGACCAAATTAGATAAAGAACTAGATGAGAAAACAAAATCTGAGAATCTTCCTGGCATGTCTTATAGAATAAGCTCTGCATTTGGAACAGTTAATGAAGCCAAGACCTCCGATTCTGTACTAGATGATATTTTTGGAGAGCCAGTAAATACAGTCTTTATGATTAATCAGTATGCACTACCTAACACTGTAGTCGTTGATTACTCTATTTACGAAAAAGCAAAAGACCTCAGTTTCAAATTTACTAAATTAACCCGAAGTATAATCAAAGGATTGGAATATACTATTTTTGTAGTTTCGCTAAAGTAACAAATTTTTTCCTAGTTGGGTCAATACTCCCTAAACAGCATTTGACATGTAAACCCAGAATCTTGATCTGATTAGGTTCTTTTAAGGCTAAATCGATTGAACTCCGAGATATTGATTTTATTTGTGAGATATTAAAAATGACAAATCGTTCATTGATGTTAAATACAAAATTTTTCTATATTGTTCATGATGAATGTATGGAAATGTTATCGGTGTGATCTGTCATTTGCCAAGGAATCTTATGCCAATATGCATCATGAAATAACAAAACATCCGTTTAGATCAATCGAATACATTGGTGCATAAAATACAAAATATCAGAAGAACTTTTCAATGACGGTAATTGATTTTCATACATCATGGTCCAATATTTTAAAATTCATTGTAGTTTAACAAAATAAAATTAACAAAAGCTCAACTTGTACATCTGTTTTATATTTAAACTCTATTAGAATTGAATTCATGTATGGCATCTGCCAAAAAAATAATCAAGAAAGTTGCAAAAAAAGCAAAACGTACCGCAAAAAAGACAGCACCTAAAGCAAAACGTACTGTCAAACGCGTTGCAAAAAAAGCAAAACGTACCGCAAAAAAGACAGCACCTAAAGCAAAACGTACTGTCAAACGCGTTGCAAAAAAAGCAAAACGTACCGCAAAAAAGACAGCACCTAAAGCAAAACGTACTGCTAAGAACAAAGCATCAAAAGCAAAACGTACTGCTAAGAACAAAGCATCAAAAGCAAAACGTACCGCAAAAAAGACAGCACCTAAAGCAAAACGTACTGCTAAGAACAAAGCATCAAAAGCAAAACGAAAAACAAAACGTTAATCTACTTTTGGGAATCCATATCTTTATTTTTTACTTATAATCAACTTAAATGCTATAGTTGGAAATGTTATATGGTGTGCTAGGTGGAACTGCTTTTCCATAACACTTCGTTTAGCTAGTCACCATTTTTTCTCATTTCGGAAACAATTGTGACAACAACGATTGCCAAACTTATTCCAATTAATCCTATCCTACGAACCACTTTTCTCACTAAACCAGTTCAAATCTTATAGGATTCAAACTAAATTCTCATTTATCAATAACTAGTCTATGTTTTTAATTTGAATACCTGGTAGTACTGATTTTCATTGACAAGTTCATAGTGTGTTTTTATCTGATCAATGTTATCAGTCCAGAATTTTGCAGCATTTGCAGAGTCGGAGTCAGGTTCCACTCCAAGAATAATCCATTTGTTGTGATTCCATGGTTCTTTGAAATATGGTTTGTGCAGGAACGATTCAATTCCTTCATGAAAATCAATCAATTCAATTCCTGATGAAATCATTATTCTATGTGCTTGTGATGATCCTGTCATGATCAAAACTTTTCCATCATCATAATTGTCATAAAGAAAATCTGCTGTATGTTTTGCAAATGGTGCTTGCTTGTATATCCATCCACCATATGCGTCAAGATATGTTACCACTCCAAATGTTGGAGTGATGATCTGAAATACAAACATTCCTGCAACCACAAATCCCAAAATAGTTTTTTTGTTGATTTTTTCTAATTTCATCAACAATAATGGTGCTAATACTATTGCAAGAGGATACAGAAATGTTGCAAATCGTGAATTAAACCACCATTGACTCATCTCCCCTATGCCAATGAACATGGTAAACAGTGTAAACAAGACAGGCAAAGACATGTAAAAATACACAGAGCTTGGAATGGACTTTATCTTCTCCTTTAGATGCAAAAAGTATCCTCCTGCTGCAAATGCAAGGATTGGTCCTGCAATCATTCCAGCTGCTGCACCATAGATGTAAAGCACATTGTGTGGTTGAAGATACAAAAAGTCTCTGTATGGTCTTTCAACTGCTTGTGATGATGCTGCATAGAATTGTGCATTTGCAAATTCAAAAGGATTTTGGTAGATTATCAAATTCCATCCTACCCAGAAAACTATTCCGGTAAAAGATACTAGTGAAACTAGTATGATTGTTATTTTGTTAGAACTAGTTTTAGTCTTTATTGCAAAAAATAATGCAAACAATACGATAGCTGGTGCAAGAATCCAAGCTTCATATCTGCATAGTGTGGCGAGTACAACAAACACAGATGAAATCAAAATGAGTTTTAGATTGAGATCCTCAGTCACCCATTTTTGTAAAAAGTACACTGATGCAACAAAAAACAACAAGAAAGGAGCTTCGGTCATTGCTGTAATGCCTAGATATAGTAAATTAGGATTAGATGCATAAAGAATACCCCCAATAATTCCAATCCATGGCTTACTGGTTTGTTTTAGTATTATCTTGTAAATGAGAACTGAAGTCATTGCATGCAATGGTATATTCACCAATCCTGCAAGTCCAGAACTAAACAAAGAATCTATCAAAGAAAATGGCAACATCATAAGATGGGGTAATGGGAGCCAAACTGTTCCCATCTGAATGATTCCTGGATCATTACTGTCCACAAACCTTCTTGCACTGTACAAATGAGACACTGCATCCCCATAATACAGAAATGAATTTTCATCAATTAGATACAAGATTCCAACTGAAACAATTCCAAACAGAATTGCGGCAATGAAGACTAGTCCTGAGATTCTTGCCCTGTTTTGAAGTAATGTGGACATTCTTTTTGTTCATCTGTTCCTAAGTTAATAATGATTCAGCTAGTATGAAATAGAGCCATTCTAGAACTAAATCAGATACACAATGACAGAAAATCAGGTCTCGGTGATTATTCCTACATTCAATGAATCTGAGAATATCTGTAATGTGTTGGATTTAATCAAAGAACATCTTCCAAGGATTAATCTTGAGGCAATAGTAGTTGATGATAATTCTCCTGATGGAACAGGAAAAATTGTTGAAGATTATGTAAAAATCAAGGGAAATGAAGAATATCCTGTATCCGTTATCCATAGAAAAACAAAATCAGGTCTCAGTTCGGCAATTCTAGATGGTCTAAAAAAATCCAATGGAGATACAATAGTTGTAATGGATTCTGATTTGTCACACCCTCCACAAATAATACCAAAGATGCTAGAAACACTGAGAAAGACACAGTGTGATATTGTTGTGGCTTCAAGATATGTTGCAGGAGGGGCAATTCAAGGATGGCCATTTAAAAGAAAATTGATGAGCAAGATTGCAACCAAAATTGCAAAAAAAGGGTTAGGGATTAATTCTGATGATCCAATGTCTGGATTTTTTGTATTTAGGAAGAAAATCACAGAAGGGCTAAAGTTTGATGCTATCGGTTACAAGATGTTATTAGAATTACTTGTTAAAGCAAATGGTGTAAAAGTAGAAGAAGTACCATACACCTTTACCGATAGAAAGAAAGGCTCAAGCAAACTTGACACATCCACAATTATTGACTATTGCAAGTCTGTATGGAAACTGTATAGATATGGTAGACAAGTAAGAAAAACAGAAAAAAGGGTTTCAGTTAGGTTTCTCTCAAAGGCTGCACGATTCTTTACAGTTGGAGCATCAGGTCTTGGTGTAAATTATTTGGCATCATTGTTGTTTTCATCTAGTCTTGATATGTGGTATCTTCATGCTACTATTCTTGGAATTGTGTTTTCTATTACCAGTAATTTTGTACTAAACAAATATTGGACATTTGAAGATAGAGACTTTGCGCCAAAGAAAACTGCAATCCAGTATGGAAAGTTTGCAGGGTTTAGCTCAATTGGTGCACTAGTTCAACTTGGAATGGTGTATTATTTGGTAGATGGATTTAGCTTGTCGTATCCTGTAGCATTAGTGTTGGCAGTTGGGACTGCAGCATTTAGCAACTTTGTACTAAACAAGAAATGGACATTCAGAGAAAAAGTCTGGAGCTAGATTATCTTACATAATCGTCTTCTAATCTTTTAATATCTAATTCATCAAATACTCTAAATGATATTTCCAAGATTTTCATGTCTATAATTGCCTCTAGTCTATGAACTGCTTTTTTTGGAATTACTATTTCGTCTCCTGTCTGTATATTTTGTTTTTCTTCTAATATGGCATATCCCTCTCCACTTAGAACTACCATTTTTCAGATCTTTGTTCATGGAATTGAAGACTGGTTCTGTTACCTGCAAGTATGGTGATTATTTTGATAGTGGTTTCGTTATCTGTTAGTTGCTCAAAAAACCCCATGGCTTGTTGACTTTCATTTGTATCTAATCCAAATAGAATTAACATTATAACTCCATTGCAATTTTTGATAGTCATAGTTTCTTATTCTTCAAATTTAAAAACTAAATTTGTATAGTATGCATGAGTTGCATCTTCTCGAATATTTTCCATGATACACAGCATTGATTCATTTTCAATTATTTTGGCATTGTCTGGGAATTCTACGTCTGTTTCAAATAACGAACCATATCTTATGTTGTAAACTCCCTCTGAATCTGGAAGATATCCCATCTGTCCTGACTTTATGATTACAGTTTTCACATCTGGTTTTATTGGAATTCCAGATGGATGTGCTGATTCACCATTTACTCTTTGATCTCCACAAAACATGGGATATCTGTGACCATCAGCAGGAATTCCATACCTGTCTCTTGGAATTTTAGAATCATCCCATGCATCATTTCCATTCTCGTCAAAGAATCCCCATCCTTGACGATGAGATTCTGGCAAAAAATCCCATGTCTTTCCACGATTATCTCCATCATGTCTTAATGGCTGAAACTGCCAAAATGTTGCACTGCCTCTAACATTTTCAGATATTTCTGTAATTGTAATTGGAATCATTCCTCTTTTGTTAATTACGTCGCCAATTTCTAATACTATGCGAGATGTTGGGCCTGGAGAATACTCGTGAAATGTATTCTCTTTTGAAATATTTTCTACATAATCTTGGTTGATCTCATCCCACTCCCCGTCAATTATTGCTGAATGTATTTTGTTTATCTGTGCTATTTGTATTGTAATATTTTTTGTCTCATGTGTTTCAATTACACTCTGGAAAGGCCCATCACTGGGAATGCCTTCAACATTTGATACTACAAATGTTCCATTGATTGTAACAATTGGAGGAATTGTTTTTCTTACATTTACAATATCAAGATTAATGGATTCTTCATCTCCTGCAGACAAAAATATAGGACTAGATTGAATGAATTTTTTTGCAGCATGCAATGATAAAAGCTCTTGTCCATCTTCTAAGAGCCACCCTCTGTTTACTAGTTCCTCGTAACTGTCTGCACTAACACATACTGGTTGACTGTCTCGCTCTCTTAATGATAAAATATATCCTACAGTACGGTCTTCTTTGCATTGCACATCTGAAAGTTCGATACCTAAAGATACTTGTTTGATTGGTGCTTTATTGTCTAGTTTTTTGCCAAAACAATTATGGTCGGACCCATTTGGACTGAGATTTATAACCTCTCCAAATGATTGACCTTTATTACTGCTAAATGAATAGAGTAGACAATTTTTGTTATTGTTTCCCTCTGTTACAAAATGAATGTTGTTTTTGTCTGCTGCAAATTTTGGCATCCATCCAACTCTTGTTTGAATGTCTTTTAGAATGTCTATTGGTACTGAGTAAACATTGTCATTTTTTGATGTAAAATACACTGCTGCATCATCGTATGGTGGATTCTTTTTTATAATTGCAATTTGATATAGAGTGTCTTCTTCTAGCATTGTTGTAATGTATCCCTGATTTGCTAGTTTTTCATTTAATGGTACTTGCATTGTGATGAAATCTTTGCCTTTGTTGGTACTATATGCAAGATATATCTTAAATTCTTGAGTTTTCCCATCCCAATATTCAGATTTCCACAAAACATACACTGAATCATTATGTGCAAATACAAAATCACCTTCTATACCTACAGTATCAATTGACTTTGGATCAGAATCAAATGTAATTATCTCGTCAAATGTATTTCCACCATCATGGCTTTTTGTAAATACCTGATACCATCTCTCAGTAATTCCCCCATCTCCCTTCTCAAACACTCTTTCTCTCCATGAGACATAGACGTTTTCTTCAAACACTGCAAACTGGGGATGAGTCACTGATGTCTTGCCCCCATTGACATTTACTATTTCAGTTAGTTTACCGTTAGGCAAAATTTTTCTAAGATACAACGAACCTTTCTCATCAAAGTCATTTCTGTCATCAGATAAAATGTAAATTGTATCCTCGTACATCTTTACTGTTATCTCTTGGTCTGATTGTTCATGGTTAAAGACAACTGTTGGCTCTGAGAATGTATCTCCAAAATCATTGCTAGTCATAACTATGATACTGTTTTGTTTGGTTGCTCTATCCCAATTACTTCCAAAAACATAGACAATATCATTTACTTGCTGTACTGATGCAGGACGAAAAATTGACTGATTGTTTTGCGGAATTGATTTTGGTTTGCTGAATGTTTTTCCATCATCGTTGCTTTTTGCAAAAAATATTTGATCATCTCCATCTTCAGAATTTCTGTCTTCCCATAACAGATAGACATTATTTCCATATACGTGAATTTGTGGTCGTGGATAAAATGATGTTCCATTTGTAATGTTTATTGACTCTTGTATTGTTTTTCCATCTATAACTTTTGTAAAGTAGACATCCCCAAAACTGGGGTGGTTGCTCTCAAGCCAAACAACGTATGCATCATTTCCGTTTACTGCAATGTTAGGATCGTTGCTGCCTCTTGATGTTTTTTCATTATGGTATGCTTCTGCTGATGTGATTCCAAAGGAAAAAAATATCACAAATACCGCTAGTATGATTTCTTGTGTCACTTTATTATTGCACTTTGACGCTCGTGTAAACTTTATCATGATAAAAAAATTAGATGGTGTCTAGATTATTTGGCAGTGCTTTTACAACCTTGAAGATCTTTACCGTGTAATCCCCTTCAAAGATATTTGTGACCTTGCCTGAATCAGAATCTACACTCCTTACCCTAAACTTGTATTCGTAGGTGTCATCTCCGTTCACGCCTACCTGAGCCACATGAACTGGTATGATGCCACTTTCTTCGTTGAAGAACTGGATAATTACCGGATATTCGTAAGCAGGATTGTTTATGGTTCCTCTTACTGTTCCCCATGGTAGGGTGTTGTCTTTTGGAACAGTCATTTTTGTAACAATTTTTTCTAGACTTTTGTTCTCATCTAATGGAATGATATCCTGTGATTCTGCAAAGGAGAGAGGGGTTGTTGCAAAAACCATTACTACAGAAAACATTCCAAGTACAAATACTAGATGATTTTTTTGTTTGGTTAAACTTACATCCATCATAAATTGTATTTGTATTTTATTTATAACGTTTGATTCAATTCAAATTTTACCAATTAATTCATAAACTATGAAAAAAGTATTTTTTTGTGGATTCAAAAAAAGACGAAAATGATGATATTGAGATTATATCGACACATGATAAACGAGTAAAACTTGTAGGTGAAATATTTGGTAATGATTCAAGCAGGAAAATCTTGAATCTTCTAAACACCACTACTGAGATGAGTCTAAATGAGATTGCACAAAGTACTGGGCTTTCCCTTGCACTAGTGACTCATCATATCAAGCGAATGCAATCAGCTCAACTAGTCCAGGTTAGTAGAATCGGCAAGTCAGTTAAAGGAAATGAGATGAAATATTATGCTGCAACAAATCAATCACTCTTAATTGTTCCATCAAAGGAACCTGAAAATTCTGTTATTGATTCACTGAAAAAGTTTTCAAAGTTTATTGCAATTGGATTGGCAGGATTTGTTTCGTGGGTTACAGTACGCCCTGACAGTAATACTGCTGTACTGACTCAACAACCACATAGCGAGGGAATAGATGCTGACTCTGATGTAATGGTAAGTAATGAATGGGGACTATCTGAATCAAATACTGATTCAGATGAAGATATAATTTTGAACTACAATCAAGAACCTGAACCTGAACCTGAACCTGAACCTGAACCTGAACCTGAACCTGAACCTGAACCTGAACCTGAACCTGAACCATCACATTCAGGAATAGAAATCTCTGATTTTTCAGATTCTGATGCAACTCTTACAGGTTCCATTTCTATGGATAGAACTGTATATCCAGAGCCATTTAGTACTGCTGGTGTAGAATCTGCAGAACCTTTGTTTTTCTCAATTCTAATTCCAATTGCAGTTATTGCGTGTGGTATACTTGTTGAACGAATTTTGTCACGTTGGTATCATAAAAGAAAACAAACATTCAGTGAGGTATCATAATTGAATCAGTGTAAGGGAAATTGCTGCAAATCTGAATCAACTCCTAGACATTCTGCGTATCAAACAGGTGGATGTTATTGTAAGATATGTGACTATTTCTTTAAAGAAAAATTCTTGCGATGCCCTTGTTGTAATATTCGTGTGAGATACTCTACTCGTTCAAATAAACGAAGACAAGAATCTGAGATAATACGAATATGAATTCTTTATTTTTAATAATTGTAGGAATTCTTGTAGTTGGGTTTTTTGCAACTTTTGTTTTTAGTACACAATCCACACCAACATCTTATGCTGATTCTATCTTTGAATCATGTTATGATGATGATGAATGTACAATTGACATGATGTACCAGTTGTCTCAAAACAATTCTACCCAAACAGTGCTTTTGACAATTGATGATTTAGTGGATTTGTATGTTGATGCTGACTTTTACTGTCATCCTGCTGCTCACCATCTTGGAGAATTTCTTTACGGATATATAGGCCGTAATTTGGAAATGGCATCAGACATCTCTGATTATAGGTGTGCATCAGGAATTATGCATGGACTAGTTGAAAACACCATTCAAATTGAAAACATGCTTGATGGAACTCCAATTGAGTCAGTAGATATCCGAGAATCATGTAAAACTATAGGTGATGCATTAGGTGATGATGCAAAAAAAGAATGCATTCATGGCATGGGTCATAGCCTGATTAAGATATATGATTATGATACAACTCAGGCACTTGAGAGATGCAATGAATTTGATACGTGGAATGAGGTATACATGTGCAATGGCGGCTTGTTTATGCAAAACATTGCAAAATATGCCGAAAATAGACAAGGAGATTTTGATGAATCCGATTTGTATTATCCGTGCAACCAAATAGATGGGACAAAAAATGCAGAAGCTGCTACGCTTTGCCATCGGTATCAGGCAAATTACTTTCTAATTCAAACAGACTATATTTTACAAAATGCATATTCGCTATGCTCTGGAATTGAAGATCAAAGATACATTGGTATCTGCTACAAAGGAGTGGCAGCACATCTTACAAAAGATAACTTTGATGTTTTAGATAATACTCAACTGATGTGTCTTTCAACTCCTCCTCAATACCAAGAACAATGTGTGATTGGTGCAATAGAGTCACTTACAAGATTTGTATCTGATGAAAAGGCAAGTGAATTTTGTAATAGGCTTGATGGTGATTTGCAAAAGACGTGTCAAAACAGAATGAACTCCCTTATTGATAGTAGGTATGATTGATTATTACAAGTATCTAAAATGTCCAAAGTGTCAGGAATCTGGACTGTATTGCACTCCTCATAGAAAAGAAGTAGATCAAATGCTTGAACAAGAATAATCATGTTCTTAGAATACTTTATGAATATCCAATTTTGATATTTGAATATATGAAAAATAAAATTAGTCAAGTGCTAATTCAAACAAAATTTAAGAAGATTGCTGGTGTCTTGGCTCATTTTTCTTTGGATCATTCATCTGTAGAACCTGAATCCTTTTGTGCGCTAGGCGTATTGTATCATAACACTGGTAAAATGAGTAGTAAGAACAACTGGGAGGAACTTGATGTTCGAGGTGATTTTAAAATGCTACACGAAAATTATGGAATAACTAGAGAACAATATAGAAAATTATACAATTGTCCTGCATGTGATAAATCAGAATTTGGATTAAATGAATTTTTGATTCATCTAAATGATTTTCATGATCCAAAAACCCGTCTTGAAGGTGTTATTCCATTTACTTTCAAAGAAATTGGACAAATACTTGAAAAAGAAGGTCTTTAATTATTAATTTAAAATAATCATGTATGTAAAATTTCAAAAAAAATCAATTAATTACGAACTTGCTTCATTTGATGAATTTGTATTAGATGAGGATCTAGAGTTTTGTTGCTATAGGTTACGGATAATGGACTCAAAAACTCCTCTATGGGATAAAAAATCTGGAAAGTTTTGTTGGGCTGATATTATGTCTGATGATGATGTAGTGTATTATCCAATAGATTTTTGTCCTTTCTGTGGAGAGCGATTTGAGTACATTGAGAATAATGATTAAAAAATGAAAATTAAATTTTTGATACCAATTGGAATTGTTATGATGTCATCGATTTCCATCTTTGCTGTATTTAATGGGTATTCTTTGTACGGCGAAGGAATCTCATTGAGGATGTATGATGAATCCTCTAAAGATCATTATACTAATCCACCTTTATCCGAATTTCAGATAGTCACACTTGATGAATCTGACTTTGAAAAAGTTCCAAAAATCAAAGTCATGATGGATGTTTTGCTTGATCAACAATTCAACCCACAAAGAAATGGTTACCGTGTAATGGGTCCTGATTTTACATCATATTGGATCAATACAAGCATTGACGAGCTTAGCATACAAACTGGAATGTCTCAAACAGAATTAAATGATTATGAAAAATGGCATGAAAATACGGGAATATTTCTATTTAGATATAATGATGCTGTCTTTCATTTTGGCGTGTGGGTGACATGAGATGAAAACTAGATTTTTTGTAATTATTGGAATTGGTGGACTGTTAATTCTTATTCCAGCTGCATTTGCTGTCGAATCATTTTCCGGAACATCAAGCTTTGAGAATGTCCCCTCTGAAGTTTCCCGCCACTTTCCCACTACGTTTGACATCAAATTGCAGTACACTGTTGGACCTTGGGGCTTTGGGGAACTGGCACCAGTAATTGAGATAACTCCTGCAAGTGCAGCATCATATATCTCACTTGACTTTGAGCCAATACCTCTGTACAGAAACTCTGTTGGAAGAATTCCCGTAACTGTTACTGTAGATCCTGTAACCGAGCATGAGAAGATCTTCCTTACCGTTTCCTTTGAGGGCCACACCTCCCAAGGCATCTCATTTAGAAGTGGATGGACTGATTCACTAATTTTGTCCCTTGGACCACGAGATGAGATTTCCCGTCAAGTAGATTATGAAAAAATCTCATGGGGTGAATTAGATGTAAAAAATGACGCTTCAATATTTACAAAAAATATGGTATCTCGTTCCTTGGTACAAGCAGGAGAACAATTTTTTGTAGTGCAAAAGGTAGATTTTCGCGATGATAATTTTGCTGCAAATTCAACGTTTAGTGCAGTTGTAGGATATGCATTTGATAAGGGAGACAAGATGATTCCCTTTCCAAAAGGAGAAAATGTAACTGATGCTCAACATCAAGAGTTTGCCGAAGATCAGCGAAAACTAAACAACGAGTTTTACCAGAACAGCAAGTTTGCCAAATCATTTGAGTTCAAAGTAACTACTGAAAAACCATTTTTGGTAAAATCTCCATTTGTGCTACAAGACCCAGGAAAGTATACTCATCAGTTTTACAAGAAACTAAAGAACTCTACTACAGTTTTAGAATCTAATATGGGGGGAACAACTGTTGTTGAGAAATTCAGCAAGGTCCTGTCTGGCACTGAATGTAAGAATGAAAATCATAGAATGCTGATCAAACATGATTACTCTACTGTAGTGTGCGTCACGGGAGATACTGCCAGAACTCTGATGGAACGAGGATGGAGTTTAGGAAAATGAAAACTAGAGTTTTGATATATGTGATGCTTTTTGGGTTAATCCTATTTATGTTAGTGCTGCTTCCATTAATTCTAGAAACACAAGAATTCAATTCTCTTAAATTCCTAATTGGAATTCCAAATTATCTAATTGTTGCATGTATTCTTATCCTAATTGTAATAGGGATTTGCTCTCAAATGGATTTTTTAAAAAAGGAGAAAAAGAAAACAACTGACTATGGACACAACTTACGCAAGAGAATTTTGATTGTTCTCGGAGCTATCGCAACATATTATTTGATCAACTTGCCATACCTTCTGATTAACGGATTTTTCAACCAGCCTACATTGCAAAATGGCCTTCCGGATTATTTTGTCTATAATGTAATTAAGTTTGGGACAGTATCTGCAATCTTGTATGTTGCATTTATAGTGGTAAAGCCATCACTATTTCCAAAATCAAAAAAATACAAACGATTAGTCATTTTGACAGTCATACTTATACCGACATCTGTAATTGCACTGCAAAGTGGATATGTCATACCAGAACTGCAGCAAGGACTTTGCATAACCCGTAGTGGTACAGCCAATGAGGACGGCAATTTTATTGGCAGTAGATCTCAGGGAATATCTACTGAATCTGAATGCAATACAAGCTGTGAATTTAACAGTAAAACTAGCATGGGAGAAGACAAGTTATGTGAGTTTCATGGTGTTTATGGAAAGACTGATTGGATAATAGATCCTAATAATGAGAACATTATTTTTAATTGAGAAAAAGAAAATGAAAACCAGAAACCTGATCATCACGGGAATAGTTGGGGTTGTCTTGTCTTTTTTTGTAATAACTGCATTTTTGATATTTGTTGCAGCACCAATTCAACATCAAAAAGTTACAGATTATCAATCACATGAACTGGTAAAACAATTCCATGAAACCTATCCTCAAACAGGAATGACTACAATGTCCGGTACGTTATTTGAAGACCATATCAGTTTCACTTATTACAAAAATGCAAGATATGTCTCATTGACTTTTACAGATAATCCGGATGGCCAAAAAATAACTTACCAATGCCAGAGAATTATCTCCTCTCAAGAATCTGTAGAGATCTTTTACTTTGAAGAGCCAACTATTCAAACCATCAAAGATAATGTATGTAGGGAATATGACTAAATGAAAACTAGGTTTTTAATTCTGACTTTTTTGGTTTTGATTTCGTTTGGATTTCAAGAATCTTATTCCCTTTCGTGTGTTATTCCAAATCTTGGTGATGTTTATGACTCATCTGATTATGTTTTTCATGGTAAGGTATTATACAAAAACTATCTAACATTGGACTCTCGCATGCCTGTTGTAACTTTTCAGATTCAGGAATCCTTTAAGGGAAATGCAATTGAGCAAATCTCAGTAACTGTTAATGAAAATTGGGATTATCAGTTTGAAGATGGATTTGAGTATGTTGTGTTTGTGTATCGAGAAGAATTATCATTAATGACAGATCCATGTTGGCCAAAATTCCACACGTTTCACTCTACATTAGATATTGTAAAAAAATTGGCCCAATCTGATGTTGAAATTAGATCTCAGACAACTGAATTTGTCTATGAATCTCTTTTGCCAGAAGAGCGTAAAGAACTTGAAGAAAACCAAAAAATTATACAAGAAAAGAAACTGGAGAGATGGGATGAGATTACTTTTCAAAAACAGATGACTGTTTTTGCAGGTATCCTGATGATTCCAGTTGTTGCAGTAATGGCATTTGTATATTTTAGGAGAAATAGAAAATGAAAACTGAATATGGGATTATACTGGTAGTTGGAATTTTGGTGTCTGCCATATTTGGCATGATTGTAATCCAACCTGAAGACATTCCATGTTGGAGACCTCTTGAATCATTTACAATAAACAAGATGTCTTTTTCTGATGACAGTAAGATTTTTTCAAAGATAAAAAATTTACAAGACTCCTCATGTTATACTAGTCCCAATGAAAATCAATTCTGCTACAAACATCCACGAATAGACGATCGAGGGTTTGGAATATCTGTCATTTATGGGGAAAACAGAGTAGATGGAGAGATGCACTTTGATCCTGTTTCAAAAGGGGTAGATTATTTTACAATATCTGATATGAAACTACTTGACAAAGACTCTGTATTGATAATTCTTGAGGACAAAAATTACTCTTATACTGACATTAACGGCTCAAAACACTCAATTGGTGAGTTTGAATATTCTATGATTCTTGAGCCCTTTGACTCGTTTATCTCTCATTGTCATAATGATGAAGGTACTATCGTCATGATGGTGCAATATCTTGGTGTAGCTACAATTGATGACATTGATTATTTTGTAACGTGGCATACTACGGCACATTCTGAGCAGGGAATTCCATGCAAATATCCTGATATAATGCAGCAAAGCTTGGTATTTGATTTTGGAGAGTTATAAAAAATGAAAATTAAAATTTTGATAACTACATTATTGTTTGTGAGTATTTTTGGAACTGTCTATGCTGTTCCTGAACTTGATCCTAGTCATGTTTTTTCCATGGGGTTTTTACCTTGAATGTTTACAACATGAAATGATTCCCTCCGGAATACGTTCTCAGCATTCGTGCCATCAAATTCAAGATTATATGACCATACTATTTCGTGAAAATTAAAAAATTGAAAGAGGGGATTATTCTCTTCCCATGGCAGCGTATTTTCCCTTGCGACCTCTTACAAAAAAGGCAGTAGCAATATATCCAATTAAAAGATACATTGTAGCACTAGAATCCAATTGATTTCCCATGATATTGCAAGTAATTTGTTGTCATGAAGTGTCTGAATTCTTCTATATACTGTACTTATTGGAATTTTTGTCTCTGATGTGATCTCTGTTGCAGATTTTGGTTTGAATTTGGTTACCTCTAGTATTGTTCTGCAATACTTGTCTGAAACTATTTCTAACATATTGTCCTTTTTTTCAAGGTCTTGGATTTTGAAGGTTTGTTGTGTTGTTTGCAAAGTATTATTGGTTGAAATTAGATATAACGAGTCAGTCAACAATGTATTGCACTGTCATACAAAATATGTCTCTCACAAAAGAAAAAAGATGCCTAGTTGTCTAGGACGATTATCGTGCCTGTCATCATAGCATGATCTGGATCACACCACTGCTGATCAGGATTATAGGGGACCTCACAAGAAAATGTAAACGTTCCTGCCTTATCTGCCACAAATTCTATTGTTTCTGTTCCTCCTCTAGGATCTAGCATGCTAGTTGACACTCCAAATTCAGGAATTGAGAATGAATGATAATTTCCTCTTGGATTTGTCACTTTAAGGGATACTGTGTCTCCTTTGTTTACAACAAATACGTTAGGATTCCATTTGTGAAGTTCAACATATACTGTATCTTCATCACCACTTTCATTTTCAGTGTTTGCAAAGAATTCTACTTCTCCAAGCTCAATTTCAAATGTTCTTAATTGAGGCTCTGAGCCTATTGGAAGTTCTGCTTGTGTGTCTGTTAGTGGTTGATTCATTGTATCAAGCATTTGTTGATTCATCATGCTTCCCATCATATGTCTGCCCATAGAACCTCCCATCATCTCTGTCATTCTTTGCATCATTTCAGGATTTGACATCATAGAATCAAACATTCCTTGACATAGTTCTGGATTACTGCACATTGAACCCATTCTTTGCATAAATTGAGGATCTTGCATCATCTCTGTCATCATATCTGAATCTTGCATCATCATTGAACGCATTTGCTGTCTTTGAGTGGAATCTTGCATCATCTGTTGCATATTTTGTGGTGCAACAGATGTGTTTTCAGCATTAAAAACTGTATAACTGCCTGCAATTCCTACTACAAATGCCCCAATAACAACTCCGATCCATATGTATTGGCTTACCATGATTCTATAATTCTTATTTTATTATTATACTAAATTCTGATTATCAAGTTTAATTTTCACATGTGAAATCTGTTTTAGCATTTTTATCTACAAGTATCAATAGTCTATGTGAGGTAAAGATGAGAAAAGAGATCATTTTATTATCTTTTTTTGTATTATTGGCAATTCCAATTCATACTGCAATAGCTTCTGAAGATGATGAATATGAGAAAGAAGATAGAGTTGGATTTGGAATTATGGAAAGAGAACGAGAACATCAAGACGATGAAGAACTTGCAATAGGCTCTGATGCAGGAAACATAATTTTGTATGTCACAATAGGTGCAATAATTGTATCTGTTGGTTATACTGGATTCAAACTATACAAAGCAAAATCAACAATCTCAAAAACATAGAAAAATGTATTTTAAAATAATACTTGGTTTACTTTTACTTGGATTTTTCTTACCTGTTTCAGCTTTTGCTGATGATGCTGAGGATGCAATAGAGAATTTGGGCTGGATTGCAGTTAGTGCTGGAATTGCAGCAAATGTACCCTTTATTGCTATGAATAAGATTCGTCGTTATGCAATCAAGGCTGGAGGCAGTACTGTTCAGATAGGAAAACAGATTCGTGCAATCTACAAACCAATATTGAATTTCCATATTCTATTGAATTCTATTGGTTATTTTGCAGGAATGACTCATGGATTTCTATTTGTTAGTAATTTGGATTCTATCTCCCTTTCTCTAGCTTTGGTGATGAGTGTAATGATGGTTAGTGGATTAATGTTAAAGTACACTTCAACTAGAAACTCTAAGATCTTTGGACGATTACTTCATGGTCAATTTGGATTAGTGATTTTGCTTGCTGCATTAGTAGCATTGCATATTGTTGTTGGTGATGATTAATTTGAAAATTTTAATGATACAGAATTTTCTGTTATTGTAACATTCCCATCTCTGTTTAACGTGGACTGGATAATTGCCTCTAAGAATGCCTTTAGAAAAACTGAGCCTTTCTTTCCAAAATCATGATGAACACTTACTGTATTGATGTTGTTATTTCTTTGCATATCACATACTCCATACCCACAATTCTCAAAATACATCTTGACAAAATCTGACACTGTATCGGGAGTGAGTTCTTTCCACTTGAATAATATGAAATCTTTTGGTTCTTTGGAGCCAATTGATTTTGCAAAATTTATGATATTTTTCTCATCTAGTGTGCCTAATAATTCCTTGAATGCACCTTTACTCATCTCAATCATGCCAAATTTCTTCATGTATTGATCAAGCTCTACATGGTCTCCTAGGATTTGGTTTGCCAAAGTATTGAGACTGATTCTTTTCTCTTCTGCTTCTTTTCTTAATCCTTTTTCATGCTCTTCATTGATTCGAAATGTTATCGTGGATGTCTTTTTTGCCATGTCTGTAGTGATTGCACATGTTTGCAGTATAAACTTCTTGATTATATTTGGCAAATACCAATAATACTCATGACACAAAATAACCAAAATTTAGGAATAACTGCTAATGAACTAAATGAGGATTTGGCGCAACAAAAACCTCTATTGTTATTTGATCTTAGATTGCAAAGTGATTTTGAAAAATCCCACATTGATGGTTCTGTTCATGCTGTATGTGATGCACAATCAAAAGAAAAAATTATGACTAAAATTCCAAAAAATACCAAAATTGTATTGATTTCCGACCCTGAAGATTTTTCAAAAGAGACTGCATCAATGATGAGTTCTCTTGGCTTGGATTCTCATTATTTAACAGGTGGATTTTCATCATGGGCTGGAAAAACAACAACAGGTCCTACTGGAAAAACAATTTCACCTGATAACTTGGCAAAACAACTAGATGATGTATTCTTATTAGACGTTAGAAACACTGACGAGTTTTCAGAGTTTCAAATTCCTGGAAGCAAAAACATTCCATTAGGTGAACTCTTTGATGCAAAAACACTTTCCCAAATTCCAAAAGATAAACAAGTTGTAACTATATGTCCTCATGGAAATCGTGCAATGGTTGCAAGCTTTGCACTAGAGCGTGCAGGAATTGCTTCTCAAACTCTTGAAGGTGGATTGGCTGGATGGAATCAAGTTCTAAAACCTGTATCTATAGTAAATGATGCTACAAAAATTATTCAAGTACAAAAAGTTGGAAAAGGATGTCTTTCACATATTGTAGCATCAGACGGTAAGGCTATGGTGATTGATCCATTGTATCCTTTTGAGAAATACATCGATATTGCAAAAGAACGGGGCTTCAAAATAACCAAAGTGTTTGATACTCATCAACATGCAGACCATGTTTCAGCTGCAAGAGACCTTGCAAAATCAACTGGTGCAGAACTATACCTTTCAAAGTATGAGGGATATGATTATGATGCAAATTTCATTGGTGATGCAGACAAAATTTCATTTGGAGCAGCAAATCTAAGAGTAATTCACACTCCAGGACACACTCCAGGAAGCCTTAGTTTTGTAGTTGATGAAAAGTATGTCTTTACTGGCGATATCTTGTTTGTTGAATCTATTGGAAGGCCTGATTTGAGAGATAATGCCGAAGAATTCACAGAAGATCTTTACAACACATTGCATGAAAAATTACTAAAACTTTCAGATAATACAATGGTATTTCCAACACATCATGGAGAAGATGTAAAATCTGAAAATGATGCATTTTACTCTACTATACAACAATCAAAGAAACTTCCATGGCTTGATATCTCAAAACAAGAATTTGTTAGAAAGGTAGTTGCAATTACTCGTCCAAGACCTATGAACTATAGGAAGATAATTACTGTTAACAAGGGTGAGTTGGAACTAGTACATTCTGAAATTCCTGATTTGGAGATTGGTCCAAACAGGTGTGCAGTAGATGCTAGTTGAATTTTTACCAGACCTTCTGACTACTTTTCTCTCAATTGTATCGGGAATTGTTGTAGGATTTAGTCTTGGTTTGATGGGTGGAGGTGGTTCTGTATTGGCAGTACCATTGTTACTGTATGTAGTTGGTATCAAAGACATGCATATGGCAATAGGAACATCAGCTCTTGCCATAGGAATTATTGCTGCAATCAATTTGCTAAATAAAAGAAAAAACAACAATCTAAAATTAAAACAAGGATTGTCATTTGCATTACCTGGTATTGCTGGAACTTTGATTGGCTCTCAACTTGGATTGCTAACTCCTGCAGAAAATCTAATTGTTTTCTTTGCAGTCTTTATGGGGATAATTGGTGTGATAATGATGAAAAGACCACATACATCAACTCAAACTAGTAGTAACTCAAGACTAGTCTTATTTCGAAAAAACTCTTCATTGTATGGTGTTGCAGTAGGTGTGCTTGCAGGCTATTTTGGAATAGGCGGTGGTTTTCTCATTGTTCCCACAATGATGTATTCAGGAGGGTTAAACATAATTCAGGCTATTGGAACATCCATGATTCCTGTTAGTTCTTTTGGATTAGTTACTGCTGGACGCTATTTTGTAGATGGCAATGTTGACTTTGTAATTGCAATGCTGTTTGTAATGGGAGGAATAATTGGAACTCGTATTGGAATTAAAACATTAGAAAAAATTCCAAAACAAAATGTTGTAAAGATATTTTCTGTAATGCTATTTGGCGTTGCAGCTTATATTGTAATTAGGACATTTTTACTCTAATTGCAAATGGCGTATCTCAAAAATCTACTTACCCTACCTTGATTGTGAAATAAGTATGCCTTACAATAAAACAGATCAGGAAAAATGCCATTTTATATTGGCAATACCTAAAATTAGATTTGCAGGATTTTTAGATTATATGGGAAATCTCATTGTTGGAGATTCCAGTCAGGAACATCTCCAATGAAAAGTGAGGCTGAACGAAAAAAGATGTTTGTAGAGGCAGTATTGTGAATTAGAACCAGACAAGATTTTGATGAAAATCTTGGGCCTATAGAGTATACTGCAGCAAGAAGGAAAAATGTTGTAACTATGACCATTCCATTAAAGGATCATATTCTTTTTATTGCAGCTGCATCAGATGTGTTGATTGATTCGACTGCAAGAAAAATTCTAGATTTACTTTCATAACTACTCTTTCTATTTTCCAAAAATGGTTCAAACCTCTATGACTTCAAACCAATACCTCAAAACAACTATTGTTCTGCAAACCATGCTGATTTATTTTTAAAATCTGTTTTAGGCAAATAATTTTGCAAAGAAATTTTGAATATTCAAAAACAACTCATCAAATGGAGAAACAGTCGGACATCCTTCAATACTTACTGGTAAACTAAGAGTAGGAGCTAGTAGATTCATGTTTTCTATATCATCATATATTGCAAAATTAACAATATATTTTCCACAAGATACAGGTTCCCAAGGTAATATTGGACTAAATTCTTCTCCAGGTGCCAACACTCCATCCAGTTGTGCATTTGCTAATTCTGTATTGTCTTCAACATTCACTATGTGTACTGTATAAGCAAAACTTTGCTCTGTTGTTTGAAGATTAATTAAATCAGTTCTGATCATGTATTGTTCTCCTATGGTAACAATATTGGTTACACTCCCATTCACTGAATCAATTATTGATGGATTCGCAAGTGATAATGTAAAATCTGCCATGGCTGGAGTTATAATCAAAAACATGAAGCTAAAAACTAACGATACACCTATTTTCTTCGTAAGAGATCTCGTTATTTGCTTTGACATTATGGTATTATCAAGTAATGGAATATATAAATAAACCGACCAGTCGGTCATATTATAAGATTAAATGATTCCTGTCACATGTTCCAAGAATCATACTCTCATTTGGAATTCTGACTTATCTAAACTCCTAAAAAACAAAAATCCAGAAATTAGGTAAAGTTTAGAAAATAAAAATTATTTTTTTGATGTGTAAATGATAAACATTATTCTGGCCCAAGTGTTTTTGCTTTCTTGCTGATCTTTTCCAGATAATTTCTCAATAAATAATCCTCTCATCACTACAATAATTCCTTTTACTATCTCCATCAATTCTTTATCATCATATTTTTGGAGAATTCCTATTTTTTCTCTAGAAATCTTTAATCCCTCAAAAAGTATCTGAGTTATTTCCTTGTCTTTTTTTTCCATCATTTGTCTTAGCTTTACGTTGTTTTCTGATTCTATTCTTCCCTCAAGCCACAACCTCTCAAAATCTTTAGTTCCAGCAATTGCCAAATCATAATACTTTTTTAAATCATCAAACAAGTTTTCTTTTTTTTTAAACAGCTTTTTGCCTTCATTTTCTAAAAGTCTAAAAATTCGCTGAAATTCTGCATCTATACCTTGACTTAGAACTTGAAAAAACAACTCTTCTTTACTGTGAAAATGATAAAACAAAACTCCCTTGCTTACACCTGCAGTAGAAACAATGTCATTCATAGATGTCTTTTGATATCCATTTTTTGAGAATTTCTTTTTGGCTATTTGAAGAATTTTCTTTTGTATTTTTGTAAGGGGTTTAGATGACACCTTATTATTTTCCTCACACATCTACAATAAGATTACTAACTGACTAGTCGGTCAGTTTATATAATATTTTTCTTATTGTATTAACATGTTTAAGAAAAATGTCGTGATAATTGGATGTGGGATTGCAGGACCTGTTCTTGCTTTAGCTTTACATCGTGCAGGAATTAAATCTGAAATTTTTGAGGCAAGAAATGAATCAGATACTGATTCAGGATTATTTCATTACATATCCCCTAATGGAATGAATGTGGTTAACATACTTGAAATTTATGATAAAATTAAAAATGTTGGGTATGATTGTAACGGAGTAATTCACTATGATGAAAATGGTAATATTTTTGCAACTATGGATGAAACCAACGAAAAAGAAATCTATGGTGTAGGTAGTATTATGATTCAACGTAAAGTATTAACAAAAGCACTACGCGAAGAAGTAGTTTCGAAAGGAATTAAAATACATTTTGATAAAAAATTAAAAAACATAGAAAATACTGCTGACTCAAAAATAGTTGCTCATTTTGAAGATAATTTTAACACTCAAGGTGATCTTCTTGTAGGTTGTGATGGAATACACTCACGTACTCGCCACATAATAATGCCAAACATACCAAAGCCCACTTATACTAACATGATTGTTTCTGGTGGATACACAAATATTCCCTTGAAAGACAAGAATTCTAACATAATCCATACTAATTATTGTAAGAAAGCATTTCTTGCATATTGTATTTTACCCGATGGGGAAATTTGGTGGTGGAATGGAATGTCTTATCCACAAGAACAATCTAGAGAAGAATTGGAAAGAATTTCTGATGAAAAATGGCACAGGAATTTGATTAATTTGTATGATGAAGATCATGACGTAGTTAAAGAATTGGTGCATGCAACATCTAAAAAATTTCTCAAATATCCAATATACGAAATGCCTTCAATAGAAACTTGGTACAAAAATAATGTATGCTTAATAGGAGATGCAGCGCATGCGTTATCTCCACATGCAGGACAAGGGGCATCAATGGCAATGGAAGACGCAATGATGCTTGCAAAATGCCTTAGAGATGTAAAAGACATACAAAAGGCATTTGAAAAATTTCAACAATTACGTAAAAAAAGAGTCGAAAAGATTGCAAAGATAGCACATGATGTTGGTGAAAATTATTTTCTAACTAGCCCAATCAAAAAACGATTTAGAAACATTTCTATGAAACTTATGTATACTCCATTTATCTTCAACCGAATGGCTAAATTCTTTTTTGGATATGATGTTGAATGGGATATAAAAGTAAAATGATTGAAAAAGTAGGATGGGATGAAAAAATGAACAATATTGATGGTTTTGAGTATTTCAATAAAAACAATTTTGGAAAAATTTCTAAAATCTCAAACAAGAAAATGAACTTGAAAAATTCAAAAAGGTACTAACTTGGCAATTGAAGAAATTATTGAAAATCATGTAAAATCAGGAAAAAGCCCTGGGATTTCTGTTGGGCTAGTTAATGAAAATGAGACTATGACTTTTAATTTTGGAGAAATCAAAAAAGATTCAGGAGTTGTACCAACTAATAAAACAATTTATGAAATAGGTTCAATGACTAAAACTTTTACTACAATATTAGCAGCACAACTTCAAGCTGAAGAAATAATATCTCTTGATGAAAAAATCTCAAAATACCTCCCAGAGCTTGAAAATTCAGAATTTGAGAACAAAAATGTAACGTTGCGTCATCTTTTAACCCACACATCAGGCATATCCGAATTTTCGGTAAAGACATTTGCTTCACAAATATTTTCAATAATGTCTACAGGAAAATCACGAATTGTTGAATATGAATACGATACAGAAAAATTTCTAAATTATGTTTCTGCATTAAAATTAAAACATTCACCTGGAAGTACTTGGATGTATTCAAATCTAGGTTTTGGTTTGGTAGGAAAAATACTTGAAAGAATTACTGGAAATTCATATGATGTTCTTGTAAAAACTCATATCTGTGATGTACTTGATATGAAAGATACTGGAATTGATGTTTTTGAATCCCACAAAGATCAACTAGCAGTTGGTTATTCTTTTAGAGGTAAGCAAGCTGATTACTGGAATGTGCCTGCAATAGAGGCAGCAGGAAGCCTATACTCGACTCCATCTGATATGGTAAAGTTCCTAAAGGCAAATCTAGGTTTAAGCAAAACAATACTATATCCTGTTTTTGAATATTGTCAAAATACCAAAAACACTCCAAAAATCCCTCTATCTATGAAATTTTTTACAAAAGCTGTGGGGATTTCCTTGCATAGCTTTCGTGCAGGTTGGTTTGTTTTTCCACAAGAAAATGTAGATATTCTTGGACATGATGGCGGTACAGAAGGATTTTCTAGTTTCATGTGCATGAATCTAGGAAACCAATCAGCTGTTGTTATTCTAACAAATAGAGCAATGAAACCAGTTCACAAATTAGGATTGTCGTTACTTCAGGAAATCAATAAAAAATGAAAACTAGGTTTTTGATAATTCTTGGAATTGTAGTGGCCGTCTCTGTACTTTATGCGAGTATTTCAATAAATGATAATGCCATTAATGTAATTTACGATTCTCAGAGAAACTCTGTTGATATTTTTCAAGATTTTGTTAATTCCCAAAAAAGGGTAGATACGACAATGAATACATGGTTTGATATGATGCTTCACAGTGATGATGATCTGAAAAATACTGTGGCAATACTTGAATCAGAAAAAAATATTCAAGATAAACTTTATGATGAATATGTAAATTTACCTGACAGTGAAAAAACTAATGAAGAGATTCATCGTAAAATTATAGATTCAATCAATGATGGTTGGCTTGCAAAAAATATTGAAAATTTGAAACCTCAAAAAGATGCAGAGCGTATTTTCAGGATAACATTAGAACACAATGGATGTGAAAACACATGTCCTGTTTATTCTATCATGATTGATGGTGATGGATCAGTACTTTACAAAGGATTGAAAAACGTAAAAGAAATTGGAAAACAAGAATATCAAATTCAGTCTGATGTCTTAACTGAACTAAACCCATTCCTTCTTGAAGCATATCGTGATAACATAGACGAATATGGTGTCCAAGATGATGCTAAAAACACAGTAATTATTACCATCCAATTTGGCCAGCCAAAAAGAATTACCAATCATGACAATTCTGGACCAGTATGGCTAAAAGATTTTGAAGATAAAATTAACGAAATTGCACAAACAAGACAATATGTATTTGGTTGATATGGGAATCTCTAACTGCAAAAACAAATGTATTTTATTTGAAGTTATTTCTAAACACAAAGCCTACGAATTTGGTGGGTGTTTTTGTAGGAACTGTAATTACTATTTTAAGAAAAAATTTTTACGATGTCCTTGTTGTAATACACGTGTTCGCTACTCAACTAGAACTAACAAACGAAGAGTAGAATCTGATGTAATCCGAATATGACTGTCTCAAATAGAGAAAAATAAAATGAGAACTTTTGGAAAAAATGTAGGTCAATCCACATGAGCCAATACTTGGTAAACTCTTTGGCGTGCAACCAAAACTCCATTGCGGTATTAAACCAATTTGTGTGCCGGGGGCGAGTTTCGAACTCGCGACCTCCAGATTATGAGTATTGCCTTAGTTGGAGAACCGCTAGAGTCTACCAAGTAACTGGCACTCTAACCAGGCTGAGCTACCCCGGCATAGTATATGCCTGAAAATATGGGAAATTAAATGATTCTAAATTATTTTATTTCTTTCCACTTTACATTTTCATTTTTGACCCAAAGGAATTTCTTTTGAAGTGCAGCTGTGTATAATTTCTCCCACTCTGCACCCACCTCATCAGTCCATGCCTTGAAAACGCGTGGATCAATGTAATTTCTAAGTGAAGTTCCTAGATTGTAATCCTTGGTTCTCTCAGACAAGTCTACTTGTAGATTTAGTTTTTCAATTCTTTCTTTGTGCTTTTGTTTTTGCTTTTTGATTTGTTCCTTTAATGTCTTGATTCTCTTTTCTCTGTTCTTCTTTTGGGTGTCTGTTTTAGGTTTAGTTGATTCTACTTTTTTGAGTGTTAGTTGGGTCTTCTCCCAAGTTTTTTCTTTTTCTCTGGTTTTGAGTGTATCTTTCTTTTTTTGCAAAGATTCCTCAAATGTTTTTGGTATGGTTCGCTTGTGATTACACATTATTGCAGCTTCAAGATTTGCCAGTTTCGCGTGGTATAATTTCTCATTATCTGACTTTCCTTTCATGTCATCATGATCTTTTAGATAGTTTTTGACTACAGTTGTTGCTAGATATGTTCTGAATACCTTTGCAGTCAATCCCTTCACGATACTGGAATAATATGCATTAACATGGCGTGACGTAATGTCGTGGAAAATCTCATCTTTTGGTTTTTTCTTTTCAACCAATTTTTTTAGATTTTCTTGGAATTGTTTGTCATGTCCTACTGCTTTGACTGTCTCTTGCCATCTCACACTGTCTTTTCCCAAAAAGTCAAACTCTATTGCATCTGTTGTGATTTTGATATGCTCTTTTCTTAGTGTAGTTGCACCTACAGTATCTGCCTCTTCTGGATCTTTTTCGTCTCCAACTCTCATGGCGGTTCTATAAATCAAATAACATGCAGTAGCAATTCTACTGATTTTTGGGTCACTACTTTTCATATCTTTTACAATCCTGTCTTTAATTTTGTCAATCTCTTTTGCAAGTTTTACTGCTTTTTCATACTTTTCCTTGTCTCTTTCTTGTTTTAGCCCTGCAGTATCTGCAAGCCAAACATACTTTCTTTTTTGTGTGAGATAGTCTATCCAACTTGCAAGCCACATTGAATCATTATCATGAATAATTTTGCCCCATTCTCCTTTGGGAACTTTGGCTTCTTTTCCAAGATTTAGTGTGACGTCTTTTGCAGTGACGCGAGGCTTCCATCGTCCTCTAAGTGGGTGTTCTCCTCTGCCAATAAAAATTCCTGGGGGTTCTGCCATATAGTTTCCAACCTCGACTTCTACCCCATCCATTATTGCAATTCCGTACTTTGCCTTGAGCTCTTCTCGAAGTTCTTTTCTTTTAGATGCAATTGCTTTTTTTTCTTCTTTTGTCATCATCTCTTTGAGATCTTTTTCCTTGTCTACAAGTTTGTAGGCATTTGAAAAGTCGATGTCTTCATATGAAATTTTTTTAAATTTAGAATCTAGAGTCTTTGCAAAATCTGTTGTAAAGTTTTTTTGAAAAATCTTGTCTAGGGCGTATGGTGTATCCTTCTTTTTTGCCCATTGGTATACCATCTCTTCTTGGTCTAAATTAAGATCTACTTTTTCTCCTTTGATCTTTATCTTGATTCCTTGTGCTTCATAAGCTGGCGGAAATAAGATTCCATTGTGTTGTAGTGTTTTCCATTTCATTCTTTTTCACTCTAAAATTGTGGACTTTGACAAAAACTGGATTCTATGCGTATATCAAGTTAACGTACAAGTACGATGTCAGCTAGGAAATAGCTCTTTACTCATATATTTCTCAAATTCCAAGTCAGTTTTCATCTTCTTTGCCTCCATGAACATGGCAGCATCAGTTCCCACAACATATCTTGGAAGTATCTCTTCATCATGAATTGCCTTGATTATTACTTCTGCTACTTGTGATGGGGCTGTTCCCATCTGAACCATCATCTTTAGTCCTGAAAGAATATGATCTGTTAATTCTTTGTATTTTGGATCTGACTTTGAATCTGGAATTTTCATTGATTCAAAAAAGTTTGTCTTAATTACACCTGGTTCAATTAGAGTGGTCTTGATTCCGAATTGACCAAGCTCATATCTCAAACATTCTCCCAAACCTTCTAATGCAAACTTTGAACTGATATATGCCGGTGATCCTGGTAATCCCATTCTTCCAGCTACAGAACTAATGTTTACAATGATTCCTGATTTTTGATTCCTCATGATTGGCGCAACTTCTTGAATAATTCTTACAACACTAAAAAAATTAGTCTCAAACTGTTTTCTAAAATCCTCCACTGAAACATCTTCTGTGCATCCAAACTGTCCATATCCTGCGTTATTTACTAAGACATCTAGTCTTCCGGTATCCTCCATTATTTTTTTAATAGCTGCTACAATGGATTCTTCTTTGTCCACATCAAGCTCTATTACATCAATTGGAAGATTTTCTTTTTTTGCAGCATTTTCTAACTCTCCTGCTTTTGACAAATTTCTTATACTGGCAAATGTGTGATATCCATCTTTTGCAAGTGCTAATGCTGATTCTAGTCCAATTCCTGAAGAGCTTCCAGTAACAAGAGCTACCTTTTCCATGATGGTTCTATTTTTTTGTTATATTTATCCCATTTTGATTATACTAGAGGTCTATCTCCTTCTGTAGGATCAACTAGTTGTGTTTTTTCACCATCATTGATTCTCTCCAAAATTTCTAATGCAGAATATTTGTGCAAATACTCGTTGTTATTTCCACATCTGTATGAGAACGTACATCGTGGACATCCAGCCTCATTTTTGCATGGACACTCCTTTACGATAAACATACTCCTTTCAAGTACCTTCTCAAATCTGTCGTAGAGTGCTTTACTTGCACCACTTCCACCAATGGCTCCATCATAGATGAAAATCAAGCCTGATGTACCAAGTGATATGCCGCCCAAGTCTTGAGATACTCCTCCTGTAATCATATTGCTTCCTTCAATCACAACATGCTCTGTTGCATGATATCCACTTGCCTCTATGTATTCTTCGTCTTCAGATTCTTCCATTACTTTGAGTGGTCTTGGCGCATGAAATACAATTCCCTTTGTAACAAAATCATATTCTAATGGTGTATCAAGTAGGACTTTTTCTCCTTGTGTTACTTCTTGTCCTAGTTCAATGTTGACATACCCGTATACTTTTTTCTCAATATGTAATTTACAAAATGCAACTTCTACTCCATTTGCTTCTCTCTTCTCAAAAACTGTCTCAATTGTTGGCCATTCTTCCGTTAATGCTTTAGTATAGTATGGGTAATCCCTGGGAATCTTTTCAATCTTTGCATAATTTTTTTCTGGATAATCAAATTCTTTTACTTTGTAGCGAATACCTGCAAGAAAATAGATTGCATCTTTGTGTAGCTCTTCAAGTGCAATTGGTAGAATCCTGTCTCCTACTTTTTTATCATTTAAGAAAATGTCAATTGACTTTCCTATACCTCTAATGCTGTATTCGTTTAGAAGAGAATTAATTTTATCAAAATTGGGAACTATTCTATTGTTGAACTCTTTTAGATTCTCTTTGATAATGTGGTGCTCTATTACTTCCTGATGTTCTTTGAGTTCATGTTTTGAAATTGGTCTGTCACATGCCATTGCTAAAACTTGAAATTCTTCTACAAATGGATTCTTTGGATCTATGTATGTTTTTTCTATATCTTCAAAATAGTCATCAGGATGATTCTTGTAGTATTGTGAAATCGGATCATTTCCTAATGCTAAAAATGCATATCCCCGCTGTCCCTTTCTTGCAGCTCTGCCAATTCTCTGAATTAATCGATTTACTGGAATGGTGGATGAAATCACACAATCAACATTCCCAACATCTATGCCTAATTCAAGCGTAGGAGTACATGAAATTGCATCAAGCATGTCTTCTTTGAACTGCTTTTCAACAGACGTTCGATAATTTACCATCAGTCCAGCTCTGTGAACTTTGATGTTGACCTTCTGCCTTTTTGCCTGCATTGCTAGTAATTCTGAATTCAGATGTGAGTTGTTAAAGACCATGGTTTTGTGATTTTTTTGAGTAAGTTTTTTTGTTAATTCCACCATTAGTGCCCTTTGAGTTCGTAATGATGGAAATAACATGGCAAAATCTGTCTGATCTTTTTTCCCTGAACCTTGAATTTTTTGCATCTTTTCTCCAAATAACTTCTCACAGAACTCTTTAGCGTCTTCTAGTGTAGCTGATGCTGCTACAAATTGGAGTTTGTTTGCACAAATTCTTTTGAGTCTTTTTATGATGTAATGAACATTTGAACCAAAAATTCCTGAATATACATGTGCTTCATCTGTAACGAGAATTCTTGTTGATGATAATATTGATGAAAACTTTGTTTGGTGCCACATGTGATAGTGTAAAACATCAAAGTTTGTGACAAGAATGTGTGGGGGATTATCTATGATTTCTCTTCTGTCTGCTATCTTTGTATCTCCATCAAAGACACTTACTGTTATTCCAATTTTTTCTGCAAACTTTTTGATCTTTGGGAATTGGTCTCTTGCAAGTGCTTTTGTTGGATAAACAAAAATTGCATAAACATTTCCATCTGTTGCGTCTTTTTTTATTCTTTGAATCACTGGAATCAAAAATGCTTCTGTTTTTCCTGAAGCAGTTGGCGCCTCAATGACTACATTTTCTCCATATGAAATTTCGCCAATTGCCTCTTCTTGAAATTTGTAAAATTGTTTTATTCCTAATTCTTTGAGATGGTCTGTGACTGATTCATCTAATCCCAAATCTTCAACTTTGCCGCCCATTTTAGGCTCAGGATTGCTCAAAACTTTGTATTGTGAAATATAGTCTTTTTTTGAAAATAAAATTTCTTCAGTAATTTTGTCTGGCTTGTTTTTACCAATCATCTCTTTTATCTCACTTTCAGCACGTACTATTCCCTCATCTTTGAGGTTCTCTGATAATCCATTCTCAGTTACTTGACCCTTGTCATATCTTGATAGAAATTCTAAAAATACCTCATCTACATTCTTTGAAAACTCTAGCAGATCTTCGATACCACAATTACTACAAGATACATGCATTTTTTTGTTGAAAGTCTTTTGAATATCTATTTTTGACTTGCATTTTGGACATGATAACTTCAAGATCTATTTGCTAAGAAATGATTAGTGATTTATTGTTACTTCATAGTGTTTACCCATGACATTATTATGCTAGGAAATGATCTTGAACTTAAAAATGAAAAAAATTGAGATCAACAAAATTTACAATCAAAACTGCATTGATGGGATGAAATCAATTCCTAAGAACAAGATTGACTTAGTTATTACCGATCCCCCTTTTGCCATAAATTTTAAGGCAAAAAAGGCAAATTACAATAGAACATCATCTCGTGTAATTTCTGGATACAACGAAATCAAGCCTGAGGATTACTATGATTTCACATTTGCATGGATGAGTGAAGTCTTTCGAATTCTAAAAGATTCAGGAAGCATGTATGTTTTTTCAGGGTGGAATAACCTAAAGGATATTTTGCAAGCATTAGATGATGTTGGTTTTACTACCATTAATCATATTGTTTGGAAATACCAGTTTGGTGTGGTAACTAAAAGAAAGTTTGTTACATCACACTATCATTGTCTGTATGTTTGCAAAGATGATAAAAAACGAAAGTTCTTTCCATTTTCTAGATTTAAAAAAGAAGACAAAACGACAGAGGGGCGTAGTCTGCACTACAAAGACAAAGAAGATGTTTGGGACATCAAACGTGAATATTGGACAGGTGATGAAAAGACACCAACAAAACTTCCATCAGAATTGATACAGAAACTCTTAGAGTACTCTAGTGACAAAAAAGATATTGTTCTTGATCCTTTCCTTGGCTCAGGTCAGGTTGCTGTTGTAAGCAAATCTTTAAACAGAAGATTTCTTGGATTTGAAGTTGTTCCTGATTACTACAAGTTTGCAAAAAAACGACTTGACAAAGACCTGTATCGAATAAAAAAATTAAAATAACTATTTATTGTTTTCTGGTTCGTCTGTCTTCTTTTGACCAATTTTGTCTGAAATAATTTTTCGTAGGTCATCATCTGTTTTACCTTCTGCTTTAACCCCTATTGACTTTGCAATGGTTTCTAGTTTTTGTCTTTCTGATTCTACTGGCCCTGAAATTTTTGGTGATTCATCTGTAACCTCTTTCATGCTTTCTTGGATGCCATTTTTTGCTTTGTTGTATTCGTTGACTGCTTTTCCAAGCTTCCTTGCAGCTCCTGGAAGCTTACCTGTTCCTAAAATCAAAACTAGTGCAACAAAAATGATGATTATCCATTCGCTACCTGCTACATTTAATGAATAATCTATCATGATCTCATTTGCCTTAATTTGAAATTAAACGTAATGTTTGAAATTATGCCTAATTGATAATTTCAGACTTGAATATCATCTCTGAGAATATACTTAATGGTTTAAAGAAATTCAATTGCAATTTGGTTTATGAAGAAAATTGAAACAATAGTTCCATCTGGAAAGAAAGATGCAGTTATTGCTGCAATTAAAAAAATAGGCGTTGGTGGTGTAACTGTTCATCAAGTACAAGGACAAGGTGCACAAGATCCTCCTTTGGTTGGAGAATTCTTTAGCAGAGAAATGATCATTTGTGTGGCAGATGATCCTAAGGTGGATGAGATCATAAATGCAATTGCAAATGTGGCATGTACTGGAACAAAGGGCGACGGTAAAGTCTTTGTTACAGAAGTAGTTGATGCACTAGATATCTGCACTAAGAAACGTGGAACAATGGATATCTAATACAAAGTTCTTTGTGGTTCCAATTTCTTTCTATATGTAATTGCTAGTAGTGCTACTCCAATTCCTATGATACAAAATACTATGTATGGTGTATTATCTCCTAAGGATTGTGTTAATGGTCCTCCGATAGTTGGCCCTATTGCCCAACCCATTCCAAAAACTGTTTCATATGCACCAATAATTTTTCCTGAGATGCCTTTTTTGGTCTTGCTCAAAATAATCTCTAAAGTTAGTGGGAAAAATATGCTAAATCCAAATCCCATCAATACTAGTGCTATTGCAAAAGTGGCAATAGAGTCTGCAACCACTGATATTGCAAGCCCTGCTGATACTGCAAACACTGCAGCAATCAAAGTTTGACTTGTCTTTCTTGCAAACTTTCCTGCCAGTGCAAGTGATACCACACGTGAAATCCCAAAAACAAAAAACAGTAACAAAATATCAGTATCTGTCATCCCATTATCATTTAGAAATGCAGGATAAATTGTCAAAATTATGCCAAATGATGATGTACAAAAAAGTAGTAAAATTATGACTTCAGGAAACCTCTTCATTTCCTTGATTGATGAAAATGAAAAATGTTCATGATGATTTCTAACACTTTTTCTTGAAACTAGTATTGAAGAAATCAGCGTAGCTGCTAGAATGAACGCTGTAATTTGAAATAGGATTCTGTATGTAATGTCTAACCCTTCTAAAAATACTGTTCCTAGTAATGGTCCGACCATGAATCCAATAACAAAAAACATTGTAAACCATGAGATGTTTTTTACTCTGTTTTTCTCAGAACTTTCATTTGATATGATCGATTCACATGGTGGCCAAAAAAATGCATGAGCTACACCCGTCATTATTCTGAATCCCATAATTTCAGGAACTAATTGTGCAATTGATAGAAGATAAATTGATGTAGAGTTTATTGCGGTTCCTAATGCTAAAAGATATCCATTATTGAATCTATCAAGAAGAATTCCTACAAACAATGGGATGAACATGTAAGGGATGAAATTAGCTAATCCGATAAAACCAAGTTCAGAGTACGTTGCACCTATAACATTTTTTGCAAATACTGGAAGAATTGGACCATGCAGTCCATAAGAAATTCCAATGATTAGACCTGTAATGTTTACTAGAATCAGAACTTTATTCATTTGTATGCTGCAACCATTATTGCTCCGCCCATAAGATCTTTCTCAAATTCAACTCTAGAGAATTTTTCGAGCAACAGACTTTCGAGCTTTTTGTTTTGAGGCCATCTTTTGAAAGTTCCATAGAGTGTTCCAAACTTCAATCCTAGTCTACCTCCCGCAATAAATGCAAGAATTGGTAAAATACATCTAAGATAAAATGAAACTCCTGCTCTGATTAATGCTTCATCTGGCTTTCCCAAATCTACAATCACAAACCTTCCTTCTTTTTTTAAAACTCTGTGAATCTCACTAATTGCAATTCTTAGATTTATTGCGTCCCTTAAGGAATAACCACACAATACTGCATCAAACTCTTCATCTCTAAATGGAATGTGTTCAAAAACACCATTTGCCATGTTAGGTGTTTTATCAAAATGAGTACCAGTATTCTTGAGCATTGGAACTAAAGGATCGTAAAGTGTAACTGTAATTTTTCCATCAGTTAACTTTAGAGCAGTCTTTGACATGTTGCCAAAACCTGAACCTGCATCAAGTATTTTGTTTCCAGGAACAACCCTCTTTGAAATACCACGATTTCGGTGCTCTACATCTTTTCCTAATGATATGATTGAATTTACTTTATCATAAACTGGAATAATTTCACGAAGCACTTCCATTACTTCGCCCCAATAACTTCCTAAACCCATTATCTATCGTCTCTATACACTGAAATGAATATCTTTCAAATCTAAAATTCTATTATGGAACAAACTTTGATGCGGTTTGAGAATATTTTTGTAAATCTGCTTCAGAAACTTTCTCAAATATCTTGGATTCTGATGAAATCTTTGCCATTTTGATGTCGTTGACTCCTTCTTTTTGTTCTGCCTTTAGTTTAATTGCTGCAATTGCTAATGCTGCTGCATCCTCCAAACTCAAATCATCTTTGTAATTTTTCTCCAAAAATGCATTTACATCATCAGAACCTGCTCCAATTGCAATTGCTGCAAATTGAACATAAGTTCCACTAGGATCTGTTACATAGATTGATTCTCCTTTTTGATCAACACCTGCAATAATCATTGAAACTCCATTTGGACGAACTCCTCCATATTGAGTGAATTGATGTGCTTGATCTGCTAGATGTTTTGCAACTGTTGCAACTTCAACTGATTCGTCATATGTCATTCTGTTTCCTTGTGAAAAGAATCTTGCACTGTCAACTTGAACACGTGCATCAGGAATGTATCCTGCAGCTGCAACTCCTATATGATAATCTACTTGGAAAATTTTCTGTGTAACATCTGTACTTTGTAATGTACGAGGCTTTTCTTCAACTGCCATGATGACTCCTTCCTTACTAAGAACTCCAATTGCTAGAGTTCCTCTTTTTACGGTCTCAATTGCGTATTCTACTTGGTAAATTCTGCCGTCTGGAGAATACATGGTAGGGGTCATATCGTAACCACGTGATGCCATCATGTTATCACGAGTTCATTCTCAGTCAATTTAAGGGTAATTATCACAGTCTGAATGTGGAAAAGATCTGGAAATAGGGTTTTAAGCAAAAGTGGGCATTATACTTTAAGGAAATGGTAAACCAATTACTTGAATTCAAGAAAACCCTTAGATCCAGACAAGTCTCTGAACAAAGAAAGCCTGACAGGCAAACTAGAAAATTATTACTTTATTTGTTTACTAGCACTAGAGGTGGGTTTACCCGATTGCGAATTATTATGAGCCTGCTTGAAAAACCATACAATACTCACCAGTTATCCCAAGAACTTGATCTTGATTACAAAGCCATACAGCATCACATGAAAGTACTTGAGAAAAACAATATGGTTTCTAAAATTGGTGAAAAATACGGTGCAATTTTTCACTTGTCAAACTTCCTTGAAATGAATATCGCTGCTTTAGATGAAGCAATTGATAAACTAGATAGAAAGTTGAATCACAAAAAAGTCTACATCTAATCACATGTTATGAAAAGCGATCAGAGATTTTTAACCAAACTTATATAATTGGAATGTTGCTAGAACGATCGTCTTGGTTAAGAATGATCCCTTTGCAAATGCAACCAAACAAGTTAACGATGCATGTGATGTTTTGGGAATTAAAGACAAAGGTATACGTGAATACCTTGCAATGCCCAATAGAATTCTTAGAGTAAAAATTCCTGTAACAATGGATAACGGAAAGATTAGAGTTTTCACAGGTTTTAGAAGTCAACACAATAATGATAGAGGTCCTTACAAAGGCGGTATTAGATATTTCAATCCAGAAGGTGGTGTTGAATATATGGAACGTGAAGTTATGGCACTCTCATCTTGGATGACATGGAAATGTGCAATAGTTGATGTTCCATTAGGTGGCGGTAAAGGTGGAATCTATGTTAATCCTAAAACTGAAAAGCTTAGCGAAAACGAATTAGAAAGATTAACTCGTGGATTTGCATATAAAATTTCCGAAGTAATAGGTCCTGAAAAAGATATTCCTGCACCTGATGTTTACACAACAGGAAAAGAGATGACACAGATCATGGATACATTTAGCAAATTAAACGGTAACAAATATTCTCCAGGTGTTATCACTGGAAAACCAATTTCAATGGGAGGTTCTCTTGCAAGAAATGTTGCAACTGGTTTAGGTGCAGCATATACCGTTAGAGAAGCTGCAAAGGCAATCAAATTAAATCTCAAAGGTGCAAAAGTTGTCTTGCAAGGATTTGGTAATGCATCAACATTTGCAGGTGAATATCTTGAGAAGATGGGTGCTAAAGTAATTGCAGTTAGTGATTCTAAAGGTTCCATTTCAATTCCAAAAGGAGCAAAGGTAAGTAAAATCATAGAACACAAACAAAAGAAAGGAAGTGTTGTTGGATTTCCTGGAAGTAAAAAAATCTCAACTGAAGAATTGCTTACAACAAAATGTGATGTTTTAGTTCCAGGAGCACTTGAAAATCAAATTACAGCAAAAATTGCAAATAAACTACAATGCAAAATTATTGCAGAAGCTGCAAATGGTCCAACACTACCTGAAGCAGACCCGATTATTTACAAAAAGAAAATCCTAGTAATTCCTGATATATTGGCCAATTCCGGCGGTGTGTGTATCTCATACCTAGAATGGGTTCAAAACAACATGGGATACTACTGGACTTTTGATGAGGTTGCAAACAAGATGGAGAAAAATATCACTAAAGGATTCAAAGATGCATATGCATTATCTAAAAAACATAAAATCGATATGAGAAAGGCAACCATGGTTTTAGCTGTGGAGAGAGTTCTTGAGGCCTTTGACCAAAAAGGCATTTGGCCTTAGACTAGATAAGATTCGTAACAAACCAATTGCTCGATAAACATAATTTTCCCTTTTGTAATTTGTCGTAGTTTTCTTTTGTATGAGAGATCCACCTTTGTTCTTCTCTGCAATAGATGAATTGTTTTTCCTGTAAGGTGTCTTCCTTTTTTATCTCTGTCAAAAAGAACTATAATTTTTTTATATTTTGAAACAGAATCAGTAAAATTGATCATACCCCCAAACTTGTAAAATTCTAAAATTTTTCCTTGATACCCTAACTTTCTTAGTGCATCGCAATCTCTTTTTCCTTCAACAACTACAACACCGTCAATTACAGAATTTAATTGAGAAATAAAATTTTGCAGTTCTGAAATTTCCTGTTCTGTTACAAGCACATTGTTTAATCCATTTCAACATATTAAGCACTTTTGTAAACACAAAACATGTCTGATGTATTACTTGTACAAAACACAAGAATTGAAGGCTCTGGTTATCTTGGAGATCTTCTAAAAACAGATGGATTTCACATTACATCAATTAATGCAAAACATGAATCAATACCTGACAAGAATTTTTCACTTGTTGTAATTTTAGGAGCCCCTGAAAGTGCGAATGATGATTTACCTTATCTTAAAGCAGAACAACAATTAATCAAAAACTCTGTTGAAAAAGACATTCCTGTTTTAGGAATATGTTTGGGTTCTCAATTAATTGCAAAAACATTTGGAGGTAAAGTATATTCTGGCACAAAAACAGAAATTGGCTTTTACAATGATTTGAAAATAAACAATAAATCAACACTCTTTTCAGGATTCAGTAACCCATTTACTGTATTTCATTGGCATGGAGATACGTTTGATTTGCCTGATGATGCAGTCAGATTGGCCTCATCTGAGTATTACCAAAACCAAGCGTTTCAATACAAGAGTGCTGTGGGATTGCAATTTCATATCGAAGTAAATGAAGAGATGGTAAATCTTTGGCTTGATAACACTGAAGAAAAGATAAAACAGATTCCTGGAATTAATCCTCAAAAAATCCGTTCAGACATTAATGAAAATATTTCAATTGTAAAATCAAATATGGAGAATTTTTACAATAATTACAAATCAGAATTTCATCTTTGACCAAAGTTTAATATACTGAGTTTTGATTCCATCGATCGAGCGATGGCTGCAGTTAAGAAAATTTTTGACGAAATTATCCAAACTGATCACAAGGTCATCACTGAAGAATCATCAAAATCTATTCTCAAAACTTATGGAGTCAAAGTACCACCTTATGCTTTAGTTACTTCTGCCGAAGATGCAGCAAAGCAAGCAAAGAAAATTGGTTTTCCACTTGTTATGAAAGTGGTATCTCCGCAAATCTTACACAAAACAGATGTTGGTGGAGTTAAAGTCGGATTAGATAATGTCAATGATGTAAAAAAGACATTCAAAGACATGTATGGTCGACTATCTAAAAAGAAAGGTGTCAATGTTAAAGGAATTCTTTTAGAAAAAATGGTTCCAAAAGGCGTTGAATTAATTGTAGGTATCCAAAATGACTCTCAATTTGGTCCAATCATTATGGTTGGAATGGGAGGTATCATGACAGAGGTAATGAAGGATGTTGCATTTAGAATGCTTCCAATTACAACCTCTGATGCAAAATCAATGTTAAATGAACTCAAAGGCTCAAAACTTCTCAAAGGTTTCAGAGGAAGTGAACCAATTGACACTAACATGATTGCAAAAATGTTAGTAAACATCGGAAAATTAGGCGTAGAAAATGCAGATTACATTAACAGTATTGACTTTAACCCAGTAATTGTATATCCAAAATCTCACTTTGTAGTTGATGCAAAAATTATCTTAAACAAAGAGATAAAGAAGAACTCTATCTCAAAAGCAAAACCAAACATAGACAACATGGAGACGTTCTTTACTCCAAAAACTGTCGCATTAGTTGGGGCTTCTGCAACACCTGGAAAGATTGGTAATTCAATCTTAGATAGTTTAGTAAATTATAATTTCAAAGGAAAGGTAATTCCAATTAATCCAAAGGCTGATAAAATTTTTGGCCAGAAATGTTATCCATCAGTTTCAGCAATTCCAGGCAAAGTTGATCTTGTTGTAGTCTCTGTAGATTTGTCTATGACTCCACCTGTTCTAGAGGATTGTGCAAAGAAAGGAGTTCACAGCGTTGTAATTGTATCTGGTGGAGGAAAAGAACTTGGTGGCGAAAGAGCAGCATATGAAGCTGAAGTAGCTAGATTATCTAAAAAACACAAAATCAGAATTATTGGTCCAAACTGTATTGGAATGTTCAATGCGGCTAATCGTCTTGATTGTGCATTCCAAGGACAAGAAAGAATGTTACGTTCCAAATTAGGCCCTGTTGCCTTTTTCTCACAAAGTGGAACTATGGGAATTAGTATGTTAGAAAGTGCAGACACATTTGGTTTGTCCAAGATGATTAGTTTTGGTAATCGTTCTGATGTTGATGAAGCAGATATGATTTGGTATGCTGCAAATGATCCTCAAACTAAAGTAATTGGATTGTACGTTGAAGGATTTGGTGATGGTAGAAAATTCATCAATGTCGCAAAACGTGTAATGAAAGAAAAGAAGAAACCAATTGTAATTTGGAAGAGTGGAAGAACAGCTGCAGGAGCAAAACAAGCTGCATCTCATACAGGATCGCTTGGAGGCTCAAATGCAATCATTATGGGTGCATTCAAACAAGCAGGAATTATCTCAGTTGACAGTTATCAGCAACTTGCTGGAGTACTAAAGGCACTGGCATGGCAACCACCTGCAAAGGGCAACAAAGTTGCAATGACTAGTAATGGAGCTGGTCCTATGATTGGTGGAATGGATCAGTTAGAAAGATTTGGTCTTACAATTGGAAAATTATCTCCAGAACGTGTCAAAAAAATGAAGGCTCATTTCCCACCAGCAGTTCCTATCCATAGTGGTAATCCTGCTGATGTAGGTGGTGGCGCAACTGCAGAAGATTACAGATTTGTGATTCAGCAATTTATGGATGAAAAAAATATCGATATAGCAATGCCGTGGTTTGTTTTCCAAGATGATCCATTAGAAGAGACAATTGTTGATCATCTTGCTGATTTCCAAAAGAAAAGAAAGAAACCACTTTTAGTTGGATGTAATGGTGGACCATACACCGAAAAAATGGCAAAATTAGTTGAGAAACACAATGTTCCAGTTTACCAAGACCTACGAACTTGGGTTGAAGCTGCTGCTGCATTATCTCAATGGGGCAAATTCCTCGGAAAATAGATAACATTTAAGTCTCGCATGGCTTGACAAATTTTCATGTCACTAGTTACCACATCTACTTCTGATGGCATTTGTACTGTTAAAATCAACAGACCTGACAAACTAAATGCCATGAACACTGATGTTGCAAAAGAACTAATCAAAACTTTTGAAGAACTAAATCATAATGATGATGTCAAAGTTATCATTTTGACTGGTGAAGGTGAAAAAGCATTTTCTGCTGGCGCAGACATTGAATATATGTCCAAAATTTCTGCAGACGAATCAGTAGAATATGCAAAAACTGGTCAACTTGTTACTGCAACAGTTGAATTAGTTAAGCAACCAACAATTGCAGCCGTTAACGGTTTTGCTTTAGGTGGAGGTTGTGAACTTGCAATGTCTTGTGATATTAGAATAGCAGCAGATACTGCTAGACTTGGTCAACCAGAAGTAACAATTGGTGTTCCTCCTGGATGGGGTGGAACACAAAGATTGATGAGAATCGTGGGAATAGCCAAGGCAAAAGAACTTGTTTACACAGGTAAAATGATCAAAGCAGATGAGGCAAAAGAGATTGGTCTTGTAAATCAAGTCGTTCCTCTTGCATCCCTACAAGAAGAAGCTTTGAAAATGGCACAACAAATTGCTGGAAACTCTGCAATGGGCGTTTTAATGTCTAAAGTTGCAATCAACAAGGGAAGAAATGCAGATCTTGATACTGGTCTTGCACTAGAACTCCTTGCTTGGAGAAACTGCTTTACACATCCAGACCGTGAAGAGAGAATGACTGCATTTGTTAACAAGTCAAAGAAATAGCTATTTCCTATCTCCCTCTTATTTTATTACAAAAGTTTGATTCTATGATACTGTAACTAATCCTACTCTCCAAGGATGGAATGAGCAGTAGTATTTGTAAACTCCTTCATCATCAAATGTAAACTCAAATCTGTCTCCTGTATTTAGTGGGGGACTGTTAAACAACTGAATGACCTTTCCCTTTGCATCTATACTTTGGATATTGTGAGGTACTGAATCATCATTTACCCATGTAACTGTGGTTCCTGCTGGAATCTCTAGATTCAATGGTGAGTAAAACCCTGCACCAGTTACATCAAAGTTACCATTTGGAATTATGATTTGTGAATTAACTGCTTGTGGAATTGGTTCCACAATACTATCTAACACAATCACTTTGTTTTCAATCAAAAATTTTATCATATTAAGAAATTCACCCTCAGAAACAATTCCCTCGCCATACCATAATGCTGTATTTTTTACCCATTCAGGAACAGATTCTGCATTTGCAAAATTAATAGAAAGAGAAACTATTGAAATCGAAAAGACCAAAATTAAAACAGATGCAACTTTTGGCAAACGATTCATACTGCATGTAAAATTCAATGTGATTTATAGGATTTGTGTGCAGTGTCTTGCAATGTGTACTGCTTCATTTTATCTCATTATCTCATATGATAATCATGCAAGAATTAATCCAAACAAGAAAAATAATGGACGATGAAAGAAAGCAAGTAATTTTAGAAGTCATAGCTGACAAATATTGCAAACAAATCCTCCATGATACACTAGAAAAACCAAAATCTGCAATGGAGTTATCTAGTGATAAAAAAATCCCAATTAGTACCGTATACAGAAGATTGCAAACCCTATATGATGCAAAATTACTTGCAATCTCTGGCTCCATAAATGAGGATGGAAAAAAATACTTCCTTTACAAGAGTAAGGTAAAATCAATCTCTCTTCAATGCAATCTGGAAGAAACCACCATTGAGATTGTTCCTAACTCGTCTAGCACGAGTTAACTATCATTTTATAACTGAAAAACCAAAACATCATGAAAGAAAAATTGGTTTCAAATAGGCAGACCCATAATCAAAAGAAAGAACCTACTCGTAGTATTACATATAGACTACCTGAAAAATTAGTTAATGAATTAGAGACAGAAGCTACTATGAAAAGTATATCTCAAAATGTCCTTGTAAAACAAATTCTAGAAAAGTATGTTCAATGGGACAGATTTTCAAACAAAGTAGGAATGATTCCTGTTCCAAAAGGAATCTTAGAATCTTTGGGTAGCGAACTTGATGGAAAAGATATTGATGAAATCATTACATTGATCTTTCCAATGATTAAGGACACTGTTATGTTTATCAAAGGTGGTTATGACCTTAAACGCTGTATTGAAACCTTAGAAGATTACATGAGGGCATCTGGAATGAACTCTGATCATAGAGTTGAAGGTGACAGACATATCTTTTTGATTCAGCATGAACTGGGAATGAAGTGGTCTGTTTTTACAGAACAACTCCTGACTCAAGTTTTTCGTAGTTTCCTACCTGATAAAGAATTAAAATTTCAGACAACTGATTCCACTGTAATCCTAACTATCCGATTAGGTTCTGATTTTGATGAACATGATTATCATGATTGAAATTCAATTAATCCTTTGAAATATCCCTTTGTATATTACTCAACATGACTTCTGATGTACTTCAGCACAAAACTCCTGTAAAAGAAATTATGAGTAATTCCGTTTTGTCTATTGATTCATCAGTTTCAGCAACTGATGCTGCAAAACTGATGGAGGACTCTGGGGCTGGGGCAATTGTTGTTTTAGAAAATGGTTTACCTGTTGGAATTGTAACTGATAGGGATTTTGCAATAAAAATTACTGCTCACTCTTACCCTATTGATACACCTGTTAGGCGAATAATGTCATCTCCATTGATTTCTATTGATCCTGATTCTGATCTCTGGACTGCTTCAGATTTAATGTCTACAAGAAATGTTAGAAAATTACCTGTAATTGATGATAGGGTTGTTGGTATTATTACCTCTAGTGACCTTGTCAAACATATTACTGATCACTAGATTTTGGTAAAAAGTAGCAATATTCTTTTATTCCTAGTGTGTTGGGTTGGAAAAGCTTATTATATTTAAAAACTACTTTTTTGTTCATTATGGCAACTGAACAAACACAAAAGATGATCACAGTTACTGCAAAAGCAGCTGAGAAAATCAAAGAATTCATGAAAGAAGAAGCAGAATCTCCTGAATACCTTAGGGTATATGTTCAAGGTGGAGGCTGTTCTGGTTTATCTTACGGAATGGGCTTTGAAAAAGCACCAGAAGAAGATGACATAGTCATGGAAGAAAATGGTGTAAAACTTCTAGTTGACAGTTACAGCGTTGACCATCTACAAGGTGCAAACGTTGACTATATTGAAAGCCTAATGGGTTCTGGATTTAAGATTAACAATCCAAATGTTACAAAATCCTGTTCATGCGGTCATTCATTTAGTACTGAATAAACACACCATCATTTTTCATTTTTACATTATCTAGCGCTTGCAATGCAGGCAGATTTTTTGACTGATTTTAGTTTTTTAATGCAAAATTTTGCGATACCCTCATATATCGAATACAGAGAGTCAAAATATGATAATTAAGGAGATGAATAATTTATGCCTCAATCAGGAATTGTCAAATATCATGTTAAACTTTCCTATGAAGTTGATGGGCTCGTTGAAAGGGCAGATATAATCGGAGCCATCTTTGGCCAAACAGAAGGACTGTTAGGCCCTGAGATGAATCTGAATGAACTGCAACGAGTTTCTAAAGTAGGTCGCATTGAAGTAAGTGCAAGAACTACTGCAAACACTACTGCTGGTGATGCATTAATTCCTATGAGTACTGATATTGATACTTGTGCATTAATTGCAGCAGGAATTGAAAGCATTGACAAAGTAGGTCCATTTGATTGCAAATTCACACTAGAAGCAATTGATGATGTACGTGCTGCAAAGAAAGACGATATTGTAAGACGTGCAAAAGAGATTAAGCAAAAGTGGGCAACTAAAACTGTCAGTGAAGGAGAAACTATGCTAAATGATGTTCATCAAGGTGATTCTAAAAAATTATCTACATATGGGCCCTCTAAACTTACTTGCAGTTCTGGTCTTGCTGATTCTAATTGGGTAATTTTAGTTGAGGGACGAGCAGATGTAATCAACCTTCTCAGAGCTGGATATGATAATGCTCTTGCAATTGAAGGTGCAAAAATTGATGAATCTATCAAAGAATTATGTAACTCTAAAGATACTGTTGTAGCATTCTTAGATGGTGATAGGTCAGGTGGATTTATTCTCAAAGAACTCAAATCAGTTGTTCCAATTGACTATGAACTAAGAGCTGATAATGATGTTGAAGTTGAAGAATTAACTCCTCAAAGAATTGATGAAATTCTAAGTCCTATTGCTGAAGAAATTAAGGGTGGAAAACCAACAGCCTCGCTCAAAAGCGAAGATGATAAACCTCTTGCTGAAATGGCATCAAAAGTTTTTCCAACTCTAAATGAAACTCTTGAAGCAGTTGCACTTGATGCTGACAATAATGAAATCTTCAAAGTTCCAATAAGTGAGGTAGTTAGTAAACTCTCAACTCAGTCTGGAATCAAATATCTCTTACTAGATGGAATCATCACTCAGAGACTTTTAGAGGGTGCCAAAAACGCAGGAATTGAATGTGTCATTGGACACCGGGTAGCTAAATTGTCAAACTCTGATGGAATGACCCTCAAAACATTCGGTGACTTGGGCGTAGCATAGGATCTTAGATGCCTGAACTAAAAATTCAGCACATCCTAACACTATCTTATCTTTTATCTAAAGGTGCAAAACACAACTATGTTACAATCACAACATCGTCTCTTGGAAAAAATATTAAGAAATCCCAACAATCTGCATCAAAACATCTGCTTGAATTAGAGCAAAACCAATTCATTGACAGAATCATAAGTGGAAGAAACATCTCTGTAAAGATTACCTCAAAAGGTTTTTCTGAAATGGTAAAACTATCTGCAATTTTACAAAAAAGCTTAGACTCTTTTCCTTCTCACATTGAACTGAAAGGAACTTTAATTTCTGGAATGGGCGAAGGCGCATACTACATGGGGCTAAAAGGATACACAAAACAATTCAAATCAAAAATTGGTTATATTCCGTTTCCGGGAACTCTTAATGTAAGGCTAGATCAAAAAATTCATCAAGAAGCAATTAAGCAGTTTGAAACTTTGGATGGGATTAAAATTAAGAGCTTCTCAGATGAAAAGCGAACATATGGGTGGGTTAAATGCTTCCCTGCGAAATTAAACAATTCAATTAATTGTGATTTGATTTTGCTTGAACGCACACATCACGATAATTCTGTAATTGAATTGATATCCAAATCCTGTTTGCGAAAAACTGCAAAATTAAAAGATGGCTCTAAAGTGACAATTAAGATTCCTGTTAACATATAACCAAAAACTGATTAAGCCCGTCATTATAGAAAATAATGTTTGATTAAACAAATTACAGTTGCTATAATTACTCCAACTCATGACAAGAAATCTTTTGAGCTTGGATTACAACTAGCAAAGAAATTAGAATGTCCTCTTTCTATAATTGAGTGCTTTTATCAAAAACCCCCAACATTTCATTTCTTTGAAACTAAAACAGATAAGATTGCTTTACAAAAAAGAAAAGATCAAATCAAAAATGAACTTTCTAAATGGGAAAAAATTGCACAAAAAGAAAATGTTCCAATTACAACCAAATTTGCCTTGACTGATTCTATTGCCCATTGGATTATAGATTATGTTATTGAAAATAAAGTTGGTTTACTTATTGTAGATTATCCAAAGTTGTCCATGACTGAATCCACTCTTTATGATGATATAATCAATACAATTCATCACAAAGCAAAATGCCATGTTTTAACAGCTAAGCAGTAACCTAAATTCCGTGAATTGATTCCCCGTATTCTTTTTGAATTTTTGAACTAGAGCTTTCTGGAATTGGAGATTGCAATCTTGCAACTCTTGCATCAAGATTAATTCTTTTACAACCATCTGTGATGAATTTCTCTTGGTGAACTTGATCATATCCTAGTGCAATTATTTCTGGTCTCACATTATTTACAGTCTTGAAAATGTCATCTTCTTGCCCAATTAAGCAAAGGTCTACCATTGATAATGAATTCACCAATTCTTTTCTTTGTTCTTGAGAATGTAGTGGCTTTCGCTTCTTCATTTTTACTGCAGTGTTATCTGTGGCAACTACCACTACAAGAATATCTCCTAATGCTTTTGCAGAATTGAGTGTATGGATGTGCCCTGGATGAATGATATCAAAAACTCCTCCAGCTAGGACCACTTGTAATGCATTTCTTCCTAACTCTGTGAGTGTGTTTCCGTCTTCTTCAAGAAATTGATTTTTAACCAATTCATCGATTTTGGATTTTATTTCATCATCTGAAATAATGGTTTTTTCTTTAATTTTTTCAATTGGTTTTGTGCCTTCAATTTGACATACATACAATATAGAAAGAATTATTTTTTGATTTTGTTCCAATATTTCTTTTAATCTTCTCCCTCTCTTTAATTCATCGCTAAAATTACATCTTAGGATCTAGGCCTTTTGCCAACCTTAACGCATCCACCAATCCATCTGCATACCCGATACTTAGAATGGCCACTTCATCTTGTCCATCTTCTAGGAATTTTTCTGCGTCTTTAACATACAATTCTGCATTCTCTAAAATTGTCTGAAATTCTTTTTGATCCTTGTAATATGGTTCAACTTCTTCTAGTGCCTCTCTTACCATTGGAACATATTTTTCCATCATCTGAACAGAAATCTTTCTTGTTTTCTCAGAATTATCAAAGGGCTCGTCATCGCATTTGCCCAAAACTTTCAATGCATCTGATTCTGTAAAGTGTAACCTACCTGGAATTATTACTGTGTGTGGAGGCTTACCAAAATCTCTCTTTTTCAGGCTCGAAATTTTACCTGAAATTATTTCCTGATCCTTGAATCCAATTCTTGATGCAACTATGGCAAAAGTTGATGGACTGATTACTTTTCTTCGTTGTCCTTTTTCAGTTTCTAATAAACCATTTAATGCATCTTTAGGATCTAAGAAAAAATCTTTGTCTTGATTAAACTCTAAAAGAAGTACTGTATGATTCCCCTCGATCACATTTTTGTAAATTACATAGTATGGTGTTGTAAGTGATTTCATTTCACTCATTATTGTGGCGATTCTACCAACCTTGTAAAAATGTAAACCGCATTCACCAATCATTGAAGTTAATGATGATGATGCGTGAATAGAATGTGTTTTTATTTTTTCTTTAATTGCTCTTTCTCGTAATTCAATATGTGTTGTTGCAATGTATGGATCCCCATATGATAATAGAACGACTTTCTTTTTCTTTGCACTCTCTAAAATCTCATTTCCATCTTCTACTAACCATCTCTTTGCTGGTTTGAATTCTCCCTTTGTTACATTTTTAATTTTAATTAAATCTGATTTTCCAATAGGACTTGTAAACTGTTCAAGATATACGATATCTGCTTTTGCTAAAACATCAATTGCTTCATTAGGAATTGATTTGAATCCTGAGATTCCTAAACCTACAAACCACAGCATTACTCTATCTTTCTATCATGAAGTCTTTTTAAGTGCTGTAGCATTTTTTTGATAATTTCTATTCCTCTGAGATATTCTTCAATTGAGACCTTTTCATCAATTGTATGAGCTTCATGAGGATCCCCTGGACCATATGTTACAACTGGAATATTCCATTGAGTTCCTAGTACATTCATGTCTCCAGTACCTGTTTTTCTAATTAATTTTGGTCTAGAATGCTCTACATCCATAACTCCAAGCGTAAATGCACGTACCAAAGGAGAGTTGTGTGCTGCCTCAAATGGCTCTGTTTCATCAAGAATCGAGTAAAATGCTTCTACCTCTCTTTTTTCTGCAATTTCCTTGACTAAATTTGCAATTTTTTGTTCAATAGATTTACAGTTCATATCTACAGGTATTCTGATATCAAAAGTTGTCTCACATTCTTTTGGAGTAACGTTATGACTTGTTCCTCCTTTTACTTCTGTCATAGTTGCAGTCAACAACATTCCTTTTGTCTTGTCCTCTTGATTTGCTTCTAATTTTTCTTTTAACTCTCTTGCAAAAATCATTGATTCTAAAATTGCATTTTTTGAAAGCCATGGTGCACTTGCATGTGAGCTATCTTCTACACTTATCTTGAGATTAATTGCCAATCTTCCTTTGTATGCAATTGTAACTTGTTTGATTCCGCTTGGTTCTCCAAAAACAGCATAATCTACTCCCATCTTCTTTTTTACTAGATTTTTAATTCCAGTGGCATTTCCTTCCTCATCAACTGCTCCCACAAAAATTATTGTTCCATTGTTGTTTTGGATTGATGCTGCAGCAAATAGCATTGCCATTAATGGTGCTTTTGCATCAGATGCACCTCTGCCGTAAAGTGAATCTCCTTCTTTTCTGACTTTGACTTTACCTGGTACCACATCCATGTGGCCACATAACATGATCGTTGGACTACCTGAACCTTTTCGAGCAATCACGTTTCCTACTTCGTCAATTTGTATATCTTCAAATCCTAAATCATCACATTTGTCTGCAAGAAATTCTGCCATTGGTTTTTCACTAAGAGATGGTGTGTAAAGTCTAAGAGCTTTCTCAAGCATCTTTGTTGCAAATCTTGGTGTAACTGTAAAATGAGTGTCCAATTCTTACTTGTCTATCTTCAGTGCATAGTCTAGCATTAGGGAAGGAATGTCAACTTCGCACACTCTTACAGTGTTCTTGTATTCCGTTGTATTGTTTACTTCATGAACAACCAATCCTTTCTCATCACTTTCCATCAAATCTACACCTACGATATCTCCTTGAACTGCTTTTTTTGCCTTAATACACATTTCTTCCATCTCTTGTGTAACTTCGCATGGTTCTGCCACTCCTCCAAGAGCCATGTTAGTTTTCCAATGCTCAGAGTTTCTGTAAATAGCAGCAACAATTTTGTCTCCTACCATGATGGCCCTAATATCCCTGGGTGGCCTTTTTACAAATTCTTCTAGATAATGAACTTGATAAATAGGATACATGTTTTCTCTACTTTCAATAATTCCTTCAGCAGAATCTCTGTCATTTAATTTTGAGATTAATCTACCCCAGCTTCCAACTGTTGGTTTGATTACTTTGGGGTATCCCTGTGTATCTAGTGCTTCTAAAGCTGCATCTTTTGAAAAAGCAACTGTTGCATCTGGTGTTGGTACTCTTGCTTTCTTTAGCAGCATATGTGTAAATAATTTATTTCCTGCAAAAATTCCAGTGTTGAGACAATTGATCACTTTGACTCCCAACCCTTCTAGTGCTGCAGTCGAATGTAAATTTCTGTAATAGCTTACGCATCTTTGTATGACAACTCCATAATCTTCAGGCTTTTTTTCTAAATCTAATGCTATCTTCTTACAATCTACCATCTGTATGTTGATGTTTTTTTTCTTACCTGCTTCTAGTAGGCCTTTTTCTTCCCAACGGATGGTATCGTAAAGAATCGTAACGTCAGGACTCACTGCCCCCAATCCTCGCCAACCGTTTGGGCAGGCTTTAGATCGAAACCATCTGAACCTTTTGCTAATTCAAAACTTGCGCCACATTCCGGACATGTTACAATTTCTCCTTCAAGTGCATCACTTGGTATGGAAATATCTGCATCACATTCTTCACATTTTGACATATTTTCTTCTCCACCTCCTCTCTATTTATCGTTAATTATCTTTTCAAGTCTGTCTTCAAGTGGAATTTCAATCAGATCTCCCATTCTAAGACCCTTTAATCCAGCTGCTACAGCCTTTGCACTATCATCGTCTTTCTTTAATCCTAACAATGACATCAGGTAGGCAGCTCCTGTCTTTCCTGCCAATTCTCCAAAAACGATTCTCCTTCTGTTTCCAACTGCCCTAGGTGGTATGGGTTCATACGCTGCTGGATTTCTTAGAATTGCTGCAAGATGTGTTCCTGCTTTGTGTTTGTATGCTGATGATCCTACTATTGGTTTTGAGTCGTAAGGCTTGATTGTTGTATATTCTTCAATTAATCTAGACAAATCTAGTAACATGTCTAATCTGAAATCATTTGGTGATTTGTATAGATATGTTAAAGCAACTGCAACTTCTGCAAGTGGAGGTATTCCTGTTCTTTCTCCAATACCGTCAATGGTAGTATGAATTTGATCTACTCCTGCATCGCATGCTGAAAAGGCATTTGCTACTGCAAACCCGATATCATTGTGAACATGTGCATCTAATGGTACATCAATTGAGTCTCTTACCTTTTTTACAAAATTATACATTCCAATAGGTCGTAATATTCCGACAGTATCTGGTAAACTAATTCTGTCAACACCTGCTTCTTCTATTGCTTTGCATATTTTGAGCAAAAACTCTGGTTCAGCTCTACTTCCATCTTCTACTGTAAATCTAATCTTTAATCCATGAGATTTTGCATACTCTACTGTCTCAACAGCTCTACTAAGAGCATCATCTCTTGAAATGCGAAGCTTGTCTTTAAGATGAATGTCTGAAATTCCTAGATATGCTGCACACCACTTTGCATCACAATCTAATGATACATCAATGTCTTCTTTAAGAGCACGTCCATGAGAAACAATGTCTGCCTTTAGTCCTTGTTTGATAATTGTTTTAGTTGCCTCTTTATGGTCATTTGATACAACTGGTGAAATTTCAATTTGATCTACTCCAAAATAATCTAGCATCCATGCAATTTGGATTCTTTGCTTGTTTGTAAATGAAACACCTGGATGTTGTTCTCCCTCTCTTAGAGTGCTGTCTAGAACTCTAATCTTCTTTGGATTCTTTTCGTATGCATTGTATATGTTGGCATAGTGATTCGGATCTTTCATTACAGAATTCGTTGACATAAATTGATGATATAAACATATTCGTACTAGGTTCGTTGAAAATAACTAATAATGATCCTAAACTAGTTTTGAATTAAAATTTTAAACCGAAAGTCGTTTTTAGATAACTTTTCTTAAAATTATCACTGTATTGGTATCCACTACCCCTGGAATTTTTCTTAGGGCATCAATACTGTTGTTAATCTCTGCAATACTTGATGCACTCATAATTGTTGTAATGTCGTATTGTCCTGTAATCTCATAAACTGTTTTTACACCATCTAGTTTTGCAAGTTTTAATGAAACTTTTGATGTATCTGTTGCAGAATCAACTGAAACTAATACAATGGCACTTGTTGCATTTTCTTCACCTAATTCTAAAGTAAATTTTTTGATAGTACCATTTCCTATGAGGTTTTTGACACGTCTTCTTACTGCTGATTCAGACAGCTTTAATTTTTTTCCAATATCTACAAATGATTCCCTTGAATCTTCTTTTAGGTAACCAATAATTTTCTCATCTACGCTATCTTTGTACATTTCGTTTTTGTTCCTCTTCTGTTAGTATTATATCTAGAGCATGTAAAACTTTTGTTACATCATCTTCAGTTATTACTAATGGAGGTAGAATTCTCAAAATATTGCGACCTGAATATAACATCAGAACACCCTCTCTAATTAATCCCATCAAAATATCTCTAACTTCAAATTTCATTTCTACACCTATCATGAGTCCTTTTCCACGAATTTCTCTTATCATTGTGTGATTTTCTTTTAATTTTTCTAAACCTTCTCTGAAAATTTTTCCCATTTTTTCAGAGTTTTCAATTAATCCATCTTCTGTAATGGATTTGAGGGCTGCAATACCTGCTGCACATGATATTGGATTTCCTCCAAACGTTGATGAGTGCTCACCTTTACTCATAGCCGCTAAAATGTCTGGTCTTACAAGAGTTGCGCCCATTGGAACTCCCCCTGCAATTCCTTTTGCCAAACATAAAATGTCTGGTGCTGTGTTCCAATGATCACACGCCCATAATCGACCTGTTCTTCCCAAACCTGCTTGTATTTCGTCAAAAATTAGCAGAATTCCTTTCTCATCACAAAGCTTTCTTACATCTTGCAAAAATCCATCTGGGGCAACGATAATCCCACTTTCTCCTTGTATTGGTTCTAAAATTACAAAGGCAGTATCATCGTCTATGGTTTCACGAAGAGAATCGATATCGCCATAAGATGCAAATGAAACTTTTTCAACTAGTGGCGCAAATGCCTTTTTGTATTTTGGATTAAAAGTTAATGATAATGCACCAAATGATTTTCCATGGTAGGAACCTTTCATTGCAACCATTCCTTTTTTCCCAGTAAACTTTCTTGCAAATTTGATTGCAGCCTCAATTGCTTCTGCACCGCTGTTGTTGAGATGAACTTGTGTTAATCCTTTAGGAGCTAAATCAATTAGTATCTTCAAAAATTCTTCTCTTGTTTTATTGTATAGTGAGCTATGTACAGTTATGATTTTATCAACTTGCTCTTTTATTGCATCATTGACTCTTTTATTTTGGTGTCCAACTAGTGCTACTCCATATCCGCCCATACAGTCAATGTAATCTTTACCATCAACATCCCACACATGTGCGCCTTTTCCTTTTTCAACGGTAACTGGAAATCTCTGATAGAGATTACCCATATACTGGTCTTCACTCATGTTCAATCACCGTACAATTGTCATGAGCAATGGCAGATGAAATTGGGTTTTCTTTTTGACCATTTGCAATTAATGCCGTTTTAACTCCCATGTCTAATGCCTCAGTTGATGCTAAAATTTTCTTTTCCATACCTGGTCCGATTTTTGGTCTAATTTCTTTTGCTTCTGCTAATGTCAATTTTGGAACAACCTTATCGTCCATTAAGAGACCATCTACATTTGTTATGAATAATACTTTGTCACTCCCAACTTTTCCTGCAACATATGCTGCTGCTCTATCTCCGTCAACATTCAGAAATTCAGATTCCTCACTTATTGCTATAGGTGAAATCACAGGCGTAAGGCCTTGTTCTAGGAGTGATTTGATAAAAGCAGAATTAACTTCTCTGATTTTTCCCGTATACCCTCCATCAATTGCTTGTTTTCTACCTTTTTCATTAACGATGAGGAGTTTCTTTTTCCTGTCTGCCTTTATTACTTTGGCATCTACACCTGATAGGCCAATTGCATTAATACCATTTTTTTGAAGCATCTGAACAATTGTTTTGTTAATTCTACCTGACATGACCATTGTAAAAATCTCTACAGTTTCTTTGTCTGTGTATCTACTTTTAATTCCGCTAGGTGATGTTACAAACTTTGGTTCTTTTCCAAGTTGCTCACAAACTTTGGTGACTTCCTTTCCTCCTCCATGGACTAAAATTACTCCTTCAGACTCTGCAACTTTTTTTATGTCTGCAATTGTGGATGGATGTAAATCATCTACTACGCTTCCACCTATTTTGATAGTGATCATTTCTAAACCGGAGTTAATGGTGTATATCTTAATCCGTTCATTTCATCAAAACCACACATTACGTTCATGTTTTGGATGGCAGAACCTGCTGCACCTTTCATTAAGTTATCTGATGCAGATAATGCAATTAATCTATGATTGTCTTCGTCTAAATCAAATCCTATGTCACAAAAGTTTGAACCGACCAAGAATTTTGGATCTGGGAATTTGTATAATCCTTTTTTGTCACGAATTAATCTAACAAATTTCTCTTCACCATAAGTTTGACGATATAATTTCCACAACTCTTTTTCTTCAATATCTTTTTTCATGAACGTGTGATTTGTACAAAGAATTCCACGGACAACATCTACTGCATGTGGACTCATTGAAACATTAATCTTATGTCCTGCAATTTCACTTAGTTCTTGTTCAATTTCACCAGTATGTCTGTGCTTTGCAGGTTTGTATGGTCTGATAACTCCTGCTCTCATTGCATGTGCAGTTCCTGAACCAGAACCTGCACCTGAAGAACCAATTTTAGAATCTACTACAATATGGTCTGTATCGATAAGATCATTTCGAATTAATGGTGCAAGTGCTAGCATTGATGTAACTGCCATACATCCTGGACACGAAACAAGTTGTGCTTTTTTAATTTCTTCTCTGTGTAGTTCTGGTACACCAAAAACTGATTTACTCAAATAATCTGGATGTGGGTGTTCCCAACCATACCATTTGTCATATGCTGCCTGATCATGTAATCTGTAATCTGCACTCAAATCGATAATTTTGATACCTCTATCGTAGAGGGCTTTGACAATCTCAGTTGCAGTACCATGTGGAACTGCTGTGAAAACTACATCACACTTGTCAGTTAATTTGTCATAATCTAATTCTGAAAAAGTAAGATCGGTAAAACCTTTCAAACTTGGTTGAACTCTGTGTAGGTATTCTCCAACGTGTTGTCTTGATGTGACCATGCTGATCTCTACATCTGGATGATTGACCAAAAGACGTAATGTCTCTCCACCTACATAACCTGATGCTCCCACAACACCTACTTTCATGATAAATCTCCTCGTAATGGAGTATAATTTATTTCCTAACGTAGTTTAGAGCAAATTCAACCATTTCTTTTGGTATATTTCGTTGTGCAACTCTTGACAGACCCTTGAATTCTACAGTATTGTTGACCTCGTGAACAACTAGACCTCTCTTTTCATCTTCCATAATGTCTATTCCTAGGATCCCTCCGCCCATCGCCTTTGATGCTTTTGCGGCCATAGCTTCCATCTCTTTTGTGATCTCACAAAGCTCTGGATCGGCACCAAGTGCAATGTTGGTCTTGAAACCTCCTGAAGATTTTCTATACATGGCTGCAACAGGCTCATCCCCTATGGTTATCACACGAATATCTCTTGGAGGTCTTTCTACTAATTCTTGCAGATAGTAAATCCTGTCATGTGGACTATCTGTAATGTCTCTAATCTCAGAAACTGCATCCATTGTATCTCTGTCTTTGATTGGCATTACACCCCTTCCCCAACTACCAATAACTGGTTTGATTACTAATGGGTAACCTACTTTCTCTAAATTTTCAGCTGCACTATCACTTGTAAATGAAAAATATGTTTTTGGTGTTGGAACTCCATTTTTTTTCAAAAGTAATGTCATGAACATTTTATTACCACAAATACTTGCAACATCAAATTTGTTTAGAACAGGAATATCCATAAACTCTAGACTTGCAGTAAAATGTAATCCTCTGAAATAACTCACACATCTCTCTAGAACAACATCTCCAAAGTCAAAATCTTCTTTTTTACTATCTGTATTGACTTGAGTGATCTTTGCATCTAACATTACTGCATCATGCCCCAACTCGGATGCTTCTTTTTGAAGCATCTTTTCTTCAGCTCTTAGGCGATCAAACACAATACAGACTTTTGACATTACTCTCCCCAGTCTTCGCCTACGCTTTCTGCTTGTTTAAGCTCAACATTTGATCCGTCTTTTTTTGCGATTTCAAAGTCAGCACCACAATCAGGGCAGGAGACTATTTCTCCTACTGAGGCATCGTCTGGGATGTTTAGTGTTGCGTCACATTCTGGGCAGTTCATGTTTTTGTTGACCTTTTCTTTTGTAATTTATTAGCTTCTGTTGATTGCATTCCCCACAATTCTACAAATCCTTTGGCCAACCTTTGATCAAAAGTGGATTCTGTTCCATAAGTAGCGATTTCATGACTATAAAGAGAATTCTTGGATTTTCTTCCAACTACTCTTAGACTCCCTTTGTACATCTTTATCTTGACTGTTCCAGTAACAGGCTTTTGAGAAGCTTCTATGAATCCATCTAAATCTGATTTTAGTGGATCTTGCCACAACCCTGAGTATGTTAGGTATGCCCACTCATCATCAATTATTGACTTGAATTTGTTTTCATGTTTGGTGTGAACCATTTTTTCTAAATCAGAATGTGCCTCAATTAAGCAAGTAGCAGCTGGTGTTTCATAGACTTCTCTGGATTTTATTCCAACAACTCTGTCTTCAATATGATCAACAATACCAACTCCGGCATCACCTGCCTTTTTGTTAATGTATTCAATTAATTTTTGACCTTCCATAGTTTTTCCATCAACTCCTACAGGAATTCCTTTCTCAAATTTAATTTCTAGATATGTTGGTTTGTCTGGTAAATTTTTTGTTTTTACCCAAATGAATGCATCATCTGGTGGTTCGTTATATGGATCTTCTAAAACACCACCTTCAATTGCACGACCCCACAAGTTCTGATCAATACTAAATTTTTTTGCTACAGTGTCAATTTCAATCCCGTGTTTTTTTGCAAATCTTAATTCTGTTACCCTGTCTAAATTCTTATCCCGAATTGGTGCAATGATTGGAAGATTGGAACCAGAACGTAGTGTAATATCAAAACGTACTTGGTCATTTCCTTTTCCTGAACATCCATGTGCTAATGATGTTACTTTTTCTTTTTTTGCAATCTGTAAAACTTTTTCAGCAATTAATGGTCTTGCAAGTGCTGTTGCTAAACAATATTTTTTTTGATAAAGAGCATTTGCTTTGATTGATGGAAAAATGTAATCTTTAACAAATTCTTTTCGTGCATCAATGTTGTAGTGTTTTTTTACTCCTAATTTTTTTGCCTTTGCTGCAATTTTTTTATTGTCATCACCTTGTCCAACATCTACTGTTACTGTGATGACATCCATGTCGTGTTCGTCTTGTAAGTATTTTACAACAACTGAAGTATCTAGTCCTCCAGAAAATGCAAGAATTCCTTTTTGAGTCATAAAACATCTTTTCCGTCGTATTTTGGAATTTATCTTTTGTGATAGGCTTGTGCATGTAATTTTTTTCTTGAAAAATTTCTGGCTAGCTTGAGCTAAAATTCGATGATTATTTAACCGCCAAATATAACGCTGTTTTATGAAAATCCGTTCGGCAATTGTTGGAGGAATTGTAGCAATTGTTGTACTATCTGCACTTGGAATTGCTCTTAACTCCAGTGATACTGCACATGAAAATAAAATTCGAATCGCATACTTTCCAAACATTGGGCATGCCATTCCGATTGTAGGGATGGAAAAAGGATTTTTTGAAGAAAAAATTGGTTCTGAAACAAAAATTGAAACCAAGGTGTTTGACAGTGGACCTCAAGCAATAGAGTCCATATTTGCAAATTCAATTGATCTTGCGTATGTTGGTCCAGGACCTGCAATTAACGGATTTTTAAATTCTGAAAATAATAATGTCAAGATTCTTACTGGTGCTGCAAGTGGTGGTGCTAGTTTTATTGTGCATCCTGATTCTGAAATAATCACTGCTTCTGATTTTGCAGGAAAAAAAATTGCTGCCCCTCAAATTGGAAACACACAAGATGTTTCATTACGTCATTATTTGTCTGAAAATCAACTAAAACCAGCTGAGAAAGGTGGTAGCGTAATTGTTTACAACATTCCAAATCCTGACATCTATACTTTGTTTGTAAAAGGAGACATTGATGGTGCATGGGTTGCAGAGCCATGGGCTACAATTTTAGAAACTGAACTAAATGGAAAACGACTGTTCTATGAAGAAGAACTTTGGCCAAACAAGGAATTTGCATCAGTTCTCTTAATTGGAAATACTGATTATGTTAAAAAAAATAAAAATATTATTGATAAATTCCTTGGCGCTCATCATGATACGATGATTTGGATAAATGATAATCCTAAAGAAACTAGAATTGTTTTTAACAATTTTCTTAATTCCTACTTGGGCCAATCACTTTCTGATGATGTTGTAGACATTGCTTTATCTAATATTCAAATCACTGATGATCCTAAACCTGATTCTGTTGTTTCCTTTGCAAAAAAAGCTGATACGCTAGGATACCTTGGAAGAAATGGATATGATTTGTCTGGAATTTTTTACAGCTTTGATACAAATTCTCTAAAGGGGGACAAAACCTAATGCCTAAACTGGAGGCCAAAAATATTGTCAAGTACTTTAGCCATGATTCTCATAATCTCAAGGCTTTAGGTGGTATAGACCTCAAAGTTGAGTCTGGTGACTTTGTATGTTTGATAGGTCCCTCTGGATGTGGAAAATCTACATTTTTACGCATAGTTGCAGGCTTGGAGAAGCCTGATGATGGTCAGATACTCTTTGATGGTCGCCCAGTAACTGAAACAGGACCTGAAAGAATAATGGTATTCCAAGAGGGTGCATTGTTCCCATGGCTCAAAGTTCAAGACAATGTGGAGTTTGGATTAAAGATGGCAGGTATTCCACGAGAGGAGCGTGCAAAGATATCTCATAGATATCTTGACATGATGCAGTTAACAAAGTTCACTGACTCGTACACGTACCAACTTTCTACGGGAATGAAACAACGTGTAGCTATTGCAAGAGCTCTTGTGATGGATCCTGATGTACTGCTTATGGATGAACCGTTTGCAGCACTTGATGCACAAACACGTGATTTGTTATTAGTTGAAATGCAATTGATTTGGGAGAAAACAAAAAAGACCATCTTATTTGTTACACATAGTGTAGCTGAAGCTGCAGTTCTTGGAACAAAAGTTGCAGTTTTTAGCAATCGCCCATCTGTAATTAAAAAAGAAGTTGATAATGACTTTCCAAGACCTAGAGTTACTGAAGATGAGTCTTTGATGAAGTTTCAACAGGATCTTCTTTCTGAACTAAGACCTGAGGTAAAGAAAAACAAGTAGTGGTTACTATGGCAAAAAACTTTACTCCTCACAGAATTACATTTTACATTGGAATTGTTGTTGTTTGGCAAATAATTGCAATGACTGGACTTTGGCCTGATAATGTTTTTCCATCTCCATATGAGGTAGCTGAAGACTTGGGTTATGGTGCAGCTGATGGAAGTTTGTTTTATGGTATTGCAACAAGTATGTGGAGATTGGCAGTTGGATTGGCCATTGCAATTGCAGGTGGCATAGTTTTAGGAATTTTTATGGCACGAGTCGAAGTGATCAATCAGACTGTTGGTTCTTTGGTTTTAGGTTTGCAATCAATTCCTTCTATTGCATGGGTGCCACTTGCAATTCTGTGGTTTGGTCTTACTGATGGTGGAATCATATTTGTTACTGCAATTGGCGCAATCTTTGCTGTAACCATTAACACCTACACCGGAGTCAAAAACATCAATCCTCATTTTATAGAGGCTGCAAGAAATATGGGGGCAAAAGGTGGCCAGCTTATCACTGCAGTACTAATTCCTGCTGCATTTCCTTACATGATTTCGGGTTTTAAGCAGGGCTGGGCATTTGCATGGAGAGGAGTAATTGGTGCTGAAATTCTATTTTCATTCTTAGGATTGGGATTTTTGCTAAATGCTGGACGTTCTCTAACTGACGTCTCTCAGGTAATATCTATTATGCTTGTAATAATGGGAATAGGTCTTGTAGTAGATGGAGTTGTTTTCAAAAGACTAGAAGACAAAGTAATGTCTCGTTGGGGTCTAAGATAATTCAAATTTCTATGTTTTTTGTAACAACATTTTTTGACACTGAGAAATCATCAGTAACAAAGATGCGTAATCGCTTATTATATTCTGACTAGTCATACTCTAATGAAAAATGCAAAACTGTTTTCAGTATTGGCAATAGTAATGGCCATCGCAATTGCCCCAATAAGTGGAGCATTTGCACAGTCAGATGTTGCTGCTGAAAATTCTAACAAAATTGACAAAGACAGAAAGGCATTCTTTGATGCAATAAAAGATCAAAGAAATGCACTACGAGATCAAATCAGAGATTTTAACGACCAAAGAAAAGACAGACTAACAGATAGTGCACATGACAGAATTCATGTTGAACCAACTTTATCATTTGATGGAGTTACCTCTGGATGGGCTGTTGTAAATGGTATAGCATATCCTGCAGACTTTACACTAGACGGTAAAGCAAGACAAACAGAAAAAGGCTGGCATCTAACTGGAGTGGGAACTATTCATGTTGGTGAAAGAAATATTCCATTTGATCTAAAGGGATTTGCAAAGGGTAATCATGTAAGTATGAAAGGAGTATCTCAAAATAATGACTCTATTACCATTCATCTAAGAGGAAACTTTGCACCTGTTGCTGAAAGTGAAAATTCATTTGCACTTGCATTTACTCGTGCTGCAATAACTGTAGTAGATTCTGATGTCAAAGTACCATTAGTTCTAGTTGGAGATGTGACTGTAAACCCACTAGTTTCCGATGAGGAACCAATATCTGATGAAACTGATTTTGAATCAGACACACAAGACCTAGATGAAGTATTGGAATTATTAACATAGTTCCATCTTTTTTTATTTTTACTGAATAGAATCTTGATCTCTTATTAATCATGAAATCATGATTGTTTTAATGACAAAAACAACAGTGTTGACAATTTTTTCAGCCCTGATTCTGTTTGCAGGAACTTCTATGGCATTTGAGTTACTTCCTCAAGCCGAAGCACTCAAAGGACAAGGAGTACCTTCAGCAAAATTTGGTATTGGTACAAAAGGAGTTGTCTGTGGAGACAAACTTTGTTCTGAAGTAGAAAAAGAACAACCAAAAAAAGTGAAAAAAGAATCAACAGAGCCTAAAAAGAAAGAAGAAGTAAAGACTGAACCTAAAAAGAAAGAAGTAAAGACAGAGACAAAACCAACAGATCCTACAAAGAAAGAATCAATCAAGACAGAGAAAAAAGATTCTGAAAAAGATAAGATTGCTCAAAAAACGGCTGCAGAAAAACAAAGATATGATGAACTTACATTGCCGCCACGAACTATTGTAACTAAAACTATTACATCTATGCAAGACTCAGGCCTTGGACATGAAAACCACCAACTTGCAATAATATTTCCACCAAGTGATAAGGTGTATAGAGGAATGCTAACATATGTTGCATCTGAACCTGTTCAATTAGTTGCACTTCATGGACCCCTTGCACCAGGAGAAGAACAAGGACAAGCAATTTGGAGTCCAGATGGTGAGACAAAATTTGCCTTAACATTCATACCCAAAAATACTGCAGCAGGAACTTGGCACTTTGCAGGTAATGCAATTGCAGTGCACACCATGAATGAAGAACCATTCACAATTTCATATACTGCAGCATATAGAGAACGTGCATTATCTAATGTAGTAAAAAGTGAAACCATTACCTCATCACAAGACCCAGGTCTTGGACATGAAAACCACCAGATTGCAGTTTTGTTGCCACCACGAGACAGAGCATATTTTGGAACACTTGGATTTGCAGCATCTGAACCTGTTCAATTAGTTGCACTTCATGGACCACTACAGCCCGGTCAAGAACAAGGACAAGCAATTTGGAGTCCAGATGGTGAGACAAAATTTGGTTTGACCTTTATTGACAAGGATACTTCAAGTGGAACTTGGCAGTTTGCAGGTCATGCAATTGCAGTGCATACGATGAACCAAGAACCATTCACAATAAGCTACTCAATAGCTACAGGACAGTAAATATCTCCTTTTATTTTATTTTTTAATTTTTAGTGATACTACAAACGCACATACAATAATTGCAATTGCAAAGTACATTACTGCAACATAGTCAAATGCAAACGCAATGCTTCCAGCTACTACGGGACCAACCACAGTTGCAATTGATAATGTTGAACTAAAAATTCCTGTAGATGTTGAACGTGGGTTGTTTTCCATTAGGTGAAAATTTCCTCCGATGAACAAAAATGCCCACGTTGCTCCCACTAGTGACATAAACGGCATTGCCATCCACCACTCAGTAACAAATGATAATCCTATAAAGACAAATGTCGTACACCCAATTCCAATTTTAAATTTTGTAACATTTGACAGATGAATTTTGCTTGCCATAACATTCATCAAAATAAATGCAGTCAGTGTGTTTGCTACATATACAATTGATATGTGATAAAGCTCACCTCCTAGTTTTTCTACAATCATTATTGGAAGAATTGTCCATACAGCTGCTGCCCCAATATGCCTTAAGAGTAATGATAAGAAGAGAAACTTGTTTTTTGAAATAACTTTTTTTGTAGTACCAGGTTTTACTTCCTTTTCTTGTTCTGGATTTGGAAGTTTTATTGTAAACAATAATCCCACTACAAAAGATGCGGCACTGATCAAGAAAATTAATTGCAAGTCATTTGCAAATCCAGCTGCTGCAATTCCTGCAAGCCAACCTAGTGCATGAAATGATATTACCGTAGCTGCTCTCTTTTTGTCAATGTTTGCCTCGTAAGTATATGCAATCATTGCAGGAATCATTATTCCACTTGCAACTCCTGCTGCAATTCTTACTAGAAAAAACATTGAAAGATCGGTTGCAAAATAATGGAGTCCAAATGCTATGGCACACCCGATAAAACCAATTCTGATGAATTTGAGTCTAGTTCCTTTCTTGTCTGAGTGCCTTCCAAAATAGATTTCAGATAAAATTTGAGCAAAACTAAACGAGGCTACCAAAAGTCCTATTTCAAATACAGACTCTGTAACACCTTTTGCAATAATAGGCATGAATACAAAGACAATTGAGATTCCTGCATGCTGAAAAAAGGTGGCAGTACGTACTAGATTGTTTACTTGAAGTTTTTGCATAAATGTACTCAAAAATTGTACTTGACCTAATTTCAATATACTTATCAATACCACTTTTGTTTGTGGGTTTTTCTGAAAAGAGTTAAACTGTGCCAAGCTATTTTGAAATTAAATTGACTGAGAAAGAATCGTTTTTGGATGCACTACAAAAACGAGTTTTACTTTTTGATGGTGCAATGGGAACTGAGATTCAAAAATTTAACCCAAAACCTGAAGATTTTCCAAATAATCAAGATGGATTCAATGATGGTTTGGTACTAACACATCCTGAATGGATAAAAGAAATTCATAAAAAATATTTAGATGCAGGAGCTGATTGCATTGAAACAAACTCTTTTGGTTCAAATAAAATTAAACTAGATGAATACGGATTTGGTGATCAAACAATTGATTTTAACAAAAAGATTGCACAACTTGCATCTGAAGTTTGTCAAGAATATTCTGATAGGCCTCGGTATGTAATTGGTTCGATGGGACCATCAGGATTTCTTCCAAGCTCAAATGATCCTGATTTGGGACAAAAACCTCTTGATGAAATTAGAGATGCATTTGAATTACAAGCTGAAGGGTTGATTTTAGGTGGAGTAGATGCATTACTAATTGAAACAAGTCAAGATATTCTAGAAGTAAAATTAGTAATTGAGGCATGTCATAATGCAATGAAAAAAACTGGAAAGAAAATCCCAATCATTGCAAATACTACATTGGATCAATATGGAAAAATGCTACTTGGCACAAACATTCAAGCTGCATATACTACTGTCTCTGATATGGGCATTGACATATTTGGAATGAATTGTTCTACTGGTCCTATTGAGATGACTCCAAGTGTTAGGTGGCTCGATGAACAAAATGAGCACAACATTCTGGTAGTGCCAAATGCTGGTATGCCTGAAAATGAAGGTGGTCAGGCAGTCTACAAGATGACTCCAGAAAAAATGGGTGATGCATTAGGTGATTTTCTTAAACAATACAAAAAAGTTCGAATAATTGGAGGCTGCTGTGGGACAAATCCTGAGCATATCAAAGTTCTAAGAAAAGTAATTGACGAAAAAGCCAACTCTGTCGAGGGTTAAGTATTTAGAAAAACTGAGATGATTTTACAATATTGACTATTCCTAGAGTAAGTTCTGCATTAAAGGCAGTTGACCTAAAGCAAATTCCTCCCCCATTAATCATTGGTGAGCGAATAAACACTCAAGGCTCTCGGAAAGCAAAACAACTTGTTCTTGCTGATGACTATGATGGACTAGTTGATTTAGGTAGAACCCAAGTTGAAGATGGTGCACATTGTCTTGATGTGTGTGTTGCAACAACTGAGCGAGCTGATGAAAAAGAGTTCATGTTGAATCTAGTTAAACGACTGAGTTTAGAAGTAGACGCACCTCTCGTAATTGACTCCACTGATCCTGAAGTCATTGAAGCATCTGTAAAACAAATTCCTGGAAGACCAATAATTAACTCTATTAATCTTGAAGGTGATGGGAGTCGATTTGCAAAACTTGCACCCATTATGGCAAAATATGGTCTACCTGCAATTGCTTTATGTATTGGTCCTGATGGAATGGCAAAAACATCTCAGCAAAAATTGGATACTGCTGAATTACTTTTTGAAACCGGCAAGAAATATGGATTAAAAATTGAACAATTCATTTTTGATGTTTTGACATTTACTCTTGCAACAGGAGAAGATGAATTCCTTGATGCAGGAAAAAACACTCTTGAAGGAATTCGTCTTGTAAAAGAAAAATTTCCAAATTCATTTACTACCTTGGGTCTAAGTAACATCAGTTTTGGATTAGTACCATATGCTAGAAAAATTCTCAATTCTGTTTTCCTACATCATGCAATAAAATCTGGCCTTGATACTGCAATTGTTAATGCAAAGGAGATCATACCATATGGTGAAATTGATGAAAAAGAAAGAAAACTTGCAGAAGATCTAATCTTTAACACTCATCCTAATGCACTATCTGAATTAATTACATACTTTGAGAATGTAGGACCTCAAAGCAGTACTGCATCTAAAAAAGTAGATGTTGACCCATCTTGGCCTGCTGGAAAGAAAGCTAACTTTAGAATTGTCAACAGGCTTAAGGATGGAATTGAAAATGATGTTGTTTCTGCTATTGCAGATAAAGTTAAGAAAAATGACATTCTAAAAGATACTGACGGTAAATTTTCACTTGATGCCACTCCAGAAACAACACATGATGGCGCAATTAGAACCCTCAATGAAAATTTACTTCCTGCCATGAAAGAAGTGGGAGACAAGTTTGGAGCAGGCGAATTAATTCTGCCTTTTGTTTTAAAATCAGCTGAATGTATGAAAGCAGCTGTTGGTGAACTTGAAAAATATTTAGTCAAAGAAGAGGGGTCCAGTAAAGGTAAGCTTGTCTTGGGAACTGTTTATGGTGATGTTCATGACATTGGGAAAAATCTTGTAAAGACCATCTTTCAAAATAATGGTTACACTGTTTATGACCTTGGAAAGCAAGTTCCACTACAAAAATTCCTTGAAAAAATCGACGAAGTGAATCCAGATGCTGTTGGTCTTTCTGCGTTACTAGTTTCCACCTCAAAACAAATGCAGTTTTTTGTAGAGCATGCAAGAAAAAACAAGATGAACATTCCAATCCTTTGTGGGGGTGCTGCAATTAACAGCAATTACATTAATCGAATTGCAAAAGAAGATGGAATTTATGAGCCGGGTGTTTTTTACTGCAATACTATGTTTGAAGGACTCAAAACAATGGATACTCTGATTTCAGATGAAAAACAAAATCTCTTGGCTCAATGGAGAGAAAAATTAGAAAACTGGAAAGAAAAATCAACTGCTTCTGTTGACCCATCTACTCTTCCTAAAAGTAACATTAAACCTGTTGATGCCCCTACTCCAACAAACATCGGAGAACCAATCCGCCTTAAGTTGGATCAAATAAAGATGGATGAAGTATGGCAACTTATTGACAAAAAATCCCTTTTCAAACTATCTTGGGGTCTAAGAGGTAAAGCAGGCGCTGAATCAGAGGCAGACCATGAACAATTGCTTAGCCAATGGAAGATTAGAATAATTCGAGAAAAATTATTTGAGCCCGAAGTTGTTTATGGATACTTCAAATGTCACAACAAGGATGGAAAATTACTTGTAGAAAATCCTCGAGGTGACAATGTGGAATTTGATTTCCCACGTTCGACCAAACCCGAACATCTTTGTTTAACTGACTATTTTGGTAATGATGATCTTGTTGCATTTCAAGCTGTTACAGTTGGAAACAAAGTTGCTGATATCATTGAAAAATGGAATCAAGAAGACAAATACACTGATGCATACTATCTTCATGGATTAGCAGTTGAAGTTGCCGAAGCTTTAGCTGAATGGATAAATCGAAAAATCAAATCTGAATTAAACTTGAATGAAGGTGGCTTGAGATATTCTTGGGGATTCCCTAGTTGTCCTGATGTACTGCAGCATCAATTGGTATGGAAACTTTTAGAGCCCGAAAAATCTGGTATGGATTTAACCGAATCAGGGCAGATAATCCCAGAGCAATCAACTGCAGCAATAGTAGTGCACCATCCTAAAGCACAATACTTTGTACTTTAGATGGCAAATTCATTCAAAAATTCGTTTAATCCTGAAAAATCATTTGGAGATGTAATTAAAATATCTCCTGTAATTTCATGTGCTTTTTTTAACAATTCTTCAAACTCTTGACTGTATGATTCCAAATCTAGATTCAAAAACGCTGCAGATTTTTCATTTTTTTGTGATGGAAATAAAATAATTGGAATAACTGCAAATCCTTTGAGCTTGTTTGATAATTCTTGTACTTGTTGTACGTTTTGTACCACTTGAGTCATGAATCCCTTTGGTTTTGCATCAAATTTCTTTTCAAGTTTTGAAAAATTGGGTTTGTTTGGTACTGAAAGATACAAATCAATTTTTGAATCAATGTTTCTCTCTCGTAATTTTTTTACAGTCAAACTTGGTATTTGTCCAGAATCTTTTTTGCCTGTTTGAGAAGGGTCTCCCATCAAAATCAAAATTCCTGAAAAACCTATGTCGATACACTTTTCAACAAAATCTGAGATTTCCTCTTCTGTTTTGTCTCTAACTCTGAGACTTACTGTGATTGGCAAATTTGGCATTTCATTTTTTATTATTTTTCCTACATCTAATGGTGATGCTCTTTGGTATCCTAACACATTTTCTGTAAGATGAATTGCATCACATTTTTTTGAAATAATCTTTATTCTATCAACGAATTTCTTTATTGATTCATCTGTATTTACATCAGGTAAAATTTTAGGTGGATTGGCTTCGTATCTAATTGTCATATTGTAATTTTTTGTACCCTTGGTTAAAACCTTTGAATACCAAAACCCATATGGAAAAGTGGGAAATAATGTTAACGTTAGAAAAAATTGAATCTATTTTCTCTACACCAATTGATCCTGTTTTAGAAAATACTGGGAAATATCGACTTGCATCAATTCTTGTTGTGATTTATGGACAAGAACCACTAGTTGTAATGACTGAAAAACCAAAAAATATGAAATTCCATGCTGGCGAAATATCTTTTCCAGGAGGAAAATTGGATACAAATGATTCAGATCTTCTTGATACTGCATTACGTGAAACTAGTGAAGAAATTGGCTTGACCATTACAAGAGATCAAGTTGTTGGGCAACTAGATCCTGTTGTGACACTGAATTCTGGCTTTCTTATTTTGCCTTTTATTTCGGTTGTTAATGAAATACCAAAACTTTCTGCAAATTGTGAAGTTGAAAAAATTTTTCATATTCCCTTGGAGCCATTTTTGAAAACTATGGCGCACGATCCTGATCCTTCACATAACATTATTCAAGAAATGTACACCTTTGAATATCAAAACAAAATAGTTTGGGGTGCTTCTGCTAGAATCTTAAAACAAATTCAGAGAGCCTTAAAATCCTGAGATTCATTTAAAAAGAGCTCTTCGTGCCTGAAAAACTATGGCTGCACGCAAGTCCTCTCCAAGGAAGATTCGTTTGTTGAAGAAAACAAGACAGGCATCACCAGTACCAGCTTGGATTATTCTCAAGACAAAGAGAAACGTTAGAACAAATCCAAAACGTAGAGCTTGGAGATCAACTGATGTGGAGGTAGGATAGATGTCTCAAGAGTTAGAACGTGTTTATACAATTAATCTAGGTAAAGTATTACTATCACAATCACAACACAGAGCTGTTAGAGCAATTAACATGATCAAAGAATTTGCTCGTCATCACATGAAAGTTGAAGATATTAAAATTGAAGAAGATTTAGCTCATCAAATTTGGGCAAAAGGAATCCGAAGTCCTCCAAGAAAAATCAGAGTTCGAATGAGTAAAACTGATGAGGGTTATGTTCTTGTTTCTACATATGAAGAAGATGTTGAATCTAAAGTAACTCCAGAAAAAGAAATTCCAAAAGTTGATGATAAAGTAGAAGAACCAGCTAAAGAAGCACCAAAGAAAGAAGAACCAGCTAAAGAAGCACCAAAGAAAGAAGAACCATCTAAAGAAGCACCAAAGAAAGAAGAACCAGCTAAAGAAGCACCAAAGAAAGAAGAACCAGCTAAAGAAGCACCAAAGAAAGAAGAACCAGCTAAAGAAGCACCAAAGAAAGAAGAACCATCTAAAGAAGCACCAAAGAAAGAAGAACCAGCTAAAGAAGCACCAAAGAAAGAAGAACCAGCTAAAGAAGCACCAAAGAAAGAAGAACCATCTAAAGAAGCACCAAAGAAAGAAGAACCATCTAAAGAAGCACCAAAGAAAGAAGAACCAGCTAAAGAAAGTAAAGAATAATCTCTTTCAAAAAAATTTAATTTTAAAAAATTATTTTATTCTAATTGGTATAAATCTAGTTTGCAATCGATACTGCAATCTGGTGTAGACCAGTCAAGAGTATCTTCTTGTGGAATCATTCCAAGAGGATCATAATTATCAAACTTTGTCATTCCTTGTATGGATGATAACATTACTACTTTAGATTCTTCAGCAGTTGAAGTCATATCAATTTGTGAATTGCTTTCACTAAAAATTCCGCTTGTAAGATTTGTAATTGAGTTTAAGACGCCTACTGGAATGTTGCTTCCTCCTACGACATATAATATTGAACGTTTTACTGCGTTAGGTGGAGCGTTTTCGTATAACATTTTTAGTGAATCTCTAAGTGAATCCTCAATATTTTGTCCTTCTTTGCTTGTTGTAAGGATGTTTGTCTCAGAAGTCATCTCTGAGGTTCCAAGTGATTCAACTACATGCATTATTGCTGAGTTTGCAATGTCGTAGCATGCTTTAGGTGTCAAATCAGGATTGCTCTCAAGTAACGAGTCATTATCCAGTACAATTGTGCATTCAGAGTCTTCTCTAACTCTTTTTAGTGAAACGCCTGAATTGAAAATTCTGTCTTTTTCATATTTGAAAGGCATAATTGCAAATGAAATCAATCCTTTATCTGATTCCTTGCATATCTCAGAAACAACTGGGGCTATAGCTGAGCCTGCTTTTCCAGCCAAATTACTCATCATGACAACTGTGGAATAGCCTGAAATCTTTGATTTGATCTCCTCAGATATATTGTAGGCTGAGCCTCTGATTAATTGCATAGATGGATTCACTACTGAATCTGTAGAAACATGAACAGATGGTACTTCCTCTACAAAGTCCTTTGAATCATTACTAATCAAAAGACAATTTGAATTTAGTGAATCTTTTGCTTTAACTGCTAATTTTGAGCCTACGCCACCCAAGCCAATAACTAAAACTGGTTCTTTTACTTGAAAACTCATTTCAGATCCTATTCGCTGAATTCCATAAAAAACCTTCTTACGTTTTTTTAATCAAATTTTAGATCTAAAAAATTTAGCTTGCGATCTTCCCAAGAAGACTGTTTTGTGTAGAACCGACAATTTCTACAACACGTGATTGCCCAATACCCACCTGTTCTGGGACAAACACTGGCTTGTAAGCAAAATTTCTACCTTTGATACCCTCATCAGTTTTTTCATCAAAGAGAACATTTCCTTTCCAACCGATCCACTTTTTGTTGTTCTCTAATGATATATTGTTGATCTGCTCAAAAATCTTCTTACTTCTTGACTTTACTTCTGAAACATCGATTTGTACCCGCTCAGCAGCTTCAGTTCCTGGTCTTGCGCTATATTTTGATAGATTTACTACATCTGGCCTTGTCTCATCAATCAAATCTACTGTTTTTTCAAAGTCCTCTTTTGTTTCTGATGGAAATCCAACAATAATGTCAGTTGAAATAGTAAAGTTTGGGAATCTCTCTCTTGCCTTTTTTACTATTTCTCTAAAGGTTCCTGCAGTATGGCCTCTTTTCATGTCATGTAATACTTTGTCACTTCCACTTTGGACTGGAATGTGTAGAAACTTGAAGACTTTGTCATTATCATAAGACTCAATTAATTTTTCTCTAATTCTTGGCATGTACATTGGATTCATCATTCCAACTCTTATCATAAAGTTCTCTGGAATTTCTGAAACTGCATTTATCAAAGAAGGTAAATCAGTTCCAATATCAAATCCATAACATCCATTATCTGTTGATGTTAACCAAATTTCCTTACACCCTTCATTAATCTCTGTTTTTACTTGTCTTACGATATCTCCTAATCTATAACTTTGAAGATCTCCTTTGGAAATTTTAGTTTGACAAAAGGTACACTCACTCATGCAACCACTTGCAATCTCAACTATTCCTACTGCTGGATTGAGTCTAACCTTTGGAAGTCCAACTTTAGATAGATCTGAATCTTCTAATGCAATTTTTTTTCTGCCTTTAAGTGTAGAATCAATTACTTGTAGAGTTTTACCTAGAGAATTTGGACCAAGTAGGCTAGCATTTTCAGAAAATTTTTCAACAGTTTCCTTTTCTGCCTTTGGTAGACAACCAGCTACTACAAGGGGTTTTGTCTTTAATGATTTTATTCTATGAATCATCTTGTTTGCTGTGGCATCTTTTACAGAACATGTGACAACGATATTGAGATCCGATTCTGAAGAATCTTCAACTAAAGTATGACCTCCATTTAGAACTAGTCCTGAAATCATTTCAGAATCTGCAAAACTTGCAGAACATCCATAGGACTCTACAAAAATCTTTGCCATACTTTATCCAAACAGAGAATCAATTTCCTTGTTAGTCATTAATTTCTTTGAAACAACTAATTCTCTGATAGTCTTTCCAGTTTTTAATGATTCTTTGAATAGTTCTGCAGATTTCAGATATCCAATTTTTGGAGTTAGTAGAGTAACGATTACTGGACTATTTTCAATATCTGCACGTAACTTGACTTTGTTTGCAGTCAACCCATCAATCAAATTTACAGAAAATATTGGTAAGAAATTCTTTAACATGTCAGTTGATTCTAACATACACTTTAGCATTCCAGGCAACATTACATTAAGCTCAAACTGGCCACTCTGTGCGGCATATGATACTGCAGTATCGTTTCCAATCACGTTAAAGCAAATCATATTCATGCATTCAGCTAATGATGGATTTACTTTTCCTGGCATAATTGATGAACCTGCGTGTACTGCAGGAATTCCAAGTTCTGCTAATCCTGCAATTGGACCTGATGCCATTAGTCTGATATCATTTGCAAGTTTTCCAATTTCTAATACCAAATTTCTCAATGCACTTGAACAATTTGCAACTGCATATTTGCTCTGTAATCCATGTTGCATGTCTTTTTCAGGTTTTAATGATAACTTTGAAACTTTTGCAAGCTCTGATATTGCAATTTTCCTGTAACCCTTTGGTGTGTTTGCACCAGAACCAACAGCAGTTCCACCAAGTGCAACATTTTGTAATTCTTTTTGCGATGCAACAATTTCATTTCTTGCTTTAGTAATTGATGTAACGTAAGCTGCAAATTCACTACCTAGAGTAACTGGCAATGCATCCATGAGGTGTGTTCTTCCAATTTTTTTAAATGAGGAAAACTGTTTTGCTTTTTTAGATAATGACTTTATCAAAATGTCAATTGCTGGAATTGTTTCTTTGAGATTCATTAAGATGGCAACATGCATAGCAGTTGGGTATGTATCATTACTTGATTGTGACATGTTGACGTGATCATTTGGGTGTAGGAATCCATATTGTCCTTTCTTTTTGCGTAAAATTTCTAGCGCAACATTTGCTATGACTTCATTTGAATTCATGTTAAATGCAGTTCCCGCACCAGAATTTATCATGTCTACTACAAACTGATCCACATACTTTCCAGACAAAATTTTATCACATGCAGAAACTATTGCTTTTCCACGTTTAGTATCAATTGCTTTTGTTTTCATATTTGCTATTGCAGCAGATCTCTTAATCATGACAAATGACTTTATCAAATTCTCATGGCCTTTGTGTCCAGTTACGTGATATTGGTTGATTGCTCTTCCAGTAAATGCCCCATAATATGCGTCTGCAGGAATTTTGACTTTACCTAAAGAATCTTGATCTAAACGAAATTTCATTCTAAAACCAATTATTTACACCCATTATTCATTCTTTTTCAGATATTTTCATATTTCAATAATGGGAATTATTATATAGGATTCAGAAGCCACCGCACTTAATGAATAAGCGTGTTAGTATGCTCTTTACAATTGCAGCAGTAGCTGTAATGGGCGCAACCTTATTCGGAAGCACATACACACAAACCCAAATTTCTGGTCAATCTATTGACATGACCCAAATGGATGTCGATGTCTTAGATAAAATCAGACATATGGGAGGTTTACAGCTTGTAATGCCTGAAGCATTCGCAGAAACTGATTGTGGTGTTTTGGAATCATCCGGTAGAACCGTTCATGATTTCCAATTAACTGGTGAAAGTGTTGAACTTCCAATTATGGGAGGAAAGACCTACAACGCCATGACCTTTAGTGGTACAGTCCCAGGACCAACACTAAGAGTTACTCAAGGTGATGTAGTCAAAATGACACTTACAATTCCAGATGATGAAGTTACTGGACACGGTAACGACATGCATGCATCTCAAATCTCTGCAAGCGCTTTTGAGTCTGTCAATCCTGGCGAAACAAGTCAGTATTGTTACATCGCTGAAGCAGCTGGTATTTTCAAATACCATTGTTCTGGTGTCAAACTAATTGGTATGGACCAACACGTACTTTCCGGCATGTACGGAATTGCAATTGTTGATCCAGCTAATGGATACAAGAAACTAATGGTTGAGAAGACTAGTGGCAGCGGTGAACTTGACAGAAAGTTCTATGATGCAGATGCATTAGAGTTCCAACTCCAATACAATCAATTGTACCTAACACCTGAAGGCAATTATGATGCCGGCGCAATGTTCAAGCATCATAACACTGCAACAGTTGTTAACGGAATGCAATTTGGTTATGTACCAAATATGGCTCATAACTTACTCGTCAATGGTGATGTAAACAAGAACATCTTTGTTGCACAACCATGGAATGGACTTGAACACAAGCAATACCAATCACAGCTCTTATTTGTTGAAAATGATCAACACGTAAGACTCTTCATTGAAAACCAAGGTAACGAACCAGTATTCTTCCACATTGTTGGAGAAATATTGGATAGAGTTGTCCAAGGTAACAGAGTACAATCCGCAGCAACTGAAACATGGTTACTCGGTGGCTCACAAGGAATGATTGTTGACTTGGTATTTGATGAACCAGGTGCATACGCAGCAGTAAACCATGACTATGCAGCAATTTACACTGGCGCAGCTACAGTCTTTGTAGCAGGTGATCCATTCGGCTTGAACCCAGTTCTAGTTGAAAAAGGAGTTATCCCAGCACCAGTGCCATCTTATGCATATGCTTTAGGCAATCCTAGTGATGCTGTCCCTCCAATGGGAATGAACAGTATTGCTCATCCTGCACTAAACATTCACGGTTTATACACTGATGAAGTAGCTTCTGAAATGCAAGCAAGTGGCGATTATGTCGCATTATGGGAAGTAATTCCTGTAGTAGCAGAAATCCTAACTTCTTGATAATATCACATCTTTTTCTTTTTATTATTTTGAATGAATTATATTCTGTAGCTCCATTTGATATTCTATGGGATTTGATGATTCTGTATTGATCTGTGATGAAGTGGATCCAATTTTAAATAAAATTTTAGAAGACAATGACTTGAAAATATCATATGAACCAGAAATTACACCTGACCAAATTTTAGAAAAGATTTCTAATTACAATATTGTAATTGTTAGAAGCAGAACGACAATCACAAAAGAAATGATCGATAAAGCAGATAACTGTAAAATTATTGCCCGTGTTGGAGTTGGACTTGATAATGTTGATCAAGAAGCTGCCAAAATAAAAAACATTAGAGTAATCAATGCAGTGGAAGGGGCAATGAATGCCGTAGCTGAATTAGTTTTAGGACTAATGTTGTCCCTTGCAAGACAAACAGCAAGAGGTGATAGAGGAATTAGAAATGGACAATGGCTTAAAAAAGAATTGAAAGGAACAGAGCTTAAAGGAAAATATCTTGGAATTATTGGATTAGGAAATATTGGAAAAAGATTAGGTAGACTTGCACGTGCACTAAACATGAACATTATTGGATATGATGTAGTTCCAATTGATGAAGAATTTTCAAAAGAAGTTGGTTTGATGAAAGCAGACTTGAATACTTTGTTACAAAGTTCTGATTACATCTCTATTCATGTTCCATTATTGGATTCAACTTATCATCTCTTAGATGCACAAAAAATGTCTACGATGAAAAAGACTGCAAAAATTATCAATACTTCTAGGGGCGGAGTAGTTGATGAAGACGCACTTTATGATGCTCTCAAAAATGGAACTTTGGGTGGTGCAGCCCTGGATGTATTTGAAAAAGAACCTGCTGTTGGAACAAAATTGGCAGAACTTGACAATGTAATTTTGACTCCGCATATTGGTGCCCAAACAAAAGAAGCGCAATCATTGGCTGCAAATGTTATTGCTGAGAAGATTATCCAGATTTTAAGAGGCGTCATCTAGAAGCATTTCTGCCTGAACTTTAAAAATAAGCAAAAAAGTTGACTTTTACGTGATTTATTATCGTCTCTTTGTTTTTAACCCCAATTTGGAGGAAGTCAATCGTATTGAATAATCAGAGTCTAAGTCAATTCCAATCTGAAAGACTAAAACGTTTGGCTAATGGAAATTCCCTGCTAAAAATATCTCTTGGATTGATACTCTTTACAATAATTTCTTCTGCTTTCGTATATGCTGAAACGATGTCTGTTGATGTTGAAGGAACCAGTTATGATGTAGAATACACAGTTACAGGAATGTCTGTATCTGGTATCGAAGCTGATGTGGATTTTATTTCTCTAATATTGACTGTAGATGTTACTGTGTCTCCTGGAATTTTAGAAATTACCTTTGATAGATCTTTTTATGATTCAGTTTTTGAGGGACAAGATGATGATTTTATTGTCATTGCTGATGGTGGATTAGAGCCAAATTTTTCTGAAACTGAAACAACCTCTGAAAGTAGAACTTTGAGAATTGAATTGCCATCAGGAACTCAAGATGTTGAAATCATTGGTTCTGTATTTGGTCAGTCTGTAGAAGAAACACCTTCTGAACCTGAAGAAACACCTTCTGAACCTGAAGAAACACCTTCTGAACCTGAAGAAACACCTTCTGAAACTCCTGAAAAACAGATCCCTGCAGCATTTGTAGACTCTTCAAAAGATCCTAGATTCTACGTTGAACGATATGTTTCTGAGCCATCTTACAAAAAATGGTTTGAAGACAATTATTCTGATTATACTTTTCATGAAGCATTAGATATTTCAAAATCTGAATTAGACAAACTCATAGCTGAGATTAAAAAAGAGCAATCTAAAGAACCTGTTGTAGAAACTCCAAAGGAAACAACAGAGTGTGGTGAAGGAACAGTTCTCAAAGATGGAGTATGTGTTTTAGATGAAAGATGTGGTCCGGGAACTGTTCTAAAAGATGATGTATGTGTTGTTGAATCTCAAACTTCTGCACCAAAAGAGATTTCTTTCAAAGGTCTTAGTAGAGAACTAGGATATAGCTTCATTGCAGCATTTGTAATCACTGGTGCAGTGGCAATAATTTTGGCATTGATGTCAAAAGCCAGCAAAAGTAGTAACTAGTCACAAGTCAAATCTTCAGCATTCATTATTTGGTCAAACTCAAATCCTGTAATTTGTGTAGTTGATGAATATGGAATGAGGTTCAAAATGGGTGTGTCTGTCTGAATTACCACAACAAATTGATTAGGGTCTAATCTGATATCCCCTGAATCAAACTCAAAATCAAAATTCATGAAAACATGTTGTGCATTAGAAATATCTTCAGAAGAAAAAACCCCTTCTTGAACTCCAGATGCTAATGGATCAAGTGTTAATGGCTTGACTACATATGATCCTAAATATGCATCCGTGTAGAACACTGAAACTTCAAATTTTTGAAATGAGATCCAAAATGGCAGTGTATTGCAAAATTCTGTTTCCCCATGATTCAACATTGTAAAAAATGAAAAAGTTCCAGGAGAATACCATCTGTATTCTAATTGTTGACTACCAATAACGTTCATTGCAGAAAATAAAAACGGACTAATGATTACTATGATTGCAATTATGGTGATTACGGAATACTTGTTCATATTTCATCTTTTTTGTCCTGACTAAGTGATATTATGTTTCTCTCAATTAGATTGTTTATTGCATTTACCAACTCATCGTCGTTTATTGCTCCTTCAAGCCACCAATACCCTACATTCTTTACCCATTCAGGAATTGTTATGTCGTAGACAGATGTCTCGTTTATGTCAAAAGGAATTTTGAAAATATTTTCTTCTTCTGTAAACTTTTGAAATGCATCAATCAAAAAACCATCTGAGATATTTCCTGAAAGCCAGTTTGCCATAATTGGTTTTACTACCTCTGGGATGCATACTTTGTCTGCGTCAATTAATGTAAACTCTGCAGTTGTTTGAGCTCCTGAATAATTAACATCAATGAAATACTTTCCTAGTGGAAAAATTTCTTTTTCAAAAGCAACGCGTGATGGTATTGGGTTTTCTAAATCTGTTATTGGAATGGGGATTGCACTGCTTCCCTTACCCGTTTCATCTCTGATGTGAATAATTGCTGGATTTCCTGTAACCTCTGAAACCTTGATTGTATAGAATAGTTTCTCACAATAGCTATAAGTTGTTTTTTCCATGATTATCTCAACTGATGGCTCTGCATATGAAAATGGGATTATGCCTAAATTGGCTACTAGTGCTGTGAATATAATTACAGTTGATATTTTCATCTTTTTTTGTGCACTTTTGGCTCAATAAAAATCTCATATCAATGCTCAGGAATCCTTTTTAACAACTTTGACGTAATTGAACTATCGAGTTTTCTGCGGAAGCAACTCTTAGAGTGCGTGGAATGTGATGCCCCACTCAAGAGAATTTTAATTACTTAGCAGTACTTATGTTTGTCCCATTTACAGTCCGGATTTAGAATTTTTGTCCTAAATACAGTGTTTGCAAGGACTAAACCCTAGGCTATTTGCAACTTCTAGTGTATCTGGTGAAAAATACTGCCTATTCTTTTTTTCAACATTGTAGATATTGCATTCTTTTTGCTTGCAAGCTAGGTGATGTACAATTTTCAAATTCGTATCTCCTAAATAACCTGCTATTTTATTCCAACTCCAAAATTTTATGGCACATCATACATTCACGCTTGTTCATTAATTCAGGCATCTTTGCTGATATTGGATGCTGGCAAGTTTCTTGATTTAATTCCCAATATACCAAATTTATTTCTCCAAACGATTGTTAGATTTTTTGTGTTTTCTTTCATGCTGTAATATTTTAAAAAATGTATTGGGTTGCCCTTCCCAACTAAAGGAGCATTCTCTACAAGAATATTTCATTTCAGCCCTCTAAAAACGAATGGCCCTTGTTCGTTTTCATTAATTTTTTCTTTCGCATATCTCTTTCGTGAAAAGAGGATTTTATAGAATAATCATAACTTGGAAAGAGATGCTCAAATCTCTCTTCAATAATCTCATTATCCTGTATTGTTTCTGACAATAATTTTACCATCCTTGTGTTGGGTGACAATCACAAACGCACCCATTAGTACAATGCATCCTGGAACAATCCTCACATCTTTTACTTATTGTATAACTTCTTTTTTCCATCTGACTTTTTCTGTTAGGATTAGATAAATCATAAAGAAAAACAATGAGGAACTTGATTTTATCTAAAATAAAGTCAACTCATTAATGTCTTAAATAGCTAAAATTAATCGCTTTATTATGAAATGTCAGTGTACCTCTAATGTGTTATGTATGTTCCATTATATTCTGGCAAACCCTGATTCTATCAAGCCTAAAAATTGAAAATGATTCATGTTAGTCCTTTTATTCACTAAATCAAATGTTTTCAATATCTTAAAAACTCTAGTATGCGGTAACTACAAGTCTATATTGTGATTAAAGACGGAAAAATGACGTTTTTACAGTTATTAAAGGGGATTTTACTATGCCCGATATGCCTAGTCGTCAAGACCAAATATGGATCAGACTTTGGAAAGAGAATGCTCCAGAACTACGTGAACGTATTGTTGGCTGGCGTAAACAAAATGCAATTACTCGTATTGACAAGCCTAGTAGATTACAGAGGGCAAGACGTTTAGGGTACAAAGCAAAACAAGGCATTGTTGTTGTTAGAATGAGAGTAGGTACTGGTGGTATGAGAAAACAAAGACCTACTGGTGGAAGACGTCCAAAACATCTTGGTGTTACAAGAATCAAGGCAGATGACAATATGAAGACTGTTGCAGAGAGAAGAGTTTGTGAAAGATATCCAAACTTGAAACTTTTAGGTTCATACTTTATCTACAAAGACGGAAAACATTATTGGTTTGAAGTAATCTTGGCAGACCCAGATCATCCAAGAATTGCACAAGATAAAGAATTAACTAAACGAATATCTCAAACAGCATAAATTGAAAATAACATTATTCATTCCAATACTCTTACTTTTGATAGTATCTCCTGTGTTTGGTCAATTATCTGATAAAACAGGATTGCTTACTAGACTTGATGTTGATGTCAGTGGTCACACTTTTGAAGTTGTCACTGTCTCAAACTTTAAGATTTTAGATCATGAATTTGACAAAGATGAAAAACGTCTAACCATATTTGCAAACAGTGGTCTTGAAAACAATTTGGGCGAAGTAACAATTCCTAAAAATTTACTTGGTGGAAATTTTACTTTTTATCTTAATGATGTACAAGTTACTCAAGAATCAAAATCTAATAACAGAATCTCGTTTATCACTTTGAATTTTACTGGAACCGGTGATAATAAAATCGATATTATTGGAACTAATGCCTTGATTGGTGTAAAAGAGATTGAAATTACACTAACTGATAATGAGCAAGATAATTCTGATGATAATGCTGGTGGTGGTTGCTTAATTGCAACTGCAACATTTGGATCTGAGCTTGCACCTAAAGTACAAAAATTGCGAGAATTAAGAGATAACAAACTAATGCAAACAGAATCAGGTAAAAATTTTATGAATTCATTTAACCACTTTTACTATTCATTTAGCCCACAAATAGCAGACTATCAAAGGCAAAATCCAACATTCAATGAACTAGTCAAGGTGGGAATTACTCCTATGCTCAACTCTTTGTCTCTTCTAAATTATGCTGAAACAGAATCTGAGGTTCTAACTATTGGGTTATCATTAATCATACTCAATACTGGAGTGTATTTTGCATTACCTGCAATTGTAATTGTAGGAATCAAAAATCTATTTTTTAAACATAATCCATAATCTGGTTCCTACAAAAATCCCTACTGCTAATGCAATTAACAATGGAACAATTATCTGCCCTTCTTCCACATTTTATAATATTTTTGATTTGACTTAATACTTTTTACAAATCCTTAAAATTTAGATTTCAAAAATGACTTTTGTGGATAACTCAAAAATTGCAATTATTGGGGGATTCATTATAGTTGTTGTTCTTTCAATTACTGTTGTTTTATTCAGATAATCTAATCTTCTCTAAGTAACTTTTGAATCATTGATTCTGTTTGCCCGACTTGTCCAAATGAAACATCTCTGAGAATTCCTTTTCTATCCACTAAAATGGTAGAAGGTGTTCCTTGTAGTGCAAATTTCTCAAAGGTCTCAGCAGAATATTCTTTTGATTTCATATAGTCTTTGACTCTTTGAATTATTTGATTTTTGTATTCTTCAGGTTGCGAATCAAACTCTGGAATCTGTGGATAAATAAACTGCATAATTTTTTCTTGACTTATTTCACCTGTTGTCTTTACCAAATTATCCATTGCTAAAGGAAATGGAATTTTGTATGGTAGCTTGTTTCCCTCTTGTAATTGACCACTCATTTGAAATGCGCTTCTAGTTTCCCCTATTATCTCTCCGGTCTCTGCAAGCATCTTCAAATTATCCAGAGTGTTTTTATCAAAATCTTCAAAGGCAGTTGCAATTCCAATCACTCTAACACCTTCGTCTTTGTACTTGTTGTAAATCTCAATTGCTTCAGGTAGTGCATGCATAAAACATCCAGGACAATTTACTTGAAATACCTCAACTAAAACAATGTGGTCTTTTTCTTGGTCAAAATTTGTTGGTGCTCCTTGTACCCATTCTGATACTCCAAAATTTGGTGCTTTTTGACCAATTACAGCGCTCATGAGACGTTATCGTATTTTTTCCATTAAATACATACCTCAAGAAATTTTGAATTTTTCCTGATTAACTAAATATAGGAGCCAGAAATCTCAAAAAACGTTGCAAGTAGTTACTAATGATCGATTAACACTTTTTGCTGAAATGGAAAAAAAATATGAGCAAAAAGATACTGAATATTTTGTAAGCCTTTTAGATCATCCTGATTATGTAATACGAACAAGAGCTACATGTATCTTAGTTGATTTTGGTGGAGAAGACAAGGTACCATATATTGCCAAAGTTTTGAAAAATGATGATAATGAATTGGTAAGACATGAAGCTGCCTTCTCTCTAGGACAGATGTGTTATTCTAGTTCAGTTGCACCTCTAACTGATGCAACTCTAAATGATCCAAGTCTGTTTGTAAGACACGAGGCTGCAATAGCATTAGGTGTTGTTGGAAATAAAGATGCAAAAGATGCCCTAGAAAAGGCATTAAATGATCCAGAAAAACCAGTCGTCGAATCTGCAGTTGTAGCATTATCTAATATTGAATTTATGGAAAAGTTAAGTAAGAACGAAAAGTTTGCAAAGTTAACAGGTGGATGAGATGAATTTTTCTTATGGAATTATAGCTGTAGTTGGGGTTCTTGTAGCAATATCTCTTGGATTTATTGCAATGTCTCCAGATCAAATTATTCAGCCAAGAATAGTCGAAGACAAACCCACTATCTGCACCATGGAATGGGCTCCTGTTTGTGGTATTGATGGTGAGACTTATGGTAACCTCTGTATGTTGAATGCAGCTGGTGTAAAATTAGTTCATAAAGGCGAATGCAGCGTTGATGATCCTATAGTCAAACCTAGAGTTGAACCTAAACCCGAACCTGTTATGGAATCTAAAACAGAGCCAAAACCTGTAACATCAGCAGTTCCCGCATCTCCTCAAACTCATATTGTTGAAACTGCACAAGGTTCAGGAGGTCCAGGATGTGAGGAGACTAACGAATGTTATTTACCATATTCTATAGAAATTTTTGTTGGTGATACTGTCCAATGGGATAATGTTGATACTGCAGCTCACACTGTAACAAGTGGCACTATCCAAGATGGTGCTTCTGGAATGTTTGATTCAAGTTTGTTTATGGCAGGTGGTTCTTTTGACTTTACATTTAATGAAGCAGGAGCTTTTGATTATTTCTGTATGGTTCATCCTTGGATGACAGGTCAAGTAATTGTTTATGAAGCAAAAGAAATGGTAGTATTTGAAGAACCAACAGACGAACCAGTAATGATGGAACCAGAACCATTACCTGAACCAGAACCTCAATCTGAATCACCAATGTCCCTAACAATTTCAACTCCTGATGGAGTAGGAGTTCCTGGATGTGAAGATACTAACGAATGCTACTTGCCTTATGAGGTAACTGTAGCTGTTGGTACGACAGTTACTTGGAGTAATGATGATACTGCAGCTCATACCGTAACAAGTGGTAATGTGAATTCAGGACCAACAGGTGTATTTGATTCAGGATTGTTTATGTCTGGTGCAACTTTTGACTTTACATTTAATGAAGCAGGAGCTTTTGATTATTTCTGTATGGTTCATCCTTGGATGACTGGAATAGTTCACGTAAAGTAATTTCTGAAATTAACTCAATTTAACAATGCCACTTTACTTCCTTCTGTAGATGATTCAAACTTGTAAATTTGTTCTACTGTAGAGTCTTCAAAAATTTCTGCGTCATGTGTAATTATGATAAATTGCATAGGTGTCTCAGAATTTGAAATATTTGATAACTGAGATAGCACTCCTACCAAGGATTTCTTTCTTTCTGCATCTAGATGTGTTGTAGGCTCATCTAGTATCATCAAGTTGAGATTTGATGCACCAAGTAGACTCGCCATGCCCAATCTTAAGGCTAATGCCACGCTAACTTTTTCACCGCCACTTAATGACTCTAAATCTAGTTCTTCTGTTTTTGAATTACAAATAATTGAAATGTCTCTAGCTTTTTCTGTCAATTGGATTCTCTGAATTTTTGTGTTAAGTACTGCTAGATATTCTGATGCTTTGACTGAAATTGCATTTAATGCCCATGATCTTAGGCTTGTAGCAACAGGACCGTCTCTGCTAAAAATATTATTTTGAATTTGATCAAGATTTGTTACATATTCTTTAACAATCTTCAATTCTGTAATTGCGTTTTCAATAACTATGATCTGTTCCTTTCCTTTTGATATTTTCTCTAATATTGCCCCTATTTGTTGGTCAATACTTGATAATTCCATCTGTTTTTGATTAACTAATTTTTTCAAATCCAAAAATTCTTGCTCATCAAAACCCCTAGTCTCTGATTCTAATTTTGAAATGTTTTCAAAAATTGTTTTTGCATGAGAATCAATTTGTGAGATTTCAACTAAATTACCGTTACTTAGTGCTGGAATTTTTTGTATGTTTTGCTTTTTTGTTTCCATCTCTTCTTGAATTTTTTCTAATTGGTTTTTTGATGTAATGGAATGTGCTCTAAGTGTTGCCTCGGCATCTCTTGCAGCTTGTAGTTTTTCCGAAAAGTCTCTTCTTTTTTGATTATACATTTGATGTTCTTTTTCTTTTTGAATAATTTGTTCCTCTAAAGAGGATAATTCCTGTTTTAGGTGTTCTTCTTGGAATAATGGATTTAATTTTTCTACACTGGAATCACAAACTGGGCATTTGTTATTTTTTAATTGGAGTTTTGATGCAAGAAGTTGTTTTTCTTTAAGAGATGCAGTCAGGCTTTTCATCTCTTGAATTTTTTTTAATGTATCCTCAACTGCTTGCTCTATTTTTTGAATTTTAGATTCTAAATCCTCTTTTAGGCTTGCAGACTCAAAACATGCCTCACAATCTCGTATTTTACGCTCTTTTTCATTAATTTCTGACTGAATTTCATGAATTGCATTCTTTGCATATTCTACCAGTTCTTTTTTCCTTAATTCTAGTTGATTGATTTTGTCAATTTTTGGCGCTTCAATTTCAACTTTCTCTCTCAGGTTTTTAACTCCTATTTGTAATGTCTCTTGTTTTGCTTGTAATTGGTTTTTCTGTGGTTCTGACTCTGAAATTTCTTTTTGGTATCTCTCTAAATCTCTTGATAAAATTTCAATATGTGTATCATCATATCCAATTTTTTCCCTAATGTTTTGACGAAATTTCTTGTTTACTGCTTTCATTGACTCTGATGCAACATCAAGTTTGTCAATACCTATTATTGCGTTAAGCAACTCTTTGAATTCTTTTGGTTTTGCATTGATAATTGCATTAAGTTCACCTTGTTGAACAATTGATGCCACTTTTAATTTCTCAAAATCAAGACCGATTGCTTTTTCAACCTCATGAGTCATTGATTCTCCAAATTGTTTTCTTTCTCCTGCTGCTATCTCTACTCTTTTATCATTAATAATCTCAGTAAATTTTGCTGAAAGAGTACCTTTACTATCAATTTTTCTTGCAGCTTCAAAACTTCTTCCATTCACTGAAAAATTTATTTTTGCAAATCCCTGGTTTGAACCTCGTTTGATTAATCCTTTGTTTGATTTTCTTGTATGTTGACCAAACAACGCAAATGTTATTGCGTCGATGATACTTGACTTTCCTGCACCATTATGACCTACAAAAACTGTAACTCCATTATCAAAATCTAATTTTGTTTCTGAATGAGCTAAAAATTCCCCCAATTCAATTGATGTGATCATTGTTTTTTCTCCTTTTTGAATTTCTCAAAATTTTCAATTATTATTTGTGATGCTTCCTGAATCTCCCCTACTGATAGTGCTGGAAGAAGCTCTTTGATTGCAAAACTAGCAGATTTCTCTGAGCCAAGAACGTCAACTGAAAGTCTGAACATCTCATCATCAATCACATTTGGTCTGTCTAGAAAAACTGAAGAATCTGAAACTTTCTTTGTACTAATTCTCCAAAAACACCTCAAAACCATGGAATTTAGCCTTGAAATTTGTGTCTGAATGTGGTCTGTCTCTACCTTTTCTCCCTGAATATTTACCTCTATGATGGGCTTTTTTCTCAAATCTGTAATTTTTTCAGAAATTTCATCTATGATTTTTGGCAATTCTTGATACTGTGCTTTAAACGAAAATTGTGGTCTTGTGTCAAGTTCTATCCAATTTGGGATTGCTTCTTTTCCTGAAATGTCTACTTCAAAAAACCCTTTCTTTGCTTCTTTGATTCCTTCACTAGTTGTTAATTCAATTGAACCTGGATATGCAATTGGTCCATTCAGATGATTAAATTTTTTAATGTCAGTATCATGAAGATGACCCATTGCATAATATGTAAAATTTTTTGGGAGATCTGTTGATTGTAATTCTCCTGCAAATTTGTTAAACTCTGTTATTCCTTGATGTAACACCAAAATTTTATGACCTGAAAAGTTTTGTGCCCCTCTATCAACTTCGGTAAACTTTTCTTCATATTGTGGAATCTCAGTCTTTCTAATTTTGTCAAATCCTGCAAGAAGCACTCCTTTGTATTCAATAGGTTTTCCTTGGCCAATGTATTTTGAGAATTCTAAATTATGATAAACGTATGGAATTGGTGTTGTTCTAATTCTACTAATGTCATGTTCTCCTAGAATAAAAAACGAATCAATATTGTTTTGTTTTAGTCGTTTTAGTCCATTTCCCATCTGAACAATTGCTGTTCCATTTGGATTTGGTACATGAAAAATATCTCCTGCAAAAATAACAAAATCCATATGGTCTTTAATTGATGTGTCGATTGATTGATTAAACACATCATAAACATCTTGTGCACGTTCTTCTGAACCATATTGTACTAATCCTAAATGTGTGTCTGAAATATGAGAAAATTGCATTAGTCTAACAACAAATCTTTTTGAACAAGTCCTTGTGTTGATTCCACTGCAACCTCTTTCATTTTTTCTGCATTGGCCCATGCATTGACTGCACTTTGATCTGCCCCCATAATCTTCTCTTTGACTTCTTCAACATGTACAAGTGATGGCAAATTTGTCCATTGTCCGACCAGAACTGCATCTCCAACATTAAGTGACGTTAATTGGGCAATCAATTCACGGCTCGTTGATTCTGTTGCAGAGGCTATTTGGCGTTGATCGTCTTCTTGAATTATCTTCATTATTGCAAATGAGCCCATTTGGCTTAGAACATTAAGGTCTACGCTTCTTGGTCTCTGAGATACAACTCCTAATCCTAGTCCAAACTTTCTTCCCTCCCTGGCAATTTTTGCTGCCCAATATTTTGCACTTGTATCATGATCCTTTGGAATGAAGACATGTGCTTCTTCTATTATTACAAAAATTGGTGAATTGAATTTGTAATTTCGCTCTCTCTTACTTTTGCCGTGTCTTGCAATACTTGCATCTTTTCTGTCTTTGAGTAATTGCTGCAAGTAAAATGCTACTGCAACATTTGCTTGTTTTTCTGATAGTTCTGAAATGTTTAAGATATTTGTACGTCCTTCTTTGATAAAACTAATGGGATCTCCCATGTCTGGATCTAAAATATCTTCAAATCTCCTTTGTGCTTCTTCAATAATATCCTGAACTCTATATGCAGACGTTCTGATTTCTTTGAGCTTTTTATCTTCTGAATTTACAATAAAATCTATCTCATTTTCTAATTTGCTCCAAAACTCTTTTGATTCTTTGACATGTTTTGTGAATGCCATTCTTAAGACTCGTTGTTGTACATTTGCACCATCTCTTATTTCTAAAACTTCTGAGAGTTGGTCTGCATCAAGTAATCTTGGATTGATCTTTGCGTCTATCACGTTGATTCTTGGAATATTCAATGTTGTGTAATCATTATGATAATCAAAAATTATTACTGTCCCCTTTAATTTTGAAATTTGTTTTGTAACTAGTGATACAAGATTACTTTTACCCATTCCAGTCATTGCTAAAATTCCTAAGTGCCTTGAAACAATTTTATCCAAATTTACTTTGGCATCAATTGTTTTATTTCTCAAAAGATTTCCAATTTTTACCCAACCATCATTTTTTGGACTGAATATTTCTTCAAGATCTTGTTTGCTTGGTTGGGTGATTTCTGTGCCTGGAATTGGTGGTATTGCAGGTATGATTGATTGACCTTTTCTTAAATTTTCCAAAAATCCTAAAATTCCAATATGTGCAGTAAATGTTTTGTCTCTTTTGTTAATCTCTGCAATTTCTGTACTTTCAGATGCCTCATCAAAATTCTTGACATCTGCAAATGCTGCACTAGAGACTGATGATTTCTCCACTAGTCCTAAAATTTCTCCTTCATCTGTTCCAATTTTGATATATTCTCCAACTGATAACGCTCTTTGAGTGATTGCAGTTACAAATGTTGGTTTGGATTCTCCAACAACAAAACCTAGACTCAACCTAATACCTCACGTGAACCGATCTCATTACTTAGTCCTAACAAACTAACCATCTTCCCAAGTTCTTTATCAGATATTTTACAGTTATTATGTGCAAGCTTTAGTGCGTATGGGTATCCACCAATACTTGTTTTGTATAGTTTGTTCATGATTGATTTTATCTCAGCTTCATCATGTTGTTCTCCAAGAAATTCTAATTTAATAATTGGAGTAGAATCACTTAATCTTACAAATGTAGATGATATTACTTTGTCAGATCCATATTTTTTTTCTACAAATAACTTACTAAAACCAGAGCCATTTGTGACATGGTTATAATAAAAAATATCTCCTGCTAGAGAACCTAATTTTTCAAATTGTTTTTTTGTGTTTGATGTTTTTGCAATGAAAATTACATTGTTCTTTTTTCTCATAGTCCTAACCACTTGTGCATCTAACGTTGATTGTCTGGTCATAAACTGAGAATGTAGAGAACCATCCATCAATACCAAATCAACTTGATCTACCGTTTTTTCACAAGCATCAATTTCCATCTTACTTGCAATTCTGGAAAGATCCGTATCTGAGCCTAGCCCTGACTCATGTAAATCTACTAACACCTCTCCATCTGCTTTGATGGAAACTGCAGTAGTTGCCCATAACTCAATTCCTTGAAATTTTGTATTGTTAAAACTTGAATCAATTCCTGCTGTAACAACCTCTTCTTTTACAGGCGTAAATTCTACCCAATTCTCTCTTGCTTTTTGTAAAATTTGCTCAAATTTTGGACCTTTTAGAATAGACAACATCTTGTCTCTGTTAATGATGGCATCTTTGTATACTGTATTGAGCACAACAATAGTTCGTTGATTTGAATAAAATCTTTAGGTTATACTGAACTTTGACAAAACTGATCCATCTATCCAATCCTTCCTTTGAAAATCACTTTCTCTTCTGTTCCAGAAGGTGTACTTCTGTCAATGTATCTTATCTCATATTTGTCCCCGATGTGAATTGTTTTTCCATCTATCTCTCTTGGGATCTTTATCTTCACCTCAAATGTACTTGTGTTTGGACCCGTCTCAATTAATGAACCAGAGTTTGCATCAAATTTTGGGTTTGCAAGTGTAGTTCTAATCCCGCCATCTCCTCTATACTCAAACAAACTAAGTGGAATCTTGTCTTCATCTTTAGAATCTCTGTTTGCATCTGGTTCATAGATTCTTAATGTAAACTCATGGCCAATCCTGTGGCCCCCTCCAGATGTTTCAACTTTTGCAAATGTCTTACTTAGTGTAATTGATTTTGTTACTACTCTTTTTTCACCTGCAGCATCTGTTTCATCTAAATATCGAATTAAAATAACATCATCTTGACTGATAGGTTGTCCATTGATTGTATTTGGTAAATCTAATTTCAAATAAAACTTACCTGTATCTGTTCCAGTTTCAATCATAGTTTTTGGTCCCTGAATTGGAATGCCGTTAATTGTGAATTCAAAAAGCCCTTCAGTACTGATTGTATCTACTCCATTATGACTAGTATTTAGATCATCATCTGTAATGTAGAAATTTACCCTAGATCCTTGTGATGCAGGTATGGTTTCAATCTCTCTTTCCGCTTTTTCAAATTTCTGAATAATTTGTTTCCATCCTCTTTCTTCTAATCTCTCAGCAGAGGTTGGTTTTAGACATGCAGGCATCCCTGATGCCCTTAACATCAAAACAAAACCCTCCTCGCAAGTTATTTTTTCAGGCGAAATTCCAAATTTGATTTGTTTTCTAGGCGATTCTATATCTGCAAACACTGGTTGAATCAAAATTAAAAGAAAAACAATACTTGCTCCAAAAACTTGAAATAAATTCAATGATAATTTTTAGATTCTTTAACATAAATAATTTGATAATAAATTATCATTGTTAATATCAACTCAGAAAATCAATGACGAAAATTTAGAAATTAATTATATTCTATGACATGTTGACTCCATTATGATTAACTATTTTTTCATTCTTGGAGCAATTTTGTCTTTGTTAGTTTTGGTTCCAGTAAATGCATATGCAGAACATGTCTTAGACATTGAGGTATTTGGGCAATATCTTGATATCTCACAATTAGAATCTGAGAAAGTTACATTTGTGTTTGATGATAAATCATATGATCTCTACTATGGATATCATGGAAGTCTTGATGCTATTGGTTCTGAAAATACATTTCCAATTTTATCTTCAATGAATATCAATGAAGAAAACAAATCCATTGAAATTGTAATGGAAATGGTACCTGAAAAAACTGATTTTTGGGTTAGGATGCCTGATGATGTAATTTATGCTGAAAATGAAAAGTTCACTGTATTAGTTGATGGAATAGATACAAGATATGATTTGATGAAGTTTCCAAACGATCATGTGATTGGATTCTTAATTGATAAAGATACCAAAAATATTGCAATTATTGGTACTCAAGTGATACCTGAATTTGGAGCCTACTCTGTTCTAATTTTAGTAGTTTCTATTGTTGGGCTGGTACTTTTTACTAGGAAATACTCTTTTGGAAGCAATTTACCTAGAATTAATTAAGTCATATTTCCTAGTGATATTGTTTGAAACGAATAGCACTTTTGGGATGTGGTTCCATGGGAACTCAAATTGCTTTGACAATTGATTCTAATGATTTTCCTGCAGTTCTTACTCATGTATATGATGCATCAAAAGCAGCATCTTCATCTCTTGTAGAAAAATTGAACAACAAACCTGAAATTGTTGAAAATTCTCATCTGCTATCTTCTCAGCATATAGATATTGTTGTAGAGGCAGCATCTCAAGATGCAGTAAAAGATGTGGCGCTAAGTGTTTTACAAAACAAGAAGGATCTGATGATCATGAGTGTTGGTGCGTTACTTGATGAATCAATCTATGATATTTTATCTGATGCTTGCAAAGATTTTAAGAAAACAATCTATCTTCCTTCAGGTGCTATTGCAGGACTAGATGGAATAAAATCAGTCAAATCTGAACTAGAATCTCTTTCTATTACAACAACAAAACATCCTCGTTCTCTAAAAGGTGCAAAGTTTTTTGAAAATTCTGATATTAATTTAGATAAGATTGATTCTATCACTACTATCTTTGATGGAACTGCAAAAGAAGCTGTATCACTATTTCCTGCAAACATCAACGTTGCAGCGCTTTTATCATTAACAGGAATTGGCAGTAAACAAACTAAAGTTAGAATTCTTGCAGATCCTAATACTGACAAAAACACTCATCATATTGAGGCCTCAGGAAAATTTGGTAAAATGACATTCACGATTGAGAATTTTCCAGATAAAAATAACCCTAAAACTAGCAGATTGGCAATTCTTTCAGCCATTGAGACATTGAAGAAATATTGCTCAGATGAAATACAAATTGGCACGTAACATGGCAATTATTGCCACTATTGTTCACATGTATGAAAATTCTAGGCGAGATCCCATTCTTTAAATCCCCACAACTCAAATTTTCAATGGTTTATGCTCGTACAACAAACCTCTAAACTAAAAGAAGAGATACTTCGACTCAAAAAGGAAAAAGATGTGGTAATCCTTGCTCATAATTATCAGGTACCTGAAGTTCAAGATGTGGCTGATTTTACAGGAGATTCGTTAGGGTTATCCCGGCAAGCTGCTAAGGTTCCACAAAAGACAATTCTTTTTTGTGGTGTAAACTTTATGGCAGAAACGGCCGCAATTATCAGTCCCCAAAAAAAAGTAATCTTACCAGATTTGGAAGCAGGATGCTCGTTATCTGATTCTATTACTGTTGATGAATTAAGAGATTGGAAGAAACAACATCCAGGTGCTATTGCAGTGGGGTATGTTAACACAACTGCAGAAATTAAAGCAGAACTTGATTATTGCTGCACTTCATCAAATGCAGTAAATGTTGTTAAAGCAATTCCTGAAGACAACGAAATTTTATTTTTACCTGACATGTTCTTGGGTTCATATGTTGCAAAAATGACTGGAAGAAAAAATATGCACATATGGGCTGGTGAGTGCCATGTCCATGCAGGAATCACACCTGAAGATGTAACTAAAAAATTGGATTCAATGAAGGATGCAGAATTTGTAATTCATCCTGAATGTAGTTGTACCACTCCAATGATGTATGATGTTGCAGATGGAAGTTTTGATGATCAAAAAGTCTCGATTCTTTCTACAGAAGGAATGTTAAATCATGTAAAAGAATCAAAAGCTAAAAACTTTGTTGTTGCAACTGAAACAGGAATTTTGTATAGGATGAGGCAACAAAACCCTGGAAAAACATTCATTCCTGCTTCTGAAAAAGCTGAATGCCAATACATGAAAATGATTACTCTTGAAAAAGTGTATGATGCACTTGTTGATGAAAAAAATGTTGTGACTGTTCCAAAAGAGATTGCAGATAAGGCACGTTTGGCAATTAATAGAATGCTTACAATAAGCTAGTTTGAGTGATTATTTTGGTAGGGTTGTTTAGTAGGACTCCAAAGGACCCTAATCAAAAACGAAATGCTGAAAAGTTCAAAGAATTCAAAAAACTTGCAAAACAGAAAAAATATGATGAGGCCTTAAAATCAGGTACAGAATACCTTAGGATGGTCCCAAACAATCATGATGCATTGTTTACTGTTGGCGGAATTTATTATCTGAAAAAAAAATACAAAACTGCCATTTCTTACTTTGAGAAAGCACTTGATGTTGCTGAATTTGATGTCGATGTTTTGCTCCTGAAGGCATATTCTCATCAAAAACTAGGTGAAAACAAGCGTGCAATTCAATGCTGTGAAAAAATCAAAGAGGTTGATCCAAAAAACAAGGCTGTATCTGCATTGCTACCTGAACTAAAAATGAAAAAACAAGATTAATGATAATTAAAACTTGCTATTTCATAACAAGTATCTGGTAAATAGTTTAGACAATTTTTTACCATATGATGGAGCAAAAAACTACCATTTCACTATTATCTGTGTTATCTGTGGTGATTCTATTCTCAGGAAACACTGTATTTGCACAAAATGACGTATCTGAATTCGAATCTACAACTATTTCTGGAGATGAAATAAAGACTAGTTCTGTAGCAAAACAAATGCTTGAAAAAATCAAACAATCTAAAAAAATTCTCAAAGAACTTCAAGCTGGAACCCAACTAACAAAAACCCCTGAACAACTAGCAATTGATGAGCAAAGAAAACTTTCACAAGAACTTCTTCAAAAACAGCTTGATAGAATGAATAAAGATTATGAACCATATACTCCAAGAAATACATTTGCTACTTTTCTTACTGGGGTAAATGCCACTCATCATGGAATTTATTGGGATCAATTCAATTATGTTGAAAAAAAGATTCATCTTGGACGTGCAGCAAAACAAATGGTTCTTGATAATGGTGGAACATACCAAGAAGCACTAAAGGAATATGTAAAATTTGCATCTCTTACACGTGTAGAGATGATTCAATTCAATGAGGAACTCAATGTGAAATATGGATTTGCAGATGCAAAAACTCAACAAAATTTTGATATATATGGAAAGTTGCCTAGGTATGATTAGATTCTAAACTCAAATTTCTAAACTCATGTCAATTCCTTTAACAGAGTTTGTAATGCTGCCCACTGAAATAATATCTACCCCTGTTTTCCCATATTTAGAAATATTTTTAGAATTTATCCCTCCTGATGCTTCAAGTAAAACTTTATTTCGTAATTTTTGATTTTTGAGAACTTGTATTGTCTTTTTGATTTGATTTGGAGTAAAGTTGTCTAGCATGATAATTGTTGCACCTTCTTTTGCAACAAGTAATGCATCTGCAGTATTTTCAACTTCAACTTCAAATTTCTTGTGTTTTTTCTTTGCTTTTTTGATTAATGATTCTAATGAATTACTAACTGCAATATGGTTGTCTTTAATCATAACCATTTCATCTAGTCTTAGTCTGTGTTTTTTACCTCCTCCTATCTCTACTGCCTGTTTGTCAAAGTATCGTAGCCCTGGCGCTGTCTTTCTTGTAGCATAGATTTTTGTTTTTTTTGGAATTTTTTTTACTAACTCTTGTGTCTGAGTTGCAATTCCACTCATTCTTGTTAAAAGATTAAGTGCTGTTCTCTCACACGTCAAAATTTTTCCAGCATTACCTGAAATGGTCATCACTGTTTGATTTGGTTGTATTTTTGAGCCATCTTTTTTTAAAATTTTTACATTACATCCTTTAATCTTAAAAATTTCTTTTGCATGTGTTACTCCTCCTATAATTGCAGGTTCGCGTGAAATTATTTTAGCTGTGATTTTTTTCTTTGGTAAAAGCAAACTGGTGATATCCCCTTTGCCTATGTCTTCTGCTAGAAATTGTGCTAACTGCTTTTTTGAATTAAATGACAACATTATGGTAAAACATAAGTTTGATTTTAAAGATTTAGAAATTTTATGTTACCTTAATTGCATACTTGCCTTTTTGAGTAATACCTAAAGTTTTTGAAATCTCAGAATTTGTTGGATCAACTACTAGTACTACTCCATTCCAGTCTGGTGTCAAATCTGATGATTTGCATACTGGACAAACTTTTCCAACAGTTACATATTTGCATTTTCTGCATGCCATCTCTCGTGCCATCTTAACTTGCCTCTACTTTAGCTTCTTCTGCTTCACCAGAAGATTTCTTAATCTCTTCTTCAATCCATTCATCTGCACCAAGGAATGGCTGTCGGCATGTGATTCCAATCTTTCCCATTGCAGCTGCCTTACCTAATGATACCGCAGTAATTCTTGCACGAAGTGTTGAACCAACTTTTAATGTTCTACCACTTTGATTAGCTAAAATCATTCCTGATTTTACATCACTCTTAAGATAATCATCCATCACTTGTGATAAGTGAAGTAATGCATCAGTAGGACCAATTCTTACAAATGCCCCAAAGTCTGTAATATCTACAATTTCTCCTTGCACAATTTCTTGTAACTTTGGATAAAATGTCAATGCTTCAAATTGAACTCTGTGGAATGTTCCACCATCACCTGCAATCATCTTTCCCATTTCATCAACTTTAGCATCTAAAATCATAATGATGTAACCTAAATCTGCATTAATCATACTCTCGTACTTTTCTTTGAGAATATTCACTGCTGCCTTTTTGAGTGTAGTTCCAAACAAGCTTGGAGGAATCCTCACAACGTCAACTAGGGTAGATATAGAAAACAACTGTGCTGTTTTTCTTGAATTTCAATTTATGAATCTTTGGGTAATTTGGGCATGTTTTTCTAAAGATTTTGCTAATTTTTGAAAATATTGACAATTTCTTATGGCCTCCGACTTATGTTTAAATAATGTAGACGGGTTTTTTGACGCAATGGTTGGAATAGATCAAGTTCTTGAAAAACTCAGTACTGTCATTGATCCTGATTTGAAAAAAGATATTGTATCAATGGGAATGATTAAAGATTTAGAACTTAATGATGGAAATTTGAAATTTACCTTAGAATTAACTACTCCTGCTTGTCCTTTCAACGTGGAAATTGAGGATGATGTAAGAAAAGCAATTGGTGAACTTACTGAACTGAAAAATTTTGACATGAATGTAACTGCAAAAGTGATGGAAGGTCGTTCACTTGATGCAGATACTGGAATGGCTACAGTCAAGAACATTATTGGGGTTGCAAGTGGAAAAGGCGGTGTAGGAAAATCAACAGTCTCATTGAATTTAGCTTTGGCATTACAGCAAACAGGTGCTAAAGTTGGATTGCTAGATGCTGACATCTATGGTCCAAGCATTCCTTTGATGTTAGGAATGAAGGATGGTTATATGGAGGTTGAAGAGAATAAACTTCAACCCGCAGAAGCAAACGGTCTCAAAGTTGTTTCCTTTGGCTTCTTTGCAGAGCAAGCACATCAAGCCGCAATTTATCGTGGCCCAATTATTTCAGGCATCCTTAAACAATTTCTAGTTGATACAAACTGGTCTGACTTGGACTATCTTATTGTAGATCTTCCACCTGGAACTGGTGATATCCCATTAACACTTGCACAAACAATTCCTATTACAGGAATCTTAGTTGTTACTACTCCTCAAGATGTTGCAAGTAATGTTGCAGTAAAGGCCATTGGAATGTTTGAGAAACTAAATGTTCCAATTATTGGAGTTGTTGAAAACATGAGTCATTTCATATGTCCTAACTGTGATGAAAAACATTACATCTTTGGTGATGGTGGTGCAAAGAAAATTAGTGAACAATTTAAAATGCCTTTCTTAGGTGAAATTCCATTAAACTCTGGAATCATGTCTGGTTCAGATGTAGGAAAACCAATCATGATTACAAACCCTGATTCTCCAAGTGCTAAAGCATTTAGAATTGCTGCAAAAAATATTGCTGCACAATGTAGTATTCTTGCAGCAAAACTTCAAGAAGAGGTGGCATCAGAGGGCTCGAGCGAAGAATCTGCTCCAGAGGCAAGTTCAAACTAGAATCGATTTTTGTGAAGTTACCTAACGCTCTAAGAGAACAAATGAAAAATCCTTTAGGTTTACTTTTACCTGAAAATCAAACTGACAAGGAAAATATTCTCAAGCACCTTAATGAAAACACGTATCTCATCACTGTTGGTGATAGAACTACTGAAAAGATGATAAAATATGATTTGATTCCTTCTTTACAAATTGTAGATGGAATTGAGAAAAGAGAAAAAAGAGAACCCCCAAAACTTGCAAATGCAACTGAAATTACAGTGGATAATCCAGCATCCGAGATAACTTCTCAAAGTATTGATTTAATTAAAAAAGCATTCTCAATGGAATCTCCAGTAAGGATTCTTGTAAATGGTGAAGAAGACCTCTTAGTTTTACCAGTTTGTGTTTACGCTCCAAAAAATTCTGTTGTAATGTATGGACAGCCAAATGAGGGTCTAGTTATAGTCAAAATCACCTCAGAAATTAGAAATAAAGCACAAAGTCTACTTGATTTAATGGAATAACGGGGTATGATGAGACGGTGGCTGTATGATTTATGATTACACTACTAAAACCTCTGACCCTATTAATTCATAATTTTGAATAATGAAAATCAACTAACTTTCTTACAACAATTGACATTCCAAGATAAACACAGATTGCATGACTGGATTATGTGAAACTTGATCCTGAACTGAAATTGCAAATTCTAGAAAAAGTTGGGATTTACTCTAATAGATTTTCCATTTCTGAACCTACAATTCTATTAACCACGAAAGAGGTTCTAGATGCGCCAAAGGAGATGACAGAAGGAAGACGTACATCTGCTTACAAGTACTATGGAGTTTCTTACCTTCAGCACAATCTAGTTTTTATTAACGTGAGAAAAATTCCTGATGAGAAGACTCTTGAAAATACAATTGTTCATGAATTGATCCATATGAGATTCCCATATCTTGCACATGGTAAGAGATTCAACAAGCTTGTAAGGCAAGGCTTACGTGGTAAATCATTTTTGCCATATAGAAAAAGAAGCAAGATCTCTGCTATTTGATTTATATTTCCCAGATATGGGCAAGCGAGTATAACATGGAAATCTCTGAGATTCTGCCATTTATCGCAGGAATTGCATCATTTTTAGTCGCTGGATGTTTAGTTGCTTGGATTTCAAAGCAACCTTCCGGAACAAAAGAGATGATGGATATCTCAAATGCTGTTAAAGTTGGTGCTGCAGCATTTCTAAAAAGAGAAATGAAAATTATCATTCCTGTTGCAATTGCATTAACAGTAATTATTGGAGCATTTCTTACTCCCTCAAATGGTCTTGCATTTGCAGTTGGTGCAGCATTATCTGCAGTTGCAGGAATCATATCATTAAAAATTACAGTAAAAGCAGCAGTAAGGGCTGCACATCTAAGTAGTGATGGTTTAGGAAAAACATTTGCTATGGCCTTTAGAGGTGGCGCAACTGTAGGGCTTGCAGTACCTGCAATGGCATTAATGGCAATTGCTGGTTTATATGTCATTTTCCCTGATCCAATCACAATTGCTGGTGTAGGAATTGGTGCAAGTCTAATTGCATTATTCATTAGAATTGGTGGTGGTATTTTCACAAAGGCTGCTGATATGGGTGCTGACTTGGTAGGAAAAGTTGAGGCAAATATTCCTGAAGATGATCCTAGAAACCCTGCAACTATTGCAGATAACGTAGGAGACAATGTTGGAGATGCAGCAGGAATGGGCTCTGATGTTTACGAGTCTTATATTGTTACAATTTTAGCAGCATTACTAATTGCAGCATTAATTGGTGCACCAAACTATTTCCTTTATCCAATTCTTATTGGTTCATCTGGAATGATTGCATCAATCATTGGAGTTGTAATTGTTGGTTCAAAAGGAGTAACTGATGTAATGAAACCGCTTAATCGTTCATTTTATGTTTCAGCTGCAATTGCAATTGCATTAAACTATGTATTTATCACACAATTTATTGAACAATCTACAGCAGGAATTGCTTTATTCGGCACTACTGTGATTGGTGTTATTTTGGTTCCAGTAATTCAAAAAATTACAGACCAGTATACTAGTTACAAGCATGGCCCAGTAAATGAAATTGCAGATTCTGCAAAGTGGGGATATGCATCATTAACATTAATGGGTATCATCAAAGGAATGCAATCAACAGGACCATTCATGATTGCACTAGTTGTTGCAATTATCATCTCATACAGCATTTCAGCAGCTGCTGCACCTGAAGGCACAGACCCTGTATTGTATGGAATATTTGGAACTTCTCTTACTGCAATGGCGATGCTTAGTCTTGCAGGTATAGTACTAAGCATTGATGCATTTGGCCCAATTGCAGATAATGCAGGTGGAATTGTTGAGATGACTGGAATGGGAGAGGAAAACCGTAAAGTCACAGATGAAATTGATGCAGTTGGAAATACCACTAAAGCAGTTACAAAGGGATTTGCCATTGCAAGTGCTGCATTAGCTGCGTTAGCCATGATTCAGGCATTCCAGTTTGAAGCAGCTCATATCTTTGAAGGTGTTTTAGATTTAGATTATAGTTTAACAAACCCTGCAATTATTGTAGGTCTTTTAATTGGTGGTTTGATTCCATTTATCATCACAGGCCAACTAATCAATGGTGTATCTCGTGCTGCTGGAAAGATGGTTGATGAGGTTAGAAGACAATTCAAATCCGATCCAGAAATCCTTACTGGTAAATCTAAACCTGATTATGCAAAATGTGTAGACATTGCAACTGTTGCCTCTATTAGAGAACTTTGGAAACCTGCAATTGTTGCAATCATTGCCCCAATCATTCTAGGTGTATTGTTAGGTCCAACTGCAGTAGCTGGCTTGCTAATGGGTGCTGTAGTTACTGGAATTCTACTTGCATATCACTTGGCAAACACTGGTGGTGCATGGGATAATGCTAAGAAACTTGTTGAGATGAAAGGTGAAAAAGGTTCTGAAGTTCACAAAGTAGCAGTTGTTGGTGATATTATTGGTGACCCTTACAAAGACACTGCAGGTCCAGCACTTAACACTGTAATCAAATTGCTAAACACAATTGCAATTGTATTTGTCTCAGCATTTGTTGCAATTATCGCACTTTAATTTTCTTCAACAACTAGAGTCATATCTAATTCATCAATCTGAGCTTGAATTGCTTTTTTCAAAGTTTCATTATGTGCATCACAGAATTTGAAATAATTGTCTGCGGTTTGAAAACATCCGCAAATCCATCTTGTTTTTTTATCTCCTTCTACAGTCCACTTTGAATATTTTTGTTCATTCATACACAACAAATACTTGTTAATCTAAAAAATGTGTCTTATAGAAAAAGGAAAAAATGTTTAAGGACAGCCTTCCATTTTTTGGATAAAGTAGCCGTTTTCCTTAATTGCCTGTTCAACAGGCTCTGGTGCGCCTTGGGAGTGGCAGAATTGACATTCATTTTGTGTCATCACTGCGTTCTCTTCACCAATTGACTTTAACCACTCTTTACCATATGCTATGGCTTTTTCGTGATCTTTTTCACCAGTAATTACATCAAAGTGCATGGTATGACCGTCTGCTGCTTTGACATAAGTGTCGTATACGTGAATTTCCATAAATTTAATCAAAAAAAGGCATATTTAATTCAAAATGAATCTGTTAATTATTATCTGATCTTTATGGAGCGTCCAATTGCTTTTTTTGGAATTTTGATCTCTAGTATGCCTTTTTGAAATTTTGCAGTTGTTTTCTTAATGTCAATTTTACCTGGTAATGAAATTGATTTTTTAAAATACTCAAATTTTGTAACTTTGCCCAGTTTTTCTTCAGAGTACTTTTGTTTGAGTTTTGCTTCAACACTGATCGTATTTCCGTCAAAAGTGACCTTGATATCTTTCTTACTGACCATTGGAAGATCAAACTCTACTAACCAATAATTGTCAAATTCCTTTAGATATGATAACGGGGATAGAATTTTGTGTTCAATATCGTCAATTAGTGAATTGATGGTTGGAAATAATGTTCTAATCTCAAAACTGTCTTCCATATTATTACCTGTATATTTGCGGTGTATTTCCTTGTTTTTCTTGTTGTTGTCTTTGCAGAGTTCGTAAAGTTTCTTCCATTAACTTTCTGTGTTGAATACGTAATTTGTCAATTCTATTTTTAATATCTTTAATGTCAACTTTAACATCTAAAACTTTTGCTAGCGTTTCTATTGCCACAATTGAAGCTTCAGGATCCGGAAAGAATGGGTGACACTCTGCGTATAGTACAAGTGCTGGAATCTTTGTCTTTCTAAAAATTGAAATTATTGCAGCATCTGTTCCAAATATTGAACCCTCTAAGAATTTTGGAATTTGATTTTTGTAAAGTATGCTATCTAACACTGAATGTGTAATAAGCCCAAAAATCTTTGAACCATTTTTTTCTTTATTTACCGTTTCCATGCCACTAACAATAATGATCTTCTTTATGCTATTTTTTTTACAGAATTCATGTACTGCATGTGCAAAACTTTGTGCTAATAATTGGTTTAACGGAACATCTGAAATTATTACAAAAATATTTTTCTTCTGATATACTCTAATTGGAGTAAGAATTTCTCCATTTTCTATGAACAAACTTGATGGCAAGTCTGATATTTCAATTTCTCCAACCTGTCTCATTTTTAGGGAATGAATTAGATATGAAATTGCAAATGTTCCCACAAGTCCGTTACTTGGAAATCCGACAAGCAATGTTTTCTCTTGTATATTTGGTTTTACTATCTTCAAATCATCATCTCCTCAAACATTAAATTATTTTGTAATTAATACTGGTTTCTTTGATTTGTGGAGTACATAATTTGATGTACTTCCCAAGAACATCTCTTTTGCAGCTCCCATACCCCTTGAACCAATAACTATAAGATCAAACCCTTTCTTTTCAGCAATTTCCACTATTCGTTTTCCCTCATCTCCATATGAAATTCTTTCAAAAAATAAAATTCCTTTCTTAGCTGCATTTAGCTTTGCTTTTTTCATAATTTTTTGTGCATGTTTTAACAGAATTTTTTCTACAGGTGAGATTGGATCATTTGTTCTAGGTTTTGTAATTCCAAGTACATATAGGCCTGTAATTGTGGCATGACTTTCTCTTGCCATGTGAATTGCCATGTCTAAACCTCTAAAAGAATTTGAGGATCCATCAAGTGGAACAAGAATGCTCGAGATTTTATTTGTCATAATAATCTGTCTATGATTTTAAATTTAAAATAAATCATGATTATCTTTAATGATTTTCACTCTTGATATTCTAGAAGAGTCTAAAATAATGAATTGATGTAATGAATCTACAACATGACTGATGGGAAGAACATGACTATAGCAGATATTATGACAAAATCTGTAATCTCCGTAGATTCATCTATGAGTGTAAATGATGCAGCAAAAATGATGGAAGATGCAAAGGTTGGTGCAATAATTGTGATGGAAAACAATACTCCTGTCGGAATTGTTACTGACAGGGATTTTTCAGCCAAAATTGTTGCTCATGCTTATCCTATCACTACACCTGTAAAGCAGATAATGTCTTCCCCCATGTTTTCTGTTAGTTCTGGCGAATCTGTAAGATCTGCTGCTGATTTAATGCATGAAAGAGGGATTAGAAAATTACCTGTAATTGATAATGATACTGTAGTGGGAATTGTCACTGCCTCTGACATTGTTAATTTACTTGCAATCTCTACTGAGGATGATATCAAAGACATTTACTTTCATTCTGTTGCAAAGATTTTTACAAATTACAGTCCCTATAATTAACTAGAAATGGTTCTTCCAATTATAATACTCGTTGTAATACCTATATTTTTGGGACTCACGTATGTTGCTCCATTTGATCCTCCTGAAGAATTTGACGAACCGCCAATTCCTGAAAACTCTGGTGCAGGAATACTTTATTTTCTCCTAATGGGAATTTGGATTATATTTTTACTAAGAATCGTAATATTGATGAAACGAGGTACATACAAAATTACTCAGAGGTATTAACGTGAACACAGCACCATATTGGGACAAAAACATATGTTCTGATTGCAAACGAATGAAATGTCAAAAAGGTTGCATCTGTGATTGCCATAAATTACGAGATAGACTAAATTGAGTATTCTTATGTATGTCAAACCATTTACAACATTATGAAACATACAATTCATGTTGATGTAGAATCATCACAAATAATCTTAGAACTAGATGACACCCTTTCTCCAAAAACTGTAAATGAATTTCTTGAAAAATTACCCTTTACTGTAGATCTTAATGTTTGGGGTGATGAAATCTATTCATCAAAATCTCCAATCCATCAACCTGAAGAAAACGCAAAGTCGCCTGTTCAATTAAATGATGTTGCATATTGGCCAACAGGAAAAGCTATCTGTCTATTTTATGGTCCTACACCAATAGGAAAACCTGGGAAAATAACCCCTGCCTCTCCTGTGAATGTTCTTGGCAAAATAATTTCTCCAGACAAGTCTGTTTTGAATATGGCTGATGGAACAAAGGCCACTTTTAGAAAGGCTTGATTATTTTTCCTCAATTGGGATTTCTTTAATTTCTGACTCTAGAATATATGCTCTAAAATCCTTGTTTGCCCCTGAGTAAATTACCCATGCAACAGGATTGCTCTGCATGAATTTTTTATCTGTGTTTGAGGGATATGCCTCTGAATTTGGGTGTGAGTGAAAAATACCTATTACATCTACTCCTTTCTCTTCTGCAATCTTGTATCCTTCAATGAGTTGTTCATTTGAAATGGTAAAATTCACCGGAGATTCTTCAATATTTTTTGTCAAAAATATCTCTGATATTGCGTCATCTTTGCCAAATAATATGGCACATGATTCAATTGGCTTTTCATTTTCAGCATGTTCTGTTAGAATTTTTTTATCTGACCTTGATAAGATAATTTTCTGCAAATCTATTCTACGTTAACAGTTCCTACCATCCATGGATGGAATGTACAGTAATAATCATAACTTCCTGCTTCTGTAAATGTAAATTCGAAACTATCTCCTGCTGACATCATCTCAGAATCAAACAATCCTGTTGCATCTGTAGGTGGCATACCTGATGTTACAGTATGTACTGTGTTATCTGCATTATCCCACAGAACAGTGTCTCCTACAGATACTGTAATTACTTCAGGATCATAATAGATCTGACCTTCATCTAGAATTGCTGCCCCTTCTGGCATTACTACTTTGATTGGTTCTTTTGCACCTTCAATAGTTAATGTTGCAACCATCCAAGGATGCACTATACAGTAATATTCATACTCTCCAATTTCTAAATTAGTTGTATCAAGTGTGTATGATTCACCAGCTCCTAACAGTCCGGTATCAAATGTTTCCCCAAAGTCTGCAGCACTAGTTGCAGTATGTGCAACAGAGTCTGCATTTGTCCATTCAACAACATGTCCTTGTTGAACAATTGCTGCATCAGGTTCATAATCTGGATTTCCTTCTTCAACTGAGCCTTCTAGAATTTGTATTGCAAAGATAGGTCCTGTTGGTGCAACTTCTTCGGGACTTGGTTCTTCAACTGCAACTTCTTGAGGAATCATGTATGTATCAGGACTGACAAATCCAAATGCAACCCATGCAATAATTCCCGCAGCTGATGCCATTGCTACAATGGAACCAACTGGTTTCAAGTATACTGGATGTTTCATTGCAAGATATGCTATAATGATTGCTGGAAATGCAATTCCCATCAAAATTCCAGCTATTGTAACGGTATAAGCAGAAGTATTCATTGTAAATGCATATGCGCCAAATCCTAATGAAATAGAGGCAATTACCAAAACAGTTGCTTTTGCTCTATTACTGGTTGAAATACCTCCATCTAAAATTCCTGCAGCTAAGAAGATTAATCCCACAAACATGGTCAGGCCAGTCAAGGCATGCATTCCATCAATGAATGTATGTGCTATTCCTGCATACGATAAGACAATTCCCGCCAATCCTATGGATGTGAGTCCCATTCCTGGCATCATGAGGTCCCAATTACTCATTTAACGTAGCTGGTAGGACTGAGATACTTATTCCTTTTGAAATCATATGGATCAATAGACGAAGAAATTAAATGGCTTTGGACTAGGATAGAATGAGATTGGGATTTAATGAAATAATGGAAATATCCAAACCAAGGATAGTTGTTCTTCTAGTGATCACTGCAGTTACCTCCATGTATGCTGCAAGTAAATTAGTTCCAGGTACTCCTGAACTTGATTACTGGTCGTATCTGCATATTATAATTGCAGGAGCATTGGCTTCTGCAGGATCTAGTGCATTGAATCACTACTATGACAAAGACATTGATCCAAAAATGGAACGAACAAGTAAAAGACCTATTCCATCTGGGCGAATGGCAGCATCTCATGTTTTGATATATGGTTTAGCCGTTAGCTGTGTCTCTGTGATTTACGGATTTTTTGCATTAAATGCAGTCTCTGCATTCTTTATTGCAGTTGGAATTTTCTCTTATGTTATAATTTACACTGCTTGGCTCAAACGCCTAAACACCTCAAACATTGTAATTGGTGGTATTGCCGGTAGTGCAGCTGCATGGGCTGGATGGTCAGCAGCTACTGGGAGTATGGATCTTTTAGGATTCTTAGTTGGCTTCCTTGTATTTGTTTGGACCCCTTCACACTTTTGGTGTCTTGCAATGAAAATCAAAGACGAGTATGCTCAAGCCAAAGTTCCAATGTTGCCTGTTGTAATTGGAATGCAAAAAACGTCAAAGTATATTTTAGGAAACACAATAATTCTATTACCTTACTCTTTAATTCTCTCTTTTATACCTGATGGAATGGGTACTGTTTACACTGTAATTGCAGTTGTGTCTGGTGGATTGATGTTGGCATATCATTACAAACTAACAAAGACTCCAACGTCTGAATTTGCTTGGAAAGCATACAAAGTTACTGCGCCTTATCTTACAATAATATTTGTGGCAGTTGCATTAGATGCAGCATTTCATATTCCTTTATTTTAGGAATTATTTTTCAAAACCTGGAAAACTTGCTTCATAATCTTTTTCTATCATTTCTTTATTTTGTTCATCAACTTCGTCTACTTCCTCTTTAACTATGAAAACTTCTATTCTGCGTTCATCTTTTGTAATCCAAGAAACTTTGATGAGGCCTAGAATCTCTAAATCCAACAGTATTTTGTTGAATTTGTCTTCTGGCATACCAAAACCCTCTTTTGTTAAAATTTTGTAAAGTTCAATATCTGTTAATGAACCTGCTTCTTTTATTTTGTCAAATACTGTGTTTCTAATTGGTATTGTCATTTTTATCCGTAGAATGTTTTATCCCCTGTCTTTGGTACCACGTTAGATATACTTTCCTTAACTGATTTGTACCATTGATCTACTTCTTTAGTAATTGATGGTCTAACATGCTTTAGACTGTTTGCGAAGTCTTGACTGGAAATCTTTGTTGCATTATTTTGCATGGCTTGAACTGCTGCTTCTCTACATAATGCAGCCAAATCTGCACCAGTGTAATTTTGAGTTGCAACAGCAATCTCTTGTAGTTTTACATCATTTGTTAATGGCATTTTTTTTGTCAAAATTTTAATAATTTCTAATCTACCTTTTTCATCTGGAGGAGACACATACAAAACTAAATCCAATCTTCCAGTTCTTAATAATGAATTATCTACTACATCTGGTCTATTTGTTATTCCGATAACTACAACACGTGATGAAATTCCCTCTTCAATCTCTGTAAGTAATTGACTAAGTATATTCTCCCCTACTCCGCCTTCACCTGATTTGCTTCGTGCCAGCGAATCTAACTCATCAAAAATAACTACACATGGAGATGATGCTTTTGCTTTTCTAAAAATCTCTCTTACAGCTTTTTCAGATTCTCCAACCCATTTTGAAAGAATTTCAGGTCCTCTTACTAAAATCATGTTTGCACCTGTCTCTGTTGCAAGAGCCCTGCCAAGCAAAGTCTTTCCACAACCAGGTGGACCGTAAATTAACGCTCCTTTTGGGGGTTTGATTCCCATCTTTGTAAATTTGCTTGGCTCATTCATTGCTAAAATTAGATTATCTGTAAGTGCTTTTTTGATTTCATCTAATCCTCCAACATCTTGCCACCAAACTTTAGGTCGTTCAACATAGAACTCCCTCATTGCAGTGGGGACTACCTCGTGCATTGCATCATAAAAGTCAATTAACTTTATCTTCATTGATTGTAATACTTCTGAAGGAATCTTTTCTGTTTCAAGATCTATTTCTGGCAAATACCTTCTAATTGATTTCATTGCAGCTTCTCTACATAATGATTTGATGTCTGCTCCTGTGTAACCATGTAATTCTGATGCCAAATCTTTTAGATCTACATCATCATCAATCGGCATTCCTCGTGTGTGAATTTGAAGAATCTCTATTCTTCCATCCTCGTTTGGAACTGAAATCTCAAATTCTCTATCAAATCTACCTGGTCTTCTAAGTGCAGGATCAACACTATCTGGTCTGTTTGTTGCACCAAGTACAATTACATTTCCTCTGTCATTTAGACCATCCATTAAAGCCAAAAGTTGTGCGACCACTCTTTTTTCAACATCTCCATATGCTTCTTCTCTTTTTGGAGCAATAGCATCAATTTCATCAATGAAAATAATACTTGGAGAGTTGTCTTTTGCTTCTTTGAAAATGTCTCTTAACTTTGCTTCTGTTTCTCCATAGTATTTGTTCATAATTTCTGGACCGTTAATTGGAAACATGTTAGCTTCTGATTCGCTTGCTAAAACTTTTGCAAGCAAAGTCTTTCCACAACCAGGTGGACCGTAAAGCAAAATTCCACTGTGAGGTTCAATTCCTAATCTAGCAAATAATTCTGGATGTTTTAGTGGAAGCTCAACAATCTCTCTCATTGCTTTTACTTTTTCTCTGAGTCCACCAACTTCTTCATATGTTACCCTGACTTTTCTATCTACTGCAGTTTCAGTTGAAATGTTAAGTGTAGTTGAGCGATCAATCTTTACTACTCCTTTTGGTGTAGTTTTTGTAATTTTAAAATCCATTGAATTTCCTAAAATCATTACAGAAATTTCATCACCATGTGTGATTGGCAATCCTTTCAATCTGTTTTTAACAAAATCTGTAAATTCTTTGTCAACTGTAACAGTGTCGTTTACCGGAGTTAATGAAACTGATTTTGCAATCTTTGATGTCACCTTTCTAATCTTTACGATGTCATTAAGTGATGCTCCAACATTTTTCCTTGTTTGACCATCAACTCTTATGATATCTGGAAATTTTTCATCTTCATCAACTGGCCAAATTACTGCGCAACTGGTTCTTGAACCCATTACTTCGACAATATCTCCTGGAGTTACTTTGAGAAAGTCCATGGCCTCAGGACCAATTCTAGCTCGTTTTTTACCTACATCCCTTTGTTTTGCTTCTCCAATTCGCATTTGCAAAGGTTCTTCTTTGCGTACCAAAAGATCACCTATTTCATGTCAACTGACATTCGGCTCATATTTAGGACCTCGAATTCACTAACGCCCTCTATATTTTTAACAGCATTTTCTAAGGCATCGCTTTGACCTTCTTTGTCTTCTAATACAAATTCTGCTTTCAAAAATTCTAAACCAAATGCTAATGGTTCCTTTGCATGCCTTTTCATCACAATCCCTTCTGGCAGTGAAGTTTTGAGTGTCTCTGCTAGTTTGTCAAGATTAACATCGGTTCCTTGTGGGAGAATTTTTGTGATAAATAGTAACTGTGCCATTTTCTTAAGGTCCCTGTGTATTACATGAAGAACAAGTGTAGTTTCTTGCTGCCTCTCTGCAACTTTGACATCTCCAAATTAAATCTGCACCACAATTTGGGCAATTGAATTTTACACATTTATCATTAGGCATTATATGTCTGTGGCAACAACTACATGTTGGTAATGATATTGTTGATGATGACATATCACGATTTTCTGTAAACATCATTTATACCTTCCTTGAAATTTAGGCGTGTTTTATCCAAGTAATTTTTTGAATTCTCCGCCGATTAGAGTTTGAGCTGTTTTAATTGATCCTCTAAGCCCTAATAATTTTACAATAGAACCTGTATGAAAATCAAAATCATCTTTTTCTGAAATATCTTTGAGTATTTCTGGTGTAATCGATTCAAATAATTTGTTGATAGTGTTGTTGTCTAGTCTTTCTAAAATTTTTCTTGCCAAAATTTGCTTTTCAAACTCTTTTCCAAATCTATCTGTCCACTTGGTTTGATATTCTTCTAATCTTGATTTATCATTTGTTTTTAGAAATTCTACTATTGCTTGCCCTGCATAAATTCCTCCCATGCCGCTAGTAAAAATTCCGCCTGCTGTAGTTGGCTTTGCTTGCCCTGCAGCATCTCCTACAATCACTATGTTGTTTTCTACAAATTTTTCAATTGGACCTTTTATCCAAATTGGCGCAAAAATCTTTCTTATTGTAGAATAATTTCCCCTTTCTTCAAGAATTTTGTCTAGTGTTTCGGCAACATTGATTCCTTTTCCTGCGACTCCAACTTTTCCTTTTCCTTCATTAGATGGAATTATCCATGCAAAGAATCCTGGATACTTTTCTTGATCAAAAATCACTTCGACTTTTCCTTTTTTTATCCAATCTGCATAGATTTCATATTGTGCAGATGATAAAATGCCTGTTCTGTCTTTATGAATCAAAGATGACACTCCTCTTGCATCTACAAAAATCTTGCAATCCACATTTTCTTTATTTGTTCTAATTCCAGTGTCAGTAGTTTCCTGAAAACTAGTTCTGACTTTGATTATAGCTCCATTCTTTTGGGCTTGAAAAGCAATCTGTTTATCTAATTCTCTTCTACTGATTTCAATTACTTTTTGCTTCTTTGAATTAATCACAAAACTCTTTCCATTAGGACCGGTGATCTCAGCTGATTCTATCATATGATCAAATGTTTTTCTAAAAGGAACTATTCCTAACTCTTCTAATCCAGAAATACTTACTAGTCCTCCACAATGCTCTGGTGTTCCAATCTCGTAATCTTCTTCAATAACTAATACTGAGAAACCATTTGTAGCAATCTCTCTTGCACAAAGTAATCCTGCAACACTGCCACCTGCAACTACCACGTCAAAGTACACAGTTTTTGTTTCTTTGTCAATTATTTAATTCAATTATTTAGTGCACGAAGGGAATATAGTCGATTCATTACCATACTAAACATGAAAGAAAGGTCAATCCTCCACTTTGAGCATGGAATAAAGTCTCGCCAGACACTAAACAATTATTGCAACCATTTAAAAAATTTTAGAAACTTTGCAAAGTTTGATACATTCGACAAACTTGTCGCAAAGCCAGTTGAGGAAATCCAGACTCTTGTAAAAGATTACCTAATCCACCTAAAGGAGAACAGCCATCCAAACTCCATTCCAATACTGTTCCTTGGGGTGAGGCACTTTTTTGTTATGAACTTTTGTCATTACTGTGGCAAAAAGATAGAGTGTGAGGAGTACTCAAAATGAGATTTTTTACAAACAAGGTTCGATACAGCATTCTTGCAGGACTTGCAGCATATGGTACATACAAACTGGTCTTTGATGTTATTGGAATTGCTTCAACCTTGCAGAACTGCCATCTGTCTTCAGAAGGAACCATCTCCATACTTTGCTATCTTTTTGGAATGGGGTAAAAAATGAAAACTAGAATCCTGATAATTGTTGGAATAACTCTTCTGATATTGGGAATGATCTTGCTAAATTTTGTTTTAATACAACCGCCGTTTGGTTCTGAGCATTGCCCTGGATTGGAATTGCGTAAATCTTTGGGCTTGGTTGATCCTACATCTGCATGTCTTTAGATTTGTGCAAAAAACATTGTTCAAACATATGATAATCTGAACAAAGATTCGAAGTACTTATGAATATCATAATTTTAGCTTGAGTAGTTGAAAACAAGTGTTTTGATAGTCTTTGCAATGGTGCTGTTTTCTTTGTTTGGTACTGTCCAATACATACATGCCGAAGACTGTTTTTATGTGACTCGATACACCCCGTGCATCGATTCTAAATATTCCGATTATTTTACCACTACTTTTTCTGGCATTGATCCAAGTTTCACCCTTGCCAAACTGGACTGGAAAGAGGCTAGTTTTCCAATAAAGAACGGAACTGGTTTTGTAACTGTAATTCTAAAAGATCCTGATTTGAACCGTGATGTAAGCTACAAAGAAACAGCAAATGTGTTAGTATATTCTGACAGTGACTCTGAATTTCATGTTATTGAGCTACGCGAGACAGAATCTAATTCGGGGAAATTTGAGAGAACGTTTGGAATAAGCGACTCACGTTCTGCACCCAGTGTGATTTTAACTCGTGACGGTGACACAATTGGAGTGGTGTATGTTGATACGACAATGCCTCCTGATCATTTTGGCTCTGATGCTTATTTGATGTCTACTGCACTAATTGGAAGCACCGGCCCTCCACTTGAGCGAGCACCTGCATCAGATCCAAAAATTCTAGATGTATCTGGAAACTTGATTGACTCTACTGCAGTTGGAGAGCAGATACAGATTACATCTGACATTACAAACGAACAGAACAGGGAGCAAAAATTTGCATATATTGTAATGATTCATGATGACACTGAGACTGTTGTGTACTTGGCATGGATTGACGGGACCTTGAATTCCGAGTCTTCATTTAGCCCTTCTGCATCTTGGATTCCACAAAATGCAGGCAACTATGTGGCAACGATGTTTGTATGGGAGAGTATTACCAACCCCACTGCTTTGTCTCCTCCTATTCATATTGATTTTACGGTATCTGATGAAAATACAACTCATTCACTTCCTGATGATAAAATTATGTGCAGCGGTACTGCACTGTGCTTAACGGAAAAAATCTTGCGGATTGTAGATGGTGACACGATATATCTTAGCGGTGGTTATGAGGTACGACTCTCACTTACAAACACACCTGAAAGACACCAGATTGGATTCTATGATGCAAGCAGATTTACTGCAGAAATGTGTCCTGTAACAAGTACTGTAACAGTAGACCAAGATGACCTGCAGCCATACGACGCATATGACAGGCTACTTGGCAAAGTGACATGTGACCACAAAACACTCAACGCAGAATTGCTTTATGCGGGACATGCAAACATACTGACACAGTTCTGCTTCACAAGCGAATTTTCATCCGAGTTATGGGCACAGGAATTTGGATGCTGAAAGTTTTTCTGCAATGGTTTATGAATGTGAGCATGTAATGATTTTTTGATTTCTTATGTCTATTCAAAATAAAAAACTAAAACAGTTCATGGATGAATTGGTTGCACAACTTGTTGCAAAGTTTCCTGACGAGGTGATTTCATTTGTACTGTTTGGATCTGCAACAACTGGGGAATGGATTCGCGGAAAGTCTGACATTGATTGCATTGTCATCATCAAAAACAAAAAACTCTGCAGCCAAGTAACAGAATGCCTGAACAAACTCTTGCTGGAACTTGATTCAAAATATAACCTAAAGTTATCTGAGACGTGTACCTCGTACAAAAAGACGGACAATTTTGCACTTGACTTGATATTCAAGACCGAAAACAAGATGATGTTCGGACAGCCGTTTTACGTGGTGGCCTCAGATCAGCTAGACCTGAAGGGATTCAAAATAAGAAATGACATAAAAATTGAGATTGGCACAAGAACCATTGCGTCACTGGGACTGTTTCTGCAGAGAATAAAAAACACTGGAATTATCCTGTATGGAAAGGACATACGAAAGGAAATTCCAACCACGGTTCCTGCAATTGAGAAACTAAAGGCGTCATTTAATGCGATGCTACTGTTGATGATGAGCTTTGTGATATTTCCATTCAGCCCAAAGTCTGCATTCTCACATGCAATAAAGGCAAACTTTTGGGCATGCGATGACGTGTTGTTTGCATTAGACAAACCGCTGTCCACGACAAAACAGGAAGTAAAGGAAATCTGCAACCTGTTTAACAAAAAGATTGACTCTGATCATCTGTACCAGTCGCTTGATTTCAAAAAAACCAAGGACACCATGAATGCAGACAAGTGGTTTGTTTTGCAGTATGTGCTGAAAAGCACGCGATTTGTTTACGGACTGTACGGAATTGCTTTGAAAAAACTCTTCAAGTTTTGATTTTGTTTTAGAGTAAAAATAATGATGCCTTTATTTTTAGAGAGGCATTTTTGACTTTCCATCTGTAATCAGGTATGATTCGCCCCTGTTGGTCTTGTAGCTTCCTGATGAACCGCTGGTCTCATATGATCTGAGATGTGCAGGATCTATTCCCGTCTGACCCTGAGTTTTGTCTCTTTTTAGCTTTTTATTGCTTAGTACAAACATAGCTACAGCTCCAATTACTCCCAACATTGCCATGCCGTACAATGCAACTACAAGAAACTGATCTTCTCTGAATGCTTCATTTTCCCCTAATTTCTTAAGGCTTGTATGAAATACCTCTAGTTCTCCCACGTATGTAGAGTCCACATACCCTTCAATGGCAATAACTGCATCATCTCTGGACTCGATTATTCTGATTGTGTACTGTTTGTCAAGATCAACTTCTTCCATCCACTCTCTGTCATTGCATACGCCAATGATTATGGTACATTCGCCCATAGAATAATGAGTAATTACATTTTTGCCCGTATACTTGTACTCTATGGCCCCTGGCAATATTGCAGTGTTGTCAAAAAGAGAGTGCCACCTTGAGAGTGGAAGTTCCTTGATGCCGCCTGCATCTATCAATGGGATCTCCAAAATTTCTACTCCTTGAAGTTTCTCTGAAATATCTGGAATCATCAATTCAAGTGCAGATCTTGGATTGTTGATGTCAAATTCTCCGTATTGCGTTTGTATGATTGCTGGCCCCTCTATCAAAATTCCACGCCAGTTTGCATCAATTGTACTCTTTTGGTCTTCCTGATGGAATATGTGATTTGTAATTGTTGGAACAATTTGCAATTTGTATTCTATTACTGCAGAACTTGGATTGCCATGAAGCGTTGCCTGATACTTTAATTTTGCATCAGTAACTTTTGCATTGCTTGGAATTGATTCCAAGTTTTCATTGAGCAATGTCACAAGTTTTATTGTATCATCACCTTCTGCATCAAATGATATTGTGTCCATATCTCCCCGCAGTTGCTGTGCAATTTCCCCACCTTCTGGATATTCTATGTAAATTATTCTAAGAAATTCAAAGGATGGCTCTACAACTTGATCTTCATACAATATGGATGCGTCAAGCTGTGCAGCTGATGCAAATGGGACCAGTCCCGTTACAAAAATTATTCCCAATAGGAGATGTTTCATACATATATATCCATAGAAATGGATATATCCATTATTATCATATACATAAAGTATGTCGGATATATCCAGCTCTGCCCAGACCAGTTTGGATATATTCAGAGCAATAATGGACAATGGTCCTTTGACATTATACTCTGCAAACAGTAAGACTCGAATGTCGATTGGGACAATTCACAGGCATTTCAAACAGTTATCAGAAACAGGCAAGATACGGGTCTACGAGTCAAACAAAACGGGGAGAAAAAAGATAGAGTATGGTCCAACCCTTTCTGGAATGATCACATGTTATAGAAAAGACAAAGAGTTTGCAAAAAAGACTGAAAACTATTTTTTGATATGGATTGAAAACAAAGAGTTTCAAAAAGAACTCCTGTCTGAGGGATTTGACATATCTTTGGATAATCTTAGAAAATCAAAACACATCTTTAGAAAATACATGGATTACTTTAGCGCAGTAGAGGAGCAGATAGACAAAATAAGAAAAGGAGAAGACATTATCTCTCACAACATTCAGGTGTTTCTTGGAACCATCTTACTTTCATCAGAACCATACTATCAGAAACTTTGGACAGAACTGTACAACGAATTACCTGGAATGCAGTCAAGTCTTGATGAATACATGCAAAACATGATAAAGTCATACAGGAAATTCAAAAAGATCCGGTCACATACAAGATAGCAAGAGAGACTAGTATCACAGCAACTGGAATCAGGTAATAGAACCTGTTAATCTGCCGTGTCTTGTTTTTGAATGCAAGATAGACAATCATTCCGACTGCCACTGCCATGATCACGTTTAGTACATCATGTGTATCATTGATGATGCTACATTGTCTAATTCCCAACACGCAGTAAATGATCAGAAATGAAAAGTTCCAGCCAGAATGAAATGCGATTGCAAACCATCCCTTGCCGCTAATCCATGTCCTTATACTAAAAAATATGTGGGGAATACTGAGAAGAAATCCCCCATATGCTAATGTCTCAACGGAATAGACCCCGTAACTAAACAGATGTAGTGATGACCAAACCATCCCAGCTCCAAAAAGAATAACAGGATTTCCTGTCATAAAATACGGGATTCCAAAGAATACAGATTCCTCTAGCAGTCCTGCACTGAGAGCAAGTGCAACAGACACTGGAAAATCTGGTGTCTCGTAACCTGCAATAGTGCTTTTTGCCAAAAATGATCCCGTGTACATCAACGCCATGCTCAAAGCATGGTAGAATAATGCCATCATTGACAGATGCAAAATGTTGTTTCTCTTGTAGGGTTTTAGCCATGTTCGGGGATTAAAATCAGAAATTTCTACTTTCAACGATATATTTCAGTGAGTGTTGCCGTTTATGCATTGTTTTTCTATTCACTATGAAAATTATAGCCTTCTTAATTTCCTCTATCACAATAATTCTAATTCTGATTTGGAATAAAAGAAGATGAAAACTAGGAGAAAACAATAATGTTAAAAAAATTGTTTCATACATTATGTCAATTAAGATTGTTTCATGATTATCAACAAAATGAAAAAGGTGAAGAACGTTGTACATTTTGTAATAAAGAAAGAAATTATGACAATGTTGGAGGATTTTTACCCTGATGAAAACTAGATTTCTGATCAGATCGCTAAAATAAATAAGCTCGGAAAGTACAACACTTTAATTCAAAAGTTTTTCATTATGCCTATTTTTGATAATATCATGGGTGATATCAAACAGGTAATAGTTGTTAGAACTGACCTTGAAATGGGGAAAGGAAAGATTGCTGCACAAGTAGGACATGCTTGCGTTCTTGGAGCAGAACATGTGAGAAAATCCCATCCTGAATGGTATGAACAATGGTGGAGTGGACAAGAAAAAGTAGTGGTCAAAGTTTCTGGTATCAAAGATTTGCAAGAAGTAAAGAGACACGCAATTGATTTGAATTTACCTTGGTCTGAAGTTACTGACGCAGGACATACTCAAATTGCACCTGGAACCACTACGTGTATTTCAATTGGTCCTGCCCCTGAAAGTCTTATTGACAAAGTGACTGGAGATTTGAAGTTACTCTAGATATTTTGGAATAAGATATAACAAGGAAAATATTATTTTTATACAGTGAAAAAGCGAACTAAAGGAATTCTTGCATTTGCATTTTTAGGTGGAATTATGGTTACTTCAGGTGTTACAATTGCAATTCCTGGACTTGATCCTGGGGAAAACACTCCTGAGATAACAATTACTGGAACTCCTGCAGATAATTTCCCTGATGCAGATCGTCCCAGATTTTGTGGCTCAGGTAATGCAAAGTCTACTGATTTTGTAACAGAGTACTCGATTCCAACAGAATGTACTAATCCTCTGGCAATTGTTACTGATTATGATGGAAATGTTTGGTTTACACAAACAAATACTGGTAAACTAGCAAAATTTGATCCTAACACTGAAACATTTACTGAATATGATAATCCTACATGGCCAAAAAATGGCCGTTCAATGATGTGGGGAATTGATTATGCACCTGATGGCTCTGTATGGTTTACTGATGAAACATTTGACTCTGTATGGAAATTCTCAACATTTGATGAAAAGTATGATAGACTTGGATATCCTTCTGAAGGTGATTCTTTGCCTCAAAGGCTACAAGTTGATGGCTCTAAAATTATAATTAATGATTTTACAGGAAACAAGATTACCTTTTTGGATCCAAACCAATCAAGTGAGGATGTAAATTATCTTAGCATTCCTTCTCCAGTAGATGATTCTGTTACTGCTGATTTTGCAGTAGATGCAGAAAATAATGTCTGGTTTACAAACTGGTTATTCCAACAAGGTGGCATTCTAGTAAAATTTAATCAAAATGGATATTTTGATTCTGTTGCAAATTCTAATGAGCAACTTTTACCTTTACTTGACTTTATTGAAATCTATCAACTGCCTGTACAATTGCTAACACCAAATGGGGCTGTTGTATCTGATGATGGAAAAATTTGGTTAGCTGACACCACTTCATCTTCTTTCTTTAGTTTTGATCCAATAACAGAAGAATTTACACAATACTCTACTGCAGATCCACTGCTAAGCACATATGGAAATCAAACAGGAGTTATCAAAAGTCCTATCTCTAGACCTTATTGGATTGATACTGATAATCAAGGTAGAATTATTTTTAATGAACAAAATGCAAATAACATATCTGTGTTTGATCCAAAATCACAATCTCTTGTAGCATACCATGTTCCATCTAAGAATCCTTACTGGGGTGATTGTGATCCTGGAACTGGTATGATGCTTGCTGATTGTGGTCTTGCTCAAATCTTTGATTTTACTGTGCATGGGGAACAAATTTGGTTTACAGAGTGGGTGGAAAACAACATTGGAGTAGTTGATACATCTATCCCATTACCCTTAGAATTACAATTGGGCTCAGAAACATTGTCCCTTTCTAGTGGAGAAGTAGAACATGTCACTGCCTTGGTATATCCTAAAACAACTGCCTCTATTGGTGCCTCTGTAATTTTGGCTCCTACTCATGATTTCATAAAAACAGTTCTAACTCATGATAGTACTGAGACATTTCAATTAAATTCTAATGGGTCACAAACAATCCATTTTGATATAATTGCTACAGATGGTGCAGTCTCTGGAACCTACAAGATCTTAGTTGGTGTCCAGACATCTGATGTTGCTATTGGAAAATTCATTACAGTGACAATAGAGTGATACCTGATTTAGATTACCAAATAGGCATTTCTGTTTATAGCACAAAGTTTGATGGTATTGGAGGAAAAATACGTATTATTCCAGAAGATTTTGAAGTATCTGAAAAAATTTTAGAGAAAACTCAAAATGCAATTAACCAAGAAGAAGGCTATGCAGTTTACAAACTAAAAAAGAAAAGAATCGATACTAATCATGCATTATCTGATATATTTAGAAAGAAAGGTATCCGACTAAAATCTCTAGGATTAAAAGACGCATCAGCAATCACTGAACAATTTGTTTGCGCTGGAAACAAAGGAAAAGCAATTGAAAACTTTTCAACTGAAAAATATTCTTTGGAAAAAGTAGGTTTTGTAAAAAAACCCCTATCAAAAAAAGACATGATTGGAAATCATTTTAAAATTAAAATCTCTGAATGTGGTGATGGACTATCTTCTTTTGCAGAGTCTTATAAGGTTCTAAATTTTTATGGCTATCAGCGCTTTGGCTCAAAACGACCTGTAACCCATCTTATAGGAAAAGCAATTCTACAAAGAAATTTTGAGAAGGCAGTTGAATTGATTTTGTCTTTTACTTCTTCATATGATTCAAAAGAAAACAATGAAATTCGCCAAAAACTTGCTGACAAGCAAAATTACAAACAATACTTTGATCAGGTTCCTTCACAGATGGATATTGAAAGAATTGTTCTAAAAGAAATGATTGAACATAATGATTATTTTCGTGCAGTACGAGCAATCCCCTTATCCTTACGAAGATTTTACATCCAAGCATATCAATCATTTATCTTCAATCAATCCCTAAGTGCTGCATTTACTGATGGTGAAAATCTCTTTGAAGCAGAATCTGGCGATGTGTGCTTTGATTTTAAGGGAATTATCGGTAAATTTGTCAAAGGATTGGATCAAAATTTGGCACTACCTTTTGTTGGTTATTCGTATTACAAAAAAACCAGATTTGATTATCAAATATCTCAAATATTAAAACAAGAGGGGATAACTCCTAAAGATTTTTTCATAAAGGAGATGCAAGAAGTAAGTAATGAAGGTGGCTTTAGACAAGCAGCAATACATTGTACTGATTACTCCTCAAATGAAAATTCAGTAGAGTTTACCTTGTCCAGAGGCTCTTTTGCAACAATTCTATTGCGGGAGATAATGAAACCCTCTGATCCTATTTCAGCAGGCTTTTGAGATCTAATAGGTATATTTTCTTAGGTGTGTTTAAGTTGATGTATTTTTGAAATATTTTTAGTCATGGAGAAATCCTACATGCTAATTAGTTGTGAAATCGGAGAGGAGCAATCACTATTATCTCAACTAAAAGATATTCCCGAAGTCAAAGACTGTTTGGTAACTTTTGGTAGCTATGATGTGGTAGTTGAATTTGAAACTGAATCTCAGTCACAAATGAATGATGTAATCACTTCTAAAATTAGGAAATTAAAAAATATTCGGAGTACTATCACACTTCGTGCAATGAGCTAATCTCTCTTTATTATCCTAATAATTCCTCCTACTATTGCAACGACTACGCCAACAATTGCTGTTTGCATTCCATATGTTATCCAATCTGGATTTGAATACATGAATGACGATTGAGGTCCAACAATTGATTGCCCTTGAAGATGAAAAATTATTCCTAGTATTGCTATGATTCCCCCAATTATTACTAAAATTATGCCTCCTCTCATAACGTGATATCCTAAATTACCCTAAAAAGGGTAAAGAGAATTGATAATTTGACCAAATGATTTTTGGATTTGATCTTTAATGACTTTTTTTTGATTCAATCAAGTGTATAACTGGACAAATTCTTATGAATCAAATGAGCACAAATATCTGGGTCTGATTCTATTTGGAGGCTCAGCATCTTTAGCAGTAATACTATTCTTAATCTTTCATCCTCAAATTGATGAAATTAATCGACAATCTCCAATTATTATCAATATAATGTTCATCCCTGCAATGGCTGTTGGTTTTCTATATGGTGTAAAAATTACCGAGCGTGCAGTAAAGCCTTCTGAAATACGCAGTCCTCTAAAACGCTCAATTGTAAAAATTTTCTTGTTTTTCTTTGTAATTGGTGGAATGTTTAGTTCTGTAAACTTTGCAATCAATGGAGGTAGCATAATGCCAGAGGTTTCAATTTTCGAAGATGGATTACTAACCTGGCTCAACAGCTTTATTATTGCAAATGGCGGTGCCACATTTCTAATTATAACCAGTATTGCATTAATGGCAGCAGCTACTAAAAGAATAGTTGGCATGAATTCTGGATTCTTAAATAGAATGGTAACTTCAGTTGGAACTTTTATTTTCTTTACGATGTTAGTTCTTAGCTTTACAAAATCAGATCCTACTTCGTCAGGTGTCTTTTTGTATACTTTTTATCAAGCAGGAATTGTTGGTGGTGCATTTTTTGCAATGAATAGACTAACAAAGAACCAAAACATGTTAGAAGACTTTTCAAACGGATTTTAGAAATTATTCATCTAGATCTACATAAATTCCTGAGATTGGATTGTTAATTCTGTCCCAGTATTTTTCACAACCATTTGTCTTGAAATCATTTGCCTTGCATTCGTTAAAATGTGCTGTATTTGCTCTTTGCATATTGTCTGCAATTAACACGTCGTCTGCCATAAAAAGTCCCATTATTCCAATTACTGCTAGTGAAGCTGCAACTGCAATCATGGCATATCCTACTTGTGCATGATTGTGGGGATCTTTCATTTACAAAAAATCAATTACCCTTGAATTTAATCTTTTCAAGTTCATATTTTGCGATCAATTTTATATCACTAGGTAATTTTTTTGGAAAAGCTGAAAAGATAGTTCAACAAAATATCCTCATTGAGCATTCAAATTCTACAATATGAGTTCCTAGGCCCTATTCCACTTGATGAGTGGGGACCCCCTATGGAAAAATTGGTGTTTCTAGTAATGTCTAGAGATAAGGATAGATTCAATATTCTCTATGTTGATGACTGTGAAAAGACTAGTGATAAATCATTTTTTGTTCAGCACTCAGGATTTAAATGCTGGATTGAAAAATCTGGCTCTGAAAAATTACTTTATCTTGCAATATTGCCTTTGTTTGAGGCAAGTAGGGAGCACCGAGAAAACGTTCTAAATAAGATCAAAATGCATTATAACCCTCCTTGTAATGCTGGCGAAATTGTTGAACCAAAACCTGATTATGTTGTAAGGAAATCAAAAGACTCTACTGAAAAATTTTCTTGCCCTTGTTGTGGCTCTGACATGAAGGCAGAACAATTCTTAGAAAAATCTACACTGTATAGGTGCAGCAGCTGTGGAATTAGTGACACCAAACTTAACTCTTGACTTTATTTTGAACATCAAACAATTGAAGTGTTAACAAATCAATTGCTTTTTTCAAGTGCCCAAACTCGTTAATTGAGTGAATTTGACCTTCAACTAGTGCTCTCATGATTTTGATCGAATTTTTTTGAAAGTCATCTGACGCAACAATTTCCATGGCATTAATTTTTGATAATAAATTGTCTAATTCTTTTATCATCTCGTCAGATGGTTTGTGTTTTTCCATGAGTATTTGAAATTATTTTGATATATGAATCGTTACAATAACTCTTCATCAATTTCTTGTATTGGATCCAAATACTGCTGACAAGTACATGTGGGAATCTGACATTTTCCCATTTTAATTAATGAATTGCTTTGATCATTTGGAATATGTGCCTCATCTGTATGGTGACATCTCTTACAATTCATATCAACAACTCCCCGTTTTGATATTTAACTGTCTAAGGGATTAAAACTGCTCTAGCTTCAATTTTTGAATCTTTTAATTTTTTGAGAACTTCATTTGCCTTCTCTAAAGGAAATATTTCTGTAATAACTTCAATATTTTCTTCATCACATACCTTGATTACTTCTTCCATGTCTGCAGTTGAACCAATCAACGTCCCCCTGATGGTTTTTTCTTCAAATGCCATGAATGCAGGATTTTTGCCCACTGTTGCAATAACAATTAGTCCTCCTTTCTTTACTGACTTGATTGCAGTATCTGTAACCGCATCTGCAGGTGCAAAAACAATTGCTGCATCAAGCATTCCATGTTTCTCTTTTAATTTTTCTAAAAATCCCTCTTGATTTTCAGAAAATGTCATGGCATCAATTGCGCCCAATCTTTTTGCAATATCAAGGTGGTTTTGTGTTCTTGAAACTGCTATTACATCGCAATCTTTTATCTTTGCAAATTGCACTGCCATGTGCCCTACTCCCCCAATTCCAAAAATTCCAATTTTTTTATGAGATTCAGGCTCTGCAGCTTTTACTGCTTTGTATGCTGTGATTCCTGCACAAAATAATGGTGCCGCATATTCTGGTTTCATATTTTCAGGAACTTTTGTTGCAAAATCTTCGGTGACTGTAATGTATTCAGTATACCCTCCTTTGAAGGATTCACCCGTAATTGTTGATGATTCGCAAAGATACTCTTTTCCTTCTTTACAATACTGACATTTTCTACATGCTTCTAATAATGGGGTTATTCCTGCTCTGTCCCCCACTTTAAATTTTGTAACATTCTCTCCAATCTCTATTACTTTGCCTACAACTTCATGTCCTGGGACTGTTGGTAGTTGTGGGGGAATACCAATATCTTGCCAATCCCCTTCTATTCCATGAAGTTGTGAATGACAAACTCCACACGCTTCAATCTTTAATAAAATCTCATTTGGTCTTTGAATCTCATGTCTGTCAATTTGCGTTAATTTTAGAGGATTTTCCTCAATTACTCCGCACTTTTCAAGCACCATCGCCCGCATTGTATCCATAGAATTCTGATTTTTTTAAAGAATTTTAAGATTAGCTCTATTCATTAGAAAAATAAAGGACATTAGTTATCTATTTTTATGCCTAAAATCAGTGATGAGGATAGGGAAAGAGTAGAATTACTTCGTCTTGTGTCAAGTTCAAAAAATGAATTCAAAGAACTTACTCTTGAACAACTTAAACGATTACAAGAATTAGTTGAAAAGAAAGATTACAGCCATGATAAAAAAGCCCATAAATCCAAAGTAAAACTATTGGGAAAAATTAATGTCAGAATTTATGAATTAACAGAAGGAAGAGGAATTTGGGGTTGACCAATTAACTACAAATATCAAAACAAATCTGAAAAACCGTGGTAGAAAATAATTTAATTCATGAAACCAGTCCTTATCTTCTTCAACATGCCCGTAATCCTGTTGATTGGTATGGTTGGAATGATGATGCATTAAAAAAAGCCAAAGATGAGAACAAACCCATCTTTCTTAGTATTGGTTATAGCTCTTGTCATTGGTGCCACGTTATGGCTCATGAATCATTTGAAAATGAAGAAGTTGCACAATTTATGAATGAGAATTTTGTAAACATAAAGGTAGATAGAGAAGAACGTCCGGACATTGATGATATTTATCAAAAAGTTTGTCAGATTGCAACTGGTCAGGGAGGATGGCCTTTGAGTATTTTTCTAACTCCTGATCAAAAGCCATTTTATGTTGGGACATATTTTCCTGTATTGGATTCATATGGTCGTCCTGGATTTGGAAGCATTTGCAGACAACTTGCACAAGCTTGGAAAGAAAAACCAAAAGATATTGAAAAATCCGCTGACAATTTTCTTGATGCACTAAATAAAACTGAAAAAGTTTCACTCCCTTCAAAATTAGAGAGAACCACTCTTGATGAGGCCGCAATGAATCTATTCCAATTAGGAGATTCTACATATGGGGGATTTGGGTCTGCACCAAAATTTCCAAACGCTGCAAATGTTTCATTCTTGTTTCGTTATGCAAAACTGTCTGGGCTATCCAAATTTACAGAATTTGGGCTCAAAACTCTCAAAAAAATGGCAAATGGAGGAATATTTGATCAAATTGGGGGTGGTTTTCATAGGTATGCTACTGATACAAAATGGCTTGTACCTCATTTTGAAAAGATGCTTTATGACAATGCCTTAATTCCTGTAAATTATGCCGAAGCATATCAAATCACAAAGGATCCATTTTATCTAGATGTTTTGAAAAAAACTTTGGATTTTGTATTGCGTGAAATGACTTCTCCTGAAGGTGGATTTTATTCTGCATATGATGCAGACTCTGAAGGCGTAGAAGGAAAATTCTATGTATGGAAGAAAAGTGAAATTAAAGAAATTCTTGGTGATGATGCAGATATTTTTTGCCTTTATTATGATGTCACTGACGGTGGAAACTGGGAAGGGAATAGTATTTTGTGTAATAACTTGAACATTTCTACGGTTGCTTTTAATTTTGGAACTACCGAAGAAAAGGTTAGGGAAATTCTTCAATCGTGTTCTAAAAAATTACTTGATGTACGTTCCAAGCGAACTGCCCCTGGTTTAGATGACAAAATCCTTGTTTCGTGGAACTCTTTAATGATTACCGCATTTGCAAAAGGATATCGTGTAACAAACGATTCTAGATACCTTGATGCTGCAAAAACTTGTATTTCATTTATTGAAAATAACATGTTTTCAGGAGACAAGTTACTAAGAACATACAAAAACAAAACTGCAAAAATTGATGGTTACCTAGAAGATTATTCTTATTTTGTTAATTGTCTTTTGGATGTATTTGAAATTGATCCTGACCCAAAATATCTGAAACTTTCTATCAAATTAGGCCATCATTTAGTGAATCACTTTTGGGATCCCGAAAACAATAGCTTCTTTATGACATCTGATAACCATGAAAAACTAATCATTCGACCAAAGAGTAATTATGACTTGTCTTTGCCCTCTGGAAATTCTGTTTCTGCATTTATTATGTTGCGATTATACCATCTGTCTCAAGAACAAAAATTCTTAGAAATTACTACAAAGATTTTGGAATCTCAGGCACAAATGGCTGCTGAAAACCCATTTGGATTTGGATATTTACTAAACACACTTTCTATTTATTTAGAAAAACCAGTTGAAATCACAATTATTAACACTGAAAATTCTCAATTGTACCAATCAATTCTTTTAGAATATTTACCAAATTCTATTATTGTTGCAATACCAAATTCTAACCAATTATCTGCACTATCTCAATATCCTTTCTTTGCTGGAAAATCTTTTGAGGATGAAACTTCTGTATTTGTTTGCAAAAACTTTACTTGTTCATTACCACTGCACACAATTGATGAGATAAATTCACATCTTTAGATTTTTTTCAAATTCACTTCAATTGTATTTCCGACTTGAGGTCTTCCCATTCCTTCATATCTTGATTTTGGCATTGCAATTGTGATTTGGGTCTGTTGATATGATTTGATATTCACAGTTGGTTGTGCTTGTAATATTGCTTCTAACAATGGCATTACTTGCTCTTTTGTTTCTGAATCAAGCTTTTTTGAAACATTTTCAATGATCATTTGTTTTTGTGATATTGGTTCAGTTGAAACATTCTCAATTAATGTTAACTGTACTACTTGACCATTATCTACTATCTGTGTGATTCTAAATTCATTTGTTGCTGACAACACATTGCTAGATTTTCTTTGTGATTTATCTTTAACGAATTGAAAAATATAGTGCTACAACTGCCGTAATTACTGCCGAAGCTGTGCCTATCCAAAAAATTAACTTACTCCCATCTACTTTCATATTTCTGCAATTAGTACTCAGAATTAAATTGTATTGTTTTTTTAAAATATTTTTTTATAATCCTTAATCTTCATCTTTTAATGACTCTTCTTCACTAGTTTCTGCTTTTTTGGGCTCAATTATTGCCTTTTTTATTAATGCAGCTCGATTTTTCATAATCTCGTTAAATTCCCTCATGTCTTCCAAACTTGGTGTCTGTTGTTGGTTTTGATATGCTTGTAGAAATCCCGAGTATACGCACCCTGTGATGATTCCAAAAGATGTATCTGGTATAGATTCTACTTCGGGAACAAAATTTTCTGCAATCTGTGTATATGCTTCTGATTCACTAATGTAGTAATCAATTAGGCTGTCAATGAAATCTCTGTTCTCTTTTGAGATTGCCATGCTATTCTTTATCTCCTGTTTATTTAACTGTCGTTGGTTAATCGTTTATTTATTCATGGATTAATTTTTAGATGTTGTGGAATCTAGAACTAGATGAAGAATATTTTCGCATATACGATTCTAAAAAATTGATTGCTGGATATTTCGATCCTGACTATGGTGATATTTTTCCAAAAGAAAATTCTGAACAAATAATTTCAACAATGCTAAAAAACCATGACAAGATTTGCAGAGGCATGATGATGGTTCCTTTTGTAAAATTTGGATTGTTTGATAGAGATTTAGATACTAGTCTTTCAAATGTTCAAGAAAATGTCGATAGAGTGAATCAGCATTTACAAAAATGGAATGCTACTTTATCTGAACTAAACTGTAAATTTCATTCCGTCAGAATATCTCATACTGATCAAGATATGCTTACTATAACTTTTCCAATTTTGTTCTCACAACCAACTCCTCTCAAAAAAGAGGAATTAATCAAAGAACTCTTCCCTACTTTAGATTTGTTGCAGAAAAAAGGTTTGTTATAATTCTGCCTGAATATCTGGTAATTCCAATATATGCTGATAATGTAAGAATTAACAAAATAACTGTACCTATAGGAAACTCTGGCACTGCTGCATATTCTTCAGATTCTGCAATCAATGTATAATCATTGATTCCGTTAGTTTGAATTTTGTCTGGAACTGATAATAAAAAGAATGCACTATCTTCTGCTCGTAGATAATCTGGTTCGGGATTAACTTTTGATACTGCAACAACATTTCCCTGTTTGTCATAAAGTGTTGCAATCACAGAAATTGTGTTTGCTGTAATCTCTCCATTATTTGCAACAATTCCAGTAATCATGATATTATTATGATTGTCCCTTGTTAGCTTTGATTCAGTAATGTCGATGACCTGACTTTTTGGATGGCTAATCTCATAGTCTAATTCCAAAGAATAGGACTTCGTATTTTTTGCTTCATTGTTTGTTAAAATCAGATCAAATGGCCCTTTCATTCCTGGCATTACCGTATTTACCAACGACTTTGTCTCCTTTTTTTGAATTATCTTCTGGTTTTCATCAAACAAAGAAATTTGTACGTTAATTTGATTTAGAGGCACTTCTAAATTATTTACAATTTCTCCTACTATGTGAAATGAACCATCATCTCCAATGTATTGCTGGTCATTTTGTATGTAGACATCTGCAAACGCTAGTGGTATTATACTTGCAAAAATAATCCCAGTCATGAGAATTTTTTCCATAACTATTCTTTGTATAGTTCTTTAAAGTAGTTTTTGTGATTTTGATTTTTATCTAAGGAAGGTGGTCTATTTTCCACTTTTTAGCCTCGTTTATGCAGTTAAACCACTCTACTTCTGTTTCATCTGAATCAAATTCTCCTAAATCATTTTTGAATTCTTCATCACATTTACTTGCCATATTTTCTGCTACTTGGATGACCTTTTGTGTCAATCCACTTTGAGGGGCTTCAAACTTTGCATCTTCATCATAATTTTTGATACCTGTTTTTGCTGAATAAAATTCCACTAAACCTTGTAATTCATATTCAACTGACTCTTGGAACTGTGTATCTGATCTTACTTTAGCTGATTCATCCCCTGTTTCTATCCATTTGATATATTCTGAATCACTTGATAGTTGTGTTTCTGATGAAATCTTTAGTAATTCTACTGAACTCTCAAACAATTCTGGAGGTGAAAGTTCATCGTATTTTGAAATTATTTCCTTGAATTCTTTCAAGTGTTTATCATAAAACTCTAGCAACTCTTCTTTTGTTATGTCTCCTTCTTCCCATTTTGTTTTTTCAGAATAAAATTTAATTTGTAAATCTTTTACATCTTGTTGAATTTGTTCTAATTCTATTCCAAATTGTAATCCTTTTTGTTTATTCTGCTCAACTGAATAATTGTATCCTGCTATTGCACCAATAATGCTAATTGCAATTATGCCAATTATGATATTTTGAATTTTCTTTTTTTTCAAAGATAGTCTACATAATTTCCATTTTCGTCTAATTTTAACTCAATCGTAAATTCTGTGCCACTGATAAAAGAGTCATTACGAGTTGATCTTACCCGTCCTATCACTAATTCGTAAGGCCAAATCTCTACTACAATTGAGCCTATTTTTGCAGTTGGCGTCTCTGTTATTTCCATATCTTCTCGTTTTACTCCATGTCTTTCTAGCATGTGGATGGCATGGTCTAAAAGTGGTTTAGGATTATTGTAATTTAGAACCCATACTGGTGCCTTGTAATCAATTTTCTGCAATTTTAAACAATCCTGAATTATCTCATATAACAATTAATCGCCCATAGGTTTTTGATGAATTCTTTGCACAACCTAATCAAAATAAATCTTAGATTGATAAAAATATTTTCAAATTTCCCACAACAAAATAAACTATCAAAAAGTCTTGGAAATTTTGATAAAAACTAAATTTTATTTATTTAAAACACATAAAATCATCATGTTTAAAATTCGAGATTTACAATCAAAAAAATACATCTTGCTTGAAACATACAGAAAAAATGCTCAACCTGTAAGAACTCCTGTTTGGTTTGTTATTCAAAATGACTTGGTTTATGTGATAACCCGAGAAGATACAGGAAAGGTAAAACGCATTAGGCAAAACCCAAAGGTCAAACTTACCCTGTGTACCTTTAAAGGCAATCCCATTGGAGAGTGGATTTCAGGGGATGCAACTAAAGTAACTGGTGAAGAGGCACAGGTTGCCATTAATCTTAGAAAGAAAAAATATGGATTTATGGCTATAATTGCAGGTTTTGTAAGCCGAGGAAAAGGAGATTTGGTTGTTTTTTCTATAAAATTAGATTTATGATTTTTTGAAACCTTCTTAAGATAAAAAACAAAAACTGTCTATGATGGAAGAGAATCCCAAAGATTTTGTCCCTCGCTTTTTTAATCACACGTCAGGTTCCTACGATAAGATGGTGCATTGGACAACATTTGGAAAGGACATCTTATGGAAAAACAAGATCCTGGAACAGATATCTTCTGAAAAATCAGTGCTAGATCTTGCCTGTGGAACCGGAATTCTTACAAGACAAATAGCTGCTAAAATTCCACAAGCCAAAATAATTGGAGTTGACATCACCTCAACCTATCTACAGGTTGCAAGACAAAAATCAATTTCAAATAAAAACATCTCCTTTATAGATGGGGATGCTGAAAAACTGTCCTTAGATAGAAAATTTGATTGTATCACTTCATCATATCTTCCAAAATACTGTTCCTCTGAAATCTTGGTCAAGATCTGTTTTGATCACCTAAATGATGGAGGAAAGATTGTGTTACATGACTTTATTTATCCTACAAACAAATTTGTACAAAAACTCTGGAATTTGTACTTCAAAGTTCTACTTATGGTGGGAATTTTTATTCCAAGTTGGAATGATGTCTTTGAAAAATTGCCTTGTTTGATTAGGTCTTCGAACTGGGTAAAAGAGTGTGAAAGGGCCATGAAAAACTATGGCTTGAAAACTAATGTACAAAAATTAACGTGGGGTTGTTCCTCTATTGTCACTGGAACCAAGACTGTCTAGTCTAATCTCTTCAGAAATTATAAACCACACTGTTCCATCTACTGATATTTGATATTCTCTTGTAGTCTTGTTCTGACCATACTCCTTATCCAAAGATAATATCTTTCTTGTTGCACTAATATTATTTTGAATTAGAATTGAGCCTATTCCTTGCTTTTTTTTCAAAAGCTCATCTAGGATAACTTTTGGAAGTTGTCTTGAATCAAATTTTACCTGTGCTTTAATGACCGGCAATTGATTGGAAGAAATTGTTACTTTTCTCTCAAAATGGTGGGGAGCAACTGCAGATTGCTCTACTACTTGCAATTGGATATTGCTATCTAGAACTTTTCCTAAAACATTTACCACTTGACCTACGGGTGCTGCCAAAATTTTATTTAACAACTTCTCGGAACTCAACTAACTAATTTAATCTCTAAAGATGTATTAAAACAAAAAAGAAAATAGTACCTGCCATTACTGATAAGCTGGTAATTTTAAGAATTGTCTCCTTGCTATGAACTATTTTATGTTGTGTACCTTTCTGTTTGAGGGCTTTATACTTTCGCGATGTAGTGATCAAAATATAGCTTACAAATCCTGCAATTGCAGATAATATCACAGTCTCAAAAGATACACTGTTTGAGTGAATTGCAGCACCTGCAAAAACCGGTAATATCCCCCAAGATATCACAAATGATACATTATTGTGGAATTTTCCACCAAATAACTCTAGATTGTATACAAAAAGAAAAAACCCTTCAATTATCCCTATTGGGAATAGTAACCAAGAATCCAAAAATGCAAAATACAAACCAATTGAAAAAGACACACTCAACGAAATTATTGCAGCTGCCCACAGTTTAGTTTTAGATAACTGTCCCCAAGGTTTTTTCTTACTTCCCTGGGCATCAAGACAATGAGCCGCCACCCCAATTGCTAAAAAATAGAGCAGGGCAACTGATCCAAGCCTATCCAAGGTAAAATCAACTGAGAGTGATCCCCAAATAGCAAATGATATTACCATTCCAGTATATGGCAAAAACAAGATTCCCACAGATAATCTAAAATTTCTAGAGCCAAACTTTGGAACAAACCATTCAGACATCCTGTCGTTTTGCATTTAGATTACTAATGCAGTCTTACCTAATTAAGCTAAAAAGAAATAGTTTGAAAAAATCCTTCTTTACAAAAATAACTTCAAATCCTATTTAGGAGACCCAAACTTTTGTCCAAAAATGGTTCCTTTCATCGGTGGTTTTATAATGAGTGCTATGATACTGTTTCGCCACTATGAGAGAATTAGAGGTGAAAAAAGATTTTACAAATATTTACACTCGAAAATTTCCAAATTCATATTTAAAAGAAATGAAACGATTAGAGTATCGTATTCCTGATAAGACAAAACCACTGTATCTTTCAATTGCAAAACAGCTTTACAACAAACTTTCAAAAAAAATTAGTGTTATTGATATTGGAAGCTCTTATGGAATAAACTCTGCATTAATGAAATACGATCTTACTATGTCTGATCTTGATGATTTCTTTTTAAAAGAACCTTCGATAGAACAATCAAAACAATTCTTTGAACAACTCCCATCAGATGATTCACTTGACTTTTACCAAATAGATATTTCACAGCCTGCATTACGATTCTCTGAAAATGTAAATTTATGTAAAAAAGGAATTTGTGTAAATCTTGAGACTGGAAACCTACCATTACGAGAACTACCTAAATCTGATATGGTGATTGCTACTGGTTGTATTGGTTATATTGGTTATAAGGCATTTTCAAATATCTTTGAATTAATAAAAAAACAAAACTCTGAGGAGAACTTGGAAAATCCTAACAGAGATCCAGTATTTGCTTTCTCTGTTTTGAGGATTTTTGATATGACAGAGATTAAGAAAACTTTTGATCATTATGGCTATTCACTTGTAAAATCAGACGTTCACCCAATTCGTCAGAGACGATTCTCTGATTTGGAAGAAAAACACAAGACAATATCTCTTTTAAATGATAATGGAATTGATACAAAATGGCTTGAAGATGATGGTTACTTTTATGCTGATTTTTACATTGCTAGCCCCAAGAAACTTGAAAACCAACTTGTTATAATGTCTAAAGACCTGAAAAGACATGCAAGAAATTAAGTACTAGTATTTTCTGATTATACAATGGGTATGACTAATACTTGCTACACATATCTTGGTATGTAAATCATGTATAATTTTGATAGTTTTTACAAAACAATAACTGACAATCTAGATTAGATCAATTATTCGGGACGAATTACATTAAGTGTCATTGTACTCACAACTCTAGATAATTTTCTAATTGTCGCAATTGCTTTTTCAAATCCTTCTTGATTCTCTGTTTCTATTTCTGCAATTACATCATATGCCCCAAAAGTTAGATATGCATTGCTTACATCTTGCATCTGATTTAATTCATCTGCAATGTATTCTTCGGCCCCCAGATCACAATTTAATAAAATGAATCCTTTGTGCATTACTTTACCTTAAAATAATTACGTAGTTCAGGTCTTTAAGTATTACAGTTACCATTTACTGCGGCCGCCGTAACTATTTCGACTGCCTCCTCTATCATTGAATCTTCTTCTTCCACCTCTGTCATCTCTAGAATCTCGTCTGCCACCTGAACTGCCGTATCCTCCGGAGCGACCTCCTCTTGAATAGTTTGATCTTGATTGACCTCCATATCTTCTTGATGGCATTTGTCTTTTTAATGGATCTGGAATCGCAATTTCAATTCCCATCTCTTCATTCAAATCTTTGATGGGAACTTTGATTTGACGCTTAATTAAATTCCAATCTCCTACTGAAGAATACGAAACAAATGTAATTGCTTTACCTTTTGCACCTGCTCTTGCAGTCCTTCCGATTCTGTGGAAATATGCCATTTCTTGGTTTGGAACATCATAATTGATTACTAGTTCTACTCTTGGAACGTCAATTCCTCTTGATGCAACATCAGTTGCTACAAGAATATCTGCCTTACCGCTACGAAACTTTCCCATAGATTGCTCTCTTCTATGTTGTGACATGTCTCCTTCTATTGCAACTGCATCAAATTTTTCTTGATGTAAGAATTTAGCAACATCTCTGGTTCTATATTTTGTTGAACAAAACACAATAGATTGACCCTTTATTGGTTTGATAAAATCAATTAGATACTTGAATTTATCTCTGTCTTTAATGACTAGATAAGATTGGTCAATACCTTCTCCACTAAGGTCATCTGCATCCAGCAAGAATTGTTTTGGGTTTTTCAAGTATTCTTCAGATAATCTGAGAATCTCAGTTGGCATTGTTGCTGAAAACAATGACATGACTCTGTCTTCTGGTGCTAAATCTAAAATAAATGAAATATCGTCAACAAATCCCATGTCTAACATTGTATCTGCTTCATCAAGAACAATATGGGTGACATCTCTAAGTTCTATCGAACCTCTTTTGAGATGATCAATCAGTCTACCTGGTGTTGCAACAACAATTTCTACTCCCCTTTCAAGAGCATCTAATTGAAGCCCCATTCCTTGTCCTCCATAAACTGTTGCCACTCTGATTCCTGTATATTTTCCAAATTTCTTTATCTCATCTGTAATCTGCATGGCAAGTTCTCTTGTTGGTGCCATGATCAAACCTTGAATGCCATTTCTTGGTTGAATCTCTTGTAGCATTGATAATGCAAATGCTGCAGTTTTTCCAGAACCTGTGTGTGCTTGTCCTACAACATCTCTTCCTGTAAGTAATACTGGGATTACTGCTTCTTGAATTGGAAATGCATCATCAAAACCAAGATCGGTGATCCCTTTTAGTATCTCTTCTTTTAATCCTAATTCTTGAAATTTTGTCATTTTATTTTCTTCTCTTAAGCAATGACGAAAAGCTCATTGCTTTGACGTCATTATTCCGATGCGTAAAGTCACAGTTTAGGTCTAATAAACGCTTGTTATTTTTATGCCTCTAGTTGTGCATCAATAACTTTTTTGAAACTTTCAAAGGGTTGCGCTCCCTTTAATTCCACATAACCTATCTCGTCATTTCCTACAAAGAATCCTGGGGTTCCTGAAACTCCGTAATCTCTTCCATCTTGAAGATCTTTTCTAATTTCATCAATATGTTTTCCAGATGTTAAACATGAATCAAATGTATTTTGTTCTAATTTTATCTCTGTAGCATATTTACTAAATGTGATTAGCGCATCGGTTGTTTCTTGTTTGTTCCATTCATTTTGATTCTCAAATACCATATCATGCATTTCTTTGAATTTACCTTGATCATTTGCACAATTTGCTGCAACAGCCGCAGGCAAAGCATTTGCATGGATACTTTGAATTGGGAAATCCCTGTAGACAAGTTTGACTTTTCCTTGATCTATATATTCTTCAAAAAGTGATGGAAGTGTTTGTATGTGGAATCTTGCACAAAACGGACACTCAAAATCAGAAAATTCGATTATTGTGATGGGAGCATCTGGATCACCAAAAAATGGATCATCATCTGCTGAAATTTTTACAGGTGAAGGTGGTTGGTTTGTAGGAAGTTTATTTTGTAGAATTTTGAGTTCTAGATTTGCAATTGCATTATCTAGATCTTCTTGTGAAATTTGATCTGAATTTATATTAGAAGCATACATCCCTGCAAAAAACGCTGCTACCCCTACTGCAACAATTAATCCAATAATGGAACTATGTGATTTTGATTTATTTTGCATTACCTCCTTTTGTTTAATTTCATTGTCTTCAAAACTCATGTAAAGTCATTCCAAAACCCAGCATACTTAATCGTATTGCCAAATTATAATTGAAATTTTAAAGCCAATGATGGGATCTGAACCCATGACCTTTCGCTTACAAGGCGAATGCTCTAGCCAGGCTGAGCTACATTGGCACGAAGTAAAATGAAATTTTTGAAGGTTTAAAGTGTTACCTGTGTTCTTTTTGGAAGGGATCTTTTAAGAAATTTTCCTAACCGTCAGTTTATAATAATGCAATTTTTTGTTACCTGTTATGAGATACATTGAGCCAACCAGAGTCAAAGTTCTGATGATGATGTTCTTTGCAACTGGTGTTCTTGGTATTATAATTGGTTTGTCTCCTGTTGCTCCGCCCTCGACAAAGATGATTATTACTTTTATGGGCGTAGTTAATGTGAGTCTTGGGGCATTCTTTACATTTATCCTTTTGACCCAAGCAGAAAAAGCTCCTGACAAAAGAAAAAAGAAAAAGAAACGAGATTGATTTTTAAATTTAATATTTTTAAAATCGATGACAATTTATTTTCAAGATATTATTTGGCATATTGATTAAAGTTAAATAATATTCCATTTTCTAAAATTCAGAAATGCTGGATTTAGTTGCAAAGAAATTATTTCTTACAAAAGGAAAAGGCATACATGAAGATAGGCTGACTAGTTTTGAATATGCCTTGAGAGATGCAGGAATTGCAGGAACCAATCTTGTTTTAATTTCTAGTATTTTTCCACCAAAAGCAAAACTAATCTCCAGAAAAGAAGGACTAAAACAAATCAAACCAGGGCAAATTCTGTTTACAATATATTCAAAGAACCAAACAAACGAACCCCATAGAATGTGTGCTGCATCTGTAGGGCTTGCACAACCAAAAGATACCAAGAGATATGGGTATCTTTCTGAATACGAATCATTTGGTCAAAATGAGACTCAGGCCGGCGACTATGCTGAAGATATTGCAGCGCAAATGTTAGCTTCGTCATTAGGAATTCCATTTGATGTTGATAAAAACTGGGATGAAAAAAGACAACAGTGGAAAATATCTGGAGAAATTTATAATACTCATAACATTACTCAGTCAACACGTGGAGATAAGGACGGAAAGTGGACTACTGTCTTTGCTGCAGCAGTACTTTTGTTGTAACTATTTTCTATATCCTTTAAGATAGAATAAAGCAGCTGCAATTGCAACTATTGAAATAATTATTACAACTATAATTGATTCCATTGATGATTCTGATGGAGTTGGTTGTACATCACCTAATGAAAATTTCAGATTCTCCTTGTTGACTGAAGTCTGTTCTCCGAAGATATATTTTCCTTGAATTCTTTGCCCTTCTTGAGGATCAAAAACCCATCCCTCTTTTGAGATATCTGTTGGAATTTTCTCACCATCTGCCACTTGAGTTGGAACAATATTTCCTTTGATATTTGAAATGATTTCATTTTCAGGTGATAATATTACTACTTGAATAATTGAATTAAGTGGATAAAATCCAGCAGAAAAATAATTTGATCTGTTAATTTTGTCTACTTTTAGCAAATCCAAAGGACTAATTTCTGAAATTGTTGCTGCTTTACCTGGATAATCAACTGATAATTTTAACTGTAAAAGTGATTTTGATTCTAAAGGTATCACTGAAAATGTCATTTTTGCATTTTCTTCTGATGATAGTTTTTCTGCAATTTCGTAGAATCCTCCCCCATCTCTAATAATTTTTGGAATAAGAATTGCTGATATTTTTTCATACATCGAGTCTGTATCTTCTGGTGGCATTGTGTATACTGCTGAAATCATGCCCCTTCCTGAAATAATTCCTGATGTCTCAAGTGCCTTGTTGGATTCATCATCTGTATGCAAAAAAACAGAATGGAATTGGGCATCCGTATCAAAGACTTGATTTATCTCATCAATGTATGTATCGGCAACCTCTCTTGCAGCATCTTGAATCTCAAAAATTCCCTTTGCTGATGGATCTCTTAACACGTTTATCATTATACATGATTCATCAAATACACCTAAGACACATTGCTCTTGATTTGTTACAATTATTGCCTTTATCCTTTCATCCTCTCTAATTTTTTGTTCTAACTCTGCTGGAATTCTAATTTCCTGAATGCTTGTGCTTTGTAGGGTTATTGATGCAGTGACATTTTGTGATATGCTTCTGTCTACAATTATTTGTGCGGTCTCTTGAAATGTTGCCAGTCCCATTTCCTGTGAATATGCAAAATTCGTTGAAATTCCTACAAATGCAATTGATATTAAAATCCAAAGTAATTTCTGCATTGGTTGTTCCCTCTAATAATGAAATTATTAACTTTACTCTATTTTTGTATATTTTCTAAATGATTTTTTGATGAATTTTTTTTATTTTTTTACAAAAATTTGTCATCGACTAACTAATATCCTGTTTTGTATAAAATTATAACTAATATTGGCCCTAATCTCCTTTCTTGTTGATATATTTGAAGATCCAATTTTCTCTATAATTGCAGTAATTGGTGCATTTGGGATTGGATTGTTTCAAGGACTAATTTTGGGGCGTGCAATTCTTGTAAGATTTCCGCGTTTACAAAATCACCTAAAAACAGTATCAATTACGTTGTTTGTTTTGTTTTTGGTAAATGCTATTCTTAGTGTTCCTCGCTTTGCCTCTCCTGAAAAAATTGAACTATCTAATATTGTTGCTGGTAACCCTGGTGAACTTGCATCAACCTTGTTTCTTATTTTTGGAATGAATACTGGATTTCTGACAGTACTTGCAATTTCTGTAACTGTAATGACTTTTGTCATTTTGAAATTTACAAACATGCATGGAGTTGTAAAATTATTTGTATTCTTTTTCAGTTCTCTTTTGTTAGTACTTACTGGAATTAGTAGATTCACAGATCTTACTCCAAGTACATTTGAGGTTTTATTGTATTTTCTATACCAACTTGGATTGACAATAGGAATTTTGGGTGGAACCATTCGAAAGGTAAAACCTAAAAAATTAGACTTGAAATAATTTCAAACGTTTAAATCAGATAATCTGTGATGTGGTTTTGACATCGAATTCAAACCGTTCGGGGAACAAAGCTGGCAGTCCTTGCGTTGGACTGTCAGCCCCATTTATTAAAAATCTAATTTAATGATGATAGCGTTTTGACTTGCTCATTGACATAATCAAAACCTTCTTGCCAAAATTTAGGGGATCTTATATCAAGGCCATGTTCAGCAAGAAGTCTTTCTGGCTTTTTTGAACCTCCTGCTGCAAGAATGTCAATATATGATGAAACAAAATCACTCCCCTCTTTTTTGTATCTTTGAAATAATGACAATGCAAGCAGGTTTCCAAATGAATATGCATAGCAGTAAAATGGCGTGTGGTAAAAGTGTGGTATGCAACTCCACTCGATTGCAAAATCATCTGAGATCTCAACTGAACTACCAAACTGTTGTTTCAAGTTTTTTAGATATGTTTTTGAAATTTCATCTATTGTTGTTCCTTCTGCAATCTGTTTGTGAGCATCTACCTCAAAAATCGTGAAAAAAGACTGCCGTAGAATTGTTGCATACAAATCATCAATCTTTTCAGATAACATTATCTTCTTTTCATCATCTGAAATTTTATCTGAAATATTGTCATACAGCAATAATTCTGAAAACGTAGATGCCGTTTCGGCCAGTGGTAATGGTGCATCTTGAACCAGAATTGATCTATTTTGTGCTGCTTGACTGTGAACTGCATGGCCTAACTCGTGTGCTAAAGTAAAGACATCTCTTGATTTTCCTGTAAAATTTACCAAGACATATGGGGTAATTTTTGGTGTTAGTGTGCTACAAAATGCCCCGTCTCTTTTTCCTTGTCTTACAGCTGAATCTATATGATTTTCATTGAAAACCTTTCTTGCAAAATCTTCTAACGTACTACTAAATTTTCCAAGTGACTCAAAAACTAAATTTACAGATTTATTGTACGAATAATTTTTTTCTTTAATGTTGGCAGCAGCTGGTGCATAAATGTCATATCTTCTGAGTTTTTTCATTTTTAGCATCTTTGCCTTTTGCACAAAGAATTTTTGAAAGACAGGCGCATTTTTTTTACATACTAAAAGAAGAGATTCTATAGTTTTATCATCAACGTCATTTCCAATATTTCTCATTGAAATTGGTGTCTTGTAGCCTCGAATTTCAATACCTTCGTCTTTCCAATTGAGTACAATATTTTGGTAAATCTCTCCAACCACTCCCTTATTTTGATTGTATTTTCCAAGAATTGTTTTGTAAGCTGTCTCTCGAATTTTTGGATTTGTGTCTCTTACATAATTTGTAAGTTCTTCTCTTGTCATCTTTTTTGTTTTGTTTCCAACTTTCATCTGATATTCAAATGAGTTAGTTATTTTGTCATACAATTTTACAAGTGCAGAAATCCCTGTTACATCCAGTGTGTTGATAATTCTCTCTTCTGGTTCGCTAAGTGAGTATTTTGCAATTAGTCTTTTATGGGCCAAGTATTCTGAAATCTCTCCTGCATCTTTAATCAATCTCTTTGCATTTTTTTCATCAACTTGTGTTTTCCACCATAGATCAAAAAAGAGAATCTTGTTTGAAATCTCTGATCCTAATTTTGACATTCTAGTCATTAATGATGTTGCTTCATCTGATTGGGTGTCAGAAGAGTATGATAAAGATGCATATCCTCCGATCTTGCTCATTTTTTCAGAAATTTCTTCTACTTGCTTTAGTATCTCCATGAATTTTTTAGAAGACATTTTTGGATCTAGTTTTGATTTAATTTTTTCAAATTTTCTAGCTTGATTCTCTAACTCTCGAATTTGCTTTTGAAATGCTGGACTTTTTGGATTCTTTGCTAATTCAGAGAGATCCCACATTCCTAGTTGGTACTGAGACATCTACTAGTCGTAATTTTCTGACTATTAAAAAATCAATATGATAACATCTTTGTCCACTTTTAGTCCTCAACTGTTTTTCATTGATTTTAAAATTCTTTTAATTATTGAGTATAATGCTAGGCTAATACCAAAAATTATCCAGGCATAACTATATGCTGAAGTCTCTTCGATAAATTTAGGTGGGCCTTCCCCTGACAACAAAATTCCTAGGCTGATTCCACCAGCTATTAAAAACCCTATACCTATCCATAAAGCCCAATGAAATTTTTCTCTATTCAACTAACAAGTGTCTTCTAATGCATTAAAAAAATCAATAGTATTCTTTGTGATGATAACACCACTTCCAAATGTCTCCTGGAATTGCTTTCATTACCGGATGACCTGTCTCCTCAAAATGTTTTGTAGCATGTTTTCCAATAGATGAATCACAACATCCAACATGACCGCATGTTAAACACATTCGAATTGCAACAACTGGAAGATGCTCTTTTTCACACTCTTCACAGCTTTTTGTGTTGGGAGTAATTCCTCTTTTTTCTTCTAAAAAATGGTTACACTCTTTTGACATCTTAGTATTTTTTCAAAGTATTTTTGTATCTTTTAATTGATTCAACAATGATGCTTTTTGCTTCTTTTGCTGATTGCCATCCTAGAATTTCAACTTTTTTTCCTTCCAAGTCTTTATACACTTGGAAAAAGTGTGCAATCTCAGAGCGATAGTGATCTTCAATATCTGAAATATCTGTAGTATGTAAATACCTGGGATCATTTGTTGAGACACAAATAATTTTGTCATCCAAGTCCCCTGCATCCTTCATTTGAAGTAGACCTATTGGTCTTGCTTCAATTAAAATCCCCGGATATGTTGGATTTGTGACCAGCACCAACGCATCTAGTGGGTCTCCATCTTCAGATAGTGTTTGAGGAACAAGTCCATAATCTCCTGGATAATGAAATGGTGAAAATAATACTCTGTCTAGTTTTATCATGTTGTGTTTTTTATCGTACTCATACTTGTTCATAGAACCTTTAGGAATCTCTACTACTACATTGATAATTTCTGGAATGTCTGCACCTGATTCTATATCGTGCCAAAAATTTTTACTCATTTTCTAGCTAGCATTTTCTTGAATAGTATATGAATTCTGTGAAAAAATAAAGAAAGTTTAGACTAGCTGATTTTGATTAGGAATGACTCGGTACACCATTACAGTGTACTCTCCCTCAAAGGCTTTTTGCACATCTCCATTTTCATCAGTGCTAGAAACTCTAAACTTGTATTCATAAGAGCCGTCTCCTTTAACATCTACTTGAGCAACATGCACCAAATCATCTGCTTCGTCAAAGAATTGAATGATTATTGGATGTCTCTCGACATATTCTGAAGGACTACCTGTAACAAATCCCCATGGTAATGTGTTATCTTCTGGAACAATCATTGTTGTAACTGTCTTTTTGAGGCTTATCTCTTCATTGATGGGTGTAATTGTTGTCGACTCGGAAGTTTCTGCAATTATTTCTGATGGAAACATCAGAACTGCAAAAGATGCAATAATTGCTAGAAAAATACCTGACTTTGTTCTCATAAGTGAATATTTTCCAAAGTTACTTAAAAAATTTATTACAAATTTGTACTATGGTAATTCATCTTCCAAGTCAGAACATGCTTTGTGAACCCATTGTTCTTTGGAATTTTTTAGAATCTCTTTTCCCACTTTGATTGCCTCTCCACACTCTATGCATTTTCCTGGAAATCGTGCCTTCATATCTTTCTTTGATTGTTATCTAATTTTAAGTAGATGGATTGACATGTAGTCTAGGTATTTTTTGCTTCATTTTACTTTGAGATATTGATATCTTTGATTTACGAATTATATCTTTGTATGGTTATGGGTTTTCTTTCTAATCTGCTGATAATTCCCTTTATTTGATTTATACTAAATGGCTTGTTAATAACAATTGATGCCCCATATCTCTTTAGCATATCTTCCATACCTTTTGTAACATCTTCTGTTATCATGACAATTTTTGTTGTCGCATCTTTTTTTCTAATCTCTTTTAAGGCAATAATTCCATCTAATCTTTTTGTATGCCCATCAATGAATATGATGTCTGGATTGTATTTTCCCCTCATTTTAATGACATCGACTCCTTTGGAAAGAATTTTTATGCCTAACATTTCAAGTATTTTACAAAGTACTCTGACTACTAGATGATTATCACTAACAACTATTGCAGTCTTTGGCCTGCTATTTACAAAATTAGGGATATTATTTAAAAACCTGTTTTTTTCTTTGCTGTACTGTTCTGCATGTTCTCTTTTCTGCATGTTTCCTATTATTTTCAGGATTTTTTTGAAATTAGATGTTTTGTGTCTTACAAACTTTGAATTCTTGTATTTGTTTTGATATGACTTGGCTGTTTGTGCATCTGACTCTGATTCTGCAAGCTTGTTTCTTAACATGAAAATACCTATTAGAGTTATTGAAACTGAAACCATATCCATTGATGTGATTTCTTCAGAAAGGAATATTCCTGCAAAGATAATTCCAAACACTGATGTTGTAGAATACAACAAAACACTTCTTACTGCACCAATTTTTTTCAAGCCTGCTAAAAATAACAATGTTGACATTCCAGTACCAAGTATCGCAATTATCGCAATACTTGGAAGGTGTGATATTTCAAAGTCCATTGGTATCTGTAAAATAGCTATGAACAATAATGCTATACCCGCACATACAAATGATATGATTTGCGTTACTCTTCTGGAATCATACTTGTCTCCAATATACTTACATAATGTAATATCAATTCCATACAAAAATCCTGAAATGATAATTAACAAGTCTCCTGTCATGATGTTGTGAATATTCATCCCATTTTCAACAATGTTGTTTAGAATGGGGATCACCATCATTCCGATAACGATCATGGAAAATGGAATGCATTCCTTTATGTTTAGCCTCTCTTTGAAAACGACCATTGCAATTATTAGGGAAAAAACTATCTCACTATTGCTAAAAATTGATGCGTTTACTGCTGTTGAGTTTTGCAATCCAAAAAAATACGTTGCCAACGCTGCAACTTCTGATAAACCAATAAGTCCCATGAATAGAATGTCTTTTCGTGAAAATTTGCTAACTGAATCTGTTTTTCTTGCTATGGGTGTAAAAAATGCCCCACATATCATGTATACAAGAAATGTCATTACTATTGGATTTATCCCAATTGAACTCTCTCCAATCTCTAACATCGGTTTTGATACCACATGTACCAGAGATGATAAAGCTGCTGCAATAATGACTAAATAATATCCTAGATAATTCTTGTTTTTGACTAAACTACATCTCAATTGTTTCCATTTATGGAAATGACACCATCATTTAATAATATGATCCTTGTATTTTGTTCCTAAAACCGTATGGCTTTGATGAATAGGCTTTTCTCAGAATCCATCAACTGTAATTCTACACTCATTCTTTTGCCTTCTAAATTAATTCTTAGATTGCTGAACGCACATAGGTATTTGTTGATTTTTTTATTATCTCGTGAAATCTGTTCTGCTTTGTATAGTAACCCATTATCAATCAAATTGTTAATTTTTCTGTAACCTGATGTCTGTGATAGATTGCAATCCTCAATAATCTCTGAAATTATTTTTGGGGTTTCTGCAACTGACTCTAGAATTGCTTTTTTCTCTAAATCCCCAAATGACTGTAAAATCATTTGAGACATTTTTTCATCACGTAAAATGTACCACCCTTCTTTTGATTTTGACTTTGATTGAAAAATGTTTTCAAAGAATTTTCTCTCTAGACCATCTGCACCTTTTCCAAAAAACTCTCTTAACACCAAATCTAGTTTATCAAATTCTTCCATTGCCTGTGTAAATGAAATTCCATATTTTTCAAATAACCTGTCTTCAATTTTTTTGACCGTATTTTGTCCAAGATTTTTCCTGATAATTTCTTCTAATGATTTGGCAATAAGGTTGTCTAAACCTGGCATACTAGTGTATAATCCTGATCATTTATTAATTTTCTCTGTGGAAATGAGGGATATTTTTATTAAATACTATTCCCAAATTTGGTAATAATGACAATTCAACTTTTTGATGAAAATAATATGCGTCAGCTACCTGATGAAGAAAGATTTGAAATTTGTAATGATGTATTAAGAAATGAAACTGATGAATCAAAGAGATGGGATGCTGTATGGCTTGTAGGTGAATTGGCCGAAGATCAGGATGATAAAAATCTGTTACGAAATAGAGTAGCTGATCTTTTAGAGTGGGTCTTACGTAATGATACAAATGGTGTAGTAAAACATGAAGCAAGTTTTCAAATTGCTGCAAGAAACCTTAGACATAAAATACATGTTTTGACAGATATTGCACTTAATGATAAAAGTGTTCTTTCAAAACATGAAGCAATTGAAGCACTTGGGTTAATGAGGGCATTTGAGATCGAGGATGAAATTAAAAAAGCACTTGATGATCCAAGTATAGATGTGCGAGAAACTGCTGAGTTTGTTCTAAAGAGATTTGATCGTTTACGTAATAGTGGGGAGTATAAACCATCTGATATACTGTAGCGTTTGTTTATGCAAGAAAATCTAAACTCATCACATTGGAAAGGATTATGTGAAAAGTGTGATCACAAATCATGTTGTAATGATTATGTCACCCCTTTTGTTACTGCCTTAGAATATGAACAATTAAGTAAATTGAGTAACAAAGACTTTGCAGATCCTGTATTGATTAATGGAATTAATGGTTATGCTTTAAAAAAGAAAAAAAACTCTGAAGAATGCATCTTTTGGGATCGAGAAAAAGGATGCACTGTTTATGAAAAACGACCATTTGATTGCAAAGTTTTTCCATTTGACATATACAAAATAGATGGAAAATATACTTGGGTAGTGTATTCATGTAATCCTGAATCTGATTGGAGTTGGTCCGAAGGCTTACTCCAAGTTTTGGAAAAAGATGCAATTACTATGGATCTCTTAGAACACATTGATGCTTTTTCAGATTTGGGTAGATTAGAATCTTCAGACAAGTCTTATGATTTTGTAATTCTCAGGGAAGTAATTTTGCCAAAATAAACCCATCTTATAATTACAAGTACTATAGATATTAAATATGGACACCGTCCCAGAAAAACTTTCAAATCCTATTAGTCTTAGAGCAATCATACTTATTCTAAGTATTGTACTTGGATTCCATTTTTTGGTAAATTTTATTGAAGATACAGACTTGTTGGTTTATGGATTCTCTCTGATAATTCCTGGAAGTGTTTCTATTTTTAGTTTTATTGTTGCACGGAAGTATTCTGATTCCTTAGTCTTTTCCAGATCTTATTATTTTCTAGCATTTGGCTTTGCTAGTCTCTTTCTAGCTGAGTTAACTTACTTAATTTATGATCTATTTCTAGGAATTGATCCATATCCTTCAATTGCTGATGTCTTCTTTTTCATATTTTATCCCATGATTTCTTTATTCGTGTTCAAACACATACAGTTTTTCTCTTCCCCAACTAGTATTTCGGACAAAATCATTCTGGGAATTATTCCTGTGGCAATAACTACATTGTATCTCTCAATTACAATTTCTGAAGAATTTAATTTTGATTTTTTTTATGGAATCCTATTTGTTTCTGCCACTTCAATCTCTTTTGCCCTTTCTATTTATGCATTAAAAATTTTTCAGGGTAGCTTAGTGGGAACCTCTTGGATAATTATGGTTGCAGGCATCTTAATTTTGGTAGGTGGAGATATTTGGTATTATTATATTGAATTGTTTGAAGAATACACATTAAGTCATACTGTAAATGTTTTTTGGTACTTGGGATATCTTGTGATTTTGTATTCTTTAATTAAACATAGATCATCACTTTGATTTACTTCAATTGTATTGCAGTAGTTTGGAAAAATTTGAAAATAATTTCATCTATGATGTAAAAATTCCTAGTCTGCTTATTTTGAATAATTTGCTGATTTCAACCTAAGTATGATGCACCCTTAAATCTTATACCAACAATAATCTTCTATGGAAAATCCTTATACTGATTTTGTTGGAAAAGTATGGGAACAATTTCCACAACTTGCCCAATTGCATAACTTAGAAAATACGACTGTCCCAATGTGTAATCTAGATCAATTTGTTGAATCTACATATCATAATTTTATAACAAACAGAAAATTGTTTTGTTTACTGCTTCTTCAATATCTGATCATTTTGTAAATGAGTTATTGAGCAAAGGTGCTCACTCTTGTATACGAAAACCTGTAGACATCGATGTGTTATTAGAAAAGATTGAAAGGTTGAATGAATAATGGAAACAAAGGGAAAAAATCGGTAAAAATAGCAATAGGATTTTAGAACTAAGACTTTATTTCATATTCAACTCTATACTAAAAACAACCGACATATGGTTCAATTCCTTTACTTTTGAACCATATTTTCATATACTTTCATTATGCATTTACAATGATACTCGGGGGTAAATTCAATTGGTAGCTCACTTACTATCTCATTTTTATGATTAAACACTTGTAAACCACAAGCCAACGCTTCAAGTCCAGTTTTTGACCAAGCCTGTACAGGATCCCCATCAGAATATGTATAAATTTTGATATCTACTAACTTATTGTATTGGTTATAAAGTAATGGCATTTTATAAAATGGCAGTCCCGTATTTTTTGAACTATGAAAAGTGTCATCACCTCTATCAAACACTTCAATATCCCAAATACAATGTTTCATTAAATATTTTTGTACAGATGGAAAATCAACATATCTAATTTTTATGTAAAGTGCTTTCTCAGTTTTTTTTCTATTTCAGGCATTGGTCTGAATAATTCAGTGTCAATGGCATTACTGCAAACATATGGTTTTGGTAATTCTGGATGTTTTAATACGTGTTCTTCCAAGTCAGGTGTTGAACAAATTATAGCATCTGCATGACTAGAACATTCCACTAATTCTTTTTCATTGTTTGGTTTTATCAAGTCTGAGCCATGAAACTGTAATATTATTTTCTTGTTTGGAAATATCTTTTTGTATTCGGGAACTATTTTGTGGATACCATGAATGTGAATTATACCATAATCTTTGGCTTGTCGTTTACAATAATAAAGATATTCTTTACCTCCCATATCAACTGATTCTTGTTGATAATACTTAGTCATACCAAACGGATCATGTATTGTTCTCATAATTACATGGGATTCATAGCCATTTTTGTTAAGTTCGCGAGATAATAATGAAGCAACCCCTGCAGTATCCCAAATATGAAGAACTCTTTTGTAATTCTCTATGCCATTTACCTGACATTTATTATCTCTGTAAGTATTAACTCTAATGGATACTAACTTTATTGCATTCTTGATTTTTTTTGGTATTGTTTTTTTCCAATTCATTATATTCATACTTTATGTAATTCGTAGTTATACTATAAAAATAAATGACTAACTAATGTTTATGAAAATTATTTATAAAAAAAATGATAAAACATTACTTTATTGATATGTGCAAATAACCTTTGAGATTACACAAAAATCTTTTGAAATGTTACGATAATTAATTAATCGTTAAACAATTAAAACTCAAAGAAATTAAAAAGTAATTTGGATTCTGATACTGTAAAGTTTATGGTTGATGACTCATAAAAATTATGTATGATCAACTGCAGATTTGACAGAACATTCTACAGTAACCTTTTTAGTTGTAAATGGCATGAGTGTAGGATACGAAATCTAAGATATGACTGAAATTCCGGATAAAAAGTGGATAGCCAATTATAGCGAAGAGCCAACTCAAAAGCAACGTATTGCTCTTGATAAAAAAGATATTGATTCAAAATTAAGTAAATCCATATCTCTGGTTAGAGCTCTTCAAAATGAACTACTCTTAGAGTCCTATTCAAAAACTGACATTGAGAAAGGACTGGCCCAAATACTATTTGATCTGGAATGTGTCAAAAACGGATTTATGGACGTCTAATTTTTTTCTTTTTTTATTATGAAACTTTTGCAACTACTAAAGATCCTACAATTTCTTTAGATGGATTTTCTTATGGTGAATTTTTACCCTATTATCCATTAATTGCTGGAATAACCTGTGTGGGGATAGTTGTAATTCTTGGTATTAAATTATACAAAAGAAAATATAAAAAATAATTTTTTATTAAAATCAACATGACTGAACAAGAATCTTATGATGAAGAACGAGTTTCAGATGAGTTTAGAGAAGAACATCATATTGAAAAAGGCAGAAAAGTCATAGGCTATGTAGAAATTTTAATGACTGAAAAAAACGGCATACCCAGGATTTCATTTAATGGTGGAAGATTCTTTAAACATGAGTACGAAAAACATCTCGAGACTCCCATAGTAAAAAAAATTCATTGATTTTATGTATAAATTGTCACTTGAAAGTCCATTGTTTCATTTATCTGATGAAAACCTGTTTGGATTTAAGCTGCCAAAGAAATCATAATCAGATAATTTTTCTTAGATAAGATGGCAGAAATCTATTGGAGTACTTTTGAAACTCTTATCTTTTTTATTTTCTCTCAAGAGCAAACGATTCGAAGTACTTATGAATATCACAACTTGAAACCCAGACAAGATGAAGTCTATCATGATCTTGTTGGGTCTGACCATATTTTTGGTTCCGGCTTTTGCAATGGAACTTGTCCCTATAGGTACAACGATAATTGACTATGGCATATATGATTCGGATGGAAACGTCACGCACGAGTTGGTAGTGGGCCAAAAATACGAAATCAGGGCTCATTTTAAATCAGACTTGGATGAATCTGTCCCCTTTACGTATTTCATCCAAATACTTGACAAGGACCTGCACTGGACTGAAACTGTTGAAGAGTTTCACACCAATGGCGTCTTGCAATCCCATGAGGAAAAATCATTTACATTTGAGTGGATTCCTGAGTATGAGGGACGGTTCCGGACGTTTTCAGAAGTGGGGAACACTTTGAGCCAAACCACAATTGGAGGGGTTCCGCAATATGATTTCGTGGTGACAGGATACCAATATCCGCCAGACTCAAACTATGTTGATTTTCGTGATGCTGAAGGTAAAATAATCGAAGTCGGGTGCAGTGTTGGCTTGAGGGCATCTCCTGAGGGTCATTTTGGTGAGAGTTTTCTTGAATTTATAGAATGTGCTACGCTTACACCTTTGGTTTTGGCAATTGTGTTGCCTTTTGCAGGAATTGTGTCTATTTTTATTATTTGGAGAAAAAGAAAATGAATACCAGATTCAAAATTTTAACAATAGGATTTTTAATGCTTGCACTGGGAGTTTTACTGCATTACTCCAACAATAACTATGGATTTTTAATTCTACCATTGGGCTGTTTTATTGTGTTGCTGGGATTCACTTATCAAAGATGGTGGCGATTTAAAAAATGAAAACTAGATTGTTGAGTTTACTTGCAATTCTTTCACATAAAAATATGATATTATGAGATTAATATGGACCGGATGGGGTCTGATGCCACAGTGGGGGCAGATACCTTTCTGATGATTTTGCAAAATGATACTATGGCAGAAAGTTATTGGGGTACTTTCAAACTCCTACTTTTTTTATTTTTTTAGTTTTGTGACAATTCTACATAAGATAAGGACTTTAGTAGAACACTACACAAGCATCAAACAACAAAGAGTCATTCCATTACTTGAAACGTTGCTCTTGCAAATTCTGTATCCGAGTGTTCTGCAATTATGGTGTACGAGCCTATCTCCCATTGTGGATCAACGGCCAAACGAATTTCAAAATACCCATCATCGAAGGTTGCAGTTGGAATTGAAAAAAGAGTTTGATCTTGCTCATAATATATCACTAGATTAACCTCTGCAAAATCTGAAGAACCAAAATTCCCATTTACCATAAGCTCATGATACTCTGGATCGTTAGGCAATTTGATAACTTGTTCTGAAATATTTAGGGTTCCTCTAGATGTTGAAAAATCAGATACAGATTGTTCTTCTGGCTTCTTGTTGTTGTCAATTAGTTCAGAATTTGTGTTTTCTAGATAGTCGTCATTATCATCATCCTCATTTTCTCCAATAGGATACACATAGTCTTCATCAAGGTCGGAATATTCTTCATCAATTTCTTTAACTTTGATGGCATCCTCATCCCCGATTACAACAATTCCATTTGATACTAAGTATTGTATTCCATTGAGGAAATCCCTATCATCTATAGTGCCATCTGCCCACCATCCAGCATTGTTTCGAATCCAGTCAGGAATGCCTTCTACTGTACGTTTGGTTTGCTTTGACAAATCTGGAATGTAAATCATGTCCTCTTTGATCATGTATTGTATTCCAGATACAAAACTAGAATCATCAATAGAACCTTCTGCCCACCACTCTGCATTGTTTTTAATCCAATTAGGAATTTGAGGATTGTTTGAATCTAGTGTTATAATAAGAGAATCCCATTCTTCTGTATCAATTCTTTCTTTTGAGATTAAACCATCTTCTTTATTGACTATGATCTTGTTACCTTCCTCTAATTGCATAAGTGTATTTGTTGAAATAGGTATTACATCAATTTTTCCTTCATTGAGAAATATTGTGTCCGAATTTGTTTTAGAATTATGTTCTAGTACAAAATCAGTACCTCTAATAGTCATTGCCTCAACTGGAGTAAGTACTTTTGAATCCGTATGAGGGGTTAAAGTACCGCTAACCCATCTAAAAATACCTTTGATCACCTGTATTGTTTTTTCTTTTACTGTGTAATCATCACGATATACAAAAGAATCAATTGTAACTTCAGAATTTTCTCCTATTGTAAGATTGGTGTCATCTGCAAAATGAATTACTGCATTACTGTTTTCATTTGTGATTATTGTATCTCCTTTGTTGATTACATGATCTTTTGACAATACCTTAAAATCTGTTTCAGTAGGTTTTTTTATCTGAACATGACCTGTTAATTTTTCCACATATCCTACTGAATTTCCAGAATTTGCAGAGCAATTGATTCCATCATTTGGTTTCCAAGTCTTACTATATTCTTCCCATGACAAGAGATTTGATGTCTGGACATCAATTATGTCATGGTGCATATAATCAGGCAATCTCGTGTCTATTATCAAGTCTGATTTAGGGGCCCACCAATCAGGAGTTCCAGCGCTTGATGTGTAGGTTATCAGTACTCCTGCTTTATCATAGGTACATTGTTGACCATGAATTGCATTATTTTGTGTGTGCCACCATACAGACGTTCTATATCCATTTTCTGCATTAGGATGATGTTTTTTCAGTCCTAAATTGGATTGTATAAATCTCTTATCTGTTTTGATATCTTTTTCTAAACAAGGACAATGAGGTAGTGTTGTATGCCAATCAGATACTGTATTTTCAATGCATTGTGCAATTGCACGAGCTTCATCTACAGTAACAGGATCAACATACTCAAAGAACTTAGAATTAGGTGGATCTATAATGTCTTGAGGGCACTGAATCAAATTTAGTTTAAAAGATTCCAAGGATTCTTTAATTAGTAGAAGACCTGAACTATCAAATGCATCCTTTGGACTAGAATATTTTGCAATTTGCGTATCTAGCATCTCGACACACCCTATCAAACCCCATAACCTGTTGTTATTCACAATATTGTGAGCAATACAATAATCTGAAAATGCAAGAGTTGTTTCTGAATCTAAGGGAGTATAATTTGTGAAACTCTCTACTACATATACCAAGTTTCCATTTATGTTACTTGTGTAAGTTTTTAGAATTTCAGTATGGCAAGCATAGTACTCATTGTCATAAGTTTCAATACACCAATCACTAATCTCCTTTTTCATCTCTTCAAATGTGTTTACATCATCGTATTCATCAGTTATTGAAATATCAAAATACAATACAGGATCGTTAGCATATTCATCACCATAATTTTTACTTTCCACACCAAATACAAATTCCCATTTATCCGATGGATCATCGTAGTTGCTCTCTCGGAAACTTGTAGGATGCATAATTGTAAAACCATGTTCAATATCAGTATGGATATTCATTCTAATAGAGTCATCAATCGAAACATCATCTGGATTACATCCGCTTTCATTGGTAACTAAAAACGCTTTCTTATCTAAAGTAAATCCAAGTGCCACACTATCTCCGTATTTCCCATCCACTACATCTTGGATAAGAGATTCTGGTAGTTTTGGCTCTGTAATTGGAATTTGTTTAAAACAGTTGCCCACATAGAAAAGATATACTTGGCCTTTACCAAAATCTGGTTGAATAGTTTGCTTGGACTCGGATAAATCGTTTACTATATTTCGAATTTGTGCTTTGAACGCTCTATCACTGCCTACTAAATTATCAGTTAAACGATAATCATCATCTTTTGCCACTACGTACAAATTACCATCATCGAGTTTTACAAGAACATTTACAATTGACATAACATTAGTCGTAATTGAAAACATACTAAGATCATCTGCAATCACTTGACCCATCATAACATTGGACATTCTGATATCAACATGCCCCAAATCTTTTGCACCGTAAGCCAGATCTGAAAGAGAAAATCCAGAAAAAACCAGAATCAGTATAAAAATAATTCCATGGACTTTTTTATTTTTCACGTTCAACGTAAATTTAAGTTATTATTAAATTGTGAAAAAATGATAATAAGTAAACCTTGTTTTACAATTTTTGTACTTGATGGATTCGCAGAATAACATATGACAGAAAGCGACTGGAACGCTTACAGTATTCCTATCTCTATTTTTTATGCCTAAGATTATGTTTTATTCCAGAATGTAAAACAACCTGTTATTGCCTCTAGAATTTAGAGAAAAAATTACTAAAAAAGTCAGTTTTGTCTTAAAGAACAAGAAATTACCTGATGAATATATTAACAATAAACAAGAAAAAAGAACTAAGCGATTTGAAGGCACTCTAATAGATTTGTACTGTTAATCTAAGAAAAACTTACTCCGAAAATATCTGTGGCGGGTAACAGTTTTTGAAAATAATTAATGCTGAAAAACAATCCTCTTCATTTTACTGACATTCAGTGATCAAGCTGATACTATCTTGTTCCAAGACTGATTCTATGAATTCATATCCTTCTAAATTATCGATTAGCACTCTGCCGTTACCTTCTTCTGTCCATATGCCCTCAAATGAAATTTTGGTTTTGTTATCTTGCATATTTGTAATCATAATGTTTCTATCTGGTACATCAAATCTACGATCAAGTTCTTTAATCTCATTTAGCATTACTGTTCTAAATATTTCTTTGTCAGTTATTTTTTGAGGTACATAAATTACTATATGTGTTATGCATAATGAATCATTTTCAGGTAAGTCATATTCTGGTTGCCATGGAAACAAAACATTGTTAACTGTAATTCCTCCCATAACAATTGCTACTGCAATAACTGATGCAATACCTAAATTGACTGCCTTCATCTCTTCAACCTAATTCTGATCCTTATTATTTGGTATTGGTTTTAACTAATACTGTGACTATTACTCTGCCCATACCATTTTTCCTATATTTGCTTTGATTACATTCATGATGAGTGAGAAAAATATTTTGAATTAACGATTAATCGATCTATGAAAATATTGAGGCATATGCCCTATCTTGGATGTTCTATCGAAGACCTTTACGTAATATATCGTTTAAAATTTCTGAAAAACTTATGTGTGATGATGTCTTTGATATCATCCTTGCTTGGACATGTGGCTTTTGTCTGAGAAAAAATTCTTCTAATGGTGTCATTGTTGTTGATTCAAAATTTTGGTATTTAGCAATTCCTGATTCCTTATTAACCAATAGGCACGATTTGAAATTTTATCGGGTCGAACCTTTATTGAAGAACTGATGATATTTTGATTCGGGGCTTTGGAATTTCTAACAAAGTACAATATGATCACATCTGTGGACGAGAAGAACTAGAAGTTGTTCAGTATCAGAACTGGAAGAGAAAGAATCTTCCTAATCTGATGTAAAAGTGAGACGATGCAAAAGTGCAATACAAGGAATTTGACGAGTTTTGTAGAAAGGAATATTGCAAGAATTTATGAAATTGATTTGTAGGTAACACTTGAATACTCTCATACTTAATTTACGTCGTTGGAGGACGGAGAGTTCACTACGAAGGTTTTTACAAACGACGACCGCTCCCTGAAGCTGCTCGGAGAGCTTCTGAGCAACCAGGTCAGCAGGGACATAATCAGGCTGCTGATTGAAAAGGAGATGTACGCCAACGAGATTGCAAACAAGCTGGACATCCAGTTCAGCCTGATATCGCACCACCTCAAGAAAATGGGGGATCTGGGCCTCTTGTCTGTTAGCGAGAAGAGAATCGTCAAGAAAGGCCAGACGCACAAGTTCTACAAGATAAACCCGGGAATATTTCTCCTGCCGAGCCACACGGAGGACAAGGTCAGCGACGAGGGAATACTGAAAAAAATTTTCAAGGAAGGGATAAAGTTTGCCAGTATAGGAATTGTTGCTTTAGGATATTATCTTTTTACAAAACCCCCTGCTGTTTCTGATGAATATCTTACGTTAGCAAGTCAAAAAGAGATTAATCTGACAATTCCACTTTTAATAATTTTGGTAGGTGTGATATCTGAAAGAATTTTTACAGAAATAAAAAAGAAAAGAAAACCTTCGTTTAACCGAAAGTAATTCCATTGAAGTTGACTTGGATGAGATTGACAGGAGTATAATATCCTCTTGTAACTTCATTCTCATCTGGGTAGTTGCCAGTGATAATTCCCATGAACTCAGGAGTGCCTGAACCAAATTCCTCATACACTATACCTCCACTATCGCCTCCTACTACTTGTTCAGTTGTCTCAACAAGTCCGTAAAGGGTAACAACAGTAGATCCGAATTGTGCTTCTCTTACAGTGTATGTATCAAGAATACCTGAAATCTTTCCTTTAGTGATATGTCCTTCCATGTGAACCCAAGTATATTGGACTGGATTTTTTGTACCACTAATGGATTTGTTGCTATAGGCTTTGTCTGTAACACTCATACCTGAGTTGGATTCTTCAACAAATGCACAGTCACAAGATGTAACAGCTGCAAGTGTATTTTTTTGAACTTCTCCAACTCTGTTTACTGGCTCATCCCAAAAAATTTTATTTGGCTGATATACTTTCTCTCCTGTTCCTGTATTCTGCATACAGTGACCAGAAGTGATAAAGCCAGTTTTTTGCTGGAAGGTAGCTTTGTAACCTACGCTACATGGAGTAGAGTTTTCTGCGGTTATCTTAACTCCTCCTTCAATATCATGACAGTTACCTGTTTGACTACAGCTAGTTAGTTGGACAGTACCTGATTTGTGTAGTGTAATGTTAGTTTCATCGCCTACAATATTTCTAATCTCCTTTTCAAGTTCTGAGATTTGATTGTCAGTTAATTCCATATTGGTTATACCAACTCTGAGAGATTCATTCTCAAAGTCAGTTCCTATTGAAACTATCCTTGTATCAAATCTTTTTTCTAGGATCTCGTTGATTTTTGGAAGATTTTCAGCAAGTCTGTCGATGTTTGATCTAACGTCAGTTAATGCCTTATTCATTTGGGGAGCAACAGGAGCTTCAGCTACTAGGCTTTTCATTTGAGCCTCAAGTGCAGTTTTTGATAAAGCAGTTGTTGCCTTATCTTTCTCTGATTGCAAAGCATTCAACTTTTCTGATATTTCAAACATTTTTTTCTGCTGTGCGTTTGTATCGCCTACGAGAAGTTTGCCTTTTGTCTCACTGACAACCTCTTTAACAGTATCGTTTGATGCAGATACATCCATCATACTGAATGGAAGAATCATTGCACCGATCAATCCTGCAAAGAGAATTGTTTTGATGTCGTTTTTTGTCATTGAAGACACTGTAAAACAAAATGATAATAAGCAAATCTTCAATCCAGATTGATATTAATCCAAATTGATACTTTGTTACTTTATGTGAATATTAACTCAAGCATTATAACAAAGTATGAGGACGCATGAAACAGGACGTGACATCCATTCCTAACTCGTAATCTCGCAGAACTCCACTATCGGAACTTGTCTCAAGTTCTCGTACTGCTTCCTTGTCATCTTGTGTCTGTGGACTTTCTTTTCTCTCTTGAACTTGTGTCTGTGGACTTTCTTTTCTCTCTTGAACTTGTATCTGACCATAACCTCTCCGTCCGCCAAAAGTAGCCTTTTCATAAAGTATTATTTTTCTATTTATTCTTGGCTCACCATGATTTATTTTCCCAGAGTCTAATTCAATTTCATGTCGAAGAAAGAAGAAGATGACGATGAGGGCAAAGTCTTCGACCCTTTTTTTGAAAAGTCTGGAAACGGAAAGATTGTTTGGGACGACGGGTTCGAGAACGAAGTCAAGTTTTCAATCAAGCTGAATCGAAACGGCTATGCTCAGGGAAACTTAGAATGCCACAACATACCAGAACCTGGTGCTCTTCTAGAACATCTGAAAGGCAAACCGCAATACAAAACGCAACTCCTGAAGAATTTGGTCAAGTGCTAGAGGTGTTTGAGAAATTAAACATCGGCAAGACCGACCAAGCCAAAAAGTAGTTGCAAGCGAGGAAGTTGAAGAGTTCATTTCGGAAGGTTGGAAGTTCGTCGGGACACTGCCAAACGGAAAAGTTGTTTTGGAAAAGTAATCTAGAAGGGGTCTGAACCCACTGTGGGGGTGGACCGGATGGGATTTGAACCCACGACCTTTGCGGAGAATTATTTCTCTTACGCAGTGTGAGTGCGTCATCCAAACCAAACTAGACGACCGGTCCAACGATTCTACAAAAAGACGTGTTTTTTTGTCTTTAGGTTGTGGATATTTTGTAATTACCAATGCCTTTAGTACTGATTTTTCAAAGTTTTAACATGTCTTTACAGGAGTTTGATGCATTAATTGACAGAATGAAGTCGGCCTTTGAGTATGCAGAAAATCTTGGACAATATGTTGATGCTGCAAAGATTCTTTTTCAAATGAATGAGCAACTACCTAATGATCTTCAGGTTCCTTTAGAAGAACTTGACAATCCTGACTTGGCAAAGTCATTTGTCATGCGATACAATTCTGGTATAAGATCTGCAATAGTTGATTATAGGCAAAGATTGATGAATTTCTAATTCTACTTCTTGACGCCTAGATTTCTGTTCTTTAATCTCAAGTATGGATTTCTGCATTTTCTGCATCTGGTAGCGTCTATGTCATTTCTGCAACCACAATTAAAACAAATTCTCATGACAAGTCTTGCTTGCTGTGCAATTCGTTTCTTCTCTGGGTCTGTAATTGGCATTTGATTTTCTCCTCAATCTCTCTCTTTTATTCTAATCGGATTTTTCCATCTTTCCTGCTAGCAAAACAGGTACTTCTGCAGGTCTTTTTGCTACAGGAATGTTTGCCTTGTTAAACATTGATACTTTGGATTCAGCTGAGCCATAGGTTCCCATTACGATTGCACCTGCATGACCCATTCTCTTTTCTTTTGGTGCTGCCCTGCCTGCAATGTATGCTACAGTTGGTTTGTTAAATCCTGAATCAATTATTTTCTGAGCTAACATTTCTTCAGAGTCTCCACCTATTTCTCCTACTACTACCATTCCTTCTAAATCTGGAATATCCTTTACCATATCAAATGCATCAATTAGCCTTGTTCCATTTACTGGGTCTCCTCCGATTCCAATTGTAATTGATTGACCAAATCCTGCATTAGTTAAAGCATCTGAAATTTCATAAAGTAATGTTCCACTTTTTGATAACACTGCAATCTTTCCTGCCTTGAATGGCATTGGTGGCATGATTCCGATTTTAATTAATTCTGGAATCATTATTCCTGGTGTATTTGGTCCAATAACTATGGCGCCTTTTTGTTTTGCAAGCTCTAATGTTTCCATTGTATCTCTAATTGGAACGTGTTCTGGAATTGCAACTAGTAGTTTGATTCCTGCTTCTAGGGCATCTTTTGCAGCTCCCAAAAAGAATTTTGCTGGAACAAAGATAATTGAAATTTTGGCATTTGTTGCATCAACTGCTTCTTTCATTGTATTGTAAATTGGTATACTTTCATTCCATGTTTGACCCCCTTTGCCTGGGGTAACTCCTGCTACAATGTTGGTTCCATATTCTAACATTTTTCCTGCATGCAATGAGCCATATGATCCTGTGATGCCTTGAACTATAACTCCTTTATTTTCATAATCTGATTCTCCTTGTTTTCCTTTTAACAGTTCAAAAATGTCGTCCATTATTTCACTCCCATTACCGCTGAATTAATTGCCTCTTCTACTGAATCAAATATCTTGGTTTTGGAATTTTGAAGCATTTCTTTTGCTTTTTCTGATTCAGTACCTTTCAGTCTAGCAAATACTGGTAAATCAATAAGATTATCCTCATATGCTTTTAGAAATGCTTCAGCTACTACTGTAGTTTTTACAATTCCACCATAGAGATTTACTAGAATCCCTTTTACTCTATCTAATTTGCTAATCAAAGTTAATGCTTCATACACTGATTCAGTTGTTGCACCGCCACCAACATCTAAGAAACATGCTGGTTTTCCACCATTGTCTGATAACATGTCTAGTGTAGACATTACCAATCCTGCACCATTTCCTACAACTGCAATATCTCCATCTAATTCTACTAATGAAAACCCACTTTTTTCAGCTTGTTCTTCAATTGCTGTTTTTTCTTGATACTTTTCTAATTCTGGATGTCTAAAATTACTATTGTCATCTGTTACAAATTTTCCATCAAGTGCCATTATTGTATCATCTTGCATAATTGCAAGTGGATTGATCTCTACAAGTTCTGCTTCTTTTTCAATTGTAAGTTTTGATAATTTTTTTAAAGTATCTGCTACGCCTTCAGCATGTTTTCCTTCCAATCCCATTTCTTTTGCAACTTCTTTTGCAAGTTCATCTGAAACCTCCCCTAATCCTATCTCTTTAATGATTTGATTTTTTACTGATTCAATTTCAACTCCTCCCTCAGCTGATGCAATAATTGTGTAGCATCTTTTTGAGCGATTCAAAAATATTGAAAGATACAACTCTTTTTTGATATCTGCCATCTTTTCAAGAAGAATGGCTCTTGCTTTTTCTCCCTTTATTGTCAAATCCATAACTTGTGGATATTTTATCTCAAATTCGTCATCATTTTGACATTTTTGGATTCCTCCTGCTTTGCCTCTGCCCCCTACAGGCACCTGGATTTTAATTACAAATGGATATCCTAACTTTTTTGCATGCTTTCGACCTTCTTCTATATTTGTTGATGAAATACTGTCTAGAAGGTTGATTCCGTATTCTCGAAATAATTCCTTTGCCTGAAACTCTAGTAATTGCATGCAAAAATCCTGAATTTTACGGTCTTTATTAACTATGATATTATCTTAATTGTTCATCAAGAAAATCAATCATTTCCAAAAAGCGATCTTTACTTTTTCTCAATAACTCTTGCGGGTATTCTTCAATGGTAAAAACAAACTGTTGATGAAAACTTGGAACTAGGATTCCCCCTGATGTTACCATCTGCTCAATTACGTATCCTTTGGTAAGCGTACATACAATTTCTTCATAAGATTCCTCTTCTTCTTCAAGTGTCTGTCTGTACAAAACAATTGGTCTGTTGGTTTTCTCAACAATCTTTGAACCCTTTTCAAGCAAATCTGCTAAATGCTGAATCTGCCATGCATCAAGACTGATCTGCTTTACCATGTTAATTAATAGGTGATTTTTCTATTTAACCCTGATAAAACAATTCATCTTCACACTTTGTCTTCAATGAAATCAACATTTTAGGAATAAAGAAAGAAAGTGATTTGGCATTTATGCCATATCTAGTGCTCTAGAGTGTTTTCTAGTGTGTGGTCTCTCACCCGCAAATTTTCTTCTCATGTGCCCTGATGGTCTTCCGTAGATTAGCTCTAGGAACCAAGACTCATGTTCGATCTCTTCAGCTAGAATATCTTTGGCAATATCGTATGTTGCAGGATCTTTGCCTAATGTCATCTTGCAAATTTTATCCCAGTTTACTATTGCTCCTTGTTCTGCTTTGAGACACTTTTCTAGAATTGCTTTATGATCTGTTGGATTTGCTGGAAGTTGTAAGAACTCACAACCAGAAATTTTGATAAATTCTGTTGCGTCATTTGGAAGGGCCCCTCCTAATTGGTAAATTCTTTCAATACATGACTCAAAATGACTTAGGTCTTCTAGCCTTGCATCTTCAATAATTCCTTTTAGTCCCTCACCTTCTAAGCCTGTACAATGTGCTCTGAGATTGGTAAAATAGTAATATGCAGTAAATTCCACTGCCGCATTTTTTATCAATTCTTTTACCAATTCATCCACATCAAGACCGTTTTGTTTTAGAACGTTAATCCCAACAACATTTGGTGCCTTTGATTCGGACATTTCTCTATATCTGTTATGATTGTAATAAAAATATTACATATGCTCCAAAAATTAATTCTCAGAAGAGATGTAGAAAATACTGGTGGGGGGGATCTAGAGGCTACTCTCTTCTGGAATGTGATTTTGCTTTTCAATTTTAATTAATAAAAAGTGAGTCTGCACTGCACTATAATTTTTTAAAAATTATTCTATTGATATTCTAATCTTTAGTCCATCAATATCGTCATCTTTGTATTCCTTGCAGGATTCTGTAAAGTTTACTTGTTTTACTCTGACCAAAAAAGCCAAGTCATCTGCTTTTTCTCTTATCATTTCAAGTGATTCATCATCTAGATCAAGAATTGATGCTACATCCAAAACATCAGTTGGATTGTATCCTCTCTCTTTTCTTAGGGTTTGAAGTCTTCTTGCAACATCTTTTACCAACCCCTTTGCCATCATCTCTTTGTTTCTCAATGTTGAAATGAATACAATGTAGTTGTCTCTTTTAGATACTGCAAAATTTTCATCTGCATCAAAGTCTACAACAAAGTCTTCATTTTCAAGTGATATGGTTTCACCATCTACATCAAAATTAAATTTTGAATCTTTTTGTAAAGATGAAATAATTTCTTTAGGGTTGGTTTCAGAAAACATTGCTACAAGTTTTCCCATATGTTGTTTGGCTTTAGGTCCAATTCTCTTTCTCTCTAATTCTATAATTGGTTTTATGGGTAATCCTAGTTTTTGTAATTCTAAAGTCTGCTCTAATCCTGAATCTTTTTCTGTTTCAATTATATCAAATTTTTCTACGTTTAACTGAGATTGTAGTAGTTTTGATAATGATTCAAGTTTCATCTTTTGTCCTTTCTTGACACAAATTTTTGCCTCATTTAATGGCCATCTTCTCTTCAACTTTCCTTTCATTCTTGCAGCTGATGAAACTGATACTACGTCTTTCATTATGTCAAATGATTCCTCAATTTCTTCATTGACAAGTGATTCTTGTGGTTTAGGCCATCTATCAAGTAGTATGCTTTGTTTTCCATCAAAAACTGATTGATACAAGTATTCGCTAGTAAATGGGCAAAATGGATGAATCAAAATGTCTAGTGCTTTTAGAACCTCTCCTAGGACTGCATAAATTGCTAGCCTTCTGTTCTTTTTTTCTTCATCTTCGTCCCATAATTCTCCTCTTGTAATTGGGATGTAAATTTGACTAAGATTGTTAATGATAAAATCATCAATTGCCTTTGCACTCTCGTGAAATTTACATGAATCATTTCTGTCTGTAATTTTGAGAATTAATTTTTGAAGTTTTGATAGTAGCCAAATGTCTGGTGATGTTAGCAAATCATTTTGTTTTGCCCATTCTACAGTGTTGGATTTATCAAAATTATCATACTGGCTATTTTGTTTAAAGTACAAGTGCAGATTAAATAATGTGTTAATTACTTGATAAGGTCTTGACATTAATTCTTCAGTACTGAAACTTAGTGGTTCAATTGGACTTGCTTTCCACATAAAATAAAATCTGATCAAATCTGCAGGATATTTTTCTAGCAACTCTATTCCTTCCAAAACATTTCCCTTGCTTTTGCTCATCTTTCCTCCTTTCTTATCCAGTACATGCCCTTGGAACAAAAACGACTTGTATGGCGGAGTTGGACCGTTGTTTAAAATTACATTCTCAATAAGTAATGTGTATGCCCATCCTCTAGTCTGATCAATTCCTTCAGTAAAAAATGGGGCTGGAATGTCTCTTGAATACTCTTCATCAGTTAATGATGAATATGGTGCCGAACCACTATTGTGCCAAGTATCTAATACGTATTCTTCTCTTTTTGTTTTTGTGCTTCCGCATTTTTTACACTTGATGACAATGTTGTCAATCCATGGTCTGTGCAACTCAAAGTCTGGGCCATCAGGAAGTTTGTCTGCAGATTCAACAATATCTTTTCTTGTAAAAAACCAATTTCTTTCATTACAATCTTCACACGTCCACACAGGTAATGGACATCCCCAAATTCTCTCTCTTGAGATACACCAAGGATGTCTCTCTTTGATTATTCCTAAGAATCTGTTTTTAGGTTGCTCAAAATAATATTCTACGCTCTCAGCTGCATCAATTGCTTTGTTATCTAGCCTATCTAGTTTGTAAAACCAACCTTTTCTTGCAAGCCATACTATTGGATGGTGTGATCTCCAGCAAAGTGGATATTTGTGCTTGATTTTTCCAATTTTTACTAAAGCATTGCACTCCTTTAGATCTTCTACTATTTGCTTGTCTGCATCTCTGACAAACGTTCCTTGGTATTTTCCTGCCTGTGAAGTGAATTTTACCTCGTCATTAATGGGGCTGAAAATTTTGACTTTTCTTTTATTGGCAATTTTGATGTCTTCCTCACCATTTGCAGGAGACAGATGTACAAGACCGCTACCAGTACTTGCATCTACAAATGATTCTGATACTGCTACATGGAAGTTTTCATCTTTTGAACATTCTTTTAATTCTGGAATTAAATCTAATAATGGATGAATGTATTTTTTTCCTTCAAATGTTAAACCTTTTACTGTTTTTTCAATTTCATAATCTTCAATTTTTAATTCTGTCATGAACTCTTTTAGTCTTGTTTTTCCAATAACCCATGTTTCATTTTCCATTTTGACATAAGCATAATCTTCTTCTGGTTGCAATCCTACCATAGCATCAGTAACTAGTGTAAATGGCATTGTTGTCCATACAATCAAAAATGCATCTTCGTCTACTAGTTTTACTTTATAGTATAATGATGGGTCTTTGACCTCTTCGTATCCTTGGTTGACTTCTGCATGACTAAGTGATGTCTGACAACTTGGACAGTACGCAATTACTGTAAAGTCTTCTTCTAAAATTCCATTTTCATGTGCTTTTTTTAGTATTTGCCATTCTCTTTCAATGAATTCGTCTCGAAAAGTCCAGTATGCCTTTTCATGATTAAATGACATTCCAAGCAGTGAATCAACTTCAACCCATGTCTTGTTGTATTTCTCAACAACTTTCTTACATTCTGAAACAATTCTCTCCACTCCAAATTGCTTTATTGCCTCAGTTTTTCCTCCTGTAACTCCTAACTCTTTTTCTACCTGCAGTTCTACGGGTAATCCTTGGGTGTCCCATCCTCCGTTAAACTCTATCTTCTTTCCCTGAAGTGTGTTGTACCTGTACCACAAATCCTTGATGACTCTGCCTCTAAGATGTCCTGCATGTGGAATCCCATTCATTGTTGGTGGACCTTCAATGAATCTAATTTTTTCAGGCTTGTCTGATGCAAAAATTTGTTTTTCTAAATCAATTGATTTTGTATATTCTCTAATTTGTGATTCAATTGCTTTTGCATCAAACTTTGTGGATAATTCCATCTGGCTTTTGGTAGATCTGTGGCATTATAAAGCTAAATTGGTTTTCTGAGACTTGGATTATATAATTGAGCAAAAAATAATTTGTATTGGTAAATGTACTTGTGATTGGTTCTGGGGGGCGAGAGCATGCTTTATCGTGGAAATTATCTCAGAGCTCAAAAGTTGATACTGTTTTTACTGCACCTGGAAATGGAGGTACAAAAAATAATGTGTCCATTCCAGTTGATGATTTAGATGGCCTAGCAGATTTTGCTGAAAAAAATAATTGCTTTACAGTAGTTGGCCCAGAAGCACCTTTGGCTGCAGGCATTGTTGATAAATTTAATGAAAAAAATCTCAAAGTTTTTGGTCCCTCAAAAAATGCAGCACAACTTGAATCAAGTAAAATCTGGGCAAAAAATTTCATGAAAAGAAATGACGTCCCTACTGCTAGATTTGAAATATTTGATGATGCTAAAAAGGCACAAGATTATGTAAAATCACTTGATTACAATGTCGTAGTCAAAGCTGATGGGTTGGCTGCAGGAAAGGGAGTAATTGTTTGTAATAGCTCTGATGAAGCAATTTCTGCAATTCAAACAATTTTGATAAAAAAAACATTTGGTGATGCTGGAAATCGAATAATTATTGAAGAGAGAATTGATGGAATTGAGGCCTCATACATTGCGCTTTCAGATGGCAATATTGCTATCCCTATGGCCTCTAGTCAGGATCACAAGCGAATATTTGATGATGATAAAGGCCCTAACACTGGTGGGATGGGTGCATACTCTCCTACTCCAATAATTGATGATTCTCTTGCAAAAAAAATTCAAGAAAAAATTATTGATAAAACTATACAGTCTATGAAAAATGAGGGCATTGTTTTCAAAGGCTTTCTTTATGCAGGAATCATGCTAAAAGATGGTGAACCCTATGTTTTAGAATATAATGTTAGAATGGGTGATCCTGAATGTCAGCCAATCACAATGAGAATGGATTTTGATTTGTATGATTACTTTGTTGCAAGTGCAACTGGTGAATTATCTTCAATGCCTCCAATATCTTGGAAAAACCAATACGCAGTATGCGTTGTTTTGACTTCTCAAGGATACCCTGAATCTTATCCAAAAAATGAAGAAATTACTGGATTTGATTCTATTCCAGATGGTGCATATGTTTTTCATGCTGGCACAAAGAATGTTGATGGCAAAATATTCTCAAATGGCGGACGAGTTTTAGGAGTTACTGCCTTGGGTGATTCCTTAGAGTCTGCAATTGCAAATGCCTACAATGCATCTGATATGATTTCTTGGCCACACAAATTTTGTAGAAAAGATATTGGCAAAAAAGGACTAGATTATTTTTGAGTTTCTACAATTCTGTCTTCAGTTACAATCCAATCAATTAACATATCATGATCTGATTTTGGAATATTTTTTACAACTTGTTTTTCCAAAGTCAAAGAAATTGTGGTTGTCTTGTGTTTAGCTAAAAACCTATCATAAAATCCATGACCGTATCCTAGCCTGATTCCTTTGGCAGTTATCCCTACTGTTGGCACTAAAATCACATCCAAGTTATTTTCAGTTTCACACTCTATCTTTGGCTCCATTATGTCAAAACTGCCCTTCTCCAGGCTCGAAAAATCAGTAATTTTCTTAAATTCAATATTCTTGTCTGTTATTCTTGGAAGAAATACATCCTTTCCATTACTTAGTAATTCTTGAATGATGTCCTGAGTTAAGATTTCACTTCCAATTGGATAATATGCTCCAATTTTTTGTGCATCTCTGAACTCTTTGATTTTTTTTAATTTTTTATTGATCTTCTGACTTGCAATTTTCATCAAATCAAATGATGTGGCATCCCTTTTTTCTAAAAGAATATTCCGAATTGATTTTTTCCCGCGATTATCTTCCAATTTGACTACTCAGTGATGCTGCAGTTATTGTATTTTTTAAAAGCATTGCAACTGTCATTGGCCCAACCCCTCCTGGAACTGGCGTTGCAAAAGATGCTTTTTGAATGATATCTTCAAAATCTGTATCTCCTGCTAATTTTTCTTGGAATCTTGATATGGCAACATCAATAACAACTGCTCCATCTTTTATCATATCTGACGTCAGCGTGAATTTGCTTCTGTCCCCAACTGCTGTGATGATAATATCAGCTGATTTGCACAACTCTGCCAAGTTTTTAGTTTTAGAGTGACATGTAATGACAGTTGCATTTTTGTCTAGCAACAAATGGTACAGTGGTTTTCCTACAAGATTACTCCTGTTAATTAAAACAATATTTTTCCCTTCTAAATCAATTTTATGATAATCAAACATCTCCATTACTCCTGATGGAGTACATGCTACAAGTGCTGCTTTTTTCATAGCCAACAACCCTGCATTATGTGGAGTTAATCCATCTACATCTTTTAATGGTGAAATTCTTGACGTTGTGATAAATTCATCTAGTTGTTCTGGAAGTGGGAGTTGAACGAGAATTCCATGAACTGAATTATCATTGTTTAAATTCTCAATAATTTCGTTGAGTTGAACTTGGGTCGTATTTGAATCAAGCTTGTGATCTTTTGTGGCAATTCCAACTTCCTCACATGATTTATGCTTGTTTTTGACATATGTGGCAGACGCTGGATTGTCGCCTACAAGAACCGTTGCCAGGCATGGGCTGATACCTTGAATCTTTAGTTCTTCTACTGCTTTTTTCACCCTGTCTTTTACAGATTGAGCAATTACTTTTCCATCAATCTTGATTCCTGTCATGGTATGTTTTTGATTTGAAGATATTTAATTCTTGGAATTTCATATCTGAAATCTTAGAAAAGAAATTTAATGCCATTTTTACTAGTCATGATATGTTTGTAATGATAGCAGACGTTTCACTCAAAGAAGGTGCTGAAGATGATTTTAAAAATTGGTTTTCAGAATCAAACAAAGTTCTATCAAAATTCCCTGGATTTGTATCTAGAAAATTTCTAAAATCTGCTGATGGTAGTTATAGAATTGTGGTAGAACATGAAAGCAAAGAATCTTTTATCAAAATGCATAATAGTCCTGAACATGAAAAACTTCACCCTCAAGGACATTCTTTCATGAGCGAACCTCCACAAAGAAAAACATACACAGTAGCTGCTGAATAAATTGAAACTAGAATTTGATTTAGACACATATCTAGAGAAAATTAAAAACGGCAGTAACTATTTTCATACTTTTATTAATAGAGAAAGTTTGGCTGCTGGAGTTTTAGTTCTTCAACCTGGAGAAGAGGATACTCAAACCCCTCATGATATTGATGAAGTCTATTATGTCATATCTGGTAATGGCTCTTTAAAAATTGGAGATAAAAATTACAAAGTTTCAAAAAATAAATTGTTTTTTGTTGCAAAAGATGTTAAGCACTATTTTCACAGCAATACAAAAGAACTAAAGGTTTTGTATTTTTTTGGTGGTACTGACTCTTAAATGATAATTGTTCTGCGACCCGAAACCTTGATCTTTTTTCTTGCAAAGAGATTTACAGCTTCAGGATAAATTCTGTGCTCTTCTTTTAGAATTCTTTTTGACAGTGAACTTTCAGTATCGTTTTCTTTTACTTTGACTACAGACTGAATTATCACAGGACCTGTATCCATTCCTGCATCCACAAAATGTACTGTGCAGCCTGAAAATTTTGCTCCATATTCTAGCGCCTGTTTTTGTGCGTCAAGACCTGGAAATGATGGTAATAATGCCGGGTGAATATTAATAATTCTGTTTTTGTATTTTTTTACAAATTCTGGACTAATTATTCTCATAAATCCTGCAAGACATACTAGCCCATTTCTTGGTGTTACTCCATATTTTGTTAAGACTGTTATGATCTTTTTATCATATTCTGCCCTGTTCCCTTTGAATCCCTTGCTTTCAACAACTTCGGTGTTGACTCCAAGTTTTTTTGCAATTTTTAGACCCCTTGCATCTGGTTTGTTTGAAATTACTATTGAAGGATTTATTGGGATCTTTTTTTTCTTAATTGACTTTAGGATAGATTCCATGTTGCTCCCACGACCTGAGATTAAAATTCCAAGATTTAGCAACTAGTCAATAGTAGATCAAACCTGCAATTAATGTGTGTGGATCGTAGATTAATTACTTGTGTGTTCTATGTATTGGCATGCAAAGATCCCTTTTACTTTTCCAAAACAGCATTCACAGCAAGGAAACCTTGCGAGTTTACCAATACTCTTTGGATAAGTTTCTGAAATACTTCAAGCTTCGTGATTATGACAGCTTGGCTGGTATGGATTCAAAGATGCTTCAGGAGATGGTTGAAGACTATGTGATGGAGAAAAAGAGTCAGGGCAAGGCACGAAGTACTATCAAGACACCTGTTTCTGCATTGGAACTGTTCTGTGATGCCAATGATCTTACAATCAACTGGAAGAAAATTAACCGATTGCTTCCTGCACAAAAGAAAAAGTCTGGTTCCAAGGCATACACAACTCAACAAATCCAAAAAATGCTTCAGGCTACAACCAACATTCGCAACAAGGCAATAATCCACTTTATTGCCTCCTCTGGTGTACGCATTGGCGCATTACCTGAACTGAAATTGAAGCATGTCAGAAACATGCCTCAGGGGTGCAAAGTGGTAACTGTCTACCCTGATGACGTTGAAGAATACTATACTTTTCTTACTTCAGAAGCATCAAAGGCACTTGACGATTATCTTGAGAAACGAGTTCACGATGGCGAGCATCTAGATCCTGAACATCCGTTGTTTAGACAAAACTATGCAATTGGAATTGCAAAACCTAAACATCTGGCCAAGGTCAGCATTCAGGCCATTATTGATAGAATTCTGAGACGAGCTGAATTGAGATTTGGCAGAGATGGTTCAAGACGTGATGTACAGCTAGATCATGGATTCCGAAAACGATGGAATACAATTGTGAAAACAACTGATGGTGTAAAGATAATTCTAGCTGAAAAGATGTTTGGTCACTCTACTCCCACAATCCCCTTGGATGAAACATATGTTGATGCCTCAATTGAAAAACTCTTTGAGGAATTCAAAAAGGCAATACCTGAATTGACAATTGATGATTCACAACGTCTCAAGTTCAAAAATGAACAGCAATCTCAAAAGATCACACAACTTGAAGAAAAGATTGCAAGAATTGAAGACTTGGAAAGACGAATGAGAGTTATGGAAAAATCAACCCAATAGAAATCATTTTTTATTATTTTTATCTTCAAAATCAAACAAGGACATTATTTTCTCTTTTTCTGATTGTTTTATTGCACCAAATTCTTCTGGATATTGATTTTCCAATTCTTTAAACATAAGATCTAATTTTTCATTGTTCTTGTTTGCTCTAATCATTTTCTTGGTCTCTGCAAAAAACTTTTCCCATCCTTCAGTTGCTAATGTCATTAGCATATCTTCACTGAATAATTCTTGTTTTGTTCTTTGATCCACAAAAATAAAATCTAATATGACCTTTGCAAGATCTTCAAACATTCTTTTTGTGTCTACAGCATCTATCCAATTTTTACCCGTTTCTAGGCTTTTCAACATGGTATACAAATAAAATATTCCAATTTTTTTATTGATATCTTCATATGCTTGAGTGGGGGTTTGATATGCTTCCTCTCCCCTTGGCCATGACCATTTTTTTTCTAAGTAACTAGTATAGTTTGATGAAAAAATACCTATTTTTCTTTCCCATGTATAAAATGCTGTCTTACTTAGTGAATAATATTTTTCACGTCCTTTTTTTTCAAATTCAATTGTTTTTTCATTTATTAAAAAAGTCAGATTGTTGCTTACTGCTCTGTCTGTTATTCCTAATTCTTTTTTGATTTCTGAGTATCTTAGCTGTTTATTTTTTGCAAGTAGTCCTACAATCATTTGTTTTGTATCGTCTATTCTGATCTTTTTCACATATTCTATTGCTTTGTCTTATATCTATACATGACTATAGTAAAGTATATAGGAATAACTATACTTAGTATAGTTATGAGAATTCAGATGAATATTTTGATGGATAAAAAAGATCTTAAAAAGATTAGAAAAATTGCCCTCACACGTGGACAAGATTACCCAGATTTTGTGAGATTTGTTTTGAAAAAAGAATTGGCAAATTTGGGATTTTTGACTCGTGATGAAATTAAGACATTGGGGTTATCGCAATGAAAAGGAAATGTCTTGACGACAATCCAAAAACTGTCAAACGATATTATGATTGGGATGGACAGCAAGTAGAAATTTCATTATGCGATTCACATCAACATGATCCTGATTTCTCTCATTTTGTTTCTGAGGAGAAAATACAATGAAATCCAAACGTAAACCCAAATTTCTGCTTGATGAATGTGTACAAATTGCAGATAAAGAATTGAGAAATCATCTTGGGTTTATTAATGCTCGTGATATTGTGGCTACTGGTACATCTGATGACAAATTACTTTCTTCTGCAAAAAGAAGAAATTTGATAATTATTACTAAAGACATACAATTTATTCTAAATACAATTCTTACTGGAAACAAAATAGTTTTTCATAATAAAAATACAAGGGTGTTAATCATCCCAAAAATAAAAACCATAGATTCTGGTTGTAACCATTCCAAATACAAAAGCATGCTGACTTACTATCTTCAAGAACATGAGGAGATTATTGTCCCATGAGATTGTTTTTATTTTATGAAAAAATAAAACTTGAGAGTTTTAGCTTGGCGGCCATCTCAAGTTTAACTACTCAAACTAAGGTGATTGATATTTTTGATACGTAACAATCTCCCAATAAAGGATTCCATACGTGGCTTCCTGCTTTGTGGCATATGTCTCAAAATCAAAAACAGATCTAGAAAATTTCATAGCAAACATGCCTTGAAATGGCATGTCACACATGAACATGGAGATGAAATTAATCCATGAGTCTGGTCTTTCGTTATACGTGCCCTGTTTTGGGATGCAAACATAACACTCGTCCTGTCTATGCAGATTCATCTCAGATCAAAAACCATCTAAAGTATGATCATGACTATCGTGAAAAACAGGAAACCGCATTTAGGCTAAGTCTGACTGCCTCTCCAAATGAAAGACGTAGTCCTATGTGGTTTGTTGACGCATTAGCTGAATTCTCCAAAATTTCTAGTAAAAGAGGAATCTGAATTTGAATACTGGTAACAGATCTGGTAATTTAGGCACTGCAAAGGACAATTTGTTTTATTGCAAAACTTGTAATTCGGATCCATTTACACGAACTCAAAAATGTCTTAACTTTGATAAAACGTTAGAACAATTTCATGCAGAACAAGGCCATAGCATATTTCCTTACAGCAAAAGAGAGCAGTCCATCACTGATCTATTTACGCAGAAAATGAATGATTGTTTGCCACAAAGCATCGACGAATTAAAAAACATGTTAAAAACTTCTCTGGAATTTCATGTAGATAAAGAGAAAACCATTGATTCTGATTCCAATGAGTTTCGCAATAACACTAAAGGTGGTTTTTACGTGTATGAGGAAAAAAACCTGTCCCAACATTTTGCAAAAGACTTTGTTTCTGACATTATGCTGCCCGGGCATGTTTATGATGGGAAAGAATCGTGCGGTAAATGGAAAATTAACGGTTGTCTGGAAAGTGACTTGCATTCTCATGGTGGAGGATACGTGAAAAAAACCATTCAGCGTTGCAATTACAAAGGATGTAAAAAATGTGCCACAAACTCAATACAGCGTGAAGCAAATTCCATTACAAACAGATTGATGACTTTTTGCAATTTGAAAAATAACAGAAAAGTTTACCTGAAAGAAAACAGATCCCGAATATTACTTCATAATATTGTTTCAATACCTTTTGAAGAACATTCTCTTTATCTTACCAAAGATGGAAGAAAGAAATTAAGAGCAAAGGCAATCAAGTATCTAAAAGAATTTGATATTGATGGTGGTGTGATGATTGATCATCCATATAGATTTTCAAAAGACTTAGAGTCTGCAAGGCTTAGTCCTCATCTCCATCTGATAGTTACTGGTTGGTTGGATGGCCAGAAAGTCAAGGAATTGTATGAAAAGACAGGGTGGATTGTAACTAATGTTTCTACGATTGAAACGTGGAATGACTGTTACAACCTATCAAAGTATCTGTTATCCCATTCAGCTGTATTTATGAAACAGGATGGCAAGCGTTCAGCAGAACACAGTGTTAGGTATTTTGGAGAATGTCACAACAAGAAATTCAAAGTTGAAACTGTTCTAAAATATTCTGTCACAGGCAAGGAACAGCTTGATTCTGTCTTCCTAAAAAGAAAAGAAATCGAAAAGGAGAATATTGTTTACAAGTTGCAAAAGGTATTATACACTCATTCGATTATTCACGAAGAAATCAAAGATGTGACTAATGAGTACTTTGAAAATTATGTGGACACTTCCGACCACCACCATGTCAATGTTTTGAAATTATCTCGATTATTGAGACGATACATCATCCCTCAAACTGACTTCCCTAAAGATAATCCTGCTATTCCGCAAAGTGACCCTCCGAACATGGAATTTCTGCAGATGAGATTTGATTATGGACATTCACACTGTGATATAGTGCAAAGTGTGTATGTCAATGTCATCTTTGATGCTAGTCTGGATGAGTTATGCCCCGAATGCTCCATCAAAATGCAGACTTTGGCGCCTCCAAATGATGGATGGTCAGAAAAACAAGCAGAGATTATTGCCAGTATGTTAATGGACATGCCTGAAGACGTTACATTACCTATTGATAATGTGGAACAATTTGATTATCTGAGAAATACTGGAATCTCCTTGTTGGGAATTCCCTATTTTGACTTTGATGGAATATTGCAACATGACACAGGCATCTATGAAAGGCCTGAGAATTTGGATTTGTTGAACCCGAAACTGTATTGGACTGTGATAAAAAATACTGATGCACAAAAGGCCAGGTATATGTTCAAGTTAGAAAATGGTCGTGCTCCTACTGTTGAGGAATTACATGAAAGAATAACATTCACAAAATCACATGTTTCCAACAAATCAGATTCAATTATGAATTACTTGTAAGTTTAAACATTCATTCCTTTCTGTTATTTTCTCTCTTTCAATATCTGATATACATTCTATATTTTCCAGATTTAGTTTCATCTTTTTTTGTTCCTCTTCAGATATTGTGGTGTACCATGTATCTACTATCTGTGTTGTTTTCCATCCTCCTGCATGTGCTATTTTGTCTGATGAAACTCCAGAATTTTTTAACAATTGTGCAAAAGTATGTCTTAGTAGATGACCTATTCTTTTTTTAGCATATTCTCTTGTATTAGGATCCACTTTGGATTCAATTTTTAGGAAATGTTCTTTTAGTTTTGGAATGACTCTGTTTCTGATTCGTGTCAATTCTTTGAGGTTTTCAGCATCTGTCTTTTGATCTTCAAACCATACAAATTTTGAATTATTTGTAATTGATCTCCAAAACAATAACACTTGCCTGAGATCCTCTGGAGGGTATTTCTTCTTCCACTCACCTTTTTGTGTCATATGTGTTTGACCCCGTTTGTCCTTTATCTCAAATTGCTCTAACCAGAAATTATCCTTGTCCAGATTGATTCTCTCCCATGTCATTGAAGATATGGCACTACTTCTAGCACCTGTCCTGAGTCCAATACGAAACCATACGTAGGATTCAAAATCTCTTTCATGCATCATTAACGATCCCATCTTTGTTATGGAGTCAATGTCAAGACATACGCCTGCATGTGTCGCATATCTATCGTGTTCTGAGCCTAGACCATACTGTTTACCCATACCAAATGCAAAAATTATGTCATGGCTGGCAAGAAAATTCCTCATGGCTACTCTTCTAGAACCTGTTGTTTTGTTTGGATGGTTCAATTTGAAATGGATCATGTAATTTTTCCATATTTCTACTGCCACTCTTTTTGATATTATCATTTGTGCAGGAGTGACTTTTAATGTATCACAAACATCTTTGACTTGATTAATCATGTTACGAATATTGCTAATCTTAACATCTCGTAAAATGCAGTCATTAAACCACTTTTGAATTTCTGGCTTTTTTACAAATTCCTTTTTGCTTACAAATTCGTATTCATCTCTGTTCTTTTTCTCAATTGTTTTTAGCAATCTGCCTTTCTGATTAAATTCTATTAGTCCCCTTGATTCCATTTCAATCATTATTCGCCTGATTTGTCTTGGTTGTTTGCCTATGCGCTTTGAGAGTTCGCATGTTTGAGTTATTTCTTCATTATCGATCAATTTTTTGATATAGTTGTGTAGTTCATCTTTTGATATTCTTCGTCCAAAAAGCCGTATTGGCCTTCCTGAACTATGACATTTTACGGTCATGGATTTGATTTGTTTTTCAAAGTTTCTTTTTTTGCTTACATGTTGATGTTTTTTGTTAACTTGTAAAAAGACTGAAGTCTGGCATGCTGTGTTTGGTTAACATCATTAAGAAAAAGGTACTGTGAAAAATATTGATACATGGATGTATTGTACAATAAACATCTTCTGTGTTATTGAATGTCCTAAGTCCTAACATGGCTCAAAACTCATTTGATCATGCTGTTTTTGATATGGTGTATTGGATCTTTTATGATCTTACTAAAACTACCCCCTCATTCCCTGCTTTACTATTGCATGTTGAAGAATAATTCTTTGAAATTCATAACTATGCATGAATTCCATATTTTCAGTAATTCATGCCTGAATGAATTGAATGTAAATGATTTTTCATAAATTCTGAAATAATTGTAAATTAGGTTGTTTCTTTTATTTTGCAGTTTCATTCCTGAAAAAACTGATATTTGCCTGAATTCTTGCAAACATGCCTGAATGATTTCATTATCTATTTAATTCCTGTAATTCATACCTGAATTCAAGGTTTAATTCATTCCTGTAAAAGGCGGTTGTGTTTTTTTAAATCAAGTCTGCAGAAATATATGATTCAATAATGTGAATGTGATGTGAATTGTTTATCGGTTCATTTTCACTCAGGGAAAAAAGTTCAAATTGATATAATCAGTTCAAACGTACTTTTCACTAGTGAAAACACTTGTTCATAATCTCTTTTTTATTAGTGAAAAAAGATATTGCAAATACTTTATACTTAAAAAAACTTTTGAACAAAATTTTGAACAACTGAACCAACAAGGATCAATTGAAAAAGACACCTGGCTACTTTTAATAATTCTGAAGAATCTAATTCGTAATCCTATGATATATTACGCATTTTGTAATGAAAATTCATAATAATTATTCTATAATGTGATTATTCATAATTTTACAAATATTGTAACTTTCATATTAATATGTGAATATCATATTTAACATGATAGTTTATTTCGATTTCAATGACTAGAAAAACAACAATACTGACAATGACATTCCTAGCCGGAATGATGGCAATTGTTCCAATTAGTGCAAGTGCAAACATCAATGATGACCTTGTAGCTCATTTTGGATTTGATGGGAATGTAAATGACTATAGTGGAGGATCAAATGATGGTACAGTATCAGGTACAGAAAGATACAGTACTGGTCCTATGGATACTTCATTCAAGTTTGATGGTTCTACATACATATCATTAGCAAATGAATCAAACTTTGACTTTGATGAAACCACTGAATTTACTTTAGCATCATGGATAAAACGAAGTGCAAATGGTTCAACAAACACATGGTTTGGGAAAGGATCTAATCATGCAGATTCTACATACGGTGGATTGTATTTTGAGACAAACGTCAATAATACTGAATGTTGGTTGGATGAACCTGGAGAAAGTAGTGGTGCAAAATCTGCAAAAAGTACAAACTATACAAGCTATGATCTAACTGATTGGCATCATATTGCATGTACTAATGATGGCAGTAATCTTACAATATACGTAGATGGTAAAAATATGACTACGTCAAGAACAGACACATTAACTGGTTCCTCTTTGAATAATTTCAATTTAAGATTAGGAGATAGAGGTGATGGAGCTACTAAAGTGTGTACAGCTATTACATCCCCGGATTGTGGAATGGACGATGTTAGGATATACGATGTCAGTCTAACTACTACACAAATTCAAGAAATCTATGAATTAAGTCCATTTGTACAGATTGAAATTATTCAAGCTGAACAAACATCACTTCAAAATCAAGTTACGTCAGTAAATGCAACAGTACAACACAACATAGAAGAAATTGATGACTTGTATGACTTCTGGGATGATCTCCGGGCAAGTATCATAACATGGTTGGCTGCAAGGCCATAACCTTCTTTTTTATTTTTAACTAAAATTTCATAATCCTAGTAGAGATTACGCATTTTGTGGTGTATGAAGTAACTTTAGTAATTTTTTGGGTCGACCTTTTTTTGATACCCTTTTCTCAATCATAATCTCTGGGAAGATTACGAAGTATTAAGTAAAATTAAAATCATATTCTGAATTCATTAATCATGCTCTTATTTGCAGAAAAAATCAACATACTCAGCATTATCTGAAATATTTTTAATATACATAGCGTGTGTGGAAGTGGTTTTAAACGAATATGCTCGAGATCTGCATGTTTCATGCTCCAATTCCGAAATGTCTGAATCACTCAACAACTCATGTGGGATTGAAACAGAAATCATCCCAGTTGTATTAGGGATGATATGAAAACGTATTTTGTTATCGATTTTGCTAACATTTTCCAAAGTTGCACCATAAAGATGATAGCGTACAATAGATTCAGAAGTGTCATCTAGTCTGTAAATGTTTGAAAATGGAAGAGAGAATAGTGATGTTGCAGAATATCCTCTTTCAAGTAGTTTGTCCACACTATCTGATTTGACACATGCAGGTTTATTAGAAGAAACACTAAAAATCAAAACCAAGTCTTCTTTGCATATTACATCATTTACTAGAAATCCTATCTTCGTTTGTACATATGGTTTTAGATGTTTTCCATCATCAAGTGTTTTGCAAAAATCAGCATATGTTGAAGAATATGTATGCAGTACAAGGATATGCGATGAAAGAATCTCTATTTTTTGGGCATTTTCAGAGAGATTGATTCGAATGTGGTTGCCATTACTAATTTCACGATGTACTTCCTCTCCATCAACTAAGACAAACATAGAATCAGCATTTACAGTACAATCAGAATTAGCTGAAATATGGTGAGCGTTTGGAATTACCACATAGCCATCTTTATTCATATCAACCTGAAGAATCAAATATTTATGTTCATTTTCTTTGATTTCTATTAGAGAACCTCCTTTAACAACAATATCCGAATGATTCCACATTGATTCTAATGCATGTACTTGAATGTTTGAATCTGACAAACTGATTCCAAGACCCACTAATACCAACAATGCAATCCAAACCAGATACACAGTACTAGTTTTTTTAACTATTTCATAAAATGTTCTATTTTTCATAATCTGTAGTTAGATTATGAAGCATATTGCATATACATTATGAATTATTTCTGATTTGGGGCTGACGATCATAAACATATCCCTTTAACCTTACAGATGGTCCAGATAGTGTTTTGTATGTTAAGCTACTTCTAGAATCCAAAATATATGTCACTTTTGCTCCGTTTGCAAGTTGTATTTCTAACTCATCCATTTTTTCTTGCCCCCTTCTTTTGTATTCAAATGTATTTTCGCTAATTTCATAAAAATCGGACGCTGATTCCATTTTTGGGATTATTTCTGAGTAAACTAATTGTTCATTATGTATTTCAACTAGATCCTTTACCATATAATGTGATTTTTGAATTTGTTTAAAAATATGATCATTGTATTTTCTTACTTTCGTAATACTTGGATGGATTATGTAACGTGTTGGTGAATTTTGTAATTTTTAAAACAAAGGTTTTACAAATATTGTGATTATTTAATGAAATTATGAATATCGTATTTAACATAGTATTTTTTTCAAATCTCAATGACTAGAAAAACAACAAAACTGATGATTACCTTGACTGCAATTTTGATGATTGCTCCATTGATTATGAATGTTGATGCAATAACAACTCCGCCTATTGTACATCTAACATGTGATAATACAAGCCATACAAATCCTTCTGATTTTGGTTCACGAGCAGGTACAACTACAACAATAGGTGTATTGGAATATAGAGCATCACCATTAATCAATAGTTGTTATTTTGATGAAACAAATGACCATATAGATTTGTCTGATGAATCTGATTTTGATTTCACAAACACGGATGATTTTTCAGTGGCTTTTTGGGTAAAAGTTGATGGAACTGAAACTGGTGGGAATGACATAATGGTTTCAAAAGGTGCTGATTTACTAAACGTAGGCTGGTATGTTCACACAAACGATAATGATATTGTAAGGTTCGAAATTGATGATGGTTCAAGTAATAACCATGTAATATCAACTACAACAATCACTGATGATGAGTGGTATCATGTAACAGTAACCTATGATGGCAGTTCAAATCAAAGCGGAATGAAAATTTACATCAATGGTTCATTAGATGCTACTGGAATAGGCAACACAATAGTGGGATTTTTGAATAATAATGTTGTTGTAATTGGTGATGATGACAACGGTTCGAACAGATTCAAAGGAGATCTTGATGACATTAGAATTTATGATTATGCGTTAACATCTGATCAAGTTCAAGACCTTTATCGATTTAACCCATTGATTCATACTGAACTTTTGGAAGCAATTGAAGATCTTCAAAGTCAGATCACGTCAATTAATGGAACAGTACAAGACAATGTCGCAGAGATTGATGACTTGTACGATTTCTGGGATGATCTCCGGGCAAGCATAATCACATGGTTGGCAGGTCGACCATAATCTCTTTTTTTATTTTTCATACTTCTATACAAGATTATGAAATCTTCTTGTGGTTCCAAATTTAATTTTGAGCCTGAAAAATTGTGTTATCTGAAATTTACAAACATTCCTGAAATTTCTTATCCCTTGATCTAAAACAATTTTTGTGATTCTTGCTTATGCAGAAGTATGCATGAATATATTGCAGGAGTATGCAGGATAAATTTGTTGAAGAAAATTACTCATTCATGCAGGAAAAATTTACTGCAGGATCTATTAGAATGCAGGAGAATGCAGGATAGATGTTAGTACAAGAAAGAATTTTAGATTCACGAAATATCAAGCGTCAAAAAGATGCCAAATACATTGTAAGTTATGGTGGTGGAGTAAACTCTACTGCATTAATTGTATTTTTGCTCAAAAATAAATTCCCATTAGATTATGTTGTATTTTCAGATACTGGAGACGAAATGCCTGAAACATACGAGTATCTTGAGGTAATGGAGAGATATCTCAAGAGAAGAGGAATTGCATTTGAGATTGTAATGAATAGAAAAAAAGTAGCACTATCAGACAAATGCATTTCACGAGAGGTGATTCCTTCCCAAGTATGGAGATGGTGTACTCGTGACTTTAAAGTCACTCCAATTCATGCATTTTATCGTAAATTAGAATCTCATATCTATCAATACATGGGAATTGATTATGGGGAAGTCCACAGAATGAAACCTGCCAGAGAAGATTATGTTACCAATCTATATCCATTAATTGATTACAAAATAAATCGAGACGAATGCATCAATTTAATCAAAAAAGCACGATTACCAATTCCAGTTAAAAGTGGCTGTTATTTCTGTCCATACAATAACATGGATAGATGGGCAGAGATTCATGAGAACCATCCAGATCTATTCAAACGTTCTATGAAAATAGAGGAACATAACAAACACTTTGAGACTCAGAGATTAGCTCCAAAAGGATATTCACTTCGTGAAATTGATAAAATGATGAAAAAGAAAAAGAAACTACCCATGGTTGAAGTTGATAGTCCATGTGGTAGTGAATGTATGATCTAAGTAAAATATTTCTATAATATTCATAATTTATTGACTAAAAGAGAATGTCCCTTTTGTAAAATTAAGATATCAGACTTTGCTCATCACATAAGCATAAAGCACAATATAAGAAATGAAGAAGAATATCGTAAAAAAATTGACGAAATACAAAATAACAAATTAAGACAAGAGGATTTTTCAAATTATGTCGATCAATTAAAAAAATCGATGCGTGAAGGAGAAATCACTCCAGAAAAATACAGAGAATTAATTACCCAGTGGAGAAAAGAACACGGTGAGATATAATTGAAACATGTAACAGTCAAAAACTTTCGTAATGATTTACCTCTAAGTAAAATCGAAGTGTCTGAAGACAATGTTAGACGCACAAAACAAAAAGCAGGTTTAGAAGATCTTAAAGGCAGTATTAAAAAATACGGATTAATTCAACCAGTGGTTGTAATTGAAAAAAATGGAAAATATGATCTGATTGTTGGACAAAGACGTTATTTGGCATTTTTGGAATTAGGTAAAACATCAATACCTGCATTTATCATTGAACCATTAGATAAAACATCCCGAAAAATCGTTTCGTTTGGTGAAAATATTCAAAGAAGGAAATTACCCTATCAAGATACTATTGAAGCGTGTGATTTTCTATATGACAAATTTACTGGTTCAGGATCTCAAAAAATCAAAAAAATTGCAGAAGATATGGGAATCTCTGAAACAACCGTCAAAAAATATCTGGCACGTAGAATTATGCCAAAAAAAATTCAAAAATATGTAGATGATGAAGTAATCTCTGATGATATTGCATACAGAATTACATCAGCCCATTTTCCAGATACTACAAAAATTATTTCTATTATAGAGAAAATTCTAAAATTAACCAATAGTGAAAAAGATAGAGCCGCAGATTTTGGTAAACGAAATCCTGAAGCTAGTGTTAAAGAGATATTAGATTATGCAAAAAACCCTCCAAAATTCTTTGAAATTACGGTGTATGTTGATCCTGAAACAAATAGTGACTTGGAAGAATTATCTTCAAAGAAAAAGAAGAAAATTTCAACCCTAGTCAAAGAAGCAATTTTCAATTACATTGATGAGGAGTTTGAAGAATAATTGGAAAATGAAGATGATGTCTTTGCAAGATTGTACATCAATCTAAAAGGAAAAAAAAGAAAAGACGAGGATTGGATTTCAATTGCAAAAGATTGTCAAAAATTAGAAAAAAAATACAATTCTCAAAAGATTCTTGCAGATAAACTTGGCGTATCTTATCAATTAATTCGTTCAATTTTGAGTTTACTAAGTCTTCCAAAAGGAATTCGTGAAAAAATCCAAAAAGGTGATATTCTTTTTGATGCAGCTCAACGATTAAATACAATAGAGGACAAGAAGAAACAAGCGGAAGTAGCTGAAATAATTTCAGGTTTACCTTCACATAAACAGCGTGAAATTATTCTACATGCAAAACGTTTCAATGATTCTGATCTTTCGAAATTCAAAAAAAGAGTTTTGAAAAAAACCAAAACTGAAAAAGTGCATGTTGCAATTATTCCATTAAATGAAGACCTTCAATTAAAATTAAAAAAAGAAAGTAAAAAGAACAAAAGTACCTTACAACAAACGATTCTCAACATACTTGAAAATTGGGGATCTAAAAAATGACTACAGTAATTGCAGCTTTAGGAAGTGATTTTGTAGTTCTAGGAGCAGATAGTCAGGGAACATTAGATGCAGGTGGAGCACGAACTGAATCAAAAGATCTAGTAAAATTAAAAAGAATTAATGATAAAGTTGGAATTTTATATTCCGGCGATGTTAATGCAGCTGAATATTTGATTGACAAATTTCAAAATAAATTAAAAAGCACAAATTCTGATAATGTAACAAAAATCGCTACTGATTTTAGACATATGTGCATAAAGGAATACAATGAACATGCAGGTTTGGAAGCTACATATCTTCCAGACTTTAATTTTATCATTGCAGGGTTAGATACTACAGGAGGAATTACCCCCAAAGTCTACAGTATGGGAAGTAGTTCTGGATTCAAAATGGGGAAATACCCTTCAGGATATGGAATTGGAGGAAAACCCTTCATAGCACGTTATTTGTTTAGACAGAAGTATAATGAAAACAAATCAAAAGATGACCTCTGTAAATTAGTGGGTCAATCTATCTATGACACAAAAAAAGTAGACGGAGATGTGGGAGGACAAATTCGAATGGCCATCATTGATTCTGAAGATGGTTTTAAAGATGTTCCAGAGAATGATGTGTATGATGAATACATTACTAAATGGGATTGAGAATAATCCTTTCTACAACTATTTTACAAATTGTTGCTTCTCTATTGCATTTCAGACAATCTCTTAATTTTATCTTCGGTGGATTCTGTCATGATTGATAACTGAGTAAGACTAATCTAATAAATTAGTGATTAGTAATTTTCTGAGTAGTAAGTAGTGTTTGTTCAACTTTTGTTTCATTAATTAAAAATATCTTGATTAAATTCTGTTAATTTTCAAATTTGGTACAAACAAGATTGAATATTCTATTCGGATCACATGTGTAAACGTTAAAGATTCGACTTACAATGTATGTGTAGTAGACATTATGCCTGATTTTCTTGTTTATATGAAACAAACGTGACTGTAAACCTTGATTGACATGCTCAAATATTGTATACCTGTTGGTTTTGTCAAAAAAGAGATTGATCTACGGTCCACATTGATTAAACCTGCAATTTATATCAAATCTTATTTTCTTCAAACTCATTGCCTAGAAAAGTCAGGATGACAAAAAATGGTATCCTGTGTGAGGTAAATGGTAAACGTGTTTGCTTAGATCCAAAAAATACTGATACTACGGGAGTCAATTTTGTTTCCCACGCTCATGCTGATCACCTTCCCTCAAAAAATGGTGGAACAATTTTGTCTTCTATTGAAACTAGTGAAATTGCTAATTTACGAGGATTCAAAATGGAAAATCATGTTGAATCCCTTGATGACTTTTCATTAATTGATAGTGGCCATATTCTTGGTGCAAGAGGACTACTTTTTGATGATATATTCTACACTGGAGATATCTGTACCAGAAATAGGGGATTTCTTCAAGGTGCAAAAATTCCAAAATGCAAGACGCTAATAACTGAGTGTACTTTTGGTTTACCCGAATTTGTATTCCCAAAAATGGATGAAATTCAAAAACAAGTAAATGAATTGATCTCAGAACTTTATGGAAAAGGAATACCTGTTATTCTGATGGGGTATCAATTAGGAAAGGCGCAAACTATCACTCAACTCTTTGGACATTGGGGTCCACTTTATTTTCATGATTCTGTAAACGAGATGAATAATTTGCACCAAAAATTTGGTGTTAAATTAAAGGATGGGATTGGACATTCTGAGGCTCAAAAAAGTGGATTATTGGAAAAAAAACCTTGGATAATGGTTGCCCCTATGATGTCAAGTAAAAGCAAATTCATTCAAGATATGAAATCAAAATACGGCGCAGTGACAATTGGATTTAGTGGTTGGGCCCAATCGACAAAGTTTTCTTTTGGTAGAAGAACTGATTACTCTATTCCTATGAGTGATCATTGTGATTTTAATGAACTTGTGGATTTGGTAGTAAAATCAGGTGCTGAGCAAGTATACACAATACATGGATTTGTTGAAGAGTTTGCAGAGCACTTGAAGAAAAAACTTGGAATCAGTGCTCAACCATTACTTGAAAATTCTTTAGATGAATTTACTTGATGAATTCATGACAATCACATTCAGCAACTAGACAAGTCTCTGCGTTTCTAATGTGATCATGGGAAAAATGTTTGCATTTTTCATTCTTACAAATTCTTCTTTGCGCTTCTTTTTGTATCACTGCTTGCGCAATCTCATTTGCTTTTTCCTTGGAATATCCTTTCTTATCCATATAGAAATGAACTACTCTGTTGTACAGTATCTCTGGGTTGAATTGTTTTTCTAACAATTTAATTCAGCATAAAATACGTCATTATAATATTAAAAGATCAGTTATTTCCTAATTCCGTAATTTATCTCAAAATTACGCCTATATCCATGAGATTTGTATGTGTAAAATCTGTAATTATGCTTCCTTTTTGTTTTTGAAAGAATCTTCCTGAATCACTGTTTTTCAAAAATTCCTTCATGGTATTCAGATCTACTTTGATGTTTTCAGTAATGGCCCCTGCAAATACCGAGTTGCCATCGATTCCATCAGTTCCCATTGATGCAACAACTATTTTTTTAAATTTTTGAGTATTTTTTAAAATTCTCAAAACTAACTCTTGATTTCTTCCTCCCATACCTTTTCCTAAAACTTTCACTGTTGTCTCCCCTCCAAAAACTAAACAAGTTTTCTGATCTTCTGAAATATTTTCACGAATTTTTGTTACTGCCTCTTTGATATCCCCAAAAACTTGCATTGTTTGTACTTTGTAACCTTTCTTTTTTGCTTCTACTTTCATTGCTTTGAGGCAATTTTCGTTGTTTGCTGTGACTTGGTTTTCAATTTTAGATTTTTTTGGTGTTTCTAATTTTTCGTTTTCTAATCCTTTTTCTAAAACTTGTAAAACCTCTATTGGTGTTTTTCTTTTCAGCTTGTATTTTTCTAAAATTTCTAATGCATCTGAAAATGTTGTACCATCCATGTATGTTGTACCTGATGCAATAGATGAAAGATCGTCTCCTTCCACATCTGACATTATCAAACTAACTCCTTGGCATTTCATGTTTTCAACTAATTTTCCTCCTTTGATTTTTGAAAGATGTTTTCTAACACAATTAAATTCTTGAATGGTGGCCCCTGATTTTAGTAGCAACTTTGTTACAAAGATTTTGTCATCTAGGGTTATCCCATTTGGCATGGCTAAAAGTGATGAACCTCCACCTGAGACTAGAAAAATAATTAGTTCATCACTCCGTTTGTTTTGTACAAATTTCATTACTTCTTTTGCTGCCTTGACACTAGTTTTATCAGGTTCAGGATGTCTAGAATTAAAAATCTGAAATTTTTTGCCTTTGATTATTGATTTTGAGCCTTTGGGGATTACTATAATTCCACTTTTTATTGGAATTATTGCATTTAATGCCCTAGTCATCGAGTCTGCGGCTTTGCCAAATGCTATGGAGTAAATGTTGGAGAATTTTGTAATGTCTATGGTTTTTCCATTAATTTTGATTTTTTGGGGAGTTACGTACTTTGGAATAATATTTTCAGGATTTGCTGCACTAAGCCCTGCTTCTAAAATCTCTAAACACTCTTTTTTCTTATCAGTCGTTGCTAACTCTTCAAAATTTTGAATGATCATACTCTTTCTCAATAATGCAAGATATAATAATAATCAATGACGTTGGTGATTTATGCAAACAGTACGCATTCCAAAAGTTATCAACTTTGGAGAAAATGCCCTTGGTGAAACAGAATATCCTAAAAATGCATTAATTGTCACAACAGTTCCTCCCGAACTCTCTGACAAATGGATTGCAAGAATGGGAATTCAGGATTATATGCTGTATGACCAAGTAAAACCTGAACCATCAATTGATGATGTCAATGCTGTTATTTCACAATTCAAAGACAAGAATCCATCTGTCTTAATTGGATTGGGTGGCGGAAGTTCAATGGATGTAGTAAAGTATGCTGCACCAGAGATGAAAAAAGAAAAGATCTTAATTCCAACAACCTTTGGAACAGGAGCTGAAATGACAACTTATTGTGTTCTCAAATTTGATGGTAAAAAGAAATTGTTACGTGAAGACAGATTCTTAGCTGACATGGCAGTAGTTGATTCATATTTCATGGATGGCACTCCTGAACAAGTCATTAAAAATTCTGTCTGTGATGCATGTGCTCAAGCTACTGAAGGCTATGATAGCAAACTTGGTAATGACTTGACTAGAACTCTGTGTAAACAAGCATTTGAGATTCTTTATGATGCAATTATGAATGACAAACCAGAAAACTACCCATATGGTTCAATGTTGTCTGGTATGGGCTTTGGTAATTGCTCTACAACCCTGGGGCATGCATTGTCCTATGTGTTCTCAAATGAAGGTGTACCTCATGGTTACTCACTTTCATCATGTACCACAGTAGCTCACAAACATAACAAATCAATCTTCTATGATAGATTCAAAGAGGCAATGGAAAAACTTGGATTTGATAAATTAGAACTCAAAGCCGATGTTTCAGAAGCTGCTGACACCGTAATGACTGATAGAGGACATTTGGATCCTAATCCAATACCAATATCAAAAGAAGATGTTGTAAAATGTCTTGAAGATATCAAAGCAGGTAATTTATAAAAAATTCACAAATTTTTTACCTTTTTTCTATTTTCTTGATAAACTGCGAAATTGGCAGCTTGATTAAACTTTTTATTCTAATGATTCGACGTAAATGTACTTGGCTCAAAATAAACTCAAATTTGGTATTCAAAACGGCCTAAATGTTGCAAGAGCTGGATATACTGAGGATCAAATTTTAACAGCATGTATGCTTGCCGACAAGACTGGCTATGATTCTATCTTCTATATGGACCACACAAATGTCCCTCAATGGAAAAATGCTATTGTATTAGATCCTTGGGTAATGCTTTCAGCAATTGCTGCAGTAACTAACAATGTTGAGCTAGGAACATGTGTAACTGATGCAATTAGAAGACACCCATCAAACATTGCACTTGCTGCAATTACTCTTGATAGAGTTTCTAAGGGTAGAGCAATTCTTGGAATTGGTGCTGGTGAAGCACAAAATCTAAAAGAATTTTGCATTCCATTTGAAAAACCTGTTTCAAAATGGGAAGAACAAATTGAAACTATTCATACATTATACCAATCAACTCCTGATAACACTGTAGATTATGATGGAAAGTACTACAAACTTGAGGGTGCGTGTTTGCAAGCACCTCCAATTCGAAAGCCACGTCCACCAACATACATGGCATCTGGTGGTAAGAGAACATTAGCATTGACTGGAAAACTTGGTGATGGTTGGCTGCCAATCGGTTATACTCCAGAACTTTTCGAAGATCATGCTGCACAAATTAAAAAATCCATGGATGAAAACAATAGAACACAGGAGGAAAAAGATAACTTTGAATATGCACTTGATATTGATGTTTACTTTTCTGAGGATGCAGAAGAATCCTGGGCAAGAATGAAAGAAGCAGTCAAGGTCAGCTTGTTCAAACCTGAAATTTTACGTGTTCATGGCCTCAAAGAAATCGAAGGCTTTGACTTTAGAAAATACTTTACAGAATATTCAATGTCTAACCAAGATTGGATTGTAAAGATGAGAGAGGCTGCAACCAAAATTCCTGAGCCTGTTGCACGTTCTTCAACTGCAGTTGGAACTCCTGATGATATCATTCCAACATTTGAGAGATTCATGGATGCCGGTGTTAATCACTTTGTGATTAGATTCTGGGGTAAGAACTATTTTGGCTCTATTGACAAGTTTGCAAGCCATGTGATGCCTGCATTGAGAGAAAAAGCCAAACAATAAGGTATTCTATTCTAATACATACAGAAAATCATTTACTGTACTGCCATTTACAATATAATGATGGATGATGACCTTCCTGAATCTGTAAAAAAATGCCTTGATGTTTTAGATGAAAATGTAGAAATTTTGGCAAACATAGAACTGGCCTTAGAAGATGAAAAAGAAGATGTTTTGACACCTGGCATGGAGCTACACCAACTATATGACATGACTGAAGATGTTGCTGAATCATCAAAACTCAAACGAGCAGAAGCCAATTTTGCAAGAAGGCAGACAGAAGATTCTCTATGATTTGTGAGGTCTCTTGTTTTTTGCTTTTGTAAATGATTTTGCCCGACGTTTGTTTCTTTGTTTCTCTAGTCTTTTTCTAGTTCGCTCTGTTGCCTTTGTGGCACCTGCAATTATCTTTGTTTTACTTCCGTCTCTGAGCATTATCTCTTTTCCCTTGAATCTAAATTCCACATCTCTGCATTTGATGTAATACTTCCTAAGACAAAAAAATATTCTGTTGTTGGTTCCATGCATCTCTTTGATTTCTTTTGATTTTTTTAATTCATTGAGAATGTTTCGTAACAATCCCTTGTCAATATCTGTAATTCTGTGCAGTTCTCTAAACCATATGAATTTTGATTCTGCGCCCCACTCCTCAAGGACATCTAATACTTGATTGGTGACATCCTCGCGCTCTTCATCAATTTCTACCATGACGCTAGTAGGATTTTCTCTTAAATTAAGTGATTTTATTTAATAAAAAATTAAATGAAAAGTCAAGTTTTAGGACGTTTCTATTTTTTTTGATATTTTTTGCAATATTGTCACATGACAAAATATGAGACTGAATGCAATGAATTATCTTGTAGGATTTTAGAAATTAAAGCACTAGCTAAAGAACTTGATAAAGAAGATTAGGTTATTTTTTTGTGCGTCTTTCTTTGATTCTTGATCTTGTCACCTTGGTAGATTGTTTTTGGTTGTTTTCCATCTGTTTTGCGATGATGTCTATTTTTTTGATAATTTTTTCCTGTTCTTGTAGGGAATCTGTTTTTAGAAGTTTCTTTCTTAATTTTTTCAAGTCACTAGTATAGTTGTTAAAATTATTCTTTAATTCATCAAGGTATGGGTCTCTCATAATTTTTGGCATATTTTGTTACATTTAGTTTATTAGATCAATTCCCAAATTACAACTGATTTGAAATTAGTGGGGCGTCTTGAGATAAAGTCCTATGAGAAAATTAAGGAATTTCTTTCTGAAGAACACGTTGGACGTATCGCAAGTATTGATGAGAATGGCTATCCTCAGATAATTCCTATGAATTTTGCATTTGTTAATGATTCAATTTACATGCATTCGTATACTAGAGGTGAAAAATTAGATAACATTTTGAGAAATCCTAAGACTGGGTTTGAAGTGGATAGGGAATTAGAATTTTTGCCATCATACTTTTCACATCCTACTGATGCATCACAAGCTGATACTTTGTACATTAGTGTGGTAATCAAAGGCAAAGCAGTAATTGTTGAAGATGATGATGAAAAAACTCTGGCACTAAATGGGCTAATGAAAAAATATCAGCCTGAGGGAAATTATATTCCAATAAAAAACAATGATTTAGTTTTAGATGAGGTTGCAGTTATCAAAATAGTACCTGAATCAATTAAAGGAAAATACAAAATTGGACAACACTTACGAACTGATTCTAGATTGGTTTTGGCCAAAAAAATTCTAAAGAGAAACTCACCTACATCTAGGCAGACTCTAAAAGTTATGGGGTTTGAAGAGACTCCTGATGGTCTAAAAATGGTAGATGAACCTGTCTGGTGATTTTTAATATCACCATTGCTTTAAATTCAGTTTTTAGGGATTGTACATGTTGGAGCAAACAACACAATTTGAATTGGAATCTGAATATGGCCCTACAGGTGATCAGCCCCAAGCAATTGATCAGCTAGTCCAAGGTGTTAAAAACAAGACAGTTCAAACATTGCTAGGAGTTACTGGCAGTGGCAAGACTTTTTCTGTTGCAAATGTAATTGCAAGAACAGGAAAAAATACACTTGTAATTTCTCACAACAAAACCCTTGCAGCACAACTTTATTCAGAACTAAAACAATTCTTTCCAAAAAATAATGTTGGGTACTTTGTTTCATACTATGACTATTATCAGCCTGAAAGCTACCTGCCTCAAACTGATACCTATATTGAAAAAGATACTCAAATAAATGAAAAAATTGAAAAATTAAGACTTGAGGCTACTGCAATGCTGCTCTCAGGTGAGCCAACAATAATCGTGTCAACTGTCTCTTGCATCTACTCTCTGGGAAACCCTCAAGATTGGGAGGATTTGGCAATAACTGTAAACACTGGTGATGAAATCAAAAGAAATGAACTCATCAGGCAGTTAATAGACGCACGATATGAAAGAAATGATACTGAAGTCGCTCCTGGAAATTTTAGAGTAAAGGGGGACACCATTGACATTACCCCTGCATATTCTGAAGATTTGATAAGAATTTCGATGTTTGGTGATGAGGTTGAAAAAATATCTGTACTGGATCATGTTTCATTAAAAGAAAAAAAGAAAATTAATCAAATGAAAATTTTTCCTGCAAAGCACTATCTTATTGCCAAAGATGTTAGAAAAAAGGCAATACAATCAATTAAAGACGAACTCAAAAAACGTCTTCCTGAATTAAATGAATTAGAAAAACAGCGACTAGAGATGAGAACAAAATATGACCTGGAAATGATTGAAGAATTAGGGTATTGTTCTGGTATTGAAAATTACTCTAGACATTTTGATGGACGAGAACCTGGACAAAAAGCATTTTGTTTGATGGACTTTTTTGGAGATGACTATTTGCTAGTAATTGATGAATCCCATGTAACATTGCCTCAATTACATGGCATGTACAAAGGTGATCATTCGCGAAAAAAAGAATTGGTAACATATGGATTTAGACTGCCAAGCGCATATGATAATCGCCCATTAAAATTTGAAGAATTTGAAGAATATATTCAAAACACAATATTTGTTTCTGCTACTCCTGCTGAATATGAGAGAAAAATCTCAAATCAAATTGCTGAGCAAGTTGTCAGGCCTACTGGATTGTTGGATCCAAAAGTCGAGATTAGGCCTACAAAAAACCAAATGGATGACTTGATCCAAGAAATCAACAAAAAAGTGGCAAACTCTGAGCGTGTTCTAGTCACAACTTTGACTAAAAGAATGGCAGAAGACTTGGCTGAATATCTCTCAAAAAAACAAGTTCGAGTCCGCTACATGCACTCTGAAATTGAAGGGCTGCAAAGAACCGAACTAATCAGACAATTACGTCTTGGGGAATTTGATGTTCTAGTTGGAATCAACTTACTTAGAGAGGGATTAGATATTCCTGAAGTCTCACTGGTTGCAATTTTGGATGCTGACAAAGAAGGATTTCTTAGAAACTTTACTAGTTTAATTCAAACTTTTGGTCGAGCTGCAAGAAATGAAAATGGAAATGTTATCATGTATGCTGATAAAATTACACAATCAATGAAAAATGCAATGGATGAAACAAAACGTCGTAGGGAAAAGCAAATTCTATACAACAAAACTCACAACATTACTCCAAAGACAATTATCAAATCTGTTCCAGAACAAGTAACAACTCTAGATGATTCAAAACTAAAATCCACTCATGACATTGCAACTGATATTATTGATTTGGAGGCTCAAATGAAAAAATATTCTGAAGATTTAGATTTTGAACGTGCAATTGAGTGCAGAGATAGAATAAAAAGACTAGAAAAGGAGATTCAAATAAAAAATGACCGAAAATAAATTAAAGATTCGTGGTGCACGTCATCACAATCTCAAAAACATCGACATTGACATTCCAAAAAATAAACTAGTTGTAATTAGTGGGCTGTCTGGTTCTGGAAAATCTACTTTGGCTTTTGATACAATTTATGCTGAAGGACAAAGACGATATGTTGAATCACTTTCTGCATATGCACGTCAATTCCTAGAGATGATGGATAAGCCTGATGTTGATTCTATTGAGGGCCTATCTCCTGCAATTTCTATCCAACAAAAAACTACCAGTAAAAATCCTCGCTCTACAGTTGGAACTACTACTGAAATCTATGATTACATGAGATTGCTTTACGCTCGAATTGGCATTCCTTATTGTACAAATTGTGGACGAAAAATTTCAACACAATCAATTGAAACCATATGTGATTCTGTCCTAAGAGAATTTTCTGGCAAAAAGATTCTCATCTTATCTCCCATTATTCAAAGGAAAAAAGGAACATATGAAAAATTATTTGAACAAATCAAGAAAGATGGATACTCTCGAATACGCCTAAATGGAGATATTTTGAGCCTAGATGAGGAGGTTCCTCCACTTGATAGGCAAAAATGGCACAATATTGAGATTGTAGTCGATAGAATAACAACTGAAAAATCTGAACGCTCAAGACTGTTTGAGGCAATTCAAACTGCACTCAAAGCATCAAAAGGAGATGTAATGATTGCATCTGAAAAAACTGAAAAAATCTTCTCTCAAAATAATGCTTGCCCTTATTGTGGATTGACTGTGGGTGAATTGGAACCAAGGAATTTTTCATTCAACTCTCCGTTTGGTTTGTGTAAGGAATGTAATGGTCTTGGAGTAAAAATGGAATTTGATCCTGATCTAGTTATTCCAGATAAAACAAAATCTATTTTGGATGGTGCAATTGTTCCATGGAGTGGAAGATTTTCATCATTTCGAAGGCAAGCACTACGAGCAGTTGGAAAAAAGTTTGGATTTGACTTGATGACTCCTATTAACAAAATAAAATCAAAACATCTTCAAATTATTTTGTATGGAACCGACGATCTAATTGACTTTAACTACCGTTCAAAATCTGGTGATTCTTCATGGCAATACACCAATGCATTTGAAGGTGTATTATCTAATCTGCAACGAGTTTTTATTGAAACTGATTCTGAATCAAAACGTGAATGGCTAAAACAATTCATGCGAGATACTCCATGTAATGCCTGCAATGGAAAGAAACTCAAACCTGAATCACTTGCAGTAAAAATCAATGACAAGGGAATTATGGATGTTTGTGATTTATCAATTGATCATTGTTATGATTTTTTCTCTACACTAAAACTAACTGAAAATGAACAATACATTGCAAGAGATGTCTTAAAAGAAATCAAAGAACGTCTTGAATTTTTAATGAATGTTGGCTTGAACTATCTTACACTAAACAGACTAAGTTCTACATTGTCTGGCGGTGAATCTCAAAGAATTCGACTTGCTACTCAAATTGGCTCTAACCTGACTGGTGTTTTGTATGTACTTGACGAACCTACAATTGGCCTCCACCAACGAGATAATGCACGACTCATTAAAACGCTAAATAAGCTACGAAATCTAGGAAATACTGTCATTGTAGTAGAACATGACGAAGAAGTCATACGAAATTCAGATTGGATGGTAGATTTAGGTCCTGGCGCTGGAGTAAATGGCGGAAATGTGGTTTTTGAAGGAACTGTCAATCAAATTCTAAACGGCCACAAATCTGTAACTGGAGATTATCTTAAAGACAGTTCATTAATTACATTACAAGACAAAATTAGAAATAATTCTGGAACACTTGTAGTACAAAAGGCATCTGAAAATAATCTTAAAGACATCGATGTTGAAATTCCTTTAGGACTCTTTGTTTCTATTACTGGTGTTTCAGGTTCTGGAAAATCCACATTAATTAATGATATCTTACTTAAGGCATTAGAGAATCATTTTTACAAATCAAATGTAAAACCTGGAAGTCATAAGAATATTGTTGGCTTGGAAAATATTGATAAGGTTATTGCAATAGACCAATCCCCTATTGGCAGGACACCTCGTTCAAATCCTGCAACATACATTGGAGCATTTACTCCTATTCGAGAGTTGTATGCAAATACTGAACTCTCAAAAGAACGTGGCTATGCTCCAGGGCAATTCTCTTTTAATGTTGCAGATGGACGATGTTTTGCGTGTGATGGCGATGGAGTAAAACAAATTGAAATGCAATTTCTATCTGATGTTTATGTAAAATGTGATGAATGCAAAGGCAAACGTTACAATTCTGAAACGTTATCTGTTCTTTACAAGGGAAAAAATATCTCAGATGTTTTGGATATGACTGTCTATGAGGCTCTCAATTTCTTTGAGAACATCCCTGCAATAAAACGAAAATTGCAAACAATCTATGATGTTGGATTGGGATATATCAAACTTGGACAATCATCTACTACTTTGTCTGGTGGTGAGGCCCAAAGAGTCAAACTGGCCTCTGAATTATCAAAACGTGGTACTGGAAAGACCTTATACATCCTCGATGAGCCTACAACAGGACTTCATTTTGCAGATGTTCAAAAACTTCTTGATGTACTTAATCGATTGGTAAACCTAGGAAATACAGTTGTAGTTATTGAACACAATATGGATATTATCAAAAACTCTGATTGGATAATTGATTTGGGGCCTGAAGGCGGTGATGAGGGAGGCAGAGTTGTTGCAATTGGCACTCCAAAAGAGATTGCAAAAGCGCCTGGAAGTTATACTGGAAAATATCTTAAAAAACTGCTAAAAAAATGACTTTTAACATCTTACAAATTATCATTCCTACTGATCCTGGTATCTATTTGATGAAAGACTCTGATGGAAAAATAATTTACATTGGAAAAGCAAAAAACCTCAAAAAACGTGTAAAGTCATATTTTCTAAAAAACCAAAACTACAAAACACAAAAACTAGTGCAAAACATTTCTGATATTGAATTTGTTCTAACTGACAATGAAAGTGAAGCTTTTCTTTTAGAATCAAACATGATCAAAAAATATCGACCACGATTCAATATTGAATTAAAAGATCAGCAGCGATATACCTACCTTAGAATATCTGATGAAAAATATCCAAGATTACTAGTTGCAAGGAGAACCAGAGATGGAAAATTTCTTGGCAAAGGAAAAACTTTTGGTCCCTTTACCCAAGGTAGTTCAAAATTACTTACTATTGGTGCATTACGTAAAGCATTTCAAATTAGAATCTGCAAAACATTGCCAAAAAAAGTGTGTCTTGAATATCATTTGGGAAATTGTGAAGGCCCCTGTGAATTCAAAGATGCTCAAGATAGATACCCAAAACATGTTGCTGCATTAGAAGAAGTACTTAAAGGAAAAAACCAAACAAAAATTTTTACAAAAAAATTAGAAGAGGAGATGCATCAGGCAGCTGATTTACAGCAATTTGAGCGTGCAAAAGACATTCGTGATACTTTGATTAGACTTGGAAGCCTGCAAACAAAACAAAAAATGGAATACGTAAAAAACTCTGATGAAGAATATTTTGGTATAGGGATTCAGGATCAATCTGCAACTGTAATGAATTTTAGAATGATTAATGGAGTGATTCGAGACAGTGACAAATTCTTTTTTGATTTGGTAGGTGATAACTCCTTTTCAAATTTTCTTTTTCAATATTACTCCACACACAAAATTCCAAAATACATTATTGTAAATGAACTTCCTGAAAACCATGATCTCTTAGAATCCCTATTTTCAGAGCAGGCAGGTTTTAGTGTAAAAATATCTATTCCTACTAAAGGCAAGAAAAAAGACATTGTTAATTTAATTTTAAAAAATATTGATCTGATTCATACAAAAGGAGGTGAGCCTGGATTGATAGAACTACAGGAAATTCTTCATCTTCCTCAAACCCCTAATGTCATTGAATGTTTTGACATCTCAAATCATGGTGAAGATTTTGCAGTAGGTTCCATGGCACAATTTGTAAATGGAAAGCCAAACAAATCAGGATATCGTAAATTCAAAATTAAAACAGTTTTTGGTAGAGATGATTTTGCAATGATTGGTGAAATTATTAAAAGAAGATACTATAGATTACTAGAAGAAAATTCTGAATTACCTGATTTGATAGTAATTGATGGTGGAAAAGGACAACTGAGTGCTGCTACAAAGTCTTTGCAATCACTTGGATTAAAACTTCCGTGTATTTCATTGGCAAAAGAAAATGAAGAAGTATATGTTCCAAAAAATAAAAAACCTATCATAATTCCAAAGAACAAACCTTCTTTGAAAATTTTACAATATGCTAGAGATGAAACTCATAGATTTGGTGTTACATACAATAGAATCATTCGTAAAAATCAGATAAAATAAGAAAAAAGAAAAAAATTTTGGTTAGTTCACTGTTACACTACCGACCATCCAAGGATGTACCATACAGAAGTAATCATAGCTTCCTGCATCATTGAATGTGAATGAGTAAGATGCTCCACCCATTACTAAACTACTGTCAAAGACACCAGATGGTCCATCTGCTGGACTGCCACCAGTAACTGTGTGTGCTGCTGTGTCTACGTTAACCCATTCTACTGTGTCTCCTGCAAATATTATGATATCTGCTGGTAAGTAACATGCGTTAGTTTCCTCACATCCTGGAACTGAAGTACCTGCTGGCATTTCAACTGTATATGTTTCTGGTCCTGGTGCGTGTTTTTCTGTTTCTTCTTTGATAGTTTCACCTATTTCTTCAACAACTTCTTCAACTTCCTTCATTACTTCTTTAGGATTTTCCTTTACCTTATCTGCAATATCTGCAAATGGGTCTGTCTGAGCTTTTGGCTCTTCTGGAATTACCGCCATTGGTTTGGATGTTGTTGGTGTAGCTACATAACCTTGGTTTTGAGCTGCATCGCCATACATCGCAAATGCAACTCCGATAGCTACAATTGCGATTGAAAATCCAATTGCAGCTTTGTCTATACCTGCCATAATTAATCTCAGACCATCTAGGTGCTAAATAAATCTAATCTGTATTTTCTCTATGTTTTTCATTATTTTTTTCTGATAAATTATGATCTTTCAAATTTTGTAAATTTTTTTCATATTTTCTAAAAATTTATTGAAAATTCCACATGATCGCTTTAATCTAACATTAATTGTTGTCAATGAATTTGAACAATTCTTTTTTTTATGATTCTACTTTGTACTAACATTATACAAAGCAATTGAGCTGTCACCATGTAACTGCCCGTTTTTGGTCTTAAGCTCTTTTGCCTTTGATATTTTTTTGTGATTCAATAACCTCAAATTCCATTTTTAATTTTCTTTGTGTGATTAGTTGCTTTATGAATTGCATTCTTTTTTTGATAAATTCATCATTAATCTCTTGATTTAATTTAAAATGATCAAACATAATCTTTTCATTACATTTTACTTTGATGTGATCCATATCCTTTATGATGAACACACCAATTGCCCAAAAGAGACCGACATGAAATGCAATGTATTTTGATTGCAAATCCGTCACTTTATTTTTGTACATTTGAACATGTTCTCTTTCTTGCTTCGCGGTGGAATCACCAGTTTCAATAATCCATGAGATTTTTTCATCATTCCCATCAAAGTAGAAAACATGTTCCAATTGTCATCCAAAAAGTGGTTTTTTGTCAATATATTTTGAATCCTTCACTTATGATCAAAGATTGAAAGGTGTAGATATGCTTGAATCTCACGCCTTCTTTTCAAAAATGGTTGATGAACTCGTGGAATTCTCTGAATATGATCCTGAATTAGCTGATGGAATAAAGTGGCTTGATGAGCAGGCACAGAAAAAAGGTATCACATTTTATGATATGGTTTTTGAAGTGTTATACAAGCATGATGTAAATTCTAAAGCTAAAGATTGGCTTAGCACAAGAAATTAAAAAATTATTTTCTCAAGTCTAGTGTTTTGTATTCACACCCTTCAGGACCGCAATACTTTCCAACATAGGTTGCTTTTGGTCTGTATAAAGCTGGTTTTGGTGCAGCTTCTGCAAACTTTTCTTCTATGATATGTGCTGCCCATCCAACAACTCTTGATATTGCAAATATTGGAGTGTTCAAATCTACTGGAATTTTTAGCATATAGTAAATTGATGCACTATACAAATCGACATTTGGATAGATGTCTTTTCCTTTTTGTGACTTCATTTCAGAAATAGTTGCAGTCTCAATTTTTTCTGTCATATCAAACCATGGCTCTTTTGTTTTTTCTGCAAGTTTTCTTGATAATTCTTTTAGTACTTGTGCTCTAGGATCATAAGTTCTGTAAACTGCGTGACCCATTCCCATTATTCTTTCACCGGCACTCATTTTCTCTTTAATCCATGGTTCAACTTTTTCAATTTCTTGAATTTCTAATAACATCTTCATGACTTCAGTGTTGGCTCCTCCGTGTAACTCTCCACTTAATGCTCCAATTGCAGCACTAACTGCTGAATACATGTGAGCTCTAGTTGACGCAACTTGTCTGGCTGTAAATGTTGATGCGTTGAATGTGTGGTCTGCATGTAAAATTAAACATACATCAAAAACCTTCTCTACTTCTGGGTCTGGTTTTTCTCCTGACATCATGTATAGAAAATTTGCTGCATGACTTAGAGATGCATCTGGATCCACTATTGGTAATCCATTTCTAATTCTCTGCCAACTTGCAATTATAGTAGGTGTTTTAGCAATTAGGTTGATTGCTCTATCATAACTTGCTTCTTTGTTTGAGAATTCCTCATCATAATATCCTGCAAGTGCCGCAACAAATGCTTGAAGCATATCCATAGGATCTGCATCTTTTCTCCAATTTCCCATGTTTTTTTGCATCTGTTTTGGAATGTATCTTGCCTCAACTAATTTTGAATTAAATTCATCAAGTTGTGCCTTTGTTGGTAGATTATCATAAAGCAGCAAGTATGCTGTCTCCTCAAATGTTGAATTTTTAGTAAGATCTAAAATATCAAATCCTCTATAGATTAGCTTGCCTTTCTCACCATCAATGTTTGAAATTCTTGTATCTGCAACCTCAATTCCTCGTAAGCCAATATTTTTTGTCTCCATACTGAGCCTAGCAAAAATTCTTCTATTATATTTTCGCTAAAATTATGTCTATGAAATTTAGTAATTAGTCTAATATGCCAACTTTTGGTCCTAAATGAGAATTTTTAATCAAAAATTAAATGACTCCAGTAGAACGCAAAAAATTACAGAAACTTGATGATTTAATCCTTAATGCATCTTCTGAAGAATTAAAAAAAATTCAAGAAATTGATCACCAAAACCAGATGGAGGGACTGTCTCTTTATGATGTATATCTTGATTCAAGCTCTTTGATAAATCAAAGCGTCAAAAAACCATCTAGAAAATTAAAGTAACCATTCTTCATTTAAATGAGGGGTTGTAGTTTTTCTTGATATTGGCTGCATCAAAGATAAAGAAACCTGTCGCAAAAAAAATCAACAACTAAAAAGGCTACAAAAAAAAGTTTAACAAAAAAGACTGCAACTAAAAAAACTGTTAAAAAAACACCAAAAAAAGCAGCTAGCAAAAAAATTACAAAATCAAAGCGCATCAAAGTAATTTGTATTTCTCATAAAGAAGATGCTGATGGCATTAGCTCTGCAGCATTAATTCGACAAGCATTTGGCGGAGATGCTGTATTAGTTGATTATCCTGGTCAGATGGAGGCATTACAACAAGTAATTAAAGATGAAAAATTAAAATCATTATACATCTGTGATTTGGGTCTGAGTAAAAAAACTCAAGATGAGTTTATTGATATTATGAAAACTTTGAGAAAAAATAAAGTTTCAATTACATACATTGATCACCATGATATTGATCCTAATGTTGTAAAGTCCTTGCAAAAACTCAAAGTCAAAGTAATTCATGACATAAACGAATGTACCACTGTTCAAGTTTACAATGCTTTCAAATCAAAACTAAATGAGCATGCCACCTTTGTTGCAACATGTGCTGCTATTACTGATTATATGGAAGACCGCCCATTAGGTTCTAAATTACTTCAAATGTATGATAGACAATTTGCACTCATTAGTGCTACTGTTCTAACATACAATATTGTTGGACACCAAAAGGAACCTGATTATCTGTTGTATTTGGTTGAAGAGCTAGCCGAATCTAAATTCCCTCATGACATTCCAAACACCTTTGAGTTTGCACAAATTCAAGTTGAAAAATTATCACAAATGATTGCCAAAGTCAAGGCAGGCATGAAAACAATGAAGAATCTTGGATACATGGAGATTACCGATGCAGGTGCTAGTGGTGCTGTCAACTTTGTGATGGGATTATCTGGAAAAGATGTTGGTGTTGCATACAAAGAAAGAGTAGATCATGGAATCTATGCTGTATCTGTTAGAGGCTCTAAAAACTGCAAAGTGCATTTGGGAAAAATCGTCAATATTCTGGCAACTGATCTTGGTGGCTCTGGCGGTGGCCATAACAGAGCATGTGGTGCAGTAATCCCAAAACCAAAAATAAAAAAATTCATTACAGAATTAAATAAAAAAATAAAATAATCACTGTAAGAATCTAGGTATTCTTTTTGCAACATGGGCAATTGAAATTCTACCTGGACCTGCTGCAATAATTGCCAGCACTGCTGCAAGCATCACCAAATCCCATTCCCATCCTCCTTGGGATACAAAGAATCCACTTTCCCATCTAATGTGAAATATTGCTCCAAGCAAAATTATTGCAAACACTGCACCAGTAATCCTGGTTAGAACTCCTGCAATCAACAAGATTCCTCCAATGAATTCAGCTAATGCAATTGGTAATTGCATTTCTGGAGGCATCCCAATACTTGATAACCATTCTTGCCAACTAGGATCAAACTTCTTTAGACTGTGTACAAGAAATATGGCTCCTATCGAAGCACTGATTCCCCAATGGGTGATGTCATGCAAGATGTTTCCTTTGAGAACTGCTTCTGTTTTCATGCGTACACGACCTTGAATTTTATTAAAAGGATTTTTCCAAATTAAACCCCAAGTTGGAACAATTGTTTAATATTTTGTAAACTCAATTTATTGCAAATTGAACTTCAAAGTAGTACTTCCTGTCATAGCAGTTGCTATTGCAGTTGGTGTATTGGTAATTTCTTTTGATGACAACTCTGTTAAAGTTACTCCTAGTACTACAAATTCTGAGATTCAAGGCACTGAATTAACAGTAATGGAAACTGATGGGGTAAAGCATCTGATTCCACTTGAAAAAATTAAAGGTGGAGGACCTCCTAAAGATGGAATTCCATCAATTGACAATCCTGTGTTTGCAACAGTTTCTGATTCTCAATTCATGTCTGATTCTGATACTGTAATTGGTCTGGAAATTAATGGTGAGGCAAAAGCCTATCCAATATTCATTTTAGTATGGCATGAAATTGTAAATGACAGAGTTGATAGCACTCCAGTGGCTGTGACCTATTGCCCCTTATGTTATACAAATCAAGTTTTTAAGAGAATTATTGATGGACAAGAAGTAGAGTTTGGCACATCAGGAAAACTCTACAACAGTAATTTGTTGATGTATGATAGACTAACTGAATCTTATTGGAGTCAGGCACTTGGAAAAGCTGTAAAAGGTGAACTTACTGGATATCAACTTGACTTGGTTCCATTTGATGTGATTACTTGGGGTGATTGGAAGAAACTTCATCCTGACACACTAGTGTTAACTACTGATACTGGATATATCAGATCATATGCAACTGATCCATATGGAAATTATTACACAGAACCTCGAATAATGTTTCCAGTAGAAAACAACGATGATAGAATGCATCCTAAGGAAATTATCATCGGATTTAATCAAGATGGTATTTACAAAGCTTACAAACAAAGTGACATTGAATCCAAAACAATAATCAATGACTCTATTGGTGATGTTCCTTTAGTTTTGATGTCTTTGTATTCTGAAAATTCTCGTGCATTTGAGAGAACTATCAATGGTCAAGTTTTAGAATTTGAATATTCTAATGGAAAAATAATTGACATTCAAACAAACTCTGAATGGAATTATGATGGTTTTGCAATATCTGGCCAATATGAAGGAAAACAACTTCAAAGGATGCCAATTGAGCCTGGATTTTGGTTTGAATGGGTTGCATTTCATCCTCAAACTCTAGTTTATGGTGATGTATGATGAGACCTATTCAAAAAGCAATTCTTGTGGGAATATTGACAATAGTTGTTTATCTTTCAGTAGTTGTAGCTACAACTCCTGCATTAGAACCTCTTGCAGCAATTAGTGCAGCATTTCAGCTAAACTCTATTGTCATATTTGGCATGGGTATTGGAATTGGTCTTCAAATATTTTTGTCTGAAAAAAGCAAACTTCTTGGATGCAAATTAAGTGTTAAGAGAAAAGCATTTGGTGGAAATTCTGGAAGTACGGCTGCCACGTCATTTTTTTCATTTTTCTCTCTTGTCCCACTTGGTTGCTGTGGTTGGTGGCTCTATGCATTATCTTTACTTCCAAGTGTAGTTGGAACTGGAGTTTCTGCTATTCTAATAGAGCATAGTCAAGTCTTAGCATATTCTGGTCTGGCAATAATCTTTGGATTTGCAGGACTAACTGCATTAAAACTAAAAAAAGAGCAGAGATTACAAAATTCACTTAATCTTAATTGAGAATGCCAAAAGTTCTCCCTTACTTTTTGTCAAGAATCTTGCCATTTTGGAGAAAAATCCATATTTTTTGTCTCTTCTCTTTACAGCTTCTTTGATTTTCTCTTCATCTAAAATTTCAGCAATACCTGAAACCCATTTTCCTTTAATGTCTCCCTTTATTGTACACGTTGCAATTTTTACTTGATTATTATTTTTGAGACGCTTTACTTTTCCTGTTTGGTCCCGAGTCACAACAAAAATTTGATTGTCCTTTATTGTAAACCAGACAGGTGTTCTGACTGGTGTTCCATTTTTCCTATAGGTCTCAACTGAGATGTATTTTTCAGACTCTATCTCTTCTAAGTACTTCAACACTTAGCCTTGATTTATGAATCATTTAGGTTTATTCTTGAGTCTTCTGAGTATCTTTTTTACTTGTCTATATGCAATGACTGGAGGGATACAATATGGGCATCCTATTTGAGCAATCGAACAACAGCAATAACACTGACACTCTCCTTTTTCGTGATTACATTCTTGGCAGGTCATATTTTTTACTTCTAGCTCTAGATCTTAATCTTGTTTTGCAACAAGGACATATGTTTTCTTCTGTAAGAAAAAATATTGCACATAACGAACACCACTTTTGTCCTATTTTGTAACGAAGATTATTTGTAAATGATGTTGATTTCAATCGCTCACACACTCCTTTGCATATCTGAACCATGATTCAAATTATTAGAAAATCTATTTAAGAAAATTTCCAAATTCTCAATTTTTATCTCCAGTTATTTCATCAAACGCACAAGACGCAGTAAGATCACCTGTAACATTTATCATTGTTCTAATCATGTCCAAAATTCTATCTACTGAAAGTAACAGTAAGATCCCAACTGGGGGAATGCCAACTGTAATTAGTATTGTTGATAAGACAATTACTCCTGCACCTGGTACTGCGGGGGTTCCAATAGAAGCTAAAAGTGAGGTTATGATAATCACTAGTATTGATATCATGCTCAACTCTATTGCGAAAAGCTGTGCCAAAAAGAAGACTGCTATTACTTGATACAATGCAGTACCATCCATGTTTATGGTTGTTCCAAGTGGAATTACAAATTTTGAAACTCTGTTATCTATTTTCAGATCCTCTTCTGCAGTCTTTAGTGTAACTGGCATTGTAGCCATTGAACTGGCTGTTGAAAAGGCAAGAGTTTGTGGATTGCGGAATTTTGAGAATGTAGAAAATATTGGTCTTTTTGCTACAAACTTTAAGATAAACGCGTATACTAATAACATGATTCCAAGACCTAGGATTACTGTGGTCATGTATACCCCCAGCCCAACCATTGTCTCTATGCCTACAGTAGCTACCATTCCAATGATCAAACCAAAAACTGCAAACGGTACAATCTTCATGGAGATTAATAAAATGTGTAATGTGATTTTTTGAATTGATTCTAGTAAATCTAACAATGATTTAGTAGATTCCTTTGGAAGAACTGCCATTGATAGTCCTACAATAACTGCCATGACCAAGATGCTAAACATCTGTCCTTCAAGATATGAAGAAATTGGATTTCTTGGAATTATGTTGGATACTGCATTTGGAATATCTTCAAATGAAAAACCTTCTGTGACTTTAAGATCATCTTCTGAAATGTCATGAGCTTCTTGAAGTGAAGTAAGATCAAGCATGCTTCCTGGAGCAATAATGGATGCAAGAAGTACTGCTACAAGTATTGAAATTGTTGTAGTAATTACAAAGTATGTTCCAATACCTAACCCTAATGTTTTCATTTTTTCTTTTGCTCCTATATTGGTAATGGCAACTACAATTGATGCAAAAATTAATGGAACAATGATCATCAAAATTATACTCAAAAATATGTTGGCAGGAATTTTGAGATATGATGAAAGAGAACTCAAAGTATCCTCATCTAATCCAACACCAACATCATCTCCTAAGACCAACCCTACTCCTAATCCAAGCAGCAAAGAGATTACAACTTGCAACCACAAGTTTTTAAAAATATAATTTTTTAATGTCATGGATGCTCTTAGGGTTTCACCATTTTCATTTGATATAAGAACTACTAACAGAATCTGTGAATTCTAATCTGATAGTTCAACTATTGCGTCAATTTCAGTCATTGAATCAAGTGGTAAGCTAGTAACCCCTACTGCAATTCTTGAATGCTTTCCCTTTTCTCCAAAGACCTCAAACATCAAGTCTGATGCTGGGTTGATAACTTTTGGTTGCTGGGAAAATTCTGGAATTGAATTGACAAATCCTGACAGTCTTACAATTCTAGATACTTTGTCCAAACTTCCTGTCTCTCTTTTGATTTGAGCTAGTATGTTTATTGCACAACTTTTAGCTGATTTCTGAGCAGTCTCCAAATTATCATCTGAGACCTTTCCAGTGTATGCTACTTTGCCATTTTCTAATGGAATTTGCCCTGATATGAAAAGTAAATTTCCTGTCTTGACTACTGGGATATAATTTCCTGCAGGTACTGGGGCTTGTGGTAACTCTATTCCTAGTTCTTTGAGTTTTTTTTCAGACAAGATATTAGTTGCGTTTTTTTAGTCTGATTTTAATTTTTACTTACTGACTATCAGGGTATGTTTAGTTTTCATTTTAATAATATACACTGAGTAAAATCTAAAGAAATGAAATTGATTTGATTTGGAACGGAATCAACTACATTATTCCTTAATTATCTATTAATCATTATATGTGAATTATGAAAAAACAAACAAAGAAACCACAAATTAACAAAAACAATAAAACAAAACCTGAAAATCTTATGAAAAAGGAATATGTCGAGACTCTTGAAGAATTAAAAAAAGAAATCCAAAAGGATGTGAAAAAATAAATGACATACCATTGCAAATATTGTAAATTCACTTGGGATTCGTCTGAAGGAGATAGTCAAAAATTACTTTTACATGAAAAAACTCACAAAAAGTTAGAGATATACGTTGAGGACTAGTTGTCATACATAACATTAAATCAAGATGCCTGCAAACATTTTGCATCAATAAAAATCCCTGTAATTTCTTTATGACTGTTTCAGAGTCTTTGATGTCTATCTCTAAAACAAGCCCATTCCTTTATCCAAGTTTTTCAACATATTCGGGAGGAATCTCAATTTCAAAGTGATCATCCTGTTTGGTTAATCTGGTTGTTTTTAACAACGACATTTTTTGATTAGTGTTCTCTGCTATCTAAGAATGAGTTATTGAAAACTAAATATTTTTTTAAATTTTTTAAAATAATTTGTAAAATTTAAACATGTTTTAAGGTTTTTTCTAATCCTATTTTAGTGGTGAATGCATACTAGTACTAAGGAGCCAACACAATATCCGTTGTCATGTAAACTCCATCGTGTTACTGGTGCTTGTCTACCGCAGCATTACGTAAAGGATGATTAGTTGGCATCCTGATTTTGAGAAAAAATCTTGATAAAAACTACAAATTCTATGCATATGTATAGAGATTATGGAAAAAATTTGCTGGGCAAACACTGAGAACTTTGATGATGCTGGCTATGTAATTGTAGGGATTCCAGATGAATCCAAATCCCATTCATTAAGAACAGGCACCGAAGAAGCACCATCAAAAATACGGCAAATATCTAACTTACGAGACTCGTATGATCGAGATGGAACAATATCCTTGGGTCGTCCGTTTAGAGGAACTGAAAAAAAAGTATGTGATCTTGGAGATATTGAAAGAAACAAGATTAAAGACACTTTTGAAAAAATTTCCTCCTCATCAAAAATCCCGATTTCAATTGGAGGTGACCACTCCATCACTTTAGATATAATTACATCCTTGTCAAAAACTAATGAAAAAATATCGCTTGTGTATTTTGACGCACATCCTGATTTTGTTAGTTCTCATACAAACTATTATGGCTCTGTAATTACTGATGTACTGCCAAATATTGACATTGCATCCAGCATTCAAATAGGAATTCGTACTCCTGAAGAAGAGGAATTGATGAATATTAAAAAAAATAATTTTAACGTAATTACACCTTTTGATATTAACATACAGGGATTAGAAAAAATAGCCAATTCAGTTATTGATAAATTGGGAAAAAATGTTTACGTCTCTTTTGACATGGATTGTGTTGATCCTTCTTTTGCACCTGGAGTTTCTGTTCCTGTACCTCTGGGTTTGAACAGCGTTGATTGTGTATATTTACTGCAAAGAATTGCAGAAAAAGGAATCATAGGAATGGACATTATGGAAGTTTGTCCAAAATACGATGTCAAAGACAGAACGTCTCACTTGGCTTCTAGAATCATTTCAGAAGTTCTTTTTTCATCAGGTGAAAACAACAATGATTGAATTTCAAAATGAATTCACTTGGGGAAAGGCAGTGTCTACAAACTCTATCCAAGAATTTCATGAAAAATTTGAAAAATCTTTAGATGGCGCAAAAAAAGAACTTGGAAAAAAATATCCAATTATTGTCAATGGTAAGGAAATATATTCTGATGAAAATTTTACTGTAAACTCTCCTGCCAACACTCAAATCAAAATCGCTGAGTTCCCAAAATCTTCCATCTCTGATACAAATAATGCAATATCAAGTGCAAAAAACGCATTTGAAGAGTGGAGTGGCATGCCGTTTCAAAAACGAATTAAATCATTTAGAGATTGTGCCGATTATTTTTCTTCAAAAAAATTCTTCTTGGCCTCGATTATGACCTTTGAGAACGGAAAGAATCGCATTGAGGCTATGGGTGATGTTGATGAAGCCATTGACTTTATGCGCTTTTACGCATATCAGATGGAAAAAAATGATGGTTTTTGCAAACAGACCTATCATCCAAGCCCTAATGAAAAAACTCAGGTAATTATGAAGCCTTATGGTGTGTGGGGAATTATTTCTCCATTTAACTTCCCTTCTGCAATAGCAATTGGTATGAGTACTGGTGCATTGATTACTGGAAATACTGTGGTCTTAAAACCCGCAAGTGATACTCCGTTGTCTTCTTTTTATTTTGCCAAATACCTATTTTCAAAAATTCCTGCTGGTGCAATTAATTTTGTTACTGGTTCTGGAAGTATAGTTGGAAAAACTTTGATTGAAAGCCAAAGTGTTGATGGTATCGCTTTTACTGGTTCAAGAGAAGTTGGGTTGAGAGGATTTCAGGAATTTACAAAGACTACAACAAAACCGTTCATCTCTGAAATGGGAGGAAAAAACCCTACTATTGTCACGAAAAATGCTGATTTAGAAAAGGCAGTTAATGGTGTTATGAATGCAGCATTTGGTTATGGCGGACAGAAATGCAGTGCATGTTCCAGAGTTTACGTTCAAAACGAGATTGCAGATAAATTCATTGAAAAGTTAGTTGAAAAAACAAAAGAGATCAAGATTGGCATGCCTTGGGAAAAAGATGTGTTTCTTGGCCCTATAATTAACTCAGATGCAAAATCAAAATTTGAAGATGCCTCTAAGATAGCTAAAACTGATGGACATATTCTAACTGGTGGTTCTTTAATCAAAACTGACTTGTTTGAAAATGGTTATTTTGTGCAGCCCACTATAGTTGAAAAATTGCCTGAGGGACACAAGCTGATGAAGGAAGAATTGTTTTTGCCATTTTTGTGTGTACAAAGATATGAGAATTTTGATGATGCGATAAAGCTTGCAAACAAGTCAGAGTACGGATTAACTGCAGGAATTTTTTCAGAAGATAAAAACCAACTAGAAGAATTTTTCTCAAAAATTCATTCAGGTGTTGTATATGCAAATCGTTCTGCCAGCGCAACTACGGCTGCCTTGGTATCTAGTCAGCCTTTTGTAGGCTGGAAGAACTCTGGAACCACTGGAAAAGGTGCAGGAGGAGAAAATTATCTACAGCAGTTCTTGAGAACTCAAACCCAAACTCACTGTGATTGAATTAAAGAACTTCCAAGCAGCAATATGTTTCTCTTTCTTTCTTTGATTCTTCTAATAGAATATGAAAACCAATTTGTTCCATATGGAATATAATCTGAAACAACAAATCCGTTTTTTACAAGATCCCCTTTGATTTCTTCTCTTATACCTTTAAGAAACTCAAACTCAAACTTTCTTGGATATTTTTTTGATAATGACTTTGCTTTCTTTATGATTTTGTTGTCATGTGATGCAATTGCAAACTCGTTTCCTTTTTTGAATAAAATTGTCATCAGTCTTGTGTATCTTTTATCGACATCCTCTCTGGTCTTATATGATATCCTTGACTCTTCTCTGTATGCACCCTTTACAAGACGAATTTTTGCGCCAATCTTTATCAGATGATTTAGATCGTCTTCTGTTCTTTTAAGATTTGCTTGCAAAGCAATCCCCAATCTTTCATATTTTGAAAAAAACGAACTATACAACTCGATTGTCTCATCTGTATGCTCTGATGATTCCATATCCAACCAAATAAAGACATGAGCATCGCTTGTTTTTTGAATAATCTCTTCCAAGCTTTTGTAACATCGTTTCTGACTAATTGACAATCCTATCTGTGTGGGTTTTACGGAGATTGCTCCTCGAATATTCCATTTCTTAAATGAATTAGCAATTTTTTGATAGTCGTTAATTGAATCCTGAATTTGTTTTTTTGTGGTGTGGTATTCTCCTAGCTTGTTGATTATTGCATGTCTGCCCATGCCATACGCATCTTTGGCCGATGATAGTGCATCATCAATTGTATCTCCTGCAATCCATTTTTTTGCAATTTTAAACAAAAATTTTTCCATTAGCTGTGTCCCTGAAACCACATCACATGTTTAATTTTGATAATTATATGATTTTAGTTCAAATTACCACAAGGAAGAAATTTGATGAAACCCATCTATAATCATGGATACTGCTTTTGTCTTGATTAATTGTGAGCCTGGAAAAGAGCCATCAATTATACAAAAATTACATGAAATCAAGAACATTACTGACGTTCAAGGGACATATGGAATTTATGACATTGTTGCAAGAATAGACTCAGACGACAAATCACAACTTGAAAATATAATTTCTGACCAAATACGAAAACTTGACAATGTTAATTCGACTTTGACGCTCATTCCAACTGAACCTGCAGAAGGACTTGCAGATTTGATTCCAGACATCATTCCAGATGTCATTCCCGAACAGAAAAAACCCTTAGAAGAACAAGATTCAATCTCTGATGAAGAGGATGTTGATGAAGATTACGAAGATACTACAAACTAAATTAGTATAAGAATTAAAGATTGTATAGATGGTACAAATTCATTTTATTGAAGTGGTGAGTTTTTTGGATTTTGCACGATTTGTTTGTGCATTCAGAGAATATCCTTTGAGAGTGTATGCTCACAAACTTTACGGCAAGATGGTGTTGTCTTGTAGGTTAGTTTTATCAAATTCAATTCTTGCGTTTTACACTGATTATGAAAAAGGAAGATATGTTGAATATGATCCAAAGGGTGGTAAGGAAACAGCAAAAATTGTCAATTCTATACAATCAAATTCTAACTATGCACCAATTGTTCATTTGGATTCTTTACCATTTCCAATAAAGTCGCACAAAAAAATTTCTGGCAAATTCAAAACCTCCAAAGTACTTGATTTGGGAAATCTTGCAAGACTCACATATGATCCTGAATGGCCTGATGACCCAAAGGTGACTCTGTTATGTTTCCCACGACGCAAAAAATGGATCATCGGATACATGTCTCTAATAGAATTAGATGAGGCTGTTTACTGCTTTTATTATGTGGAGTTAGACAAGGAACCTGATAAGCCGTTCATAAAATATTCGGGCCATAAAGGAGTTCCAGCACAATTCACAGATATTTTTCAGCACGGATATCCTTATCTTCCTGTTGTTAAATTGAAGAAAGGACATCCTATCTTTGGTTTAACGTCGTAGATTGAACCATTCTGATTAACCAATTTTTGCGTCTATTCTAGGGATAATTCTGATTTTAAAGTTCTTGAACATGTTTTTTGTAAATTATACTTTTACCAGAGTTTTTTGTGATTTGTTCTGAGGGTCTGTCCAAACATCCGGTTCAGTCTTTTCACCTTTTTTGATAATGAATGCATCTGCATTTGCGTTTATCTGCATCAATGTCTTTTTTGTAATCTCTAAATCTTTTTTAGATATCTTTTCTAGTCCAACATCTCTCATCTCAGATATGCAATCAATTATGGAATCTGTTGTTTTCTTGGCCTTGTCAGTTAGAAAAACTAAGTTATTTCTTCTGTCATTGGGGTCTGTTTTACGTACAATGTATCCCTCTTTTTCTAACTTGTCAATAATTGGAACCAATGTTGGTGCCTCTACAAACATCATATCTGCAAGCTGTTTTTGCGTAATTCCTTCTTTGATTGAAAGTCCTGTAATTGTCTTCCACTTTCCACCAGTCAGACCAAATCGTTCAGTCATTTCAATATCTGTTGCCCTCTCCCACGATTTTGCAGATCGTTTCATCATGAGCCCTATGCTATCTGTTAGATCTAATGTTTTCATTTACCTCTGACCTTGCCTATTTGACTAATCAAAACTATATTAGTTAATATATTATTCATTATAATTCTAATGATTAGTATCCTAATCTTTATTATCTACAGTATGACATGGGGTGTATGGGTCGTGTTTTGAAAAACAGGCACAAGATGCAACATGCGGCAAACACAAAATTTCTCATTTCAACAATATTTGCAGTATCTGTCACACTTTTGTTTGCTGGAAACTATGCATATGCACAGATATCAAATATTGATGAGCAAAACACGTTATCAGAAAACCTACAAAATGATCCAGTCGCACAAGATCTTCTCAAAAAAATAGAGCAAACCAAAAAGATGATTGAGGAATTGCAGCAAAAAGAATATGAACAAAATCAGGCACAAGAGCAATTAGAACAGATGCGCAACATGTCTCTTGAACGCCTTAGTCAAGATCTTCAAGAATGGGAAAGACTATGGGAAAAACACTCATCCAGAAATGCATTTGACAGTTTTGTGAACAAAAAACCTGACTATGTACAAGGAGTTTTTTGGGATCAGTTTGAGTTCAAAGAACAAAAAGTTACTGCAGGAAGAAATGCAATGAATCAAGTTCTAATGAACGGAGGAACTATACAAGATGCTAAAAAGGCATATCATAGCATGGCGTCTACTCCAAGAATTGAACTAATAGAAATGAATGCACAATTTAATGTCAAACATAATCTTGCAGACTATAACGAACAACAGGTATTCAACTCTACAGGCCAAATTCACATGTCATCTGTAACCAAGTCAAAACTATCTGAATTTTATGGCGACTATAGATTACAACCAAATTATATTTTGGCAAATTCTGATGATTACGTATCTCCTAAAGTTGATTCACAAATCAATGCAGACACTTCTTGCGATGATGGTTTTGTATTGGTTTCTCGAATTGTATCTCAGACATTCTCTTGTATTGATGAGTCTATTGCAAAAAAATGGGCTGAAAACAAAGTAAGTGGAATAATATTTCATGATGACAACATTTCAAGTAATGGTTATGCATCAAGTATAGAAACAAACCCCGAAACAAAATGTGATGTCGGGTATGCTGTAGTGTATGACCTTCTATCCTCAGAATATCGATGTGTTTTGGAGGCAGATTCCAAAGAAATGATGCAAAATGGTACTGCAGAAATACACACGATTGCAGAATATGCCGTAAATAAGGACAAGAAAAAAATCCTTGAGGATGAGATATATGCTATAAACCAAAAGATCTTGCAATTCAACGCTGAATATGACCTTGAAAAGAAGCAATTAGAGACAAAATACGATAACAAACTTGAAAATGAGCAGTTGCTGTCAAAACAAAAGATGCATGATCTCATCAATGATTATAAGAATGGTGAGGATATCTCCAAAAAGGATCTGACAAAAGCAATTTCAGAAATAAGAAACAATTTTGATATTGTTGAAAAGAAAATACTGGATGAAAAATTAAACGCATTGCATGCAATTGAATTGGAACTAAAAGAAGCTATATCAAAGGTAGTAAAGGGACATGAAAAGAATTCTGATCTTTATGTTGATTGGGATTATCTGGAATCTGAAACAGTGTCAGAAACAATTCCTGAGAATTCGCTTGCACCTGTTGTCAAAGTATCTTTCTTAGAACAAAATACCTCTGATGAAATACGTCTTGATGACATTGGAATCGTAAACTCTATTGGCCAAAAATTCGATGAAATCAAGATTGATCAAGTTCTGCAAGTCTCTGCAGACATTACAAATTACGATGACACCCTGCAGGACTTTGTATATGTGGTTGAAATAAAAAATGCTTCAAACAATGTTGTTCAGCCTGCAAAATGGATGACTGGTTCATTAAATCCTGATCAGACTCTTAATGTTGGATTGTCGTGGATTCCAAATGAAACTGGCAATTTCAAGGCAATCATTTCTGTTGGTTCTGAGATTGATTCTGTTTCGCAAATAGCAGACATTGAGATTGATGTGACTTCACAAGACAATATTCATGATGGCGACTATTGCAAAACTGGATATGATTTGCTTTTCAAGTATGTTGATAATTCTCCAATATGTGTGTCGTCTGATATTGCGTTCAAACTGATAAACGTAGGATTAGCATTTGCATAAACAACATCTTTTACGAAAACAATTTGTGATAGAAAATGAAAACTAAATACAAAATAATTATGGCATCTCGATTCCACTAGTGCTTTTTGGAATTTTTGTTCTTATAGCAATTAATGTAAGCAATATGCTTGAAGATTCTGAAAGATGGGTGATTGAACTAGAACCTGATCTTGATTTATCTGATGCTTAACTGGAATCACAAATAAAAAACGAAGATCTTAAAGAACTCTGCCTTTATAGAGTGCAAACTCTTGAAGATTATTTTGAATCATTGACCCCTAATTTTGAGCGACAGTCTAAGACTGTAATTGATGCCGAACATAGATTTGTTATCTATATCGACGAAAACTCTGGATATTCTGAGCAACAAATACAAGAAATTTTTACAGATATTGCTGAAATCCAGGAAGATTGGATTCTTTATGACTGGTTATTGCGTTGAAATTCCGCCTTTCTGCGTCAATTTTTAACCCCAAAACGGTATCTTCATTTCTTCCTATGCATAAAATAATGAGGGACTTGAACTAATTTGGAAGTCACCTCGAAGGGATATGTAATTTGGTTTAAGACTTTTACAACTGAAAATTATTTCATGATGGAATTTAGTGACATTTTGGAAGAGATTGGAATGCTAGTTTTTACTTATTTTGATGTGGACTTTTTCACCTTTGCTTAAATTATTCTGGAAAATAGTTCTAGTTGTGTAGCCTTGTTTTTGTAGACATCTATCCAACACTGAAACCCATGGAAGAGAATGTCCGCTATTTGTCTTTGATTCTACTGTAATGTTTTTTGTATTTGCCTCAAAGTTCACATGCCCTGAACATGTGATTTGTAATACTGCATCAATTATCTCAATTACATCATCAAGTGATTTTGATTTTAAAGACACACCGTTCTTTTCTAATAATCTAAATAAATCAAATTCAGGTTTTTTTGACAACATTGTGGCATTTAGTATGTGTGTTAATCCTGACTCGTTTACTGTCTTTATAATTTTGTAGATTTCTTGGGCTTCTGTTTTTGTCATATCTGCAAGTGCTTTTGTTTTTGTAGAATTTCTCCAAATATGAGAAAATAATTTTTCTTGATTTACTCCAAGAATATCTGTTGATGAAAACACTGCGCCTTTTCCATTATCGTTGTTTATCATTAGTAATTCTGTTTCATCAAAGACAAAACAATTTTGTGTAATGTCTGATGCTCTAATTTCTACTCCGTCTGGAATTGCTCTGTATGATTCTGAGCAAATTTGTGTTGGAGCAACCAGTACTTTGACATCCAAGTTTCTACGTAATACTGATACCAGTTGTTCTCTACATTCTGCTAATAATCCAAAACCCCACTGATCTGCCATGATTTTGATTGAGGACTTGCTTCCTTCAATCATAGTTTGAAGTTGTGATAGTGCATTGTTTGCACTAATGTGAAAGTATCTCTTCTCCTCTGAGCCTCTTGATTTCCTGCTTTCTTCACTTGCTTTTTTAAGATTTGAGACCAGTGTGTTCATTGCATTTACTTTGTTGATTTGCTCGTGGATAATTCCATCAAATGCGTCTTCAGGGGCAATAGCAGTACACATTATTGGCTTGCTTTTTGAAATTATTGCTAGCTTCTTGTTTTCTAGTTTTAGCAAAGTTGGATAAATCTTGGTTCTTGGAATCTCAGAATAATATGACAATTCTCCTGCTGAAATAGTGCCTTTGGCAATTAGTGCTACGTATGCCTGGGCTTCATATTTGCTCAAACCAAATTCTTCAAGGCTAACTGTTAATGAGTGCTCATTGACCATAATTATGATTGATTTGTTATTAGGTAAAATTGAGAGCTAAATTCCTTTACACAAATACTCAAAAAAAATCAAAATTGTATCTCCGGGTAGGTGTAACTGTGGTTACTAAATTACCTGTGACATCGTCCTCATATACAAAATTAATCAAAGACACTCCATGTCAGTCAAATGTGTGGAGATGGATAATGAAAATATCTCTCATTCTGTTACTTTAACTCCTAGATTAGAATACTCTACTTTGTTACTTGATGAGATTGTAGATGTAATATCTCAAAAAAGGAATAACTTGAAACAATCAAACAAGGATTTGATATTTGATTTTGATGAGACTGATAAAACTCATCTACAATCAATTGAACTTGAACGTATTATGGCATTCTCTCTTGAGGTCTTGACTCTTGCAAAAAAGAAGACTAAAAGTATCACCAACGTCCAATCAATCCCTCAAGTTTTGCCTTCATCCATTCCACTAATTAGAACAATTAGCGCTCAACTCTATGAACTAATTCCTGATTGTAGTCAAAAACTATCCAAACTTTCTGTTCATTTGGGTAGTATAGTGCTAGATTCAGCAGCACTTACTCATGCAAGCTTTGATTTTAGTCAATCAAACATTGAATCATCAACTTTACTAGATGAAGTAAAATTGATGGTGGACTCTAAAATAAGTAAGCAGTATCCTAATGTTGATTTTTTTAAATTATCTAATACTTGAATGTGCTAAACTCTAAACGAGATTTTTTAAAGGATCTAGAACGCATAAAGTCACTTTCATCAAAACTTGATAAGAAAATCTCTGAGGTAAAGTCTTCTGATGATAAAAATATTGAAAAATTAACTCTAGAGGAATTGCAGGATTTGGATAAAATAGTTGGAATTGCCGATTTCATGTTAGTCAAATATGCTGACAAAAAAGAGATGCGCTCTATTCTCAAATATTTTGTATCTGTAATTTCTGAGGCCGCAGGCTCAATTGAGGATTTAGATGATGAGATTTCTGAATTGATTATGTCTGCTGAGGATTCAATCAGTAAGGTTAAGGGCATTCATGTTGATATCTCAGAAAAATCTGATTTTAAGAAAAAATACCGTGATGGGCCTGACTATGATGAACATGAAACGAGTGCAATTAATTTAACCAATTTTGCTACAGAGATTAACACAGTAGGATACCAACAAAATTCTCAAAGGGATACTGCGTAGGTAATTGAGATGAGTATGGCCCCACAAGAACTAGAAAACACTGCTAGCAAATATGCCTCTGAGGCTATCAAATTTGATTCGCAAGGTGCCCGTGGAATGGCAATCACTCATTATCAGCAGGCAATTGATGCACTGGTAAAACTATTGCAATTATATCCTAATAGTAAACTAAATCCAATTTACAAAGATAGATGCAACTCTTATCATAACAGAATTAATGCATTACAGCAGGCACACGGTGTAGAGCCTGCAGTTGATCCAAAAGCCTCTGATGAAGAACAAAAGAAATCTGTTCAGAGACAAGAAAATGAGAATGACTTTGAAGAACTAATCATGAAAGAAAAACCCGATGTAACTTGGGACCAAGTTATTGGTTTAGATGATGCAAAAAGTGCATTACGTGAATCAATCGTATATCCAACTAAACGACCTGACTTATTTCCACTTGGATGGCCAAAAGGAATGCTGCTTTATGGTCCTCCTGGAACAGGAAAAACAATGCTTGCAGCTGCTACTGCAAATGAAATGGATGGTTACTTTATCAATGTCGATGCATCTTCTATGATGAGCAAGTGGTTAGGCGAGGCAGAGAAAAATGTTTCAAAATTATTTTCAATGGCAAGACAATATGCCGAAAAAGAAGGCAAGCCTGTTATTTTGTTTGTAGATGAAGTTGATTCCCTATTAGGTTCAAGGAATAGTGAAGTTGGTGGAGAAGTTAGAACCAAAAATCAATTCCTAACTGAGATGGATGGTGTAAATGGTAAAGGAAAAGATTTGATGATGTATGTAATTGGTGCCACAAACAAACCTTGGAGTCTTGATTGGCCATTTCTTAGAAGATTCCAAAAGAGAATCTATGTATCATTACCAACACTGGCAGCAAGAGAAAATCTCTTTGAACAATATACTGCTAAACTAAACAAAGACTACAAAGTTAATCCAACTGAACTGGCAAAACTATTTGATGGATATAGTGCCAGTGATATCAAAGATATATGCCAAGCTGCCCAGATTAAAACAGTTCATGAGATTTTCAATGCACCTGATTACCATGAACCAGTAGAAGGAGAAGAACCAGTTCAACCAAGAGAGCTTACAACTGCTGATTTCAAAGATATTATGGCAAGAAGAAAACCAAGTGTTTCAACTGAAATGATTCGTGCATATCACAAATGGAGCGAGGAGTTCCAAGCACTATAGTCAAACTTTTTGCGATCAAAAATTATTATCTTTACTACGCATAAAACTTAAATTCACTTTCTTGCGGACTTTACGAGGGTCACAATAACTACAAAGAAATCAATCCACGCAAACAAGCATGGAAAGCTGATCTTTGATGATGGTACTGTTTTTGATGGTGTAGGATTTGGTTATTCAACGACTGTTTTTGGTGAAATTGTCTTTAACACTGGCATGGTTGGCTATACTGAAGCATTAACTGATCCCTCATACAATGGTCAAATCTTAACTTTGACTTATCCTCTTGTTGGAAATTACGGAGTTCCCGATCCAACTATTACTGATGATGATGGAATCCCAAAATTCTTTGAATCTGAACGAATCCAAATTCGCGGTCTTGTTGTACATGAACTCTCTCTTACTGCAAGTCATTGGAATCTCTCCATGACTCTTGATGAATGGATGTACAACGAAAAGGTTCCTGGAATCTCTGGAATAGATACACGTGCAATAACAAAAAAACTTCGAAGCAGCGGAGTAATGATGGCAGCACTTGTAGTATCTGATTCTGAAATTGACGTTGAACAAGTCAAAAAAGAATTGGCTTCTGCCACTCACTATAATTCTGAGCAATTTATGGATAAAGTTTCTACAAAGAAAGAGAAAATCTATGGAGATGGAAATGAGTCTGTAGTTGTAATTGACACTGGTGCAAAAAATGCAATTATTCGAAATGTCCGAAGCCTTGGCTACAAAGCAATTGTGGTTCCATGGGATACGCCTTATGAGAAAATAATGTCTTACAACCCCAAAGGAGTTGTTTTAAGCAGTGGTCCTGGGGATCCTCAAAAATGTCCTGCTACAATTGATACTGCCAAAAAATTAATTGAAAACAATGTTCCCACACTTGGAATTTGTTTAGGTGCACAAATTATTGGAATTGCTGGTAACACTGAAACTTACAAACTAAAGTATGGTCATAGAGGACAAAACAAACCTTGTATTAATTTAGAAACTAATCAGGTATATGTTACTAGTCAAAATCACGGTTATGGAATCAAACCTGAATCCCTAGAAAAATCTGATTTTAAATTATGGTTTACAAATGCAGATGATAAAACAGTAGAAGGAATAAAACACAAAAAACAAAATTGTGTTGCAGTACAGTTTCATCCTGAAGCTGCTCCTGGTCCCTTTGATTGCAAGTTTGTCTTTGAAGAATTAAAAGAACTAATGGAGGAATGAATAGTTGCCAAAAAATGAATCGTTAAAGAAAATCCTTGTACTGGGAAGTGGAGCTATCAAAATTGGAGAAGCCGGTGAATTTGATTATTCTGGAAGTCAATGTCTTAAAGCAATTCAAGAAGATGGAATCAAAAGTGTATTGATTAATCCAAACATTGCAACAATTCAAACAGATACAAGATTTGCAGACCAAGTGTATCTCTTACCTGTAACTCCAAAGTATGTAGAATCAATAATTGAAAAGGAAAGACCTGACGGAATCATGTTGGCATATGGGGGGCAGACTGCTCTTAATTGTGGTGTCAAGCTAGAGGAAGCTGGAATTCTCAAAAAATACGATGTAAGTGTTCTTGGAACTCAGGTACAAGGCATCAAAAATACTGAAGATAGGCAGCTTTTCAAAGATCAAATGAAAGAGGCAGGAGTCCCTGTACTCAAAAGTAAGACTGTAACAAACTTTGAGGATGCAAAAAAGATTGCAGAGGAATTATCTTATCCTGTAATAATTAGAGTAGCATACACACTTGGTGGGCGTGGTGGTGGAATTGCCCACAATGAGATTGAGCTGCATGAAATTGTAGAGCGTGGTCTTAAGGCCAGTCTGGTGGGTCAAGTTTTAATTGAAGAATACATTGGTCATTGGAAACAAATTGAATATGAGGTAATGCAAGATTATGATGGCAATAACGTAATTGTTTGTAATATGGAAAATGTCCTTTCAATGAAAGTTCACACTGGTGATAATATTGTGGTTGCACCATCACAGACAATTGATAATCATGAATATCACATGTTGCGCTCTGCAGCATTACGTGCAACAAAGCATGTTGGAATAGTTGGTGAATGTAACATCCAATATGCATTGGATTCTGATTCTGATAGATTTGTTGCAATTGAAATCAATCCACGTCTTTCACGTTCATCAGCTCTTGCAAGTAAAGCAACTGGGTATCCACTGGCATACATGTCTGCAAAGATTGGATTGGGTTACAATTTATCTGAACTTGTAAATCGTATTACAAAAAATACGACTGCATGTTTTGAACCCTCTCTTGATTATATTGTATGTAAACATCCGCGATGGGATTTTTCAAAGTTTGAACTAGTAAATAGAAAACTTGGAGTTACAATGAAATCTGTTGGTGAAGTAATGGCAGTTGGCAGAACCTTTGAAGAATCATTACAAAAGGCAATCAGAATGCTTGACATTGGAAATGACGGATTGGTTTTGAATCGTGTAAATGGTAAAACATACACTGAAGAAGAGATTGAAGATAAACTTTCACACCATGATGATCAAATATTATACAATGTTGCAATTGCGCTGAAGATGGGAATCTCTGTTGATAGGATCTATAAGCTGTCTGCAATTGATCCTTGGTTTATTGAAAAGATACAAAATATTGCAAATACAGAATCAAAACTCAAAGAATCAGAACTTGATGAATCTATGATGTGGGAAGCAAAGAAGATGGGTTTCTCAGACAAGCAAATTGCTAGAGTAAAGGACAAAACTCCTGACGAAGTGCGTAAAATGCGTAAAAAACTAGGCGTAATTCCCTCTGTCAAGCAAATTGATACCCTTGCAGCAGAGTGGCCTGCAGTTACAAACTATCTTTATCTAACTTATGGTGGAAACTCTCACGATGTAGAAGTTTCTCCTGATGAGAAAGGAATTCTAGTAGTTGGTGCGGGTCCATATAGAATTGGAAGTAGTGTGGAATTTGATTGGGGTACAGTCAACATGGTATGGGGGTTGCAAGAAAATGGTGAGAAAAATGTTTCAGTTGTCAACTGTAATCCTGAGACTGTTTCAACTGATTATGATATATGTACCAGATTATATTTTGAAGAATTAACTCAAGAAAGAATTCTTGATATTACAGAATTTGAAAATCCAAAAGGCGTAATCACTTGTGTTGGTGGACAGACTGCAAATAATCTGACTCCTGGTCTTGCACAACATGGAATTAACATTATGGGAACAAGTGCAATAGATGTTGATAGAGCTGAAGACCGCTCAAAGTTTAGTGCAGAGCTTGACAAACTACACATACAGCAACCAAAATGGCAAGCATTCTCAAATCTTAATGAAGCAAAAAACTTTGCACAAGAAGTTGGATTCCCTGTAATTGTTAGACCTTCATATGTTTTATCTGGAGCTGCAATGAAAGTTGTATGGTCTCAAGATGAACTCAAAACATATGTCAAGGATGCAACCGATGTCTCCCCTGATCATCCAGTTGTAATATCAAAATTCATGCTAAATTCCCTTGAAGTAGATGTTGATGGAATAAGTAATGGAAAAGAAGTTGTAATTGGTGCAATAGTTGAGCACATTGATTCAGCTGGTGTTCACTCTGGTGATGCAATGATGTGTATTCCTCCATGGCGTCTTAACAACAAAATTATTGAGACAATTAATGATTATACAAAAAAGATTGCATTAACATTTAATGTAAAAGGTCCATTTAACCTGCAATTTCTAATCCATGATAATCACGTTTATGTAATTGAGCTAAACATTAGGGCATCACGTTCTATGCCGTTTGTCTCAAAATTGGTAAAAACCAACTTGATTTCTCTTGCATCTAAGGCTATTTTGGGCAAACCCCTGCCTAAGATCCCTGAAAACAAGTGGCAAAAGATTCACAACTATGGAATCAAGGTACCACAGTTTTCATTTATGCAATTAGATGGTGCAGACATTGCATTAGGAGTTGAGATGCAGTCAACAGGAGAGGCTGCATGCTTTGGTGATAGCTTCTATGATGCATTATCAAAAGGGCTGACTTCTGTTGGATATAATCTCCCTGACAAGGGAACTGCACTTGTAACTGTTGGGGGTGCTATAAACAAGGAAAAACTATTGCCAACTATTGCAAAACTCAAACACTTGGGATTCAAGATTTTAGCAACAGAACACACTGCAGAATTCTTTGAAGAAAAGGTTGGTGATGTTGAGATAGTACACAAAATTTCAGAGCCAGAACGAAAACCAAACATTTCTGATTTGCTCTATGAGAAAAAGATTGACTTTATCATAAACATCCCAAGCACACTATCTTTGGAAAAATATGTTGGAATGCTTGATGATGAATATCAAATTCGAAGAAAGGCTTTGGAGCTTGGAATTCCAGTACTAACTACTATTGAGTTGGCAGATTCTTTTGTTAAGACACTAGAGTGGTTGCAAAACAATGAAACAACAAAAGACCCTATAGAACCATATGATCCAATTGAATCATAAAACTTGATCAATAATTGATTCATTACCAATAATTGTCCCATCAAGTGTAACAATTCTTGCTTTTCCTACTGATTTTATCTTGTCAACTATTGGGGATATTGATTTTTTGTATTTCTTTCTATGAGTTGCATAAAAGTACTTGTTAAATGAAGGAATTATTGTAATTTCTAATTCCCCTGACTTGTTTGGAAAAATTTCCTCTTTTTCTATTTTCATTGAAACCCAAACTCTTTGTCCATTTATTATGGAATCCTCTTGAAAGAAAACTGGGTGAACATGTCCCATGATAATTTTATCAATATGAGAGAAATTCTCTGATGGCATCGTATGGCCATGAGTCAGCAATACATTTTCCTCAACAATCCCAGTTGAACTAATCATAGTAATATTTTGAGGTATCAGTCTTGAAATATTTGCATCATGATTTCCAGGAACTAACACAACATCACACTTTTGACTAATTTTCTCAAAAAACAGTGGAACTTCCTCCCATTCATTTTTTGAGATGCTTTTGATACTTGATTTTACATCTCCTAGTAAAATTACTGAATCCGGCTTTTCTGCATCGATAATCTGAGACAATTCTTGGATTGTTTCATTTATTGTAGAATTTTTTCCAATGAAAATCTCATTTGATGTCATACTACTTTCAAATCCAATATGCATGTCTGTTACAACTATATGCTTTTTTTCTCCATCTAAAATTAATGCAGGTTTTGATGGAATGATTCTAGTTTGCAGCATCAAAGTTATACTGCAGATATCTGATTAAACCCTTGTGAACAAAGACCCTGATAGAATTGAATCTTTGGTTTCAGAAAAGCGTGTAAAACTTCATGTCTTTGAGCCTAGTCAAAGGAGAATTTGGACTGTAGTTGGAAAGGGTGAAGAACACTGGGTTGATCCTGATAGTCTCTACTGTTCGTGTCCTGGATTTTATTTTGGGAAGTTAAATGGAAAAGAGATTTGCTATCATTTGGATTCTGTAAAACTTGCAAAATCTAAAAATAAAGTTGAAGAAATTATTTTTTCTGATGATGAGTTTTCTGATTTTCTTTCAGGACTGCTTTCAGATTTATGATTACTTTTTGTTCGAATGTATTAATAACTAGAAACCTTATTGACAACTATGGATGAAGAACAACAAAATTCTGAAATTGAAAAAATTGCTAATCTAATGGTACATGATGGTATTTCTCCTGATGAACAAGATGCTGTCAAATTAGAAAAATACAAAAATATAGTCAAAGAAGATTGTAATCTAAATGATGAGGCTGCAATGAAGTTAGTTTATGAGACGTTGTTGTTTAGAAAATTAAAAAGTTCAGATTCAGGTGATCTTTTAGACAAAGGTTCTGATTTTGGTGCTGGATTTAGTTGAGTTTATCCTAGTGGAATAGAGTCTATATCTTCTTGTGAGACTCCTTTCCAAAGACCTATCATTCCCTCTGGCTCTACTTCTTCAACTTTGGTTATTTGTTGAATTTTGATTTGATCTGGTGTGGGTGGTCTCCATAACATTGCCATGTAATCTCCAACATTTCCTACTTTGTTTGGAGATGCCATTGTTATTTTCTCAGCTGGAAATCCTTTTGCAGTTAATGCATTAGTTGCTTTTTCTCTAAGATCCATTTTTCCATGTAAGAATAGATAGACATCTTTTTGAGTATCAATTTCTGCCATAAACTTACTGATTTTTTAAACTAAATCAACCTTTCCAGATCTGACCCCTTCCAAAAAGGGTTAAATTAGAATGGCCAAAAATTTAATTTGTGAAAATATTCACTGTAGGAAGCAAATCATTTGTAACTAGTTTTCAGTTAGCAGGAGTTCCAGGTATTATTTCTGAATCCCCTCAAAAGGCTCTAGATGATATTAGGAAACTAACTGATGATTCTGATGTGGGATTAGTTTTAGTTAGCGATGATATTACAGAATCTATCAATGATGAGTTGACTGCATTAAGAGCTGAAAAATCTACTTTGGTGTTTGCATTACCTGCTACAGGAAGTGAAAAATCTGAAGTTGATTACCGAGTAATGTTAAAGAAGATTCTTGGTGTTTGATCTTTTAATCTACTTATACTCAATTTTCTTATCAATCAATCATGAAAACTGCATCTGTTAAAGAACCATCAGTAATTTCTGTAAGTGAGACAGATAATCCTTCTTTAGGACCTGGTGATATTTTGGTTCAAATGCATGCATGTGGAATTTGTGGTTCTGATTTGGAAAAAGTATTTGGACAGTATGGCCAGCCCTCAATGCGTTTGGGTCATGAACCTGCAGGCATAGTTTTAGATGTTGGCTCTAATGTAACTGAATTCAAAAAGGGCGATAGGGTATTTACTCACCATCATGTTCCCTGTTATGATTGTCATTTTTGTTACCATGGAAATGAAACAATGTGTAAAAAATACTATGAAACCAATTTGTCTCCCTGTGGCTTGTCTGAACAATATGTTGTACCTGCATGGAATGTATCTCATGGTGGAGTTTTGAAAATATCTGATTCTACGAGTTTTGAGGAAGCTGCAATGATTGAACCCCTTGCATGTTGTGTAAGGGCATGGACAAAATTTCATTATCAGGAAGGAGACAGCACTGCAATCTTTGGAATAGGTCCTACTGGAATGATGCATGTTATGTTGGCTCATGCAAAAAAATTCTCAAAAATTTTCTGCTTTGATGTTAATAATTTTAGATTGGATTTTGCAAAAAAATTCAATATCACAGAATCTATTCATTCTACAGATGATACTCGCAAGCAAAAGATTCTAGAGCACACTGATGGGAGGGGTGTTGATGTTGCAATCGTTGCAACCAGTAGTCTCAAAGCACTTGAGGATGCAATTGATATGGTCAGAAAGGGTGGATCAGTAATGATGTTTGGTGTTCCTTCAAAAGGCGCAACAATGGATTTGGATATGAGTAAAATCTATTCAAAAGAAATTACGCTTGTTACCAGTTATGCTGCATCTGATAGTGATACCAAGGAGGCACTAAATCTTATAGAGTCATCACAAATTGATGTTAAGCAGCTAATCACTCACACTTATCCAATTATTGATACTCAAAAAGCATTTGATCATGCGCGAAGTGGTGAAAACGCAATGAAGATAATCATAACAAAATAAGAAAGGCTTAAGAAAGGCATTTTTAGATTCGAAAAGATATGGATTGGGGATTAAAAAATAGATTATCCAATATAATTAAACCACATAATAATCGCGCACTAATGTTGGCAGTTGATCATGGATATTTTTTGGGTCCTACTGAAAAATTAGAGAACCCAAAAAAAGTGATTGCTCCTTTGCTAAAACATTGTGATTCCTTGATGCTTACAAGAGGTGTTCAAAGAACATCAGTACCTGCAGAGACTGATACTCCTATGGTACTTCGAGTATCTGGCGGCTCTAGTATTATTGGTGAGGATTTATCTCAAGAAGACATTACAGTATCCATTCAAGACGCAATTAGACTAAATGCAAGTGCTCTTGCCATGTCTATCTTTGTTGGCTCTAAATATGAATACCAAACAGTTGTAAATCTTGGAAAGTTAGTAAGTGAGGCTGAGCAATATGGAATTCCTGTTTTGGCTGTAACTGCAGTTGGAAAGGAACTGGGCAAAGATGCTAGATATCTTTCATTGGCATGTAGAATGGCAGCTGAACAAGGTGCACACATTGTCAAGACTTACTATTGTGAAAATTTTGAAAAAGTAGTTGAATCATGTCCTGTTCCAATTATTGTTGCAGGTGGAAAGAAAATTCCAGAACGTGATGCATTGCAATTAACATACAATTCCATTAAAGGTGGAGCTGTTGGTGTTGATATGGGTAGAAACATTTGGCAATCTGATCATCCTGTTGCAATGATTAAAGCAGTTAGAGCAATTGTTCATCAAAATGCTAGTGTTGATCAGGCATTCAAATTGTACCAAAAGTTAACTAACGAAAAATCAAGCAAAAAACAAAAGTCCAAAGGCAACAAACCTAATCAGAACAAATCCAAAGGCAACAAACCTAATCAGAACAAATCCAAAGGCAACAAACCTAATCAGAACAAATCCAAAGGCAACAAACCTAATCAGAACAAATCCAAAGGCAACAAACCTAATCAGAACAAATCCAAAGGCAACAAACCTAATCAGAACAAATCCAAAGGCAACAAACCTAATTCAAGCAAACCACAATCTAAAAAGAACTGATTCATCCATTAATCTTTGATAGGTGAATGTGAGCAATTTTCCATGTTGGTTGTTTTACTAAAACAAAAGTAGCTCTTCCTTGAATTTCCATGTGTTCCCCAGTGAATGCTTTATTGTCAACTAACATTCCTTTTTGGTTTAATTCCATTGCAACAACTGCAGAATCTCCAAAAATACTGATCTTTGGCTTTTTAATTTCATAACTATAATCTGAAATACTAACAAACCTGAGTTCTTCTAATTCAATTGTATTTTGATAATCTTTTAGATCATATGGTGGTAAATCACTAAAACTTGAAAATTTTGGATCGTTTAGATGAATATCCTTGAGGACTGATGTGTCTTTTGTAATCCCTGCTTGAAATAATGTGTCTATTATTTTGATGATTTCTTCGCTATCTGACAAAAACAGTCATCTTCGAATATGAAAATAATCAGTTTAAGTCTTCTGCACAATTTTGGACAAAATCACGATTATTCTTTAGATAATCTTTATTAATTATAGATTGATTGATTTTTTGATTTCAATGAGCACAAGATTAACTGTAAAATTTGGCAAAGAATTGCCAGTTGTACTAACACTGTAAAGTGTGCTCAAAATTTTAACACATTAAAATTATGGAGAGAAATTTGATGAATAATATGGAAAATATGATTGGTGCAAAGGCCTTGATGACGGCAATGGAAAAAGAAGGCGTCAAACAAGTATTTGGTTTACCGGGAGGTGCGAATCTTCCAATGTATGATGAATTTGCTAGATGTAATATTAGACACATCTTGGCAAGACATGAGCAATCAGCAGCACACATGGCAGATGGCTTTGGCAGAGTAAGCAGAAAACCTGGAGTTTGCTTTGCCACTTCTGGACCTGGTGCTACTAACATACTTACTGGCATTGCAACTGCACAAGCTGATTCTGCACCAATGGTTGCAGTAACTGGACAAGTATCTGTAGCTATGATTGGAAAAGACGCATTTCAAGAAAGTGATATTATTGGAATGGCAAACCCTGTTGTAAAATATGCATTTCAACCAAGAGATGCTGCAGAAATTCCTGAAGTTGTAAAAAAGGGATTCTTTATTGCTGAAACCGGAAGACCTGGACCTGTTCTTATCGACATTCCAAAAGATGTCCAACAAAACGAAGCTGAGATGGTTTTCCCTGATGAATTTAAAATCCAAGGTTACCATCCATGGTCTGATCCTGACATTGTAAATGTAGAAAAAGCAATTGACATGTTGTTACATTCTCAAAAACCTGTTATCTTAGCTGGTGGTGGAGCTATCATATCTTCTGCATTTGCTGAATTACAAGCTGTTGCTGAAACATTAATGCTTCCTGTTGTAACTACTTTCAAAGGAAAAGGAGCTTTCCCTGAAAACCATCCTCTATCATTAGGTCCTATTGGAATGCATGGTCATGCAGAAGCTAACAAAATTATGACTGAAGCTGATTGTGTGTTGGCAATTGGTACTAGATTTTCAGACCGCTCTGTTGGAACCTTTGAAGAGTTTGAAAAAGGATTAAAGATTATTCATATGGATGTTGATCCTGCTGAAATTGGCAAAAACCAGACTGCGCAACTTGCAGTAGTTGGTGATGTTAGAGTCTCTCTTAGAATAATGGTAAAATTACTTTTGCAAAAAGCAATTAAAAAAACTGAAGAAACTCCCTGGGTAAAACATGTCAAAGAGACCAAAGCATACTGGCAAGAAAATCTCAAACTTCATCCAGGTGAGATGGGTGCAGCTAAAATTTTACGCAAACTCAGAGAACTACTTCCAAAAGAATCAATCATTACAACTGAAGTAGGACAGCACCAAATGTGGGCATCATTATTTTATGATGTAATACAACCTGGAACTTTCTTTAGCTCCACCGGACTTGGTACTATGGGTTGGGGATTTCCAGCTGCAATTGGTGCCAAAGTTGCAAGACCTGATGTTCCTGTTGTAGATATTGCAGGAGATGGAAGTTTTGCAATGACTGAAAACTCTCTTGCAACTGCAGTGCTAGAAGACATCCCAGTAATTGTATTTGTATTAAACAACTTTACATTGGGAATGGTAGCTCAGTGGCAGAGAACATTCTATGACAGAAGAATGATTGGTGTTGATCAAGGAAAATGCCCTGACTATGTAAAATTGGCACAATCATATGGTGCTCAAGGAATTAGGGCACAATCAATGGATGAACTTGACAAGGCAATCCGAGATGCATTAAGCAGCGATGTTGCAACAGTAATTGATATTCCAATTGATCCTGAAGAAGATGTATTGCCATTTGTAGCACCTGGAACTTCGCTTAAGGAAATGATCTTACCATCGTAGTGATTAGTATGTGGGCAATTCTTTCTATTCTAGTTGAAAACAAGCCTGGAATTTTGTTCAAGGTTACTCACTTGTTTCGTGCCAGAAACTTTAACATCGATAGTATCTCTGTAGGTGTTACTGAGAATCCTGATTATTCTAAAATGACTATTACCACATATGGTGATGAAAAGCAGGTAGACCAGATTGTAAAGCAACTTGATAAGATGATTGATACTGTAAAAGTAGAGCACTTAGATGAGCATAAAACTGTCTTTAGAGAACTTAGTATTTTTAAGATTAAACTAAGTAATGCTAATGATAGCATGGAGATTAACAAATTAGCAAATGCATATGGTGGCAAAGTACATGATGTCAAAAAGGACTCTATCATGGTAGAGTTGACTGCAACACCTGATCAAATCAAAGCATTTGAGGAATTGGCAAAACCATTTGGAATCATTGATGTTGCAAGGACTGGTGTTGCTGCATTGCAGAGGAGTGGCTCGTCCTGAAAATTAGAATATTTGATACGACATTAAGAGATGGAGAGCAGACAATCGGTGTATCATTATCTCCTGAACAAAAATTAACAATTGCAAAAAAACTTGATGAATTGGGAGTGGATGCAATTGAGGCAGGATTTCCAGTAATCTCTGAAGGTGAGTTAAAAGCAGTCAAGATGATAACATCTGCAGGATTATCATGTGAGATTGCAGGATTGACAAGAACTATCAAAAAAGATATTGATGCAGCAGTTGATGCTGGATTAAACTATATCCATACATTCATTGCAACATCTGATATTCATTTAGAGCACAAACTCCAGATGACAAGAGATCAAGCACTTGAAAAGGCAATCGAGGCAGTAGAATACGGAAAGTCACGTGGTCTTCAAGTGGAATTTTCAGCAGAAGATGCTTCTAGAACTGATAGAGAATTTTTGAAAAAAGTATTTGGTGAAGTTGCAAAAGCAGGAGCTGATAGAGTCAATATTCCTGACACAGTTGGATACTCTACACCTGAATACATGGCAGAAATTACAAGAGATACAATAGAGGCCACAAAACTTCCAGTCAGTGTTCACTGTCACAATGACTTTGGATTGGCAGTTGCAAACTCTTTGGCTGGAATTCATGCAGGCGCATCATGTGCACATGTTACGATTAATGGTATTGGTGAGAGGGCAGGCAATGCATCACTAGAAGAACTCTCCATGGCACTCAAATGCTTGCCCTATGAGCAAAAATATGAGACCAATATCAAATCTGAATTAATTTATGATACCTCTAGATTTATCTCAAAAACTGTTGGAATAATCGTTCAGCCAAACAAGGCAATCGTTGGAGCAAATGCATTTGGTCATGAATCTGGCATCCACACACATGGTGTATTGAGCAATCCCCTCACATACGAGCCAATTAGCCCTGAATTGGTTGGACGAAGGAGATGGCTTCAAGTTGGAAAACATGCAGGTGTTCATGGAATGAATGCAATGCTAGCAGAGTATGGGGTAAAACCAACTGAAGAACAATCAAAACAAATCTTAGACAAAGTTAAGGTAATTGGTGACCAGGGAAAACAACTTACTGATGTTGAATTGTTATCTATTGCAAGTGATGTTATGGGTGAACAAGAACTCAAAAGAATTGTCCAATTGACTGGCTTTTCTGTATCTACTGGAATTGGAACAATGCCTTATGCATTTGTAAAATTAAATGTAAATGGGGAAGATCATGTAGGAACTGATTATGGAGTAGGACCAGTTGATGCGGCATTAAATGCAATTCAAAAGATTACTGGAAAACTTTCAGAAATTCGAATCAAAGACTATGGGTTAGCATCAATTTCTGGTGGCTCTAGTGCATTATGTGAGGTTACAGTAAAAGTTGAAGATGCATTAGGAAACAAGGTTTCTGCAAAATCTGTTGGTGAGGATATTGTAACTACATCTGTCAAGGCAGTAATTGATGCCATTAATCGAATAATGCTCAAGAAACTACTCCAAGAAAAGCAGGTTTAACTAAATCCTAAAATTCTCTAATTATGAAGTGATACTATGTATAAAATCTCATTAATTACTGGTGATGGAATTGGTCCTGAGTTGTCTGAATCTGCAGTTTCTGTATTGAATACCATTAATGACAAACTTGATTTGAAATTTGACATTACAAAATTATCTGCTGGAGATGCTACCCTCAAGCAAACAGGAAAAGCACTTCCTGATGAAACTGTTAATTCCATAAAACAATCTGATGCATGTTTGAAGGCACCTGTTGGAGAGAGTGCAGCTGATGTTATTGTAGTTTTGAGAAGGATGCTTGATCTTTATGCCAATATACGCCCTGCAAAGTCATACCCGCACATGCCTGCATTGCGTGATGATATTGACATGGTTATAGTGCGAGAAAATACAGAAGATCTTTACACTGGAAAAGAATTTAGCTTGGGTGATTCTGCAGTAGCTTTGAGAATAATTTCAGAAAATGCTTCAAAGAGAATTGCAAAATATGCCTTTGAATCTGCCAAACAACGCGATTCTATGAGAAAAGTAACATGCGTTCATAAATCAAACGTGATGAGAGTAACAGATGGCTTGTTTGCCAGAGTATGTACTGAAGTCTCAAAAGATTATCCTGACATCGCATTTGAGCAAATGTATGTTGATGCATGCGCTATGAACTTGATTCGCCAACCCGAACAGTTTGATGTAATTGTTACAACCAATCTTTTTGGTGATATTTTGTCAGATGAATCATCACAAGTAGTTGGTGGTTTGGGAATGGCACCTGCTGCTAACATTGGTGACAACTTTGCATTGTTTGAACCTGTTCATGGGGCTGCATTTGATATTGCAGGACAAAACATTGCAAACCCCTCATCGTTTCTATTATCTATCAAATTGATGCTTGATTGGTTGGGGCAAAAACACAATGACACAAAATGCTTTGAGGTGGCAGAAAGATTGGAATCTACAATATTTGATTTAGTAAAAACAGGTGTTAAAACCAAAGATATTGGTGGGGATAAGACCACAACTGAATTTACATCTGAAATTACCAAAAATCTTTAATTCCAATTTTTGAAACTTTAGGTCTTTCTCTATATTCAGTATTTTTGAAAAAATATCCTGCGAATTTGTGACAAGTGTGAAACAATAATTACTGTTGATTCAACTCTCCATGGGATTGGAAAATTATGACGAAGAGGGTCTGCTCAAAGTCATAAAGCTATTTGAATTATCTGAGAAAATTACAAAACTTACTTGGAATTGGAATAATTATAATGATTCAGTAATGCAGGCCCATGAGTTAATGAGTCAGGGACAAACTTTTTGTTGAAATATCTGAATATGAGAACTGACTTGGCTCTCAACTTAGTGAATATCAGAAAAACAAAATTAACGAAGCGTGGAGAATTTAGGAAAACTTATTCCATGCATGAAAAATCAAATCAAACCTTCTGAAATCTTGGAAAAAAACTGATTAGCTTAGTCTTTTCTCTTCTTTAAATCTGATTTTGGTGGATTTAGCGACCAAAAAAACATCGCAAGACACACTGGAATCATAATTAGAACTGCTGCCACAACAGAGATTGCATAAAATCCTGAATCTAGTCCTGGTAGAAAGGGGCCTGGAAACACTGCATAAAACCACAAAAACCCTACAAAAATTAAAACAAGTCTATTCTTTCTAACAAGTTGTCTTACACTTAATTTCCTTTTGTGAATGTAGCATTCCTTACAACGTGTTCTGTCATCTATCATACATGATGTACAACAATTTCTTTCACAAAAGTAACAAATTCTGTCTCCAAAACCTGATCCACAAAAATCACATTTGTACACTAGATTAGATCCATCTCTTTAGATTTATCTCTTTTTCAAAAATTCCCAATTTTTATTAATCGCGTTTTTAATAAATTCTTGATGGCAAAATGCTGTATCTGTAAGATTGTTGAAGGCACACTCAAGATCAAAGACGGGAATCCAAAGTACAAAGGAAAGCCTATCTGTAAAGAATGCCAGGGTTATCGAAAATTATTACTAGAGACAAAATAATCTATTCAGATTTTGGCTTGTTTTTTTCTGCCCACTGCTCGTACATCTTGATTAATTCATCGACATCTTTTCCATTTTCAGAATATGTTACAATTACTCCGAAGTTTCCTTTCTTGTCGTGGCCTCTTGCAAAGTATCCCCAAAAAGAATCTGGCAGTTTTTGAAAACTACTTGAATCATGTGAAACGCCAATTAGATTATTTCCTATGACTTCTACTACTTTTTTGGCATCTTCTTGCTCTATCATGAACTTGTGTAATTCTATTACAATAAAAATCTGAATGATGTTAGTTATCTTTGACTGTAATCTGCCTACTTTGTCGTTAATTTCGTGTATTTGTTAGGGAATCTTGTAATTTGGAGGTTTTTAAGAGATAATGCCCTATGAGTAGTAGATGGTACTTTTATGGATAGGAGTTGCAGTGGGAATTTTAATAGCATTAATACTGATAGTTAAAGCAATTAAAACCTCTTCTCGTGATGTGCTTGGGGTGGATATGCATTGCAAAAAATGCGGTATCAAAATTAACGGGTTAAAATGTCCTAGGTGTGAAAAAAAATCAAAAACATTTGGAGTCTAGCAATTGGTCTCAAACTTGATATTTCAAATTCTTTTGTGTAGTTAATTTAAAACAAAATCAACTATTTTATGGACTTAGTCTGTCAGGATCTCTTGGATATAATACCACTTCACGGACATTATCAATTCCAATTAGTGTGGTCATCAATCTATCTAACCCCATACCCCATCCTGAATGTGGGGGCATTCCCCAATCAAAGGCTTTGAGATGATCAGTAAATTGTGCAGGATCCAAGTCTTGCTCTTTTAGTCTTGCCTTGAGCATCTCTGGATTGTGCAGTCTTGTCCCACCTGAGGATAACTCTAGGTATCCAAACTGCAAGTCAAATGAACGAGACAGTTCTGGGTCTTCATCCTTTTCTCTGATGTAAAATGGTTTTAGCTTCATTGGCCAGTCAGTCAAAAAGAAAAATCCTGGATGATTGTCTCCAATAATTCTAAGATGTGAGTCTAGTAAATCATCTCCAAATTCTACTTTTTCATCTGCACTCTTTAACTCCTCAATACATCGATTGTATGTGATTCTCTCAAATGGTGATTTTGGAACCTCTATAGTGTGACCAATAGTCTCTTGTTCTTTTTTACAATTCTCTGATGTATACTTGTAAACCTCCATTACTAGTGACTCTAAAACATCCATCACATCATTGTAATCCATAAACGCAGCCTCGATATCTATGCTGGTAAATTCACTAAGGTGTCTTCCTGTATGGGAGTTTTCTGCTCGATAAAAGTTTGAAATCTCAAATACCCTTTCCAAACCAATTGTCATCTGCTCTTTGTATAGTTGTGGGCTTTGTGCAAGATACGCCTTTTTTCCAAAGTATTCTAGAGAAAATAGATTTGCTCCTCCTTCACTTGCACTGCCAATAATCTTTGGTGTGGTTATCTCTATGAATTTTTTTCCTGTTAGCGTTTTTCGTAGTGATTGCAAAACATAATGTCTTAATTTAAAAATTGACGCAGTCTTTTGATTTCTCATATCTAGTGCGCGATGATTCAATCGTGTATCGATGTTGCTTTCCACTCTTCCAATAGGATCCACTGGTAGGGGGTGAATTGCCTTTCCTAGCACTTCAATTTCTTCAGCTTTAATTTCAAATGCAAAATCTCTTGCCTTTGTTTCTTGTACAATTCCTTTTACACTTACAACACTTTGACGATTAATCTCACCTAGATTATCATTTAATTCCCCTTTTACAATTACTTGGGAAATTCCTGACACATCACGTAGTGTGATAAATGACATCTTTCCTAACTTTCTCAAATCCTCAATCCATCCGCCCAAAACGACTTGCTTTCCAATTAACTCTGATGTCAGCTCTGAAATGTCATGAGTTTTTACAAAGACCATTATTTTCTACCTTTATCCTCAAATTCTATCTCAATGTCAAGGTTTCGGGCATTTTTAACAATTTCAACAACCTTTTGTGTGTCAATTGGAAATCTTGGTGTCCATTTACCTGATACGACTGCCTTTGTTTTTTGCACTCCTCCTGGTGCCCAGACTGAATTAATTGATAGAATTTTGGTTGGAAAGAATAAATCCTCTATGAATTTTTTATCTGTCTCATCTGCCTCAACTAGCCAAATCTTTCCCTTAAATTGATCCTGAAGGAGCCTGTATAGTGTCCTACTTTGCCTTATACTCATAATGTCATTTTTTGCCAAGGATAGGATAAAATTTCCCTGAAAATCTTTGCAAGAATATAATGTAAAGTTCTCAATCTCATTATTTGATTTTGCAATTTTTGCTAGAATAATTGATGCGTTTACATCTGCTTGAGTTATCTCTCCTGACTCTACTTTCTTTTCACATTGGGGGCATAGCACTGCATTTTTTGCATCAAAGCCACATATTGGTAATTTCATTTGAATCGCTTTTTACATTCTGATAGAGTTGTTTATATCCCTTAGTGCAAAACAAAAATTCTAGTTTGGATATGAAAGTATATGGCATTTCTAGCTGTTAATGGATTAACATCTAGATATGATTCCTCAAAAGGCTCAGTCTATGCAGTAGATGATGTTGACTTTTCATTAGATGATGGCGAATCAATAGGAATTGCAGGTGAGAGTGCATGTGGAAAGAGCACTTTGGGATTGTCTATCATTCGAATGTTGGTAGGTGGTAAAACACAAGGTGAGATCATCTTTGATGATGATCCGATATTGGATATTGATGAGAACATCTTTAATGAAAAATTTCGATGGAAGAAAATCTCTATGGTATTTCAAGGAGCAATGAACTCCCTTGATCCTGTTTTTACCATTAATGAACAATTTCTCGAAGTGCTCAAACAACATAATTTTGAAGGACACTCAAAACAGGTGATATCTGATGCCATGAGTTCTGTCAATCTTGATGAGAATGTTCTCAAAAAATACCCTCATGAGCTTAGCGGCGGAATGAAACAAAGAGTTGTAATTGCTATGGCCCTACTGCTAAAACCAAAATTTGTGATTGCCGATGAACCTACTACTGCTCTTGATGTTTTGATTCAAGCTCAAATTGTCAATCTCTTAAAATCTCTAAAAAAGTCAGGCATGTCATTTATGCTAATTACGCACGATTTGGCCGTACTATCTGAGATTGCCGACAAAATCGGTATAATGTATGGAGGCCAAATGGTAGAATTTGGCTCTTCTCAAGAAATCTACAAAAACCCAAAACATCCTTACACTCAAGGACTTTTAGAATCCATTCCAACACTAAAAGGAGGCAAACCAAAATACATCAAAGGAATTCCCCCAAGCTTACTTGAGGCCCCGACACAATGCCGATTCATTGATAGATGTCCTTTAGTTATTGAAAAATGCAAACAACTCCCACCAAAATTTAAAACTGATACTGGATATGTTCGATGTTGGCTATATGAAGACAAGTAGTCTATTTTGATTTTAGATATTCTTCATCAATTTTTTCTAAATACACTTCTTGAATCTGTGCGATCTCTCTTTGTGTAGTGTTTCTACAAATTATTTTTGCGTATTTTATTAAATCTGGATTGTTTTGTGTCTTCTCAAACTCTTCAATCTTTCTAAAAGACTCTTGTTCAAATTTCATAATGTCTCTGAGCTCTCTGCTTATCTCCTCTGTTTTCATCTTTTTATAATCTTTAGAATTTGATTTTCTAAAACTAATCTCGTCAATTAATTTTTGAATCTCATCAGACTCATCCATACTTTTTGATAATTATGGTTATACAAAAAAGTTAATTTTGATTTTCTTTTTTATGCTCTAAAATATGTTTTAGTCCATTTGTCATACTAAGTGAATCTAAATCAATTTCACAATATGGGCACTTCAATTTCTAAGAATGTTTTTTTACAATTGGTAAACAGGAATCAATAATCCTGAGCACCTCTGATCTGATTACTTTTTTATCAATTGATATCCAAACTCTTTCCTTTTTTATTGCAAATGATATTGTTTGAACTTTTTTTCTTTCTTCCCATACAAACTCAATTTCGCCTAGATTTTTATCAAAAAATCCCTCCAAGTCAGTCTTGATGGCAATATGAGAGAATTGATACTGTGTGTTTTTTTCATTCAACAAGGGAATCAAATCTGGCCTTCTTTTATACGCCAATAAATCTCCACTTTCGCCTATTACTCCTACAAATCTAATGAAAGGACTAATTGATGCTATGGCATCACAGATCTCTTCATATTCTTTTTTTTCCATTTACTGGTTCTGTTAAAATATGATATTTTAATGATTGTAACACTTTTTGATCTAGTTTTAATTAAATAATACATGAAAATAGTTTGAACAGTGGATTTTGTTGACCTTTTTCCATTTGCGCCTGAAGTAGGTTATCTTAGTTTAACACTTGTCAACTTTTTCGGATCACTTGTTCCATTTGTCCCATTACCTGGATTTCTACTACTAGCTACAATGTCTGTAGGTGATCAATTTGATCTGCACGTCTTGGCAATCTTGTCTGCAGTTTCAGCAACTGTTGCAAAACAGATCATATTCTATGTCAGCTATGGTGGACGAAAAATTATCAACGAAAAAACACGAAAAAGAATGCGCCCATTTGAAAGATTGGTAAAAAGATACGGCGCAGGTGCTGCATTTTTTGCAGCAGCTACACCTATCCCTGATGATTTAGTTTATGTTCCACTAGGACTTGCAAAATACAATCCAAAACGATTCTTTATTGCAACATTAACCGGAAAATTTGTTCTAAGTTATACTATTGTATTTGTATCACATTATCTTGGCTTGTCTTTAGTTGAGCCATTCTTAGAAGACATTGATGATGCTACTCCCGTTTACATTGGAATTATTATTTTTGGTGCTATGATGACTGCAGTTGTTGTATTGCTTTTGAGACTAGATTGGCAAAGAATCCTTGGTCGATTTGCTCCATGGACATTAGATGAAAACAACAAAGACTAGATACTCATTTTAAAATTCCACAACTTGTCTGTTGCCTCTCTAATCCCTATTCTAGGTGATGATATGATTTTTTTTGGCTTTATGCCTTCAACAATGTATAATTTTGAATTTTTTGTCAAATCTACACCATAGTGCTTCTTGGTAATTTCTAATGCCTGAGTTAGTTTTGCAGGTCCATTTGTGAGATTTTTCAAATCTTTTTTCTTTCTATTTTGTAGCATTTTCTTTATTCCTTTTTCTGGCTCTATTGCACGAATCAAAACTGCACCTGCATCTGTTTTTGGATTTTTAGCGACTACATTAAAGCAATAGTACATTCCATATGTAAAATAGACATAGGCAATCCCTACATCTCCAAACATTGCTTTGTTTCTATCAGTAATTTTCCTAAATGCATGACTTGCAGGATCGTCTTTGTGTCTATAAGCTTCAGTTTCTGTAATTATCCCTGAAATTTCTGTTCTTCCTATTTTTCTAATAATTTTTTTGCCTAAAAGATTCTTTGCAACAGTAACTGTATCTTGAAGATAAAATTTCCTAGGAAGTGTACTCAATATCTATCGGAACTTGTTTGTCATTTTTTAATTCTCTGATTAAATCAAAGAGTTTTGCAATGTCTCCCTCTAATGTAGAGATTAACTCTTGGTTGTATATTGTTGCAGCCGGATGAATTGTCAAAAAATACAATTGTTTGTCTTTTCTTACTAGTTTTCCTCTAAATTTTGTAATCTCTGATCCTCCTAAAATTGAATTAAAGGCAGTATTTCCTAAAACACAAATTATCTTTGGCTTTATTATTGAAATCTCTTTTTTAAGATATTCTTGACAGGTACTTCTCTCTTTTGTGCTTGGAACTCTGTTGTTTGGCGGTCTGCATTTTACAACATTTGTAATGTATACTTCATCTCTGGACACTCCTGCTTCTTCAAGTGCTGCTGAGAGTTTCTTTCCTGCTACTCCTACAAATGGTTCTCCGTTTTTGTCTTCATTTCTTCCTGGGGCTTCTCCTACAAACACTACTTCTGATTGAAAATTGCCCTTTCCTGGGACAGAATTTGTTCTTGTTTTACACAAATCACATTTTGTGCACTCTATTACTTTTTGTCTAACGGTTTCTAATCTTTCCATCTAGTTCACGCTCTTTACAGTTGCAGTTCCTCTAATTGAAGGTCCTCCATTTCCCATAATCATTGATTGCATTGGATCTCCTTTACCGCAATTTGTAATTGGTCTTACTGTAAAGTCATTTCCACATGCGTCAATTGATTGGAAAAATTCTGGAGCAGTACCCATTACTATGACATCTCTTAGCAAATCTGTCACTTCACCATTATCAATTTTTTGTGCATACTGGCATGATATACTCCAATTGTATCTCTTCATGTCTATTGATGGAATTTTCATATTTGAAATCAGATATCCACTCTTTACTTCTTTTATCATTTCATCTACATTCCAATCTCCATTCCCAATACATGTACATGCCATTCTAATCAAAGGCATGAATCGGTAGTTTGTAGCCCTCATATTTCCAGTAGGTGTGACATTGAAAGTTTTTGCAGTCTCTCTGTTTTGCATATGATTTTTTAAAACTCCTTCTTTGACTAGAGTTGTCTTTTTGGTTTCAACTCCCTCATCATCAAAATGATACCATCCTAAACTTTCTTTAATGGTCGGATCATCAAACACGTTTAATTTTTCAGAACCTATTTTCTCTCCTAGTCTTCCTTTCCACCATGCCCCTCCAGCCCATGCCATTTCTTTTCCCAAAACCCTGTCTGCCTCTGATGGATGGCCTAAAATCTCATGTGTTAACAACGAAACAAAATCAGGATTCATTACTACGGTTGCTTTTTCTTCTTTTGCAGGCTTTGCTGATAGCAATTCTGATGCTTTTTTTGTAATATTTTGTGCGCTTTTTTGGGCTTTGTTTGTAATTTGCTCCATTCCCCCTCTTCCTCCCTCTGTGATGTTTACTGATTGCGTTAATCCTGATTCATGTGCAGTAGCAATCATCTCAATTACTACGTCTGAAAAATTTTGGAGAATTTGAGAACCTTCACTGCTTGTAAAATATTTTGAATTGTTAGTGTACCATGGGTTAACGACTGATTTGATAATTTTTGAAGTATCTGAAATAATTTTATCACATTCCATACCTATTTTGATTAATTTTTCTAATTCTGGTTTTTCTAAAATTGGATAGTCTATCTTTTTATTTATAGCAGAGTTTGGGTAAAGGGAGAATTGTTCTTTTTTATTTTTTGCATGATGAGTTGAGTTTTTAATTGACTCGTCAATTGCATTTTTAATTTGCTCATTTGATTTTGGATTTGTAATTGAGCAAAAACTCCATGTCCCATCTTTTACTAGTCTGATTCCTATCCCTGAATCGTTAACTGATCTGACATACTCTGTTTGTCCATTTTCAATTAACGTTGATTTTCTTTCTTGCTCTTCAGCTCTTGCATCACAATATTGAACACCTGAATTCACTGCGTATTTTATTGCATAGTCTGCAAATTCTTCTAACTGAGTATCCATATGCTATGAAACTTTATGGCATTCCTAAATCTTCTGGTGTCTACCTATTGGAAATTGCAGGCATGGTGAAATAGTATTCGTCTTCAAACTCATAGTCTGTCTTTCCTACTTTTCGTAGGAATTCAAAGTATTTTGTGCAGTTTTTGTAAAATTCTTTGTTTTTTTCGTGCTCATCCATACTATATTTTGTCAAATTGACATTTTTTGAGGATTGTGAGTGATTTTAGTTCTCAGAGCTTATTTTCTTTAAGCAGTTTCTATAGGGGTGTCTTGGTTGGTCGCCTGTTTCAGATTTTGAAAGTGTTACGGAAAATATTGAGCCTTGGTCTGTATTGCTTTGTATTTTGTCTTTTCACCCAACCCCCTTCTTTTACTTTAGAGATTGCATGAATAATTGCCGAGGCAGTTGATGGTGCTGAAGCAGTTGATTTCTATAAACAACATAATCCAGAAATTCTTTTACTTGATTTGGCTATGCCAAAAAAAGATGGTTTGGAAGTTGTACATGATGTAACTGCATTTGACTCTAATACAAAAATTATATTGGTTACTACAGGTGATGATCAAAAAATTACCAATCAGTGTCTATCTTCTGGGGCCACATCTTACATTTCAAAACCTTTAGACTTTAACAGCGTACTAAAAGTACTTAGTAATATTTCAGGAAACGATAATTAGGACACATTTTATTTAGAATTTGTAAAGAATTTGTCTAAAATTGTCGCTGATACTAGTGTTGTTATTAATGGTCAATTAATTGTTCAGATTGAAAAAGGCTCTATTAGAAATTCTCAAGTGATAATCCCTCAAGCAGTTTTAGATGAACTACAATCCCAAGCATCAAACAAAAAAGAACAAGGATTTGTGGGACTAGAAAAAATTCGTAAATTAAAAGAATTGTCTGGCAGTTTTGGATTGGAGGTAGTTTTAAAGGGAAACCATCTCTCCACTGATGAAATCAAACTTGCAGGAAGTGGAAGAATTGATGCAATAATTACTGATATGGCAAAACAAAACGATGCGATTCTTTACACCTCTGATAATGTCCAACATTTGGTTGCACAGGCAGAAGGTGTTCAAACTGTATTTCTAAAAGCACAAGTACAAAAACAGACTTTAGAATTTCTAAAGTTTTTTGATGATAAAACAATGAGCGTTCATCTAAAGGAGAATCAGCAACCTCTTGCTAAAAGAGGCAAGCCTGGTGCCTTTTTACTAACAAAAATTAGTGATGACATTCTTTCACGAGATTATTTGGAGATGGTTTCATCCCAAATATTAGATGTTGCAAATACTGATGACTCTAGTACCATTGAAATTTCTAAAACTGGTGCATCAGTAGTTCAGCTTGATGATTACAGAATTGCAATAACACATCCACCTTTCTCTGAATCATTTGAGATTACAATTGTTCATCCAATAATACAACTATCCCTTGAAGACTATAACATGTCTGAAAAACTAATGGAGCGTTTATCCAACAGAGCTGAAGGAATTGTAATCTCGGGAGCTCCTGGCTCTGGAAAAAGTACACTGGCATCAGGTCTTGCCAATTTCTATCATAACAAAGGAAAAATTGTAAAAACCTTTGAATCTCCACGTGATTTGCAAGTTGAACCTGGAATAACTCAATATAGTAAACTTGATGGAAGTTTTGATAATACTGCTGACATCTTACTTTTGGTCCGTCCTGATTATACCATATTTGATGAAGTTCGAAGACGAGAAGACTTTAGAACATTTGCTGATTTGAGATTGACTGGTGTTGGAATGGTGGGAGTTGTTCATGCAAACTCTCCACTTGATGCAATTCAGAGATTCATTGGAAAAATTGAGTTAGGGATAATCCCCAATGTTTTGGATACTGTGGTCTTTGTCAAAGACGGACAAATCCAAAAGGTCTATGATTTGGAATTAAAGGTAAAGGTGCCTTCTGGTATGACAGAATCTGATCTTGCTAGACCTGTAATTGAAATCAGAAACTTTGATGATAACACGCTAGAGCATGAAATCTACACATTTGGAGAAGAAAATGTGATAGTTCCTGTTGGGAAAAGAACCAAAGTAGGAATAGAGAAACTGGCAGAAGACAAAATTCGTGAGACTTTTAAAAAATATGATCCTCATGCTAAAGTTGAAATCCTTACTGATAATAGGGTCCGGGTGCTGGTAGATGAGCAGTACATCCCATCAATTATTGGAAGAGGTGGTTCCAACATTAATGAGATTGAAAAATCGCTTCAGGTTCATGTAGATGTTGTCAAAAAGGACTCTGAGCACTTTGATTTAGATTCAAATGATCTACCGTTTACATTTTCAGAATCAAAGACTGCACTGATTCTAACTGTAAGCAAAGAGTACACTACAATGCATGCTGACATTTATGTTCATGACGAATATATCACGTCTGCTAGAATTGGAAAAAAGGGTCAAATTAAAATTCCAAAACGCTCTGATGTTGCAAGAAACTTGATGAAGCTTGCATCCTCACAAAACGACATCCAATTATTTCTCAAAGATTTTTAAAATTTTCAATAATTTTTGGATTTGCCTTTAGAAATGTAATGAATTTTCTTAATTGTTTGCTTGTTTTTGGATTCAAATGATGTTCTATTCCTTCTGTATCTTGATTTGCAGTATCATATCCGATACCTAGTATTTCAAAAAACTCTAACAGTATCCCATGTTTTTGTTTAATGCCTTCAGCTACTTGAGTTCCCCTGTCTGTTAGATTGATTCCATGATATTTTTCATATTCTAGATATCCACCTTCATCAAGTCTTTGTAGCATCTTAGTTACACTTGGAGCACTTACATTCATGTATCTTGAAATATCTAGAGTAGTTGCATATCCCTTTAATTCCACTAACTCTAAAATAATTTCCAAGTAATCCTCCATTCTGGCACTGGAACGAGTTTTTTCTGATTGGTGTGCAGCTTTGATGGAATCTAGTCTCTTTGAGTTTTTAGATTTCATGTAATCTTTGTATCTAAATCCCATCTACTATAATTGAGTGTCTTTTTTGTGGATTTTAGGTTACTCTTTGTTGACTCAGAAGTAATCGTTGTTGATCTTTGAATCTTAACTATTTTCTTCTAGATTACACTTAGGAATGGCAGACCCCCTAAAGGAACGACTAGAAAAACTACGAAAAATCTCTGAATCTGCAAAACGCAGAGCAAATTTGTATTCTGATGTTGCAAAAATAGATGATAAACATACTGCCCGTTCATTAGGTGCATTACAAAAGGCCCCTGCACCTGGCAAAAAACTCCAAAAAATTGGATTTTTGATGTTGTGGGTACCAGAGCCAACAGGTGTTACTTGTGCTATAGGAGGTCCAATGATTGTTGCAGGTAGATATCTTGAAAAGAAATACAACAGCGCAACAATTAATGATATTGGTCACCAGACAAAAAACACATTTTCTTCAATTAGTGATTTTAAAACATCTGTAATGAATCACTGACTCTAGATGAAAATATCTTTTCCTGAATTAATTGATGGCTTTTTTGGCACATCAAATATCTCAAATGAATCTAGATATTTCAAATGCTTTGAAATTGATTTCTCATCTAGTGTGATCAGTATTCTGTCATTATGTTTGATTTCATATTGTGAAATGTCTGATGGAAATCTTTGACCATTTAGATAAACCTGAACTGATTTTTTTCCTTCTGCACAAAACTCATTAGTATTTTTTGAAAAATCATACTCTACAAAAATACATTTTTCTGAAACCTCTAACCCCATTGATACAAAGAGCATCTCTAATGGTACTCCTGTTGCATGCTTGTGAATGAGATATGGATTATGATCCTCAAAGTGAATGTATTTGCTTGATAGTTGAAACTGTGGCAAGCCAAAGTTCAGTTGCTCTCCGTCTACTACGACAAGTATTGCTGCATGGGCATGATCACTTCCATACTCGCCAACACTGTATTGATTTGCCAATATTTGCTCAGGACTCATGTTTAGTGTGCTTTGAACAATTTCTGAATCAATTTCACTTTGGTTGATAAAATAATATGAAAAGAATCCTGATGACACAATTACAAATGCAATTATGGCTATCGCCAGACTCTTGTTTTTTGGTCTTGGCGGTATCTCTTCATGTTTAATTGGTTCATGATATGTTGAATTACTTTCTTCATATCGTCCAGGAAGACTGTAATCTGAATCAATGTCTTTTGGAAGTGTTTTGTCTTCAGGCAACATTACAATTGATTATTGTTTCTATAAATGTCCTAAATTCTAAAAATAATTAACGTATTTTAAAAGGCGTATCCAAATTGTATCGTGACTACTAGGGCACAAGCACTAATTCCTATCACAATTGCTGCAGTAATTATTGGGGTTGTGGGCTTGATGTCTCTTCCTAGTGAGAGTAAACTAGAGTCAGTTGAATTCCCACGTGGTACGATCAAAGTTGATGATGTCCCGCTTGAGGTCCAAATTGCAGACACTGAACCCAGACGTGTTCGTGGCTTGATGTTTCAAGATCAATTACCTTACGATCAAGGTATGATCTTCGTCTTTAGTGAACCTGGACTATACTCTTTGTGGATGCTTAACATGCAATTTCCACTTGATATGATCTGGTTTGATGAACATGGCAAAGTAGTTCACATAGAGCAAGATGTTCCTCCATGCAAAGCTGCTCTGGAAATTGCTACATGTCAAAGTGTAGTGCCTGAAAATGAGGCACTTTATGTTCTTGAAGTAACTGCTGGATTTATTGAACAAAATAATATTACAAAAGATTCTGTTTTGACTATAATTTCAATTTAGGATTGCAAAACCTTATTTCTCAATGCTAAAGTTGTTTGTTGTGAACAAGTTAATTGTAATTCCAATTATTCTTGGCATTGCAGCTATTGCATTATCTGCAATGTTAATTCCTGAAGAGCCAACTGAATCTCTGTCAACTCCAATTTATGATTCTGGTTTTACTTATTATGACATTGAGAAAATTCAAAATTCCTTAAAAGAACATGATGTCTTTGTTTCATCTCCTACTGCAATAACTGATCACACTGTTAGTAGATATTGTACGTTTTTTGAAAAAGGATTTGCAAAAAATGTGGAATACTGTACAACTACAGCTGTTTTAGATTCTAATGGAAACACAATTGGAAATATTAACATTGGTGGAAGTACTGCATCTCCAATTCTTGCAATAGTTAACCTTGAAACTGATACTTTGGAATCAGACAAGGAAAAAACATTTGCAATCTTTGAGACCGTGATTCAAACACTAGTATGTGAGTGCTGGGGAGAAGAGGAATCAAACTTTCAATCCATTTCTGACTGGATAGGTGCTGTGCACACCTTTTACAATGATTCTGATAAGCGTAATATCAAATCAAAAATTGATAATTTGGCCAATACTGAAATTGTTTTGGAAATTACCTCAATGGATAGTTCTGTGTTGCAGACATTAATTATTCTAAAGCACGTCTAATTATATACGACAAAATTCTTTGATTGGCAAATACAATGATTGATCATCTTTGGTTTATTCTTTTAGGATTTGTGGCAGGTGTGCTCGGTTCTATGATTGGATTAGGTGGGGGAATTATTGTGGTTCCTGTTTTGACTTTTTTGGGATTTCCTCCAACTACTGCGGCAAGTAACAGTCTATTTGCAGCTCTTAGCAATGCTGTTGCATCTACTATTTCGTATTCTAGACAGAAACGAATTGAATACTCTTTGGGATTAAAACTTGGCTTGCTGTCTATTCCTGGAACTGTTTTGGGTGCAGTTGTATCAAGTGATGTTGCTCCTGATATTTTTAAAATATTGTTTGGTTTTGTACTGATTGCATCTGCAGCTTACATCTTCTTGAGAAAACGAATCGAAACAAAAGAAAAAAAGACTTCGATACAAATGATGGTCTTTGTTGCAGGTGCTAGTTTCTTTGCAGGAATAATATCATCTTTTTTTGGAATAGGAGGCGGTATTGTGTTTGTTCCATTAATGGTAGTTGGGATGGGAATGGCAATGAAAAAAGCTGCACCAACATCTCAAATGATATTGTTGTTTGCCTCATCTTCTGGTGTGATAGTTCATAGTCTTTTGGGACACCCTGACTTTATTCAAGCTGGATTTCTTGCAATTGGTTCCTTTATTGGAGGACTGGTTGGTGCCAGACTATCTATTGATATCAAAGAGAGATATCTGCAAATTCTAGTCTCTGTTGTAATTTTGATTGCTGCAGGAAAACTATTCTTTGACTCTGCTACTGGAAACTCTGTTTTACTGGGATTTTAGGCTCGGAATTTTTTAGTGCTTTTATACAAATTTTGTAATGTATATTGTTCGTCAGGTCTTATGGCCTGAGGGCGGGGGAGACTAGTCGGCTCTCCTGTATCTTTATTCAAATTATTTTAAAAACCATTCAAATCTTTTTGAATTCACAATTGAAAATCATATTTTCTATTTATTAATATACAGTCATGAAGAATAGAACATAAATGACAAAAAGAATTATGGTTTGCTTAGATGGTTCTAAAAATTCACTTAGGGGATTAGACAAAGCAATTTCGTTTGCAAAACAATCTGATACTATTATTGTTGGTGTCCATAGCGATACTAGCTTTAGTGCTTTTTCTGCTGTTCGTGCACCTATACTTCCAATGAAAAAATGGAAGCAGAAAGCAAAAGCGTTAATGAATATTGCCAAGAAAAAAGTAGAAAAAAACAAAATTGAATTTGAAGGAATTGTAATTGCTGGCCATACTTCTGGTATTGATTTAACTACATTTGCTAATAATCCTGCAAACAAGATTGATCAAATTGTAATAGGCTCGCGTGGAATGGGATTTCCTAAAGAACTATTCTTTGGCAGTACCTCTAATTTTGTATTACACAAAGCAAAGGCTCCGGTAACTATAGTAAAATAATCTCTAAAAACTTGATTTGAAAAAAATTTGGTATAATTTTTGAAAGCCGCAGACGTGTGAACGAGAAAAAATTATCTCTTCAATGATTGCGCAAGAGAATAACCCTCATCTTGGATTGTGATCTGTGCAAAAAACTACAAGAAAAACAAGCCAAATTTACTAAAGAACCTGGATTTAAAAAAGAAAGATTGTTGCTAACCAAGTAAATTGCTAGCAACAAGATATGCTCCTGCACCCATGCCAATCATTGCACCAATACCCATGCAGATAAGATCGAATTTCACGACCTTTCTAAATGGAGCATGAACAGTTTTATCCCAGTTTGAGATTTGTTGTGTTTTCATGATTATACTATGATGTTGTTTTACATAGTATGTAGTAACAATGTTGGATTACCGGTAAGCTGATCAGCTTACCAAAATATATGGTTACAATCAATTTACAATTTGTTATGCGAGAACACCGTTTCCCTAGACCAGACCAACTCTGTGAACTTTTTTCACAGCGTTCTCGCTATTTTAATAAAGAAATTCTAAATATTTTTTTGATTAATTATGAGGTGAAAGTTTTTTGAATTATGTTAATCTGTTTCAAAAGTTTGATTCAAAATTCGTAGACTATGCAATAATTGGGGTTGTCTTGTTATTTTTTATCGGCATTCTTGCATTTGAATACAAGACAATTGGGTTATCTGAACCACTGCTATTGATTCCCATTGAATGGAAATCTTTCTTTGATGGATTGATATGGCCATTGGTTGTATTGTTGATACTTGATTTGGTATTAAAATACAAAAAAGTAAATGATCCAAAAAAATTTGTAAAAAAGTATTGGATTGACATTGTAATGTTGATATTAATTCCGATATTTTCTGCATTCAAATTTCTTAAAATTGGTTTGAGTTTAATCAAAAAACTAAAGACTGCAAAAATGAGCGCAAAGGCTCTGCATAAGACAAAAAAAGTAGTTAAGAAATAAGTGTCTGTGCCTGACAAATCAATTTTGTATGCAAATTCCATATGAACTCCTTTTGCTGGTATGAATCAATAGAATTTTTTTTATGTAAGAAAACAAAATTTTTGTCATAGTTGACTACAAGTATCTTGGATGTCCAAAGTGCAAAGAAGTGGGTCTGTACTGCACTGTTCGCCGAAAAAAAGTAGAAAAGATACTTGAAGAAGATCAAATTCCTTCCTAAGGTTGTTCGCTCTAAGAAATTAGTAGGGGGTTCCCTTTTCCCTTTGATTCTTAAATGCTGTAAGGTACCATTCAAACTCATCTAGAAAACGCTCAATTCTTTTCTCGTATTCTTGATGCAAAAGATTCCCTGATTCATCTATTGCCTCATGTACTTTTGAAATTTGAAGAGAAGAAGGAATTGAAGGGGAACCTAATTCTGCAAAAATCTGTCGCAAGTGCTGTGCTGCATTAATTCCTCCAAAGGCACCCACAGAATAGGAAACTATGGCAGAAGGTTTGAAAAAGTATTCTTCCAGACAATAGTCAAGAGTATTTTTTAATGCGGCAGATGTGGTGTGATTGTATTCTGGAGTGATTGGCACGTATCCGTCAGCAGAAATTATCATGTTTTGCAGTTTTTGAAATTTTGGCTCTGGATTTTTCATTTCTTTGTACATTCTATCTAGAATCGGTAAATCCAACTGCATTGGATCCACTAATGATACCGTGTGACCTCTATCCTTAATCTTTTCTATGATGTACTGACTAACTCTTTTACCATTTCTGTCACTTCTCACAGAACCTAAAATTATTGCTATATTCATGTCAAAAAATATTCAACTAATTTCATAAAGTTTTCTCTTTTTTGATTACTAAATAATCTAAACTAATTCCAAGGATAGTTTATGAATCTCTTTTTGTTTTTCAAGCATTTCTTTGATCTTTTCAGATAATGCTAAACTATGTGGACTAGTTGATTCAATGTCTCTGTATTCTGCAGCAAGCTTTTCGTATTCTTTTTGAAGATCTTCATAATACTTTATTTTTTCATTATTTTGTGTTTGAGTCATACAATTCACTTTTGTTTTATGCCTCAATGTCTATGCTTTTTAGGTATTTTGCAGCAAATGGTCTAAGTAGTCTTGTCATTTTACGAATTGTAACAGTGCTGATGTTTGTTTTTTTAGAAATTTTCTGCATGGAAATATGTTCATCATAATTAATGGCAGAAAGATAAAGTGATGCAGCTGTGATTCCAATTGGATTTTTCCCTACATGCAAATTCTCTTTTTTTAGATCATAGATTATTTTTGCTGCCAGTCTTGCAGTTTTTTCACTAACTGCTAATGTATTTGAAATTTTGGAGACATAGTCTGTATTAAAGGAACTTACTTTAAGTTCTAGATTTTTTACAAGTCTTTTGTATGTTCGTGAAAGCTTCTTTTTGCTGATATCTGCTACTTTTGATGTATCGTCCATACTTCTTGGAATTCCTAATTGTTTACATGCAGCGTAAACGGATGCTGCCATCATGGATGGAATGGAACTTCCTCGTATGATGTCCTTGCTTACTGCCTTTCTGTAAATATAGGCTGCATGCTCTTTTCCATTCTCTGGGATGCTGAGCTTACTGGCATATGCATCTAGTACTGTAAATGCTCTCATCAAATTTCTTTCCTTACTGCTATTTTTACTCCGTGAATCCCATAACCTCATTCTTGAGAAATGGGCCTTGTTATCGGACAAAATTCTTTTTCCTACTGCATCAATATTTTTTTTAGAAATTACTGAAGATTTTGACATGTTTGACATTGCAATTTTTGAGGGAGGTCCGTTACGTACATTTTTGAGATAATCTTCATTTGTAAAAGTACCTGGTCCATTAGTTTGATCAACTATTTTTTCTTTTAACACCATCCCGCAATCACTACAACATACTTCTCCTGTATTGATGTCTGTAATGGGTGATGTGTGTTTATTCTTAAAACAATACTCTAGTATTTGCTTCATGGGTGTTATTGATGACAAAATGTTATTATGATTTGTAAAATTGTTAGCTTATTTTCAATTAATTAGCTTATAAAACTTAGGCATATTATATACAACAAAATTTTAAGATCATAAAACTAGAAAATATTTTTTTAAAATAATTGTATCTTTTTCTGTAGTGCTATTGTTTTGATTTTTAAAAACGCCTGTTTACATCCTATGGGTAATGTTTTCTTCCAATCTGCCATTTTTCTAGTCGTTTTCTTTCATAATCTTCTAAATCCTTATTTTTAGACATTGAGCATAAAATACATCATCATCATCTATAACTAATTATCAACAAATTATTTGAAATTAAACAAATCAGCTTATGAAGTAATAATAATAGTTTTTAACAAAAACACCCATGGGAGTTTGTTTTCTACTAGTTACTTGCACAGTAAATAAAAATATAGAGACGGCAGAAACTATTAGAAAATTACCTGGTGTCAAAGAAGCAATCCCTGTAATTGGCGCATATGATTGTATTGTAAAAACCGAGATGGACTCTGACGATGTCAAAAATTTTGTCTTATCTAGCATACGTCCTCTAGATAACGTACGAAGTGTTATTACACTATATGATGCGCCACCATTAATTCTATCATGACGTTTGATGATTCCAAGTTAAGCGTATACATTTTTGAGGATTCTATAGTAATAAAAAATCACAAAGATATTGCAAAACAATTTCCTAGATGTGGTATCACTAAGATAGAATCATTTGTGCTGGATATGGTTAAACGTGGAAAATTAGATGATTTGTTGTGTTAGATGAAATATTATCAAAAAACTGTTTAAAATAAAGGAAAAGTTTTGGATGATTGTTTATTATCTTCGTTGACCAAAACCCAAACTATTCTTCTCGGGCTTTGTCGTGAGTCCAATAGTATGCAATCTTTGATGGGATTAGCCAAAATTTCTTTGTTCCACCATCAATTTCTACAAGATCTGATGATTCATCAAACTTGACATTATGTTTGTGAAGTTCAAATTTTTCACCAGTGTCTGACATTACCATTAGCTCACCTTTCTCGTCAACCATTTTTTGTAGTTGTTTCAATTTTGTCATGCATTAATTTAGCTCCAGAATTACTTTAGTTCTAATATCAAAATCAGCTGAAATTAACAAGTGCAGCTTAGATGCGTATATGAATTTAAATCACAAAAAAATATTAATGTCTACACAGATTATCCCTAAATCATTAGATCATGCATGTGATGTTTTACTTGCAAACAATTCAGTAAGATATGTGGGCATTCTCGATAATATGGGCAATCTTATATTTGACAAAAAACAAAGAGAACTTGAATTACCTATATCTGATGAAAAATCACGTTCCCTATACATAAAATCTGTTTTGGGTATTTTATTTGAAAAAGATTTTGATAATAATGTTGGTCCATTAAGATACATTGTTAGCCATAGAACAAAAATTGATATGATATCAATTCCTATATTTGGTTATGTTGTGATGATCTCAATTGAACCAAATGAAAATTGTGATGTGATTGCAAATAGTGCCATAATGATATTTGAAAAATTGTTAAAAAATTAATTGCTTACATTGTACAAAAACAATTAATTTTATTAAGATTTAAAATATTTTTTTAATTATAATCTTCAAAGCTTAGGAGTTTTTATGTATTTTCGTATTCTAGAACAATTACAAATGAATCTGTATGACAAAAAAGTAATAAAATGTTCAAACTGCAAAAAAACAGTTGGGGAAATAGATATGGATGTCCAAATAGTAGATGTACTGTGCAAAAAATGTAAAAAAAAGATAGCCCAAAATGAGACTTCATACAATTATCTTGATAAACGAATGATTGAGACAATTATGCCATAAGCTCAAAAAATGATTTTAAACATACTAGCTTATGAATTACTATATCACTTAACTTTGGAATAAGACTATGGAAAAATTGCTTCATTCTGAGAAGTCCAGTCTTTTACATGAAAAAAATGTCAAAAAACAAAAACTTTTTGATACATGTAAGTTGGGAGGGCGATGGAAACGCACAGATAGTTTTACACCTCATCATTATGTTGCATTAGGTGATGGCGCATCATTGAACTTGAGCATGATTGGTGCCAACTATACTGAATTATTTAGATTCAAAAAGAATTCAGAAATTATAATCAAAGATAGTATTGCAGAATTTTATGAAGAGGATTTGATTCGGTAGATTTGTCTGAAATACTTTTTGCTGGATTATCTCTAGTCATAACTGGTATCTTGTATTTTTTTACAAGACAAATAATCAATCAAAAATTACAGGACCTTCAAGGCTCAGATAAGCTGTTGGGGTTAATTCTTATTTTTATTACCTTGGGTGAGATACTTTATCTAGGTATACACTTTGGATTATTTGATATTGCATTAGAATTGATTACCTCAATTGGTGCCGTAGCTGTAGTTATTGGAATAGCATTACAAAATCAATTAAAAAATACTGTTTCAGGTATTAGCATATTTTTGAATAGTCAAATCAATGTAGGTGATACAATAGAATTTGATTATGTTAAATGTAAAATTACAAGATTACATTTAACAAAAATTACTGCGATATCTGATGAGGGTATACGAGTTATCATACCTAATCATAAACTTAGCGAAGAGATGATCCAAATATATCCAAAAAAACTTAACACAATTCAAGCAAAAAATAAAAAATTTGAGAATTTTAATAAAATAAATAGCTGAAATTATTATTTGAAGCTTATAATTTGTTATAACTAAATATGCTGTAGTTGTTTTAATGAGAAAACTTTTAGATCCTCATCATGATTACCTCAAAACTGAAGAAAATGTTAAAAAATATCTTAATTCGTTGTCTGATTCACAATTAAAACTATATTTTGAAGCAATAGAATTTACCCCATTTCCATTAATGCTTATTCAAGAATATTCAAAACGTTTTTCTAAAAATCGTCAAAAAACACGTAAATGAAAATCACGTTGAAAAATAATTTTTCAAAATATTTTGAAATGTATTATAAAATATATTTAATAAGGATACACAAACTACTCCTGTAATTATGGATAAATATGAAGTTGTATCTGCAAATTTTTTAGAATTAGCAAGTGAACAACGACTAAAGATTCTTTCACATCTTAGCACCCATCCCTTACGAGTATCAGTTTTAGCTAAAAAAATTAATGTTACCTCTCAAGAAATCCATAGAAATCTTGAGCGATTATCAAATTCAGGATTTGTAAAGAAAGGTGTTGATGAGCATTTTCATATTACCACAATTGGACAGCTGATGTTGAGTCAAATGCCATTGATGTTTTTTATAACAAAGAATCAAAAGTATTTTGCCAGTCATGATGTGGGCGTATTGCCAATCAAATTTAGTCGAAGACTTGGGGTGCTTGAAAATTGTGAACACATCAAAGGTGTTACAAATGTTTTAAACAAGTGGAAAAGCATTTACAAAAATTCTAAAGAATTTGTTTATGATATTACCAATGAAATGCCTCTTGGCATGGATGAAATTCTGTTAAAAAGAATAAAAAATGGTGTAAAATACCGACATATAGTCAGTAAAGATCTAGATGAGCCTGAAGACAGGACTTCGAATTTACAGAAATTGGGATATTATGATTTTATCCAGAAAGGAAAAATTGAGAGAAAGGAGCTTTCTAAAACTAAAACTGTTTTAATTTTAAATGAAAATGAAGCTGGAATTGTTTTCCCTACTTCTGATGGGGAACCTGATCTACGACACATGTTTTATGGCGATGGAACTATGTTCCTAGATTGGTGTATTGATTATTTTGATTTTTATTGGAAAAAATCTAAAAAAATAAGCAAATTCCCAAAACGATAAACTATATTTTGTAATCTGTTCTCAAATGTGATAATTGAAGCTTATTTTCATAATTCGTGTTTACCTAGTATGATATACAATCGATTCAAAAAGTAAGTAATGAAAAACCAAAACGACAAATTTGGAATTATTATGTCCGTTGCTATAACTGCAGTACTTCTTGGTGTTGTGGGAAGTGTAAGTGCCACAAATGATGGCTCTATTCAACCACAAGGTCAGGCTATTATTGATAGAACCACCAATGAGATACAAGACATTCCAAATTCCATGCAAGATGTCACATCTAATGCTTTAAAAAATACTGAAGATATTATTTCTGAAATTCCAGATGTCGCTGAAGAGATAATTGAAGAATCTAATTCAGTATCTGAATTTGTAGATAATACCGGAGATATTATTGAAGATACTATGCCTGAAGTTCCTGTAGTTGTCAAACAAACTGAAGGAAAACTATTGGAAATGGTTAGTATTCCTCAAGATACAGGCGTTCCTGGTTGTGAAGAGTCAGACACATGCTACTTACCTATACATGCGACAATGAATTCTGGAGGAGAAGTAATATGGACTAATCATGACTCTATTCCACACACTGTAACATCTGGAAATCCTAGTGAAGGTCCCGATGGAATATTTGATAGTGGATTAATCATGCCTGGAAAAACATATTCAGTTCAACTGGATCTTGCATTTGAGTATGACTACTTTTGTATAGTGCATCCTTGGATGCAAGGTACAATCACAATCCAATGATTTTTTCATTTTTTGGGTACATTCAAGATTTTGTTTTAACTTGTGGTAATGTCAAACATATTTGATATTGTTTGGTACAAATTAAAAATTAGATAGAGATTTGTATGGATGGAAATTACTTAACCCATGTCTGAGGAATTTGTATTTAATATTCTTGTGTTGTTAGTGTCTGCAATTATTCTTGGAGAAGTTTTTAAACGAATTAAATTACCTGCAATGGTTGGCCATCTTTTAGCGGGAGTTATAATTGGACCGACATTGCTTGGAATTGTTCATATCGATGACTCTTTTCTAGTGTTCATTGATCTTGCAGTATTTTTCTTGATGTTTTTAGCTGGTTTGGAATTGCATCCAGAAGAAATCAAAAAGGCAGGAAAACGTGGTATTGTTTTATCTCTACTTGCTTTTAGCATTCCATTTTTGGCAACATATGGTTTGATGGATGCATTAGGACAACCAATGATTACATCAATGTTTGTTTCGCTGACTCTGGCAATTACTGCAGTACCCGTAAGTGCAGTAGTATTGATGGAATTTAAGCTATTGAAAAGTAAACTTGGTACCACTGTGATGACTGCAGGCATCATCAATGATATTTTATCCCTAGTTATCTTGGCAATAATTCTACAAATGGCAGTTAATGGAACTGACAGTGCTAGTCCTGAAGAATCTTTGGATATGATGAAAGTTGCACTATCTACTGCAAAAATAGCTGCATTTGTAGGTGGCATATTTTTGGTTGATTATTTGCTAAATAGATTTAGCCGCCAGGTTCCTAGAAAACTGATTCCTATTTTCTCAAAATTAAAGACAAGAGAATCTGGCTTTGCAATATTGCTGATTGTGACATTTGGTATTTCCCTTTTAGCTGAAATGGCAGGACTTCATTTTATTATTGGAACATTTTTTGCAGGTTTGATAATATATAGAAAAATCATTGGCAAAGAACATTTTGAAACCATTAATGATGTATATAGTAAAATTACATTTGGATTTTTCTCGCCAATATTTTTTGCATTCATAGGAACAGAATTACATGCTCAGTCTTTGTCCGGCTCAATTCCATTATTTTTGATGCTGTTGGCAGTAGCTATTGCTGGAAAGGTAGGCGGAGGATTTCTTGGAGCAAAAATTGTTGGCTTTTCAACACAAAAAAGCAAAGTCATTGGTTATCTTATGAATAGTAGAGGAATGGTTGAACTTGTTATCGCAGTTATTGGGTTAGAGGCAGGCATTATCGATGAGACAATGTTTTCAATAATAGTTGCTGTTGGATTTATTACTACAATTCTTGCACCCATAATGTCTAGAGTTTCTATAAAACACTCAAAGGAAAGTTTTTCATAGAAATTAAAATTTAATGATTAGAAACCTTAAAAATTTTCAGATAAAATTGATGATACAACTGTAAGTATTATTAACATTGGTGCAACAAATTTTAACACATGAATAGTCCAATCTGGAAAATTATATCTTGAATTTTTGTTTAAATTTTCTAAAATTCTTTTCTTTTTCATAAACCACGCTACTGAAATTACAAACACCAATTCTGCAATTGTAATGCCATATGTTCCAAAGATCTTATCTAAAAGATCTAGAAATTTTTCTTCTTGAAATTCAAGTGATATTGGTGAATAACTCAAGGCAGATGGAATTCCAAACATCAGTACCAATACCAACACAAAAAATGCAGCTTTTCTCCTTGATGTTCTAAATGATTCTTGAACTGATGCCATTGGAACTTGGAACAAACCTATTGCTGATGTAATTCCTGCAACAAACAGTAGTGAAAAAAATATTGCGCCAATTTGCATTCCGTAATCAATATTTGAAAAAATTTCTGGTAGAATATTAAATACTAATGGTAATCCTTGTGAAGGACTTTGGGCGTTTGAAAATACTAGAGAAAATATTATAATTCCTGCCAAAATGGACACTCCTGTATTTGTTACAATTATGGTTGATGTGGGTTTAAGTAAGAACTGCCTTTTGCCCAAATAGCTGCCATATGTCAGCATTGCTCCTGAACCTAATGACAGTGAAAAGAAAGCCTGCCCTAAGGCTGTAGTCCAGATCTCAGGATTGACCAAAGATGAAAAATCTGGCCTCAAAAAATACGTAATGCCTTCCATTGCATTTGGAAGTGTTATTGCATAAATTGTAAAAGGAATTAGTATGGCAATCAAAAAAACTACTGCAATTTTATTAAATTTCTCGATTCCGTGAATTACACCTTTATTGACAATGGACACTACGATTAATGTCACTACTACAAAAGAGATTAATGAAAAATATGTCTGGGCTAAATCTTCAAAACCAAGTACGTTTGAAACCAAAAAACTTGATAGATAAAATCCAATCCAACCAATGATTACCAAATAATAGCTTAGTATTACAAGCGAAACTGAAGCAATTAGAACACCAAACCACTTTAACTTTGTTCTAATTCTTTTAAGACTATTAACAATTGATGATTGAAAATATTTTCCAACTGAAAATTCCAACATCATGAGAATTACACCTAGCCCTACAACTACTATCAAAAAAGGAACAAGAAATGCTCCTCCCCCATTTTCTCCCACGATGTAAGGAAATCTCCATATGTTTGCCACTCCTACTGCTGATCCAATACATGCTAAAATGAAACCACTAGTTGATTTCCATTCTTCTCGTTTTACTTCTGATTCCAACTATATTTTTTTTTCAAAAAAACAAAAAAATACAATTAAGCTATTGTTGTTAAATTAAGCTTGAGATTTTACATGTTAGATGTATATCTTAATGGGTATTCTAAAAAATATACTTGAAAATAAATCATAAAACACATTGACATTTGTTGAAATAATATTTTCTAAACTACATGTAATGTTTAAGAGAAGTCATTTACAATATAGTTTATGGCAAATGTTACAATCAAAGCAGAGGAAAACGGTCCTCTACTAGTAGTGGTAGATAAAAAAACAACTGTTACCTTGTGTAGATGTGGCGGATCTCAAACCCAGCCTAGTTGTGACGGTGCACATGAAAAAATTGGGTTTAAAGCAGAAGGATCTGAAATTGAAATTCACAAACATCCTGAATCTAAAATGAAACCAAAATCTCTACGACATGGTGAAGGAAAATCTTTTTCAAAAATGAAAGAAGAAGTGGGATTGAAATAATTTTGACCTAATCATCTATTTCTTCTACGTTTTAGATAATCTGAAATTATTTTTCCTGCAAATTCGTCAGGTGAAAGTTCTTTTTTATTTGATTGTGATGCAAGCTTTTTTGCGTTTGTCTTTGATAGTTTAATTGATAATTTTTGTTTGATTCGCATAGTTCTTGCACGCTTTAGCAATTTTTGATGAGATGATTTTGGTGATTGGGATAATGCTTGGATGTATCTTCTTCGTAAACTTGGATCTAGTTTTGAAATTTGCCCTGCAATTTTTTCAGCTTTTTTTATGTTTGGGGTTATCTGGTAAAGTTTTGTCATTTCGTCTCGTGAAACTAATTGTGGAACAAGTGCCTTTAATTTGTCTGGAACTCCTGCAAATCCCAAGTATTTGTTAAGTGTGGGAATTGACATGCCCATTGATTTTGCAGCAGCTGATTTTCCTACATGTTCAGCTAAAAATTTACAAGAATCTGCAATCTCTTTGTGATTCATATCCTTTCTATGGATATTTTCAACTACTGATGCTGCTTTTGCATTCTCAAGATCATACGATGTTTGTTTTGTGAGAACGTGAACTGGAATTTTCTTTGCACCTAACCTCTTCATTGCAGCAAGTCTTCTTTGCCCTGACATTAGCAAGAATGTGTTTTTACTTTCTTTTTGAACTAGAGGTGGATTCAACAATCCCTCATTTTTAATGGATTTTGCTAACTCTGCAATGTTTTCTCTATCGAGTTTTCGTGCCTGAGCCTCTTTCCATACTCTGATCTGCTTTATTGGAATCTCTCTTAACCTGTATGAAATTGTAGGTTTGTATCTTCGCACCACTACCTCAAAAACATCGTCTTTAATGTAACTCTTGGTCTATTGAAAATAATTAAAACTCTAATTCTTTCAACCAATTTTTCATTAAAAAAATATAAATTAATTTCCTGAAACTAATTCCCAAATAAACTCAAAAAACTCTCTTATCATGCCACCTTATTCTTTGAAAATATAGTTAACTGTCAATCTAAAAAACCCTTGACTTGAATATAATAACTTTCAACCAGAAATTTCAAATTTTCTATAGTTTAAGATACCTTTCCATGAAAGGTTTATGTTCAAAATGTCATTCTTCCGGAATTTCACTAGTGATTGACAAAGAAACTTCTCAAGCAATTTGTGAAGTGTGCAAAACAGTATTCTTGATCTAGTCTTATGACTAGGATAATTTTGAAGAGAGCTCTTGGATCGCTTTTTGCTTTGTAGTTAATTCTTTAATTTTTTCTTGGAGTTTGGAATCCTCAGAATTTTTTGATTTGATATATTCATACTCTTCTAAAAGTTGCTTGTACTCTTTTTGTAGATTCTCATAATCTTCCAACTTTTCTTTGCTGTGCTCTATCTGAGTCAATGAATTTTTGTAAATTTCTTATTTGAAATAGGTTCTTGACAAAAAAATTTGTTTTGAGATAAATTTTTTTAAAATTACTCTATGCCTGCACCTCCTGTGGGTTTTTTGTTAAATTCTTGTAATTTTCTAGAACATGCAAGCATCTCTTCTCGCGTGTGCCTGTTTTTTTCACGCTTGCACATAGGACAAATCTCTTCAGATGATGATGGTTTTGGTGGTTTACTCATCATAACATGCTATTATACAATTATCCCTTATAGTATTTTTGATGATGTGGTTTTTTTGGAATTTGTTTTTTATGATCGCTTTTAAAAAATAGATCAAAATTATGGTTGTATTTGTTGAGTTTTCATTAAAAATTTCTGATAATGTTATTAATTACTGGCAATTTTATTTTTGAGTTAATGGCAGCAAAAAAACGTTCTATCGCTAGAAAGGTAAAACGAGGAGTAAAAAAACCAGTTCGCAAAGCCAAAAAGACTGCAAGAAGAGTTGCTACAAAAGTAAAGAAAAGAACTACAAAAGCCAAGAAAACTGTTAGAAAAGCAAAGAGTGCTGTTAGTAAGGCAAAAAGAAGAGCACAACAAGTAGCAAACAAAAGAAAAAGAGAACTTCAAAAATCAAACAACAAAGTCAAAAGCATGAAAAAGGCATTGAGAACTGCTGAAAAATCTGCACGCAAAAAGAAGGCAGATTATCAAAAAGCTCTAAAGAGAGCTTCACAAACCAAATAACTTTTTTATTTTTTTATTTTGATTTTAGATTATATTGTAAAATATGTGAGAATTATTACTTTTCGGACTTTTTGTAGCACTCTTCACATAATACAGGTTCATTTGCCCTAAAAATTAATTTGGAATCTTTTTCTTTTGCTCCACATTTGAAACATTCATCAACTCTTACCATAAATTTTTGTACATCTTTTCTTTAATAAGTTTGAATGTTTTAGAATCAAAACTAATCGGTATTTGTAAAAAATATTAAAACTTTAGAATTAATGAAACTACAAAATAATTAACCACATTAGAATTGGTTTAATACTATTTCAACTAAATTCAATTATGTCTATTCGTAAACCTGTGATTAGAAAACCAAAGGTTCCAAAAATCAAAAAACCCCTAATTTCAAAGCGCAAAGGTGTTGTTAAAAAAAAGCCCACTCTTTCTATGGGTAGAATTACTGCAAAAACCCAGAAACCTTCCAATTTAGGAAAAAAAAGTACTACTAGGACCTTGGGTACGTGTTATCGAGAAGAAAACTGTAAAGGGGTTTTGTATAGGAAGATAACCAAAACTCAGTGTAGACGTGAGGGTGGAAAAAGTTGGAGAAAAATTGGTGGCCCATGTGAGAAATTATAATTTTATAAAATTCTAAGGGATATACAAAAATGGACATGGAGCCTTCTTAAAGACTGCATCAACTGTACTGTTGTAATACAATCTTTCAGCATGAGTTCCTATCTTTGATTTACTCATTACAATAAGATCCACATTTTGATCCTTTGCAAATTCTATAATTGATTTTGATTCAAGATCACTTTTTATAATTTTAGAACTGGCTTGTATTCCTAATTTGTCGGCTTCTTTTTTTAGACGTTCATGATATTTCTTATTTTTTTCCTTTTCTTGCTCCATCTCTTTTCTATCGGATTTTGTTTTAAAAAATCCAAATGTTGCTTTGTCATGTATACATGTTAAGAATATGATTTTAGAGCAGTCTTTGTCAATTAATGGAAATATCTTTTTTACAGCTTTTTCACTGCTAGGTGTGGCATCATATGGAATTAAAATTTTTTTAATTTTTATTGTCATATGATATGTATGCTGTTAATTCTATTTAATGATTGGAATTCTGTATGATGTATTCAACACCGATTAATTAGATGCCTGAATGTTTTTTAACACTGACAATAAAATTAATGTGTGATTCCTGATTTTACAAAATTATTCAAATATTTTCATAGTATTTCTGATGATTCTTCTATCCAAAATTACTTTGATGTAAATCTTCCTAGTTGTCTTAAAATGTTGAGATTCAAAAATATGATTTGACATGAAGGCCTCTGATCTATTAGTTAAGTGTCTGGAATCTGAGGGAGTTGAATACATCTTTGGAATTCCTGGTGAAGAGAATGCTGATTTGATGATGTCCCTCTCCAAATCAAAAATTAAATTCATTCTAACTAGGCATGAACAAGGTGCTGCATTTATGGCAGATGTATATGGTAGATTGACGGGCAGAGTTGGTGTTTGCCTTGCTACACTTGGACCTGGTGCCACTAATCTTGTGACAGGTGTTGCAAATGCGAATATGGATAGATCCAGATTACTAGCAATTACGGGCCAAACTGACTCTCATCTTTTGCATAAAGAATCTCATCAAAATCTCAATGTTGTAAAAATGTTTGAACCTATTACAAAATGGAGCTGGTCTATACGAAACGCAAAAAATATTCCAGAAATTGTACGAAGAGCCTTTAAGATTGCACTTACTGAAAAACCTGGGGCAACTCACATTGAACTTCCACAAGATATTGCAAAGCGAAAGTCAGATATCCCTCCAATTGGATTTCAGAATATTTTTAGACCAAAGGCAAACCATGACCAAATAAAAAAAGCAGCAACAATGATCTTGAATGCGAAAAAACCTCTTTTGTTTGTAGGAAATGGATGTGCTAGAGAAGATGAAAGTGCACAAATTAGAAAATTTGTAGAGCAAACAAAAATTTTTTCAATTAACACATTCATGGGAAAAGGAGTTATTCCTGATGATTGTGAGACCCATCTTCAGACAATTGGAATTAAAGATGCAGATCATGCTTTGAAAGCAGTGTTAGAGGCTGATGTAATCATTTCAGTAGGATATGATTTGGTTGAATACTCTCCAAAGATGTGGAACTCTGATCTAAACAAGCAAATTATTCATATTGATTTTACTCCCTCTGAGGTTTATACATTTTATCGACCTGATGTTGAAATTGATTCTGATATTGGCTCTGCCATGGATTCTATTTTAGAAGAAATTGAAAAATTGCAATTAGAAAACCCTTCACTTGCATCTTTCCCACGCAAAAACGGTCCTGAAATTTTCAAAAAGATCCGTGCAGAAGTAATTGAGAGAATTAACACTTTCAATGATGATGATTCATATCCAATCAAACCAGAAAAATTGATTTTTAGTGTACGTGAATCTTTTGACCCTGATGATGTTGTGATTTCTGATGTTGGAACTCACAAATTGTGGATTGCAAAAATTTATCAAACATTTGAACCAAATACTTGCATCATTCCTAATGGCTTTGCATCTATGGGATTTGCACTACCTGGCGCTATATCTGCAAAGTTAGTTTTTCCAAAAAAATCAATTGTTGCAATGACTGGAGATGGTGGATTTTTAATGAATGTACAAGAAATAGAGACTGCAGTACGACTGAAACTACCAATAATTGTTATTGTTTGGGTAGATAATGATTACAATTTGATCTCTATTAAACAAAAACATGAATTTGGTAAAAGTGTCTTTACTGAATTTGGCAACCCAAATTTTGTTCAGATAGCAGAAAGTTTTGGGGCCAAAGGATTTCAAGTAAAATCTACTCAGGATTTCTCAAAAGTTTTGAAAGAAGCAAAATTAATTACAGATAAACCAATAATAATTGCAGTCGATGTTGACTATTCTAGAAATGAGGTTTTACTTGATGATTCATTTCCACCTTATGTAAAATCACTTAATGATAAAAAATGATTTTTTAATTATCTAATTCGTCAAAAAGCCTCTTTCTAACAATTTGGATATTGTAGTAGAACTTGCACATATTGGGGAACCGGTTGTTTTCTTTTTTGCCAACTCTAATCCTTTTTCACAGGTTATCATATCAAAAGAAACACCATATCTTTCTTGGATTGCTGGAGGTGCTATGCCATCATATATGAAAAATTCTCTGTAATCGATATTGTTTTGCATGATTGTTTCTAGAGTGTAATCAGAACTATCTGATGTGAATATGAATGTGTATTTTCCGGGTTCTTTTGGAGTCCATGTGTATGTTGCATAATCACTTTGTTTAGGACCTACTGACAATTTTTCAAATCCTTGAAATGCAAGCTCCGGTCCTTTGTAAATTGATAAACCAAAATTTGTTTCAGGAGGATTGCCTTCTCCAATATTTGCTACCTTGTTTGTAATGTATAGTGGTTGTTTTGTTGTAGGTGCTGTGTTTTTTCCTTCAATGTTTGAAAATAATATTGATTCTAATGTCCAATCAAAATCAGGTTGTGTGTGACCTGTTTTGACAATAACTGTTCCAATAATGTGTGGATATTCTGGATCATGATATTGATATATTCCATTTAGTCTGAAAGTAAATGACCCCTGTTCACCTGGTGGTATGTGACCAGTATCAAAATTTCCTGCTACTCTTTCATCGTCTTCAGATTGAATGGTAACTATTTGATGTGAAAATATGTCTTTGTTAATCCAAGTTATGCTATCTTCTACTATGATGGTAATTGTGTGAGGTTCTAAACATTTGTTTCCTAACTGACATTCTTTTTGATATGCACCTGATACAATGTCTACCTCATAATTTTCTGCAAAGGCTGGAGATATTACAAACATCACTAGCAATGATGAAAGAATTAGGATGCTCTTCATTATCTATAGATCTATTTTGAAACTACTTAAATGGTTTCTAGTTTTCATTTAGCAATAACGATTATTCTTTTAGTTGCTTTGTTGCATACTCAATTATTTTCGCGTACTCTGCATTGGGTTCTGTGCTTATCAACAACAACTCGCTTCCACTAATTGGAATAGTAATCAGTGTTACTTTGTCATATTCTATTGTAGCTGATTTTTCATTTCCAATTCTATATGAAAGATTTGTAGCCTTTGACCATCTATCCAAAGTATAATGAATTGACATCTGTATCTCGTCGTCTTTTAGCATTTTGTCTTCTGAATCTCTATTAATGCTTGCAACAATTTCGCTTTTTGTATTTGTGATACCGCAAAACCTTATTTTTGAATCAAAATCAATTATATTTTGACACAGATTTTCGTAATTCATTTGATTTCTTTGTTTAATATGGTATTAAAATCTGATGTTATAAAATGAAGATTCTTTTTTTGCCCCAAATCCATTATGCTACCTCTGAAAATATTGGTCTATAATTCATATCTGCTAATCTACATTTCATGTGAATTTGCTCATCAGTCTCTACCTTGCATTTTTCACAACCAAACTTTATTGGATTTGTACAAACAGAACATTTTTGCTTTATAGTCTGTACCTTCCCACATTTTCTACAACAATCTACTCTCATTTTACATTCCTCCTATAATATCAGCGAAAAAACTACTACTGAAACCACTGCTAGTACAATGAATCCATAGTAAGTTTTTTTGTGGCGTGGTATAGATTGTGATTTTTGCTTATTTTGAAACATGATAATCCCCCTTTGATACAGCAAGAACCCTGTGAAAAGAATCACAGGTTTGTACTTGTCTAGGGTAGCATTGTTCTTGCATAGTATGGATACGTTGTCTTTGATCATATACCTTGGTCAGCTAATTAGCTTACGATACTCTATCTTCAACTAGTACAAATCACAATTATGAAAACACAGCAAATCTCAAACTGGGATAAAATGGTTCATGCTCCATTTAGAAAGATCGTAAAATTCGATCTTATCTGCATGGGTATTGGTGCAGTAATGGGTATGGGTGCAGGAGCCTATCTTGTTGCTAGCGGAATCTTAGGCTAGCAACACACTTCTTTTTTATAATAACTAACACAGAAAAAAGCTATGAAATTTCGTACAGTAGAACCATCTTACACTTCAAAGGATGGATGCCGATTAGTGTGGCAAGGCGTGGATGAAGATGATGCTGATGTTGTCATATTAAACAAAGAAGAACTCGCCAAACTAGTTGAGATATTAAAACAAAATAAAACTGGCGAAGTTGAGCTAGAAGACCAAACCAGCTTTATTCGAATAAACTCTGATGTTACCCAGTTTAGCTTAACCAATCATGATTTACTTGAAGCCAATACCTCTGAAATTCAAGAACAGATTTTAGAATTTGCCAAAGTTCCACATGAACCACAATATGTTTACATTGGAACTAAAGAATTCTATCCTTCTGTCTGGATTCGAGATGATTCAAAACAAAAAGAGGATGCTCCTAAAAAGACATCAAAGCAGTCATTGATTCAGGCCATATTGTCCTCTGAACCTGAAAAACTCAGACAAGATCTTTCCCCTACTGACTTGTTTAGAGTATTTGCAACTAGACGTTCCACTAGAAAATTTGATAAGACAAAAGTGGAGGACTGGAAGATTGACAAGATTTTATCTGCAGCTGATGTTGCACCAACTGCTGGTAATTTTCAAGGATTTCAGGTGTTTCTTGTTAAAAACAAGTCTGCCAAAGAAGCACTAGTTGAGGCTGCAAACAAGCAACCATACGTAAATGCTCCTGTCGTTTTGGTGTTTTGTACAGACCCTTCTAGAGTAAATCTGAAATTTCCGCCTGATATTTTGGAAAAATTCTCCCTACAAGATGCAACTATTGCTGCAGCATTTTCATTACTTGCAGCATCTGGGGTTGGGTTGAGTACAATTTGGATAGGCATGTTTGATGAGGAAAAAGTAAAGAAAATTTTGGGCACTGATCTCAGACCTTCATCTATCTTGTGTATTGGGTATCCTGACAAGAAAAAATCCCCAAAATCTAGAAGAAAACTCAAAGAACTGATCAAGGTAATAGAGTAAACTGGAATCATTTTTATTTTGTATTGAGGACTAGCCATGATGGCAGATCTTATTGATGAAACTGCAGATTATGTGTTAGAGCTTGCAAGTTCTCAGAGATTAAATATTTTGATCAGTTTGCTAAACAAAGAACTGACTCCTACTGCATTTGCAAAAGAGATTGATGCAACAAAACAAGAAGTTCACAGAAATTTTCTTCGTCTAGAAAAATCGGGTCTGATAAAAAAGAAGGTTAATGGAAAATATACACTTACTACATTTGGGCAAACAATATGCACACAGGTACCTTCACTTGTATTTTTATCTCAAAACAGGAAATATTTTGAAGAGCATACCCTTGGTGATGTTCCACACAAGTTCCAAATGCGTTGCGGACAACTAACAAACTCCCAGTATGTTAAAGGCGTTTCAAAAGTTTTAGAACAGTGGAAACAAATCTACAAAAATTCTGATGAATACATCTATGAGATTTTATCTGAGGTCCCACTAGACTTGATTGAACCACTAGTAAAAAAAGTCAAAAAAGGAATAAAGTTCAACTATGTTTTCTCAGAGTCCGCTGTTGTACCAAAAGGCAGAAAGGCATTACTAAAAAAATTGGGCTTTTACGAGCTTATGGAAAAAGGATTAATTGAAAGGAAGATGGAAAAAAATGTCCAGACTGTTGTGGTACTAAATGAGAAAGAGGCATGTTTGATGTTTCCTACTTTGGATGGAGAGTCTGATATTAGCGAGATGTTTTATTCTGATGATCCGATGTTTCATGAATGGTGTCTTGACTATTTCAGATACTCCTGGTATGGCTCAGACGTATTTAGAGAAAGCAAACTAAAAGAGTAATGTATGTGTTATATGGACAAATTAAATTTGTATTTTCATGGATAAAGACACGATTCAAGAGATAGTTAATTTTATCAATTCCCGATATGATGATGACTTGCCTGGACCTGTCAAATTTATAGTAAAAAGAAAAGCCAAGAAGATTGAAAAACTAGATGTCAATGACATTCCAGAATCCATTAGAAAATGCACTATTGAAGAGTTTATTCTGATTCTAAAAGATGCCTATTCTAAAAAGGAATTACGATTTTAATCTCAAAATGAAGGGGCAAATGGTGAATGTCTCTTGTTTCTTATCTTCACAGCTGACTATCTTCAGAATGAAATCAACTGGTTCTCTTTGAACAAATCTTTATCAATTTGTATCTAATTGATAAACACATTTACTAATCACTTATCATGAAACAAACTTCAAAATTCAAAACTATCTCTAAAAAACATGTTCAAAAGAAAAAAAATCATTTATACAATAACGATAACAGCTTTATTGGCGTGGAATGTCCTTATTGTGAATCAAATGGTAGTTTCATCTTTTGGTCTCAATCTGATACTGTCGGACACTGTCCTCAATGTTCTAAGAATTGGGTAGAATACCAAGGAATGATATGGACCTTTTGATTAGAAGATGATGAAGATGTTATCTACAAAAGATATCCAAAAACTTGATTTGGCATGTACTGAACTTTCAAAAGATGAAAAAATTAGACATGTTGGAGTGATCAATGAGCTTGGACATCTTGTTGCAGGGGGATTCAAAAAAGGAGTTACTGCATTATTGACTGAAGAACGATTAAGGATGCTGTATATGCAGATGCAGCTTGATTTTAACATGAGACAAGAACTAGATGATCTTTTGGGCCCAATAGACTATATTGCATCAAGACGATCAAAATTACTAATCATTAGTGTTCCAATAGGTGAAAACTTGGTGTTAATTGCAGCAGAACCTGATGCAGATGACAAAAAAATAATCAAACATGCCGAAGAACTGTTTGATGATATCTCAATTAATACTCTAAAATGACTGTATTTTAGCAAAAAAGGAAAAACTCTTTGTCATACAGAACAGTAAAACAAGAATCGTGTAAGCACTCTGCATCAGTAAAGATGCCTGGATTAAAAAATAAACGTGAATGTATTTTATGTCACAAAATTTTTGATGGCTAAACTTTTGAGTAGATGAAATGATTTGGTGTTATAGGCATGAATAATTTAAGAACATACAAAAAGCAAGAGGAACTTCAATACTTATGAAATTCTTTTTTATTTTTCTCCTTTTGTTCTTCCTTTCTACAAATTATGCATTTGCACAAAGTGTTTCTCAAACTGAAATTGAAAATTTTTATGGAAATTTTACTTTATCTCTAGAATCCCCTGAAGACTATGTTGAACAAATTACCAAAAATCTAGCTGCTGGTTCAAGTGTGTATGATCTAGCTTTGTATATGCTTAGTATGGCAGTTTATGCTGTATTTGTCTGGCACTTTTACAGATTCATCTCACGACGTGAGATTATTCCAATTGACTATGACAAATATGGTACAGATGGAAAATTATCTGTTACAAGAATAGCTGCATATGCTGCAGCACATGTCTTTTTATTTCCTTTAATTATTTTTGTCTGGTTTTTGGTTTACTCATTTTTCATGTTTATCCTTGCAAAAGACATGCCAATTGATGTGGTCGTACTTGTTTCAATTTCCATAATTGGCGCCACACGAATCACATCCTATTACAAAGAAGATCTTGCTAAAGATGTTGGAAAATTACTTCCATTTGCATTGTTGGGTATATTCCTTACCAGCGCCGCATTTTATACTGACACATCAAACTTTTTCTCAATTGAGGAAATAGAATCAAAATTATCCGGATTGCCAATACTGCTCTCAAGAATAATTGAATTTGTAATCATTATTGTGGCAATTGAAGTAATACTTAGAACATTATTCTTGATTAAACGCAAACTAATTCCTACCATAGAAGAAAAACTAGAAGAGCAAATTGAAGATCAGATTGATGAAAAAATAAAAACACATGTTGAAAAAATAGAAAAGAATCAAAAAAATCTTGAAAAGAAGATAGAAGAGGAAACTGATAGCATTGAAAAGAAGATAGAAAAAGAAACTGATGATATCGAGAAAAAAATTCAAAAAGACTCATCACAAGACAGTACTTTAGGAAAATAATCTCAATTACTGCAGGCTCAACTAATGCAGTTTATGGGTATTTTTTAAAATTTTAAGTAAAATCAAAAAAATATGTCCTTGTTAACTGGAAAATAAATTGACCTGATTAAGAATGAAATCAACTAGATGTTTGATTTTAAAATCAACTCAAAATCATTTTCTCTTTTATACACCTTGTTCTTAGTCAATACATGCGATGTCCTAATTGTGGAAACCAAGCAAGCTGGAGAGATCCAAACTGTAACAAATGCGATGCAACCTTACACCAAAAAAACTGTAAGGGCAAATCTCCTGACTGTAAATGTCATGGAATAAATGATCAGATTTGGACGCAGAAAAAATCTTCACAGGTCTGACACTTGTATAAATATGATAATCTCCGAGAAAAATAATGAAAGTATCACTAATTTACAATCAATCAAAAATTGATCCACAAGATGTTATCAACGTCTTTGGAATGACTACAAAAGAGCACTATAGTCAAAAAGCAGTTGAAAGAGTTGCACGGGCTTTAGAAAAAGGCGGTCATACAGTTAAGGTCATTGAAGGAGATATTCACTTGGCAGATGAGCTTCGTGAATTTATGCCAAAAGTAGTTGCAGGGGACACTCCTGGTATGGTGTTTAACATGGCATATGGAATTCAAGGTCAGAACAGGTACACACATGTTCCTGCGATGATGGAAATGCTTGGAATTCCATACATTGGATCTGGTCCTGCAGGTCATGCAATTGTTCAAGACAAAGTCATGACAAAAATTGTTCTGCAAAAAAATAATATCCCTACCCCGGGATTTTGGGTATTCAAAACACCTGAAGATACATTTGATGATTTAGTTTTTCCTGTAATTGTAAAACCAAAATTGGAATCAACTTCGATGGGTATGGAAGTTGTTGATAATTGGGATGATCTTCGGGCTGCAGTTAAAGTACAAATTGAAAAATTTCAACAAGACATTTTGGTTGAACAATTTATTTCTGGACGAGAGTTTGCCGTTGGGTTAATTGGTAATAATCCAAACATTGAGGTTTTACCCATAGTTGAAATTAATCTAGACAACCCTGATCAAATCCAAACCATAACTGACAAAAAGAAAAAGGGAGGTGTTGATAAAACGTGCCCTGCAAATCTCTCAAAAGAAAAAACAGAAGAGATGAAACAGATGTGTATCAACGCATTCACTTCTTTGGGACTAAATGATTACAGCAGAGTTGATTTTAGAATGGATAAAGATGAGAATCTCTACATTCTAGAGTTAAACTCCATGGCAAGTTTGGGAGTGGGAGGATCTCTGTATTATGCTGCAAAGACTGCTGGATATACTTATGAATCAATGATTAACAAAATTCTTGATGTGGCAGTAATGCGATACTTTGGTTCATTGCATCAGGTGCTAGATGATGATCCTGACATGACTCAACCCTTGCGTGTAATAGCACGTACATATCTTAGAAGTCATTTACACAGTTTTAAGGAGACACTTAGGGATTTTGTCAATCTGAATACTCATGTGTATAATATTGAGCATGTAAATAAACTAGGAAGCATACTTTCTAAGCGACTTAAACATTTAGGATTCAGCGAACACATCCATAATCAGACCGACATTGGAGATATTCGTTTTTTTAAGAATCATAATGACCAAAAAAGTGACGTCTTGATCATTTCCCATTTAGATACTCATTACGGCCCTAATGACTTGATATCGTACTATGAAGATGGTGATAGAATACATGGCTCAGGAATTGCTGAAAGCAAGGGCGGCCTAACCGTAATGTTGGGTGCATTACATGCACTACGCTTTGCAAAACGCCTTCGTAAAGTAAAATGTGCTGTATTGCTTACAACTGATGACAGTCTTGGTGGTAAATTTAGCAAAAAACTAGTTCAACAATATTCTAAAAAATCAAAGTATATCTTGGGATTAAAATCTGCCAGCAAAGATGGTGGAATAATTACAACGTGTTATGGGAGAACCGATTACCAAATCCGTTTTACTTCAAATGAAACGGCTGATGATGTGCATGGTATAATCCCAATGTTAGGCAAAAAAATTTCTGCAATTGAAAAACTATCAAAAGATGAAAAAGATTATCGCATAAGAACCACCTCGGTTGTGGCACAAGGAACGCATGGTCATACTCCTAACTATGCATCACTTTCATTGATATGCAGCTACAAAACTAGTCAACTAGGAGCTACACTTGATTCAAAAATACGTTCCATTATGAAAAAACGTGAAACTGGACAAATAAAACTTGAAGCTGAAATTAACCAAATACAAACTCGACCGCCCGTAATTGAAGAAAAGTCTGACAAAAAATTCTATGAGATGGTAGAAGATTTAGCTAAAAAGCATGAAATCAAAATAAAGAGACATCAACAAATAATGTCCTCTGATATTAGTAATGTACCTTCCAGACTTCCAGCACTTGATGGATTTGGTCCACTTGGGCACAAATACCGCTCTGCCAAAGAATACATAATTCATGATAGCATCGTTGAGCGTTCTGCGTTATTGACCTCAATTCTTTACAAATGCAGTGAAAAATGAGAATTGGGTACATTGGAAAAAATAGACCTATCTCCATTCATATGGCAAATATGGTAACTAGGAAGGGAATAACCATTGAAAGATAAATTTGGAATAATTGTTAATCGACTCATTTACGGCTTTACTTTTGCATTTTTGTATCAAATTGTAATTGGAATTGCAACATCTCTACTTTCATTGCCTCTTACCGGCAACGTTCAGGATCTCATATATGGTGTAGAAAAAATAAATTCTCAAGAAGGAGTCTTATTTGTTGCTTGGTGGATAATCTCCACAATCATCATTACAGTTATTGCACTAGTAATAATTAGATACAAAAAATATCTCTCGCCATACAAAGATGAAAAAGACATTGAAGTTCCACCAAAAATTACTACAATTACTGCAATAATTATTGGCGCTTCTATCTCATTTCTCTTCTTCTTACTTGATGCAATTATTGGTTTAGTGGTAACCCCTGGTTCCCAAACAGATGTCGCAGCAATCTACGAGTCTGCACTTGTTGGTGATTTCACCCCGCTGTTTGTTAGCATTATTTTTTCAATAATTGCAGGATTCATCATTGTAGGAATTGCAAGTAAGACATCAAAAGTAAAAGAACTCACAAAAGACATTGGATTGCAAGACATCACTGGGATTAAACGAATTATGAACATGACTAAAACTCAAAAAACTACCCTATCTGATACAATCGGTCAACGCCCTGGAGCCTTAATTCATGTAGGAGAAAAAAAGGTAGATCATGTTACAATCAACCTAATTGAATATGATGCTGAAAACATCAATCAAGTACAAAATGCTTCTATTGAGCAATGTTTAGAGTCTAAAAACAAACAAAATGTTTCTTGGATTGATATTATTGGAATTCATGACCCAAAAATCATAAAAACATTTGGAGATAGTTTTGATCTTCATCCACTCCACCAATCAAACATAATGAACACTGAATTAAGGCCATCAATTGAAGTATCTGATAATCATATTTTGGTGATGCTAAAAATGCCTCATTACAGCAATGAAACTGGAAAGCTAGAATTAGAACAAGTCTCAATCATTATATCTGAAAATCACCTTGTGACATTTCAAGAAACTCCTGATGATTTCTTTGATCAAATTCGTAAGCGATTGCAAGACAAATCAGGATCTATTAGAAAACTCAAGAGTGATTATCTGGCATATGCGATAATTGATGCAATTGTTGACAGCTATTTTTTGGTAATAGAACAAGTCGGTGACATCACTGAAGACATAGAGGAAGAATTAATGAAAAACCCTACTGCTGAAACTATGCAGACCATTCAAACATTAAAGCGCAGAATGATAGCACTAAGAAAATCAATCTGGCCTGCTAGAGAGATTGTAGATTCTTTAATACGTGAAGATACGATTTTCATTTCTGAAAATACTAAAACCTATCTTCGTGATGTTTACAATCATGTGATCCAAGTAACTGATTCTATTGAAGGGTTACGTGATGTGATTGGGGGTATGCTTGACACATATCTGTCTAGCGTAAGTAATAGAATGAATGAAGTCATGAAGACTCTTACAATTATTGCGTCCATATTCATTCCAATTACATTCATAGCTGGAATTTATGGTACTAATTTTTCATATGTACCAGAACTGGCATGGGAAGGAAGTTACTTTGTAATGCTTGGTGCGATGGGAATTATCTCTATTACCATGATTGCATATTTCAAAAAGAAACGGTGGATGTAGTGAAGTATAGTGGTTAGCAGTATACTTCAAAGAACTTATGAAATTCTTGAAGGTACTACTAATGACAAATTAGCCAAGGGGTTTCAGATTTTCATTATATCTTTAATTTCCGTAAATGTACTTGTAGTGATTATTGAAACTGAGGAATCTGTTTTAGATGAATATGGTTATTTCTTTACCCCCTTTGAAGTCTTTTCTATCATTGTTTTTACAGGAGAATATGCTGGACGACTAATTGTTTGCAAACTCAATCCAAAATATCAGAATAAAAAATTTGCATTACTACGATTAGTTTTTTCTCCCATGATGTTAGTTGATTTAGCTGCAATTTTGCCATTCTTCTTGCCATTTATTGTCACAGATGTAAGATTCATCAGAATCATCAGGTTGTTGAGATTATTCAGATTATTCAAACTTGCAAGATATTCTGAACCAATGCAAACATTGGGCGAAGTATTCAAGTCAAAAGCAGGTGATTTGGCTGTAGCATTCTTTATCTTGTTCATTGTCTTGATTTTTGCTTCTAGCTTGATGTATCATGCAGAACATCAGGCTCAGCCTGAAGTATTCTCTAGTATTCCTACTTCTATGTGGTGGGGAGTGATCACCTTGACTACCATTGGCTATGGTGATGTATACCCAATCACTTTGGCTGGAAAAATAATTGGTGCAGGTGTTGCAATTCTTGGAATAGCAGTTTATGCAATTCCTACAGGTATCATGGCCTCTGCATTTACAGAGGAATTGAGGAGAAGACGTGAAACAGAAAACAAGAAATGTCCTCACTGTGGCAAGGACATTACAGGAATATGATATGGAGATTAAAAATTGGATATTAGACAAATAGAAAGCTCATTCAAACCAACTTCAAACAAAAAATGTGCCGTTGGCAAAAAGGGAATGGTTGCATCAGCATTTCCTGATGCTACAAAGGCTGGAATTGAGATGCTCAAAAAAGGTGGCAATGCAATTGATGCTGCATGTGCTACTGCACTAGCATTAGGTGTTTGTGAACCTCAAGCATCTGGAATTGGAGGACAATCTATGGCAATTATTCAATATAATGGAAAATCACATGCCATTGATGGTTCTAGCCGTGCTCCATCCCTTGCTCATTCATCTAGATTTAGAAAAAAAAGACATCGACGTTTAGGATACAGAGCTACTACTATTCCAAGCACTTTAGCTACAATTGGATTTTTGCATGATAGATATGGTAAATTAGAATGGCAAAAGATAGTTGCTCCTTCTATTAGAATTGCAAAAAAAGGTTACAAAATTACCAAACTACAACATGATTTGCAAGAAAGAGAATTGAAAAACTTTCTTTCAATAAAATCAAAATCTGGGGCAAAATATTTTCTCAAAGATGGTGTTGTTCCATATGATGTTGGAGATACATTCATTCAACCTGATCTAGCTTATACTCTTGAAGTAATTTCAGAATACGGGTACAGTGTTTTTTACCATGGCTCAATTGCAAAAGCAATTGCAAAAGACATGGAAGAAAATAGAGGATTGATACGAGAAGAAGATTTGTCCTATATGCCTGAACCAATTATACGAAAACCCTTAAGCAGAAAATATCGACATGTTACAGTTTCAACTTTGCCTCCACCTGCAGCTGGAAGAACACTACTGCTTACACTCATGATGCTTAATCACTTACCATCAAAATTCTTGCGTAGCTCAAAACCTAGTTCATATCACTTTGTTGCCGAGACATTTAGAAAGGCATTCTTGCATCGATTGCAACGCCCATTTAATCGTCATACTTATGACCAAATCACAGACAAGTTCCACCTCCAGCGCTCTTTTGCAAAACAGATGGCAGAGTCAATTCACAACTCTATGGATGCGACCCTGCCTATGATTGATCCTGAATTTGGCGGAGAAGATACTACCCACCTATCCACAATGGATGCAGAAGGAAATGCTGTTGGTATTACTCAGTCAGTAGAGCTTGCATATGGCTCAAAAGCTGCAGCTGACGGTTTAGGATTTTTGTACAATAATTACATGTCTGCATTTGAATTTACAAATCCAAACCATCCTTACTATATACGCCCAAACGCAATTCCTTGGACATCTGTTTCTCCGGCATTAATTTTTAATGATTCTAAACTTTGGATGGTAGTTGGAAGTCCTGGTAGCCAGAGAATATTTTCTACAGTGACACAATTTCTATCAAGAATTATTGATGGCAATTTGCCAATGAGTGATGCAATTATCAGACCACGCTTTCATTGCTCTATTGGTGGAACTGTTAGCATTGAGGATGGTGGATTTCGTAAAGAAGTAGTTGATTTTCTCAAAGAAATGGGATATGAAATCTCAGTCAAGGAGAGATACTCATTTTACCATGGTGCTATTCATGCAGCCATGAAAATGCAAACTAAAAACGGTTTTCAAGGAGTAGCTGAAGTCAGGCGTGATGGAACAGCAGAAGGATTAGATTGAATAAACTTCCTGTCTTACTATCAATTCCACATGGGGGATTGAAAAAACCTGCAGAACTTGAGGGACACCTGTCAATTACCAATAAGGACTTGTTTGATGATTCTGATCCTTTTGTAATTGAAATGTATGACTTGCAAGATAAAGTTCAGCGTGTAATAAAAACAGACATTGCAAGGACATTTGTTGATCTCAATCGTTCACTACAGGACATGCCTCCAAACAACCCTGATGGGTTAATTAAGAGCTCAACGTGTTATGAAAAACCAATCTATATCGTAGGAAAAGAACCTGATGAATCTCTTAGAACTCTGTTAATTGAATTGTATTACCTACCCTACCATAGGGCAATTCAAAAAAGCTTTACAGAACTTGATTTACAACTATGTCTTGATTGCCATTCTATGGCATCAACTGCTCCTGGTATTTCTCCTGATGGAAAAGACAAGAAAAGACCATTGTTTTGCCTCTCAAATCAAGATGGCTCTACATCTTCTAACGAGATGATTGAATTGCTTGCTGATTGTATCTCTGAATATTACTCTATTGACAGGAAAGATATTTCATTAAATGATCCATTCCATGGAGGACACATCACTAAAACATATGGGAACAATCCCATTCCTTGGATTCAAGTTGAGATGAATCGAAGTCTCTACTTGTCTGATCCTTGGTTTGATGAAAACTCTCTATCTGTAGATTTTACACATCTTCAAAAACTCAACAAACAATTTGAAAATTCTTTGAATGCCTACTTTTCAAAGATTGTGTGATTTTATCTTGATTCTTGATATGAATTTCATGTTGGTACTTGATTGTTGTTGAACTATCTGTTATGATTCAAAATTGATCAATTAGCTGTCTTAATAGGCATAAATAGTCAAGTAGCTTTATTCTCTCATGGGATTATCTAATCCAGAACTTAATGGATTACGAGTATTTACCCCATCTTCAATTCTTGATAACACAATAGGGTTTTTTGAATTTTTACGATATGAAACAAAATCTCTAAGGGATACAAACGCAGTCATAAAAGATGATTTTTTAGAACTAATCCCAAAAAGCACAAAAATAAAGAAAGCTTCCAAACTTAAAAAATCTGAAATTTCAAAACAATTTAATGAATTTATAAAGAATTTGGATCGAACGCTTTTTGTAAAAAACACTCCCGATGAAATTGTTGATATAAAGTGGGAAAGAATAGATAGCTTTTGCAAATTATTACGATTAATTGAAAGAAGTGATGAACGTAAGGTTCGTTGGGCACTGTATCATGTTTTTGCAACTGGCAAAACAAAAATCTCAAAACAAAATTTGAATGACCTTTTGAAAGACTTTAAGATAAAGAACTTGGACAAAGTTCTTGCAAAAATTATCAAGACTGAGACATTATCTGGATTGGATGCAACTTATGATGGAAAAATATTCACTATTAATCACAAATCTGGCGATAAACTTGTTTCACATTATTTAGCTGATGCAATTGAAGAACCATCAAGACGTTCTCCTGGTGAGTTAGAAGAAGAGATATTGGATTTAATTGATGAAGGATCTTATTCCAATCAAGAAATATCTCAAGCATTATTGCTTGATGAAGGACTTGTATCCCGAACAATTAGTAAGCTACGAGATCAAGATAAGATTATACTTTCAAGTTTTGGTCAACGTGGAACAAGATACTTTACAACAAATTGCGATAATTGTCCTTTTGGAACAACAAAGGCATCGTGTAGAAAAGAGGCAATATCATACATTGCATCTGCTTTTATGCAAGACTTTGGATTGGATCTTTCTGCAAGTGACTTTGAGTCTGTGGAAGCAAATCAGGCACTTTTAAAAATTAAAAGAATTGTAATGATGGCAAGAAAAGAAAAAAACACCAAACTTGAGCGTAATTTGAGTCAAAATCTGGAATTTTTACTATCTAAAGTAGTTGATAAATTCACCGAGATTGAATCTCCTGACAAAAAATCTTTGAATGTGCCTGAAATCAAGATGGAAATCACTTCAGACATATCAAAACTGCCACTTTTGTATCAGTTAGGTCTAAAAAAAGGAGCCAGAGGTGGAATACACCTAATGGATGAGATGCTCCATTTAGCATCAAAATCTATCAAAACAGAAGACAGACTAAAAATCAAAAAACATGCTTTAAACGAGACAAACAAATTCCTAAAAAACATCGGCCTCGATAAAAAAGACTCCTAGGTATTTCATTAGGAATTTTTTATCCAACGCAATTGAATCTAATGTTTCAACTTTCATACTGTGTGATTGAATTGTTTTTTCTCAAAATCATCTTTTTATACAAACAATTCCCAAAATAATGGATGCCATTGAATCGTAAATTATTGTTATTGATTCCAGTTCTGATGTTTGTTGGAGTTGGATTTTATTCTGTTTCTGCTGAATCCCTTGTTCCTTCATGGATAAAAAACACTGCACTATGGTATGGTGAGGGTTCTATCTCTGAGCAAGAATTCTTGGACTCTATGCAGTTCCTAATTAATAATAATATTATATTTTTAGACAAGGTTGAAAAAGGCAAGGTCCTAGATCCGATTATTACATCTGATGATGTTATTGTCACAAAACCTAGAATCAATCAGTGCTCTGTATTGTACCAAGCATACAAAAATGTTGGAAAAATACAGTTTGTTGCAAAATATGATCACATTACATTTATCAATACATGTGTAAAACTCTACCAAGATCCTATATGGAATTATCAAGGAGAAGATAGAGTAGACAAACTCAATGAGCGATTTATGGAACTCAATCAAACCCTAAAAGAGGAGAGAGCAAAACTGTCATACGCCACATCAATTAAAATCATCTCAAAGACAGATATCGGGCAAGGAAAGTATGATGTAAAATTCAACGCATGTGCAGGAGATAAGAGAATTGACAAGGCAAAGATTCTTGTAAAATCTGAAATTGAGGCAGTTCAGGTAGGTACCAGCAAAGATATTCCTGAAAACTCTTGCAGAACATATGTAACACAACTACATGCAAAAAATCCGGCAAATATTCAGGCTAGTGTACTAGAAGAAGTTTTTGTTGAATAACTAATCTATCTTAATTTATCTTGGAGGCTCTTTTTTAATTCTATAGATGTTTTTCTTTGATAGGACGATAGGTTCACCACTGTTATCAGTGCCTTCGTAATCTACCCCAATCTTTCCAAACTCATCGTCAATGTCTTCAACTTGTGAAATCGTAAATTTTAATTTCAGTACTTCGTCTGTGTATAGTGGTTTGAGAAATCTTGTGTTTCTGTTTTTCCACTCTGGGTCTCCATCTGTTCCAAGAAATACAATATGATTCCCATAAATCTGGTTCAGTCTTGAAAATTCCCCTTCCATTCTAGATAATATTGCTCTGCCTGAAACTATTTGCTGTTCTCCTTTTTGCTTGTCTTCTAGGAATGCATTTCTTACTCTAGAAAAATTCAGGTATTCCTCTAATTCCTTGTCTGAAATACTACATGTAGAATGAAATGTGTCTCCTACTCTGAATTCCGAAAATTTCTTCATTCTTATCTTGATTCATCAACACAGAAAGTAACTTCAGCTGATGAAGCAGCGCTATCTGAAACAAGGAAATTAATTGCATCTGCAATTCTCTCATTATTTGGCTCTCCACCTGTTACAGTTCCTGGGAAAACCGAAAACATTCTGATTTTAGATTTTAATACATCGCTTAATTCCTGATTGACTGTTGTTGTAAATGGTCTTAATGCTCCTCTGAAAACTTCTACCTGTGCTCTTTGCGTTCCTGTAGTCTTTCTTCCAACTGGCAAGTCTGGACCGATGATCATAATTGCTCCCTTTGCATCCTTGTAAAGGCGTGGGTCTTTTCCTCCACCTGGGACAAACTGTTCTAGTGCTCTTTGTGCTACTGTTGCAGGAGTTACAATGAATTTTGCAACAAGTTCATCCCATCCTGCCCTTGTTAACTCTGTTAATTTTCCAACTTCTGGCAGTTTTCCTGTAGTATGAATTACAGCTAGAACTTCTCCGATGTTGGTCTTGGCTGTGTTTAGCCACCTTTCAACTTCCTCAGGATTTGTAATATCTACTACATGTGAATGGAATTTTCCGCTAATTTGTTCTTGAATCTCCGTTGGAGTGGTTTTTGAAATAAAGCATGCAACTTTGCCGCCATTTTTCTCAACATGGTCTGCCAAAAATTCAACTCTTTCAGAATCTGCTTTGTCAGTTGCATCAACTGTAAAGATTACTGCTTTTCCTGCAAAGTCTGGTTGATGAACTCCTGGTGTTGTAGTTCCAATATGTGGTCTTACTGGATAAAATACTCTGTCTCCTGGAATTACTTTACCGTTTAGAATTTCTGCAATTTTATCATCACACAAATTGAGAACTGATTCTGCAACTTGTGTTTGTTTTAGGAATTCTTGGTCTGCAATCATGTGTGATGTGTTGTTTTGAATCTTTCCTGCCAGCTTTTGAATTTGTTCTAATAATTTTGTAAATGTCTCAGTTAGCTTAGCAACATCTCTGCCGTTTGCTAGTTTTTCTGCTGTTTTTGCAATCCCTTCCTTGTCTACACCATCTGCTAGTATGCATTCTAACAAGTCATCTTTTGCTTCTTCAACTTCAACTGGACTAAGGTCTTCAAATCCACTAACTCTCATGAATTCTGCTGCTGCTTTTGGATAAACTGTTTTGTAAATTCTGTCCGAGTGAACAGGTCCGGGATTTGTTGCAATTGATATGATTCCTTTGTCAGTTAACTCCCATGACATTGCTTCGGCAAGTCTGTTCTTTGCACCTTGTGATGCAGTGTATGGACTTCTAAATCTGTAAGGTCTTTGCTCTAGTGGCCTCTCTTCTGTAAAGAATGTTGAAATTGTTATTATTTTTCCTCCTTCTTTCATTACTTTTAGTGCTTGAACTGAACCCCAGAATGTTCCTGTTAAATGAATTCCAATTGTACTTTTGAATTCATCTAGTGGCGCATTTGCAAAACATGTTACTGGACCTGAAACTCCAGCATTATTAATTATGTAATCTACATTGGTTCCTTCATTTTTTAGAGTATCAAACATTTCATTCATTGCTGTTTCATCAGCAACATCTACACCTGCAAAAATTTTGACTGTTGCATTTACCCCTTGTGGGATTTTTCCTTCAAGTTCTGTTGCTGCTTCTTGTAGGGGTTCCTTTCTTCTACCAAGAATAATTACACTGGCCCCGTTTTCTACAAATTTTGTTGCAATGGCTTTTCCAATACCTGTTCCGCTTCCTGTAACTAGTGCGACTTTGTCTTGGAATTTTAGCATAGATAAAGTCTCAAATCTTTTGTAATATTTAATTGGATTGATCCCTGAAAATTTTTTCTTGATATCTTTATTTGTGGGTATGATTCATGATTCTTGATGCATGATACAGAGCCAGATACATTTGTCTATCAGACATGGCCTGAGAAATTTAGTAGTATGTTAAAGGAGATCGGTGTGGATTCAGAATCAAAAGAAATTGGAACTGATGATGTTGAACAAGGTGATTATTACAGTAGATATTTTGCTAGTACCGCTAGAATGATAACTAATAGAGGATGTCTTGACGTTAAGAATTCTAACATTGACGTGATTCAAATTATTCAAAAGGGCTAAAAATGCAAGATCCAAATCCACTCCCTTGGGGTGCACTAGACAGATTTCAAGCACATTTTATTGTAAGAAAAGATACTGGCCAAGATGTTAGTAACTATGTTGCAAAAACACAACTTACAACCAAAGGCCACTTTGCATCCAAAACTGTTCTCAAAGTGAGTTGGGATGGACCTGGTTCATTAGCTCAAAAATTAAATCAAGATACTGAATTAAATGAGATGATTGCAAGGCAGTCAGTCAAAGATGCTACCATCTATGTTGAGCCAACAGAAAATGCAGTGAGAATTCGCAGTAAATGGGATAATCATTTGTCTTTTGGAATTACAAAAGAGCTTTTTGAAATCTATGATCGTATTGCAGGTCACATAAAATCTGCTTAAGCTTTCCACCAATCTAAAGCTAAAAAGTCAACATTGTCTTTGCCTTTGGGAATTGCTAAAATGAATTGTTTTCTTACAGTTGTTGCAAGTCTTCCTGCAAGTACAATTCCTGTGGATGTAATTGACTCACTTCGATTATACACTTGAATTAAAAACGGTGCATGATCTATTCCTGGACCTTTCTCATAAACTGCAAAATCACAACCAAACTTTATTCCGGGATTGATAATGTAACCCTTGTCTCTAAAATTTTTGTATACTAGATATTTTTTATCAAAATCATGATGCTCTTGTTTGCAAATATCTGTCATCTGTTCAACTGTAACTTTACGTTTTGATTTTGAAATTGTAATTTTTTTATTTTCCAACAAATACAATGCTTCAATTAAATCCAAAATAAGAGGTGCATCAATTTCTTCAATCTTTGGTTTTGGTATTCCTATTGGCTTTCCATAATATCCTTGGCTGAAAAGTTTACGCGACTCTTCGATATTCCATACAATTACTCTATTTTCAATTAACTCTCCTTTCACAATTTTTTTAATAAATTAAAGTGTATATGAATTCACTAGCTTGAAGTGTTCTTTAAAATATAAAATAAAGTAAAAATGTAGATGATGGTTTGTCTATAGGCTTAGTGCTAACAAAATGAAAGAATCTGAAACCCTTTGGCATTTATCTGCCATCTCTTCAATTCCCTCAATTACATCTTTCATTAACATCAATTCTTTGGTGTTTGTGACTTCACTTAGAAGCTTTATTGTTGCTTGTCTGTATTTGATGTCTATTTCTCTTTCAATTGTTTGTGTTTCTTGTGCCAACTCAATTGCATTTGCAGTATTGGTGTTAAGACTTCTAATGATCTCATTTAGTTTGTAGACTTCGTCTACTACCAATTCAATTAGTTTTGTCAAGTCTTTGTCTAGTTTTGCACTTTTTAGTGTAGTTGCTTTTACATTTGAGAGTTTGAATGAGATTCCGGTAATGTAACCTGCAATTTCATCCATTGTATATGCTGTGTTTAGAAGATTCTCTCTATTCATGATCAAACCCCCTACATCTGCAACCTCACGTGTAATCTTTCTTCTTAGATTCTCTACTTCTTCCTCAATTGTTGAGATTTGCTCTAGTGTGTTTTTGATTCCTGTCTTGTCTTTTTTCATCATCAGTTCAGGAAGTGTTGCTAGTTCTCTAGAAGCATTAAGAATTCTGTTGATTTCGTCTTGTAAAACTGCTATAGCCTTTCTTTTTGCTTGAACTTCAAGCTCTCCGCTATACATAACAAAAACTACCAAATCCCAAGGTAATTTAAATCCTCTATGATTTTTGATATTTTTTGAGCATGATTACATGAGGCTTTTGTCATGTGCTACTTTTTTCTGACCTTGGTATAGTGTAATTATTTCTTCATTTGTGGATGCATCCTCTGCCATTTTCTCAACTCTCATTTTTCCAGTAAATTTTGGAAACCTTAACGCAAGTCCTGCACCCTTTCGAACTTTGTCTCTTGCTGCTTTGTGAATTGGACTAAGTGTGATCTCAGATGCAACTACCTCTATTACTAATTCTGGTTCAAACCATACATCAGCTTCCATTTCACTATCGATGCGCGGATTTTTTTTGATTGTAACTTTGGGACTTAGAATTTGATACAATTGGTCCAAATCTTCATCTGAAAATCCAGTACCAACTTTACAAATACTGGTAAATGTATCTTCATCTTCCTCATATGTTGCCAGTAACAAGGTTCCATAACTCCCAGTTCTTCTTCCTTTTCCAAAGAATCCTCCTATGACAACTAGATCTAAACTATCTCCAAGCTCATTTTGATACTCTCTTTTGAGTTTTAACCAATGACTTCCTCGTGAACCTGCTTGATATGGTTTATCAAGCATCTTTAGCATCAGTCCTTCACTTCCTGCGTTTATGCTGTTTTCAAAAAAGTCTTCAATGTCGTTTTCGTTTTTTACTATTGCCATTGGAATGTGTTTTACAAATTCATCTTCTTTTACAACTTTTTCCATCTTCTCTCTTCTTTCTTTATAGTCTAACTCTAAACAGCTTTTTCCATTGCAGTACAAAATATCAAACAGATTAACTGTTATTGGGTACTGTGTAACTGCTTTTTCTATTTTGTATTTTCTTCTTCTGTGCATTAATTCTTGGAATGGTAAAAATTCTCCTGTGTTTTCATTAACTGCAACTGCCTCTGCTTCTAGTATGATGTTTTCTGCTTGAATTGCTTTTGGAATTTTTTCTATTATGTCTGGATAGTAGCTTGAAATGTTTTCTAGACTTCTTGAAAACAAAACAACTTTGTCTCCTTCAATATGCAACTGTACTCTTTCTCCATCTAGCTTGTATTCTGCTGCAAACTCTTCTCCCATTTTCTCAATTGCTTCTTGCTCACTCTTTACTCTGTCTGCAAGCATTGGTCTGATGGGATTAAATAAAATTATTTTGAATTTTTCAACTCCTTCTAATCCGTCATTTGCTAAAATCTCTGCGACTTTTCCCAAGTCGCTAGAAACATTGTATGCATGCTCCAACACTTTTCTGTTTTCTTTATTTCCTGAAAATGCTATTGCTAATGCATCCATTACTGTATTTTCTGCAATTCCTAGTCTTAGTGTTCCTAACAAAATTTTTAGAATAAAACTTGCTTCTAGTGGACTTGCATCGTTTAGAAGACTTGAGATGTACTTCATCTTCATGTCTTGTGATCTGTTTCCTTCTAGCTTTGCAATTTTGAATAGTGTCTCATAAACGCGCTCTACTGTAATGTCTTCTACAAGAAACGTTGTTTGTGTTTTCTGCTCTAGTATTATGGTTGCAGCATGTCCCATGTCTCCTCCTTTTCTATATTCTTCTTCAATTTTTTTAATTGGAATGCCTGAAGACTTTGAAATTGCCCTTATTGCAAGTTTTTCTGCTACTCCTAACTCTATTCCTTCAAAGTCTGGTCTTAGTTTTCCTTGTAAGAGGTAAACTATTTTTGAGATTACTTCTTGTGGTGTCTTTTCAAATAATTCTACCAAGTATTGAGTTAACTCTAATCTCTTTCTAGTTGACTCCATTTTGTTAAATGCGTCAGCTAAAACAGAAAACTCCATTCTAATTCTTTACGTAATGTTGAATAAAAATTGAATCTAGATGTATCTGAAAATAGTTGGCTTGTCTGACTTTGGAAGATCAGATACTAGCGCAAAATTGTATAGTGGGTATGATTTTTTGTACTGCTTCATAAAACTCCATGCCACATCATGTGTTTTGAATTCTGTTCTCAAGCCATCAATCTGACTCTTTTTTCCAAATACATCAAATGGGACTACTGAATATTGTTTTGGACGGTTGTGGGGTTTTGCCTTTAGGAGCCAAGCAAGTGCAAATACAAAAACTGCTCCCAATACGACGTATTCTCCTGCAACTTTGAAAAAGTCTAGTACTATTACTGGTATAGTTTTACCAAATAATACTGCCATGAAATTTGAAAATGAGATAACAGCTAATGCTGTGAAAATGTATGTCTTCCAGTCAAAAATCTTTTGAAAATCCATTTCTGCCTAAATACAGTAATGTCTTTTTAGATTTAACCATTTCTTATAATTGCAGAGTCCGAACTGGCTAGTCTGGATCTTCGTAATTTTCTTTCTTTTGTCCACTAGAAGTGCTTTCTTCCATTGGTTTCATCTTACTTTCAAGAACATCCATTCTTGCTCTATACCCTTCAGCATATTCTAATTCTGATGGAACAAGTGTTGCTGGATGAATGAATCCTTGACTTCTAATTGCCATTGCTTTTTCTGTTGCTCTTTCTCTAATTAGATCCCAATCTGGAGTTGAGAATCCATCAAATGGACCTGTAAACTTTCCATTATGCATACTAAAAACAAGTGCTTCAACTATTGGAATGCAAAAGTTGATTGTTGCTGCAGAATTTAGTTTCACAGGCATTAAAGGCATGTTGTGACTTCCTCTTGTATTTCCTGCAACAAAGTGTGGATTGTTAAAGACACTTCCTACCTCTTCGGTTGCAGGGAATCTTTTTTGTGTTCTAACAAGACAAATTGGATCGTCTTTTCCAACATATGTTCCTGCAATGTTGTGTAATCTGTCAGTTGATGCAGCTAAAATTGGCTCTCCATCTTTGGTAGTGACAGAATCTACAACATATCTTCCTGGATACATTAATGCAGCTTCAATTGTTGGTTTGTCTTGCCATAATTCTAATTCTGCAATCTGAGCTTTCTCAACATCCATGATGTTCATTTTTACTCCTTCTGCAAGATTCTTGTTTACGATTAATCCTGTGTTACTTAGTGCGTCTACAAACATTCTGTAAATTGGATAGTTGAATGCACCTGGTTCTGTTTTATCCGCTGCAAATACTGTAAATGCTTCATTAGGTCTTTCTTCAAACTCCATCTCTGCAACCCCTGGACCCATACCTTTTACGTTTCCTGAAAATGAATCTTTGAGTAAATCTTGTCCTGCCCCATACAGACCTTCTTCTTTTGCAACTTGAGTTCCTGCCATGAATGCATCCCATGCTAATTTGTGAATCTGTTGGTTGTCTACTCCGTGAGTGTGAGACATTACAATGTGAGTGTCGTCTCCACAATATCCTATGTAATAATCAATAAGCAAATCTGCTGAATTTTTGACGGTATTTTTAATTGCGTCTAACAATCCGTCACTTGGTTTTGTATGTCCACCGACACCACCGACATCGGCTTTGATAACTGAAACTGTAATTTTCATATTTTCCATTTTTGCCCCTTTGATTTATGTGCTTTTAGCAAAGTCTTCTGATCTGAAATTAATTGAAAAATTTTGGATTTTTTTTCAAAAATTCATAACAGTAATAAATGCCCTCAGATACGCACTCTACATGGCAGATAAACCACACTTGAACCTGATTGTTACAGGTCATATTGATAATGGAAAATCAACAACTATGGGTCATTTCTTGATGGATCTTGGTGTTGTAGATGAAAGAACAATTGCAGCACATGCATCCGAATCCGAGAAGACCGGAAAAGGTGATACTTTCAAGTATGCATGGGTTATGGATAACATTAAGGATGAAAGAGAGAGAGGTATTACAATCGATCTTGCATTCCAAAAATTTGAGTCTCCAAAGTACTTCTTTACTTTGATTGACGCTCCTGGTCACAGGGACTTTATTAAAAACATGATTACTGGTGCTTCTGAAGCCGATGCAGCAGTCTTAGTACTTTCAGCAAAAGAAGGTGAAACAGATACTGCAATTGCTGCAGGAGGTCAAGCAAGAGAACACGCATTCTTACTCAAGACTTTAGGTGTAAACCAACTAATCGTTGCAATCAACAAGATGGATGATAGCAACTATTCTGAAGACGCATTTAAAGCCGCCAAAGAAAAGGGCGAAAAATTAGTTAAATCTGTAGGTTACAAACTAGAAAATGTGCCATTCATTCCAGTTTCTGGATGGAAAGGCGATAACTTGGTTAAAAAATCTGAGAACATGCCATGGTACAATGGCAAGACCCTACTTGAAGCATTTGATGACTTTACAGTATCTGAAAAACCAGTAGGAAAACCACTACGTGTTCCAATCCAAGATGTTTATACCATCACTGGTGTTGGTACCGTTCCAGTAGGTAGAGTTGAGACAGGAACTATGAAAGCAGGAGACAAAATTGTTGTAATGCCTTCAGGTGCTCCTGGTGAAATCAAATCTATTGAGACACACCACCAAGAGATGCCATCTGCAGAAGCAGGTGATAACATTGGTTTTAACCTTAGAGGTGTTGAGAAGAAAGATATCAAAAGAGGAGATGTTCTTGGAAGTCCAGATGCTCCTCCAGCAGTTGCAAAAGAATTCAAAGCACAAATTATTGTAATTCACCACCCAACAGCAATTGCACCTGGTTACACTCCAGTTATGCACGCACACACTGCACAAGTTGCAGCAACAGTTACTGAGTTTCTACAAAAGATCAACCCCGCAACTGGTGCCGTTGAGGAAGAAAATCCAAAATTCCTCAAAGTTGGAGATTCCGCAATTGTAAAAATCAGACCGGTAAGACCAACTTGTATTGAAACATTCCAAGATTTCCCTGAGATGGGTAGATTTGCCCTAAGAGATATGGGTGCAACTATCGCAGCAGGAATCGTTAAGGAAATTACCGAAGAGTACAAACCATAGGCGGATTTTTTATGACCCAAACCGCCCGTGTCAAACTCACATCAACAAGTCTACCAAAACTAGATGGAGTATGTGGGGAAATCATGGGTATCGGTAAAAAAACAGGTGTTAAGGTAAAAGGTCCAACACCACTTCCTGTAAAAAGATTACATGTTGCTACTAGAAAGTCACCCTGTGGCAGTGGCACTGAAACCTATGAGAAGTGGGAGATGAAAATGCATAGAAGAATTATCAATATCAACGCTGATGATAAAGCAATCAGACAACTTATGCGACTAAAGATTCCTGATGACGTCTACATTGAACTCTCCTTAACATAATCTCTAAATTACAGAAATTTTGATGATAAACATGGCTGAAGAAAACTTTGATGATGAAGTAGAAGAAACACCTGTTGAAACATTTGATGTAAACTATTCTTGCCTTAGATGTGGAACTATGGTCTCAAATACTGAACTATCTCGTTTACCTGAAATCAAATGTATTTGTGGATTCAGAGTATTTACTAAAGTAAGACCCCCAGTAGTCAAAACTGTAAAAGCAATCTAATTCTCTCTGTCTTTTTTGTAACTGTGCTCTCTTTGCAAATGAGTTCGCATATCTTCCATATTTGAAAAATATTTGTCACACACTTTGCAATCATACTGTAAATCTTTTCCATGAACAATCTGTTTGTGATTCATCAACTCTTCTTGTTTTGAAAATTTACTATCACAACTATCGCATTTTATTTTTTTAAAAAATCTCAACTGTTATCCTAACTCTGCTTTTTTCTCATCCCAGCATTTTCTGCACAGCTGTCCATCTACCTTCCATTTTCCTTTTGGATTGTATCTGATCAGTCCCATCTTGCCCCCACACAATGAACAAAAGTTTTTCTTTTTTCCAAATGATTCTTCTTTTTTATCAAAACATGGCTTGCAAAGAAGTCCCTCCATGTCCCATTGCCATCTTGGCTCCCACAGGTCCGTTATTTTTTGAGTATTCCCGCATTCGACGCATGGTTGTCTTACCTTTCCTTCATAGTACTCCTTTTGTTTTTCAAAATGGCAATCCCCACAAAGTGAACCTTTGATGTTCCATTCTCTTTTTGGTTTGTGCTTGTGAGTTAGTTCTTTGTTGCAAACGGCACAAAATGATGGCTTTTTACTAAATAATCCCATTTTACAAATCTGATGTGAATGTTTTATTCTATATAGCTTATCCTGTTGTTTTATTCTGGCACATTATGAAAATGTTAAATTTTTTGAATTCATATTTTTAATATGGAAATTATGGGAAGAGGATTTAGACAGATCATTCGAGAATCTCCACTGTATTTTCATCTGGGACTAAAAATTGGCGGATACAAGTTATTTGGTAGAAAGAGTCCATTTTATGGCTCAGCTGATATAATCAATGTCTGCAATTTGCATTGCGAACACTGCTACTGGTGGCTAAACCGAAAAGAAAATGAGGATCTCACAACTCAGCAATGGAAAAAAATCATTGATGAAAAGTTCAAGAAGCAACATGTATTTATTGCAACTTTGGTTGGTGGTGAACCTATGATGCGTCCAGACATTGTTGAACTGTTTGTCAAAGAATTTCCAAAAAGAGCATGTGTTGTGACTAATGGAACTTTTCCAATTCCTTACTTTAAGGACATTTACTTTTACTGGATTTCAATAGACGGAGATGAAAAGACGCACAATAAAATTCGTGGAGAAGGTGCATGGGCAAAAACTAGAGAAAATGTTCTAAACTATGTAAAAAACAATGGCCAAAAAGCCTGGAAAGATATATGGATAACAATGACCATAAACTCACAAAATTACAAAACAGTTGAAAAAGTAATTGATGATTGGAAAGACTATACTAATAAAATTGGATTTCAATTCCACACACCGTTTATGGAAAATGATCCTCTTTGGCTTCCATTTGGTAAAGAACGTGACAAAGTAATTGATAGACTAATTGATTTAAAATTAAATTCTCTAAAAAATTATATCATCAATCCTAAAGAACAACTAGAAATTATGAAACAAAATTGGGGTGGAAAAGGAACCACTCCTATTGATTGCCCTACTTGGGCAATTGTTTCAGTTGATCACATGGGTCGGGAAAAACAACCCTGCTGCATAGGAAGTGCTGAGAAAGATTCTATGAAGCCAATATGCGAAAAATGTGGTTTGGGATGTTACTCTGTATTGTTAGGATATGGAATAAAGGGAATGGCTTAATCATAGATTGGATAAAACAAAACAAAAATAACAAAAAAAGCGTTTATTCGCTTAGCAGTTTTTCAAGAGCTTGACTTGCATTTAGCATGCCGTTTCTTTTGGCATACTCTTCGATCATTTTGTATTGTTTTTCAGTAAAACATACTGGCATTGAACGTCTTTCCATACAGAGCAGTGGTATTTTTTACTAATATCCTTTTCTCTCGGAAGATATTTCAAACCATTTTTTGTCTTTAAGACTATGGCAAAGAAAAGACAGATCTTAGTTATTGGCCACAACACAAAGGGATGCCTTCCTAAGCATGAAAAAATTGCTTATGAGATTGGGGCTGAAATTGCAAAATCTGATTCTGTCTTAATTTGTGGTGGTCTGGGTGGGGTGATGATTGCAGCAGCTCATGGCGCAAAGGATGCAGGAGGTCTAACTATTGGAATAATTCCTCAAAATGATCCTGCTGAGGCAAATGAATACTGTGACATTGTAATTCCGACCGGAATGGGATTGGCACGTGATTTTCTCAATGCCTTGTCAGCTGATGGTGTGATAATTGTAGGTGGCGGGTCTGGAACGTTATCTGAAACATGTGCTGCATACATGCACAAAAAACCAATGGTTGCAATTAGAAATCTTGATAGCTCAGTTGATCCATTTATTGGCGGATATCTTGATCACAGAGAAAACATCAAGATAGTTGGAGTGGATACTCCTCAAGAAGCAATTAAAAAAATTCTAGAATTAATATCTCCATAATATTCTTTAGTCAAAAGATTGTATGCTAGGTTATGGCAATTCAAAATGATGAGGAATGCAAACAACTCATTGACAAATTAGACAAAGGATTACCTCCTCAAATGATAGATGAAATCATATCTTATCTTGAAAAAACAAAAAACTCTGAATTTACCATGACTTTGGTAAAATATCTAAACAACCAAAACATTCAATCACGAAATTCTGTGTGGGCACTAAGTAGTCAGATTGCAATGATTGGTGAAGATGTAGGTAAAATAAAAGAACATTTGGGCATTCATTAGTTCTGCATAGACACCAATAATGGGTCTGGTTTGTAAAACTCTCCGTACTCTTGAGCAAGTTTGTTTAACTCTTCTACAATATTTTTGATGCCAATCTCTTTTGCTGTCTCAAATAGTGGTTTTTTGAGACCCAATCCTAATTGAACTGCTTTTTCAATTTCATCAATGTCACTTGCACCATTTGTTACAAGCCATGCTGCATTGTTTAGAATATTTGCAACAATCTGAATTGGGTCACATTTTTGTGCCAGCTCTTCAGATAGTGTAACTCTTTCATATTTGTCATCAGAGTATTTGTAATAACCTTCACCTGATTTTTGCCCCAACTTTTTTTCATCAAACATTTTTTCAACTAGTGGATGTGGGTTGATTACTTTTTTGTCCCTCAAGTGCATCTCAACTGTTGCCTTGTGTATTACATCCATGCCTGTAAAATCTGCTAATTCAAAAATTCCCATGGGAAATCCTAACTTGAATTTTACTGCCGAATCAATCTCTTCAAGAGTTGCTCCAGTTCTATCTTTGACAAAACATGCTTCGTGAACCATTGGAATGAATAATCTGTTAATGATGAATCCTGGGACATCCTTTCTACACAGTACTGCTTGTTTGTTTACTGATTTTACAAAATCTTTAGTCAACTCTGTGACTTGCTGAGATGTTTTTTCTCCTGGAATCACTTCAACTAATTTCATTAGTTGTGGAGGGTTAAAGAAATGAATTCCAATAAATTTGTCAGGCCTAGATGTTGTGTTAGCAATCTCTGTAATTGGTAATGTACTTGTGTTTGATGCAAAGATTACTTCAGGTGCTGCCACCTCATCTAATTCTGCATAAACTTTTTTCTTCAAATCCATTATCTCTGGTACCACCTCTATTACCATCTCTGCATCTTTTACTGCCTCCTTCAAATCTACTACTGGTTTAATTCTACCAAAAATTGCATCCCCTTCTTCTTTTGAAATTTTTTCTTTTGAAACTAGTTTATCTAAACTCCATCTTATTTTCTCCATTGCCTTATCCAAAAATCCTTGCTCGATATCTCTTAGGACAATATTGTATCCTGCAGTGGCTGATACCTGTGCAATACCGTGTCCCATTACTCCTGAACCTAAAACAGTGATATTTTTTATCGTCATGATCTTCCAAAAATCACGTATCCTTTATAATGTATTTCAAAATTTTAACAAAATATGGGTTTGTTCAAACGTAACAAAGACAATGGCAGTAAAACAAAATGTGATACCTGTGGAACAGAACTACATGATCCTGAACGCCTGAAAAGACACATGAAAAAAGCACATGGTAATGTCCCTGCAAAGAAATTAGATCCTAATGCAGGTGATGGCGGTACTTGGTAGAATGGAGATTAGTTCAAGCCAAAAGGCTGGATTAGTCTTTGGAGGTGCATTTGTAGTTGCAGGATTGGTATTGTCTACTTTGGTGTTTCCATTTTGGAATTTAATCCGTGAGGATATCTATGAGGATGTTGAAATTTTGAGCAATGATAATGGAATCTGTTATGTTGAAACTAGTGATGCAATACCAAAAACAATTGAAAATTGTAATCACAAACCTGGTGATGTTACAACTATCAAGTTTGGCAAAGGATTGGCATGGGCAACAGTTGTAGACCCATAATTAACCATTTAATATTAAAAAAAATATGATATGATATGGATTGTATTTTCTGTAAAATAATTGCAAAGGAAATTCCATGTAAAATACTTGGAGAAACTTCTAACTCCATTTCGTTTCTAGATGCATTTCCTCTAGCAAAGGGACACGTTCTAGTAATTCCAAAAAACCACCATCAGAAAATTCAAGACATGTCTGGTGATGAGAATGCCGATTTGTTTTCACTTGTGCATAAAATGATATCTAAAGTTGATTCTATTTCTGGTGCCACTTTGGTTGCAGTACACAACGGAAAAGATGCAGGACAAGAGATACCACATGTACACGTTCATTTAGTTCCAAGAAGTTCTGATGATTCTGCATCTGCAATACATAGCATGTTTGATGGCACATTGAAATTGCCTGAATCCGAATTAGATGAGATATATGAAAAACTAAAAATGTAATTTCAATAAGGATACATTCTTTCTTTCGTGTCTGTGTTTTCTACAATTATTGCCTTTGTGGGACAAGTCATTGCTGCATCCATAATCTTGTTTACTCCTGCACCTTTTTGATTAATTACTGATGATTTTGGATTCATCATTCTTTCTTTGTTAATTTCAAATACGTCTGGAGCAATTATTTCACAGCTACAACAACCAATGCACAAACTCTTGTCTACATCTACAAAGAGATTAGGCTGCTTTTTAGGCTCTTTTGCCTTTTCATATTCTCCATTTCGTCCATCTGGACGAACTCTTGCATTGTATTCTTCCCAAAATTTTTTTTCATACTCTTTCCAAAAGTCAGGATCTCCTTCTTCAAACTCTTTTGTGTACTTTCCCCAGTCTTGCTCTGGAATTTTTTCATCTTCAGGTGCGCCCCATGGTTTTCTTTTGAAGTTTGTTTTTGGTTTTGAATCATTTTGATGATAAACATCATTTCTCTGATGATGATTTTTTTTAAGAAATTCATATGCCTCTGTAATTCTTTTAAATTCCACATCCTCATTTTTGTTCTTACTTTTGTCTGGATGATGCTCTAGTGCCTTTTTTCTAAATGCTGATTTTATCTCCTCTTGTGATGAGTTTGAATCAACATCCAATACCTTGAGGGCCTGATACGCGTTCACTAATTTTAGAGATTTATCATACGTTAAAAATAATTTCGTTTATGCCATGTATGATTATTCATTCTAGTATGATCTCATCTTCTGCTTTCCATGCAGGCTCTACTATGCACAAAAATCGCAAGTTTTCTTCCCCCTTGTTTTCAATATGTTGCTTTGAGTTTGGTGGAACATATATCGAATCATCTTTTTCTAGTTCTAAAACTTCATCATCTACTATCAAATTTGCGCTTCCCTCTAAGATATAGTATATTTCAGATGACTTTAGCTTGTGAATCTTTGATTTTTTTCCTGGCTTTAATGTGAATTGTGCAAGGCTATAGTTAATCTCGTTTAGCGTATTGTGTGGGTGAAAAAATTGTTTGATACTAGTTCCTTCATTTCCTTGGATTGATTCTATTTCTGAATTTTTTCTAACTGACATTCTCTAAATGATATTAATAGCCTTTGTCTTAAAATCTGATTCCCACCAGACTGTCTTGTACTGTGCATTTTTTCGTGGCAAAATATTGATTGCAATATGAGAAAACGTCTTTTTTTTATCCACAGATCCGTGAGTATGGAGTGTCTTTGCAGGTATGTGTACAATGTCCCCTTCGTTTAGAGTAATCTTTTCAGTCTTTTTTATTTTGAAATTGCTTTTACTTGTGCCATACTTTTTAAAAATTTCAAGACTGCCTTTACCTTTGGTTGCAATTAATACTTGGTTTCCATTATGTGCATGAAGTTTTGTTCTAGAACCCTTTTCAAAATGAACATGATAGATGTCTTGATCTTTTGATTTTATTTTCTCTGATAGAACCTTCATCCATGTTTTAGATGTAAACCAATTTGGATTTACATTTCTTTTATCATTAATACCATTGATATTTGATTTTTTCATCTTAAATTCTATCCAGAATCTTCTTTTTCTTTGCCTGAAATTCTTTTTGAGTAATGACTCCTGCCTTTCGAAGTTTTCCTAGTTTCTCAAGTGTTGCCAAATCATCTTCAGTACCTACCCCTGCATTTTTTACAGCAGAAATACCTTCACTAATTTTTTTGGTACCTTTCTTGTGTAGTTGCTCGCTTTCTTTTTTTGCCCTGTTTTGGATTTCTTTGCTTGCCTGTGCTGCCTGTTTTGCAGTCATTGAACCAAACTCTACTGCATCCTCTAATACTTCGTCTGCTCTCTTTACCCCTTCATCAATTGCCTTGTCTGCTTTTTTCAAAAATCTCTCAATATATCCAACTTTCTTTTTTGTTGCCATATCTGTATTTTGAAAAATCTATTATTTAATTCCTAGTAGAATTGGTTTAATAGCTATGATGCTGTATTTTGTTTAGTTTTGGTAAAGTCAAATTATGATGTAAAAACCACAGTTCTAAGAAAGAGCATAGAACAAGATGAGGCAGAGCAGATTGTTGAAGACAAAAAGACCTCACCATTCAAGTCATTGCTTTCAAGACCAAAAAAAGAAGAGGTTCACCTCCATTCCTTAAAATTATACTATGAGTGCATTTTGCTAGTATCTGGAAAGTACATTGCTGATTATTTTAGAAAGGCAGTACATACAATCTCTGTTCCTTCAAATGTAAATGAAGTTGTTTTGGGAGATGGTGTGTTTCCAATCAAATCAAAGTCAACTCTAGAAAAAGCATTTGTTGGAAAGCGAGGAAAAAACAAGATTGACATAAAACTTGAGGAGCATGTCTTTGTTGAAGAGGAAGACGAGCTTGCGTTTGATCATCATGGAAGAGAGATAAACTTTCCATTCAAAGTAAATTCAAAATCAGTTGAAAATTATCCAAAGGGAATACTAGAGCAAAACGAACCAAATGTCAAAAGACCAGAGTTGACATATGATGCAGCTATTGACAAGCTTCAGACGATGCTAAAAAAACCATTGGAAACTGATGTCCGGGATCTTTCTGAAGAATTTGTTTTGCGAGAAATTACTGAACTGTATGTTCCAATATTTGAGGCACGACTCATTGGCCCAAAAAAGAAAGTTGGTCTTATTAGAGTTGATGCGGTTCGCAAAAAAGTATTATAATTTTAGCAACTTTCTGAACTGATCATTGCTGTGCAACTTTGTAAATATTGGCTCTTCTTTTGCCCATGCGCGAATGACTTTGGGACTTACAGATACTGCCTGCTTTAGGAGTTCTAGGGATTCGGGATATCTCTCAAGTGCTGCGAGACTGCGTGATTTTGCATAAACCACATTAACATTGCCTTTGAATTTTTTTAAAATCTCATCAAACACATCTAGTGCTTTTTTGTGTTGCCCTAATTCTGCTAACTGTACTCCTTTTTGAAAGAATGCATCCAAATTATTTGGATATTTTTTGCAAACATTAGAAAAGCAATTCAAGGCTTCCTCGTTTCTTTTGAGTTTTCCTAAAACTATTCCTTTGTAAATTTGGGCATTTGGCTTTTTTGGATCAATTGAGATTGCCTTGTCTAAAATAGTCAAGGCCTCTTCATGCTCTTGGAGTTTGTCTAGTAGTACGCCTTTGTTAAAATAGGCTGATGCGTACTTTGCATCAGCTTCTATTGCTTTGTCGTAATATTCTGCTGCCCCCTGAATGTTGCCAGTCTCTGCCATAGCTATTCCTCTGTTGTTTAGGGCTTGGGCATCTTTAGGATCAACTTCTATCAGTCTGTCAAAGCAAGTAATTGCGTCCTGATATTTTTTTATCTTGTTTAGCGCCAATCCCTTTTGTAGTAATGCCTCTTTGTTTTCTGGCTCTTGTTTTAGAACTTTGTTAAATAATGAAATGGCAGCTTTTGGTTGATTTCTTTCTACCATGTCCATTGCATCATACATTAGGTCTTCAGGATCTTCTTTTTTGCCAAACAGTCCCATTTTTTTTAAAAACCTCTCTTCTATAATCAAACTTTACTGATTATTCAATGATTTGAATTTCTTGATGGCCTCCTTTGCCATATCTTCTTGGGACTTTGCATCTGTATTGGTAGGGTCATCAGTTGCATAGGCATCTTTTACTTCCTTTTTCTTTTCCAATATTTTGTAAAATCACTTATTTTATAAAAACATGAAAATTAGTTCTGGTGTTGTCTGAAATTTCATTTCTAGCTGAAAAAGTGTTTGTTCACAGGTGGCCCCATGATACTCCCTTGTGGAGTGATGAAGTCAAAAAGAAATTAGATGAGACCATCTCCAAAAATTCAAATCCCAAACAAATAACCATCAAAGAAAATATAATTCAAATCCAAGATTTTGAGTTCTCAAAATTAATCAAGATTGGAATCTCTGTACCCTTCTTCAAAGACGAGTGCAGAATGATATTTGAGTGTCAGTTTGGAGAACTGTATGCCCACATACACATCACTGTAAAGTCAAAAGAATATCTAGAAATTTTCCGAAAACTAAAGGCTTGGAAGTCAGAATTCTTTCCAAATGACTCTAATAAATAAAGTCCTCAGATGCCTTTACCATCTTTTTGATATCTGACTTTGAATGTGCATCTGATATTGCGCCAAGTTTTCCTGGTAAGAAAAATATTCCATCATGGGCTATCATCTTAAAGTGATACTTTGCCAATAATTCCCCATCGCATTTTGCAGCCTGAGATGAGTTTGTAATTTCAGTAATTCCGTCTTTTAGAAAATGAGTCATAAACAATGAACCCTTTCCAGTAACTGCAACCTTACCATCAAATGTTTTGGTAATCTCTTTTCTTGCATATTTCCCAATAGAGTTAATTTTAGAATAAATTGATTTTTTACTTTTCAACTCAGATAGTGTAGAAAAACCTGCCACCATTGAGGCAGGATTTGCAGAAAACGTACCTCCACCAACATAACTTCTCTCTGACTTTTTCTTTCCAGTGGTATCTGCATACTCCATGATTTCCTTTTTGCCACACATCACACCAATTGCCATTCCCCCTCCTACAATTTTTCCCAAAGTTACAATGTCAGGATCAAGCTTCATTGTAGGGTATAGGCACCCAAATCTAAATCTAAATCCAGTAACAATCTCATCTAAAATAAATAACGAATTGTTCTTTTTACAAAACTCCTGTACACCTTTCAAGTAATCAACATCAGCTGGAATACATCCTCCACCACCTAGAACTGGCTCTATAATTACACCAGCTAATTCCTTGCAATATTTTTTCAAAATAGAAAGTGATTTTACCAAATCATTGTATGGAATTGATATAATCTGCTCTTCATTTACAACACCACTACTTTCAGACTCTGAAAACGGCCAGTTTACAGATTTTAGTAAATCAGAAGTATATCCGTGCCATCCACCATCAATCTTTGCAATAATTTTTTTCCCAGTTACAGAGCGGGCTAATCTTACTGCATACATTGTAGCTTCAGTTCCAGATGTGACATAACGAATCTTCTCAGCTACTGAAACTGCTTTTGATATTAGTTCAGACAGTAAGATGGTCTGCTCATTTACTGTTCCATACATCCAAGATTTCTCAATCTGTTTTTGTAGATTCTTTTTAACTCCTTTTGGACCGTGTCCTAGAATCAAAGCCCAATGACCCATCCAGTAATCTGTATACTTGTTTGAATCAACATCAATCAAATTTTTTCCTAAAGATTTTTTTACAACAAATGGATATGGTTCATAAAATCTTATGTTATGAGAAACGCCATTGATATGCATCTTTGCTGATTTTGCAAATAGTTTAGCTGATGCAGGAGTTTTCTTTTTGTACTCTTTAGTATAATCCAAAACCAAATTCACAAATTCGCTTCTATCATTTTAACTATTGAAAATGGCGTAGTCATCTGGCACAAATTTTTGAAAACTATATAGTTTTGCAACGTTGAAACATTGTAATTTTTACAACAAATAGCCCCGATCAGGTATAATTTTACGCATGGTTTATATGGATTCTGAGGTGTTGACCTTTTGCATACGTAACGCAATAGGCGGCGCTTGTGATGAAGTATGGTATTATGCCATTTTGTGATTCATGGGCCTCCAGTTACGCATACAAAAATGAGGATTTGATCAAGTGATCAATATCTGAGATGTGAAGATTATGTGCATCCGTCAATTCCAATTAAAGTACAAATGTACTTCAATAATCAAAATCAAAAATTTCAGAATCCGGTTGATCCTGCCGGACCTGACTGCTATCGGATTGATACTAAGCCATGCGAGTCATTGTAGTAATACAAGGCAGACGGCTCAGTAACGCGTAGTCAACCTACCCTATGGACGGGAATAACCTCGGGAAACTGAGTATAATGCCCGATAGAACACTATATCTGGAATGGTTTGTGTTCCAAATGATTTATCGCCGTAGGATGGGACTGCGGCCTATCAGTTTGTTGGTGAGGTAATGGCCCACCAAGACTATTACAGGTACGGGCTCTGAGAGGAGTAGCCCGGAGATGGGTACTGAGACACGGACCCAGGCCCTATGGGGCGCAGCAGGCGAGAAAACTTTGCAATGTGCGAAAGCACGACAAGGTTAATCCGAGTGGTTTGTGCTAAACGAACCTTTTGACAGTCCTAGAAACACTGTTGAATAAGGGGTGGGCAAGTTCTGGTGTCAGCCGCCGCGGTAAAACCAGCACCTCAAGTGGTCAGGATGATTATTGGGCCTAAAGCATCCGTAGCCGGCTCTGTAAGTTTTCGGTTAAATCTATACGCTCAACGTATAGGCTGCCGGGAATACTGCAGAGCTAGGGAGTGGGAGAGGTAGACGGTACTCGGTAGGAAGGGGTAAAATCCTTTGATCTATTGATGACCACCTGTGGCGAAGGCGGTCTACCAGAACACGTCCGACGGTGAGGGATGAAAGCTGGGGGAGCAAACCGGATTAGATACCCGGGTAGTCCCAGCTGTAAACTATGCAAACTCAGTGATGCATTGGCTTGTGGCCAATGCAGTGCTGCAGGGAAGCCGTTAAGTTTGCCGCCTGGGAAGTACGTACGCAAGTATGAAACTTAAAGGAATTGGCGGGGGAGCACCACAAGGGGTGAAGCCTGCGGTTCAATTGGAGTCAACGCCAGAAATCTTACCCGGAGAGACAGCAGAATGAAGGTCAAGCTGAAGACTTTACCAGACAAGCTGAGAGGTGGTGCATGGCCGTCGCCAGCTCGTGCCGTGAGATGTCCTGTTAAGTCAGGTAACGAGCGAGATCCCTGCCTCTAGTTGCCACCATTACTCTCAGGAGTAGTGGGGCGAATTAGCGGGACCGCCGCAGTTAATGCGGAGGAAGGAAGGGGCCACGGCAGGTCAGTATGCCCCGAAACTCTGGGGCCACACGCGGGCTGCAATGGTAACGACAATGGGTTTCGAATCCGAAAGGATGAGGTAATCCTCAAACGTTACCACAGTTATGACTGAGGGCTGCAACTCGCCCTCACGAATATGGAATCCCTAGTAACTGCGTGTCATTATCGCGCGGTGAATACGTCCCTGCTCCTTGCACACACCGCCCGTCGTTTCATTGAAGTGAGCTTTTAGCGAGGTGACGTCTGATTGGCGTTATCGAACTTGAGGTTCGTGACAAGGGAAAAGTCGTAACAAGGTGACCGTAGGGGAACCTGCGGTCGGATCACCTCCTTAGATAAGGAAAGTGTACGGATGCACTAATCTTCACATCAAATCATCGATGCAATGCATCACGAAAGTGGTGTATGAAGGATGTAGCGGGTCCCTGCCAGGGGATTCGCAATGATCGTCGTGCATAGTCGTGTAATATGTGGCTGAATTTGCCGGTGTAAAGACGGTAATAGGTGGATTGCTAGGCTTGAGGAGAGATGAAGGACGTGGCAAGCTGCGATAAGCTCGGGGTAGGCGCACGCATCCTATGATCCCGAGATGTCCGAATGAGAATCTTGCACTTTTGTGCATTCCAGTACACTAGTATTGGAAGTCGAACCGTGGGAATTGAAGCATCTTAGTACCACGTGGAAAAGAAATCAATTGAGATTTCCCAAGTAGAGGCGATCGAAAAGGAAAGAGCCCAAACTGAATCCTTCGGGAGATGTGGTGTTTTGGTATGATAATATGGAATCTTGAAACACAGCTGAAATGTTCTGAAAAGTACTGACATAGAGGGTGATATCCCCGTAAGCGAAATGGGAAGAGTCCTATTCATACCCGAGTAGTTGTCCTTGGTAGTGGGCAATGAATATGGGTGAAAGTAGCATCCGAGGCTAAATATCTCTCAAGACCGATAGTGGACTAGTACCGTGAGGGAAAGCTGAAAAGTACCCCGGAAGGGGGGCGAAAAGTGCATGAAACCTATTACTTACAGACGTGCATGGCATGGAAGGTGATTTTTTCATTTTGGAGATTCTAGCAATAGAGTTGAAGATTTGATGTTCAAGTCATCAGTGTCATGCGTTCCGTCTCGAAACACGGGCCAGGGAGCTAACTGTCATGGCAAGCTTAAACCTGTAAAGGTGTAGGCGAAGGGAAACCGAGTTCTCGCAGCATTGTGAGGAGAAGCGTGTGAAAGTGCGTAGAGTCATGGCGGCTAGGCTAGAAGCCAGTCGATCTATTCCTGGGCTAGATGAAGGCGGGCGAAAGCCCGCTGGAGGTCTTAAGACGTTCTGACGTGCAAATCGTTGTTGTGACCTGGGAATAGGGGTCAAAAACCAATCTAGACTGGCGCTCGCTAGTTCCAACCGAAGCGTCTCGCAGGGCGTGCTTTGTGGAGATAGTGTTTCCGGTAGAGCACTGATAGAGCGGCGCGGGGGAGAAATCCCTCACCGCTCATTCAAACTCCGAACGGATATACATCGTAGAAGCAAGGACACGGGTTCATGTGGCGTAAGGCTCATGACCGAAAGGGGTTTAACCCAGACTGAAGTTAAGGTCCCCAAATTTTTGCTAAGTGTCAAGCTAAAGAGCGTGTTCTCGCCAAGACAGCAGGGAGGTAAGCTCAGAAGCAGCTATCCTTTAAAAAGTGTGTAACAACTTACCTGCCGAGGGGGGATGCCTCAAAAACGGACGGGGCTAAAGCAAAGTACCGATACTTTAGATAATCATCAGTGGATGATTCGTGGTAGGTTGGCGTAGTGATTGGGTCGAAGCAGGGCGGTGACGTCCTGTGGACCGGTTTCTATTGCAGATCCTGGCGGCAGTAACAGCATAGTATGGTGAGAATCCATACCACCGTAAGCGCAAGGGTTTCCAGGCAATGCGTTATCAGCCTGGAGGTAGTCGATCCTAAGATGTACCTCAACAGAGTACACCGAATGGGAAACTAGTTAATATTCTAGTACCTTGCATTGAGCGTTTGAGCTATATGGTTCGCTTCCGGATAGGGATTGTACAATCGTCGTTGTATCTAACTATTCGAGAATTGGGGAGTGTCGTAATGACGAGAACCAGTTCGAGGTAGGAATGGCTTCGCGTTAGCGGAGTTTTCTCGATTCCAGGAGACCATGAAAGACTGTGTAGTTAGCAAAGTGCAAGCTCGTACCCAGAACCGACACAGGTGCGCTGGCTTAGTAAGCTAAGGTGCTACGGGTATACCGTATGGCGAGGGAATTCGGCAAATTAGTCCTGTAGCTTAGGTATAAGGGATGCCTGCGATCTTCATGAGGAATGGGGACCGCAGGTTGCAATGACAAGGGGGTTTCGACTGTTTAATAAAAACACAGGCGACTGCTAGTCCGAAAGGATTTGTATAGTCGCTGAATCCTGGCCGGTGCCGGTACCTAAAACTTGGGTTCAACCGAGCTAAGGGCCGGTTAACGCCGGGAGTAACTCTGACTCTCTTAAGGTAGCCAAATGCCTTGTCGGGTAAGTTCCGACGCGCATGAATGGAACAACGAGAGCCCCACTGTCCCCGCCTACAACCCGGTGAAGCCACATAAGGTGGACGAACAGTCCATCGCCTTCCATCGGGGAGAGAAGACCCCGTGGAGTTTTACTGCAGCTTGTGCTTGTGGTATAGTAAGAATTGCACAGGGTATCTGGGAGCCATGCTTAACACTCTCCGGGGTGTTGAGAAGCAACGATGTAACACCAGACTCTTTTTGCAGTACCACTTATCCAGTGAAGACCGGAGACACGTGCAGGTGGGCAGTTCGGCTGGGGCGGCACCCCTTTGAAAAGATATCAAAGGGGCCCAAAGTTGAGTTCAAACGGGGCAGAAATCCGTTGAAGAGGGCAAAGCCAAAAACTCGACTGAATGGATTTCCAAACGCACGGAATTCATAGACGAAAGTCTGGCTTAGCGATCCTTCGTGTGCCCACTATTGGGGCCCGGAGGTGACAGAAAAATTACCCCAGGGATAACAGGCTCGTCGCGGGCGAGAGCTCCTATCGACCCCGCGGTTTGGTACCTCGATGTCGGCTTTTCCTATCCTGGTCCTGCAGCAGGGGCCAAGGGTGAGGCTGCTCGCCTATTAAAAGGGAACATGAGCTGGGTTTAGACCGTCGTGAGACAGGTCGGTCTCTGCCTGATGGAAGCGTGAATAACTGAGGGGAAGTTGCTCCGAGTACGAGAGGAACAGAGCAGCGTGGCCACTGGTTTACCGGTTGTCTGACAAGGCAGGCCGGGCAGCTAAGCCGTTTAGGCTAAGTGCTGAAAGCATCTAAGCACGAATCCTATCCCGAGACAAGTTATTCTTTCGTAAGATGAAGGTCGGCAGCAGAAGACTGCGTTGATAGGAAGGTGGTGTAGATCACAAGCTTCGGCGAGTGGTGAGCCAGCCTTTACTAATAGACCAACACATCGGTTCAGCCACTTACATAGAGACTATGCGCGATGAATCATTTCATTCATCAAAAGTGGAATATACACGACTTGTACGATGATTTCATTTTTAATCATGCTTAGCGAAAGCTATAGAATTTATGATTTGAAATTTCCTAGTGAAAACTATACATCATTATTCACTTTGTAATCCAAAATAACATACAACCGCATGATGCTGTGATTATTTTTTAATAATTATTTTTCTATTCAAATGTTTGAATTATTTTTTCAAAATACTCTGATGCTTTTCTGAGAATTTGGGACTAGTCATCTGTAATAGTATGTTGAACAACATGGGGTACTGTTTCTGTAAGTAACAAACCTGCTACTTTTACAATCACTTTACCTCTGTCTTAGATGGTTTGGTGCTTTATTCTTCTAATTCTATGTCATTTTGAAGCTCTTTTGGTAATCCAACCCACCAATCCTTTTGGCTGTTTGACATCAAGAGAACAGATCAAAGGTTGCTAATAGATCTGTTGGTTAATTCTTCAAAGTAACAATTCAAGAAAATCTGACCTCTTTAATCTTTCAAATATATGATATCTGATGAATCTTGTGTATTTTTAATCTTTACAACTAAAGTGTCTCCCAATCTGTTGAAAATTCTTTGCCTTTTTTGATTGGTCAAAATCCATCCCAGCACAACATCAAATGGTAGTAAAAACGATTTTCCAAAACTACTAATTAAAACCCCTTTTAAGTTTAGATTTTTCCCATAAACGTCTGTACTTTTCAAATTAAGAATTTTCTTACCAATTGTCTGACCTGTTTTGTATTCCAAAACTGTCCAATAAACAAAAAATATGATGCTAGTTGGAATGTATTGAGTATTTTCTGCCCAAAAAGTTCCTTCATCAAATTTATAATCTATATTTCCAAATACTGCAAAAATAATTCCAGTTGAAATTGATGAAACAATGATAAAATCAATCAACCATGCAAAGAACCTATCTGACCATTTTGCAAGAATAATTTTTGATGAGATTTCTGAATCCCCCATAATTTAATTAATTATTTCAAATTTATAAAACATGTTAATCATTAGCTAACACTGTTTGCAACATATTTGATTTATCTACCCATGATTAATCAAAACACATGAAAGCAAAATTTGCAACATCTTGTGTCTCTTGTGGTGATAAGATTCAACCTGGAAAAGAGATATCAAAAAATAAGGATGAAAAATGGGTGCACAAACACTGTGCTGAAGATTCTGAAGGCCTACCCTAGAAATTAATATGACTCTATTCAATTAATTTTGAATTTATTTTTGATATCGATAAATCCTTTTGATGTGTTTTTGTGGACTTTTCGTAGAAATGAAAAGGACATTGTAAATCTCTACAATACACTGTCTCCGATTATGCAGCTTGCCACTGGTGGAAATATGCTAAATTTTGGTTATTGGTCCTCCGAACACTCTGAACCACTTACTGCTCAGAAAAACCTCTGCATGGTTTTTGCAAATCTAGCTGAACTTTCATCTGCAAGACATGTTGTTGATGTAGGGAGTGGCTTGTCTGACCCTTCTCATCTTTGGCAACAAAAATTTCCAAACCTCCATTTGTATGATGTAAATATCAATTATTCCCAACTTTTATTTGGAAAGAAACAGAAAATTGAATTGTTAAACTCTTCCTCAACCAAACTACCTTTTGCAAATAATTCTGTAGATCGTGTTTTAGCATTAGAGTCTGCACAGCACTTTAAGCCATTTTCTGATTTTATTTTTGAATCAAAAAGAATATTGGCAAATTCTGGATTACTTGTAATGGCTATTCCTGTAACTCTTGGAAATTCTTCTATCAAAGACTTAGGTATGCTAAAATTTACTTGGTCTTCAGAACACTATTCCTTAAATGATATAAAAAAAATTATTCATTCACATGGATTTATAATTGAAAATGAACAACTAATAGGAAATTCTGTATATGATCCACTTGCAGACTATTATATCAGAAATAGGGAGGAAATTAAAAAATCTATTTTAAAAAAATATCCAAACTATGTTGAAAACATATTATACAAATCAATTATTAAAATGAAAGAGGCATCTGAAAAAAAAATTATTGATTATGTACTTCTAAAATGTATTTCCGATACTACACAATGAGTATTCTTTTCAATCATGTAGTATAAGGCTTGAATATATTCATCTTCAGAAGTTAATCCGTCTATAAACCACACGATACTTGTTTTCCACCATGCGGGAATTTTCTTCAACAGGAATTCCTAAATCTTCATCAAGTAAAAATTGATAATTTCCTATGCCTTTTTATGAAACAATTTTTGAATCAATCATAATTCCATCATCATCAATTTTTTTAACTTCAAACTTTTCTGTTACTGTGTTTCCATATTTGCTTGTGTATGAGTAAGTTACATAATCTGTTTCTTTTGCACATATGCCTTCGACACATGATCTCTGACTAACATTGTATATTATTTTTGGAGAAATTATGTTATTATCGATTAACGCCCTAACTCCATATGGCTATAGGCTATCTTTGTATTTCCCATCTGCCCATCTTTTTGTGTCTGTTATTACCTCATGTGGCATTGTAGTGAACTCTGTGATGTGTCTTTTTTTAGAAAACTAGAATCTCCGAGATATTTTTCTATTTTTGCAAAAAGCACAATTCTCTTGCTTGATGTTCACTGCTCCATGATTGTATAAAATCCTACATGCTCTAATATTTGGATATTGGGGATGTATATCTACAAGTGTATCTTACCCAACCGATTCATATTACTCATAAAAAAATTCACAGAATTTCAAAATATCTTCAGGTGTTTTACTGAAAAATCAGATAGATGTGCAAAGGCATCTTGTACACTAAAACTTCCTAATATTATAATTGCTAAAATTAAAAATATTGTTATTTTCAACATTTTCAATTTTCAGTTTTTGCTTATTAATTTCATGTAAAAACTTGTTAACTTTGTGACCAATTTGGAAGATTTTCAATATGAATAATTGACTAGGTTTTTATTTTTGATATCTTGAATTATTTTATAATGTCTAGTTCTGAAGGAGTTTTGAAATTATATGGTGAAAAATGTGATAAATTACTAAAAGAATCTGAGATTCGTTTTGCCGGTATAGTTGATAAAGCTGGACAGCTTATTGCAGGTGGATTCAAGGAAGGATTGACTCCTCATGAAGGTGATGAAACACGATTACAATCATTTTTGGAATTTGTATCAAAGGCATCTATAAGAAAAGAATATGATGAAAGTTTGGGACCAATTAATTATCTTGCCGCAAGACGAGATAAGGCTGTTTTAGTGAGTTTCCCATTTCCTATTACGCAGATATTATTGCTGATTTCTGCAGAGCCGACAGCCAATATCGAAAATTTAGCAAAAAAAGTGGTTGAAATCTTTACTGATGTGAATTGACCTTTTAATTTCTGATAAATTCTTTAATACCTAAAAAAAATCTTTTTTATTGTTGATTAGATATTGTGCAGTTTTTTCAATCTTGATTCTATTTCCTTTTTCTTCTGCTTTTGGAATTGTCAATAATGTTTCTTTAAGTGATTCTTCTTTTATGGAAGGTGATATCATTAAAGTATCTGGAAATGTTCAATATGATCCTGAAAATTTTCCTGCTGTAATAATTACAATTTTGCCTCCAGACAATTCAGGTTTTGTTGCAGTTGATCAAAAAATTCCTAATTCTGATGGTAGTTTTTCTGCTTCATTCAAAACTGGTACCAGTTGGACTCAAGAAGGTACATACACTTTACGAGTTTCTTATGGGACAACATTTGAAACCAATTTTCAATATTTGTTTGCAAATAATGACCTGCCATCTACAACTTCATCTTCAGAACCAAAAACATCTTCAGAACCAAAAACATCTTCAGAACCAAAAACATCTTCAGAACCAAAAACATCTTCAGAACCAAAAACATCTTCAGAACCAAAAAAATTAGGTATTGCCCCGTTTGTTGATGTCTCAAAAGATCCTTGGCATTATGTTGAACGCTATAACAACGAACCTAAATACAAAAAATGGTTTGATGACAATTATCCTAATTACCAATCTATCTATGAGGCTGTAGGTTTGACAGGACCTGTAGAAAAAATTCCTCCTTGGATTAAACATAATGCTTCATGGTGGGCAGAAAAAGAAATTGATGATAACACGTTTGTTCAAGGAATTAAATTTATGCTAGAAAATGATATAATTTTAATTTCTGAAATGACTGAATCAAAATCGCTTACTGCTGAAAAAATTCCTGATTGGGTTCGCAATAATGCTAATTGGTGGTCTCAAAACATTATCTCTGATAATGAATTTATAAATTCTTTAAAATTTCTTATTGAACAAGGAATACTTGTAATAAACTAATTTTTTAAGCATATAGTTTTAATTTGATAAATTACTTATCTAATTTTATGAAGGCGACATTTGGTGCTGGATGTTTTTGGCATGTTGAGGATTTGCTTAGTAAAACAAAAGGTGTAAAATCTACACAAGTTGGATACATTGGAGGTAATTTACCTAATCCTACATATGAAGAAGTATGCACCGATAGAACGGGACACGCTGAAGCTGTTGAAGTCGAATACGATCCTAATGAAATTTCATATGAAGAACTTTTAGATGTCTTCTGGAACAACCATAATCCTACTAGTTTAAATCGTCAAGGCCCTGATGTGGGGATACAATATCGTTCTGCAATTTTCTATCATGATGAAAAACAAAAAGAGATTGCAGAAAAATCAAAACAACAACTTGATTCTTCTGGAAAATATGACAAACCCATAGTCACTGAAATTAACCCTGCACCTACATTCTACAAAGCAGAAGAATACCATCAAAAATATTTCAAAAAGAACGGATTCTAAGTTATTTTATGGCATTTAAATTCTGATTGTGTATTTTTAGTAACTTGCTCCTAAAATGCATGATTTGTTTTGTTGAATACTCTCTAAAAAACCATAATTTTTGATGATCGCAAAATTAACTAATACTTATCTACCGATAATAATTGAAGCTAAAACAGTGGATGAAAAATTTCTTGAAATCGATGGGAACAAGATTCGTTATTTAGAATCTGGAAATTTTGATAAAACATTGGTTCTTATCCATGGATTGGGGGCATCTGCTGAAAGATGGGAACAAGTAATGCCAATTTTTGCAGAAAAATTCCGTGTAATGATTCCTGATCTTATTGGATTTGGATATAGTGATAAACCACTTGCTGATTACACAATAGAATTTTTTTCAAATTTTCTTGAAAAATTCTTCTTGACTGCAAACATCTCTTGCCCTTATTTGATTGGTTCTTCTTTAGGAGGACAAATATCTGCTGAATTTACTGCATCGCATCCCAATGATGTTGACAAACTAATCTTGGTGTCTCCCTCCGGTGTTATGAAGCAGTCTACTCCTGCACTTGATGCGTATATTATGGCTGCACTATATCCTAACGAGCAAAATGCAAAAAATGCATTTGAAATGATGGAGGCTTCTGGTGAAAGCATCGATCAAAAAATTGTCGATAACTTTGTTGAAAGAATGAAGTTACCAAATGCCAAACTTGCATTTATGTCTACTATCCTTGGATTGAAAAATGCTGAAATCATCACAAAAAAATTACCTTCCATATCTACTCAAACCATGTTAATTTGGGGCAGTGAAGATCCAGTAATCCCAATTCAATACGCTGATGATTTTATTTCCTCTCTAAAGGACTGCCGCTTTGTTAGAATGGATGGATGTGGACACACTCCATATGTTCAAGATCCTCAAACTTTTTCAGAGAAGGTACTTGATTTTCTGGGGGCAAATTAGGTGCACTTAAATACCACTTAATTCCTACCATTACCTATGAGTGGTAATACAAACCAATATGATCCAAGTGAAATGTTCAAAGATTGGATACAAAAAAGTGGACGTGCTCAAGCAGAGTTTATGAAAAATTTTGGTGCTTTAATGAATAATCAAACTAGCAAAACATTCAACCCTTTAGATACTCTCAAAGAAGTTTCTGAAACTACTAGACAAGCTCAATCAAATTTGATGGAAAACATGTCTTCTATGCAAAACAAAAGTATGGATACTATGTTTAGCATTGGACAAATGCTTCCTTCTTTTATGAATTGGGGTGCATACAAAACTACCGTAAGTAGTAATGGTAGAATTTCGATCCCAGAGGCAGAACGTAATGCCCTCGGATTAGGCGAAGGTGACTTGGTTCAAGTCATCGTTCTTCCAATAGCAAAAAAATCAAAAGCTAGGGAGGTGAAAAATTGAGTAAGAACGAACAAGCACAATCAAATCCAAAAGATCTATTTTCTGTATATCAACAAAACGTAGATAAATTCTTCAACGGTATTAGAACATCAGTACCACAATATCATCAAGCAATTACAAATGTACAACAGGAATTCATACAGGCTTATGAAAACATTGCAGATTCTACCCTTTCACTACAAAAACAATTTGCAAAGAAAGCAGGTATTGCAGCAAACATTCCTGAAGCAACAATCAAAGTAATGCAAGATACAACAGAAGAAATCGTAAAGGCTACATCAATTCAGAACCAAGTAACACTTGCAACAATTGATGCAACACAACAAAATATCAAGACCTTTAATGACAACGCAAAATCATTTGCTGAGTTAAACAGAAACATTCTACAATCTTGGATTTCTGCATTCACCACAAAGAACAACTAGTGGCGAATCTATTTTTTTAATTTTTTTCCTTTTTTATGATCTTTCAGCCAACCATTGACCCAGCTCAGGCAATACCTTTTTCTGAGATAATGAACTAGCAATCATCCCAACATGGCCTGTGGGGTACATTCGCAATGTCTTGTCTTCACTTCCGACCGCGTAATGAAGTGGCATGCTGCATTCAGGTGAGACTAAATGGTCTCCTACTGCTACCTGTGTGAAAATTGGCATGTCTATTTTTTTCAAATCCACTAATTGTCCTTCTACATACATTTTATTTTGAATAAGCAAATTTTCTTGGTAGATATCTTTAATCCACTGCCTGAATAATTCTCCTGGAATTGGTGGTGTGTCTCCCAACCATTTTTCTACTCTTAGGAAACTATCTACAAATTTCTTGTTTTCAATATTTTTGAAAAAATTGACATATTTTTCAATACCTTGTTCAAATGGTTTGAGAACTGAAAAACAATAGTACATGAATTCTGGAGGCATGTTTCCAATAATTTCTACCATTTTATCCACATCCATATGCTTTGCAAGATTACTAATTACTGTGGTATCACGCCATCCATCAATTACAGGTGCAGTGGCAATGTAGTTTTTTACACTTTCTGGATGTAATGATGCATATGTTGTAGCAATTGTTGCACCAGTACAATATCCTTGCAATGAAATTTTTTCAGTGGATGTTTCGTTTTTAATGTATTCTACATATGTATCTAGATATCCATTAACATAATCATCAAAATCTAAATATTTATCCATGCTAGTCGGTGTTCCCCAATCAAGCATATACACATCAAATCCTTGTTGAAGTAAATTCCGCACCCAACTTTTTTCTGGATGTATATCCAAAATATGATATCTGTTAATTAATGCATATGAAATCAGCAAAGGAGTTTTGTGTTGTTTCTCAGTAATTGGCTTGTAATGTAATAATCTAGTTTTATCCATTTGTTGTACAATATCATGTGGAGTTACTTCCAAACTAATTTCATCCGGAGCTGCTACTAATTTTGGTGCATCAATAACATTTTTACTAAATTTTAGAATCTCTTCAATTATTTTTGGATCTACATTTGATTCACTTTGCATTTTTCTTCATCTCTTTTTTCTTTAATTCTAATTCTAGTTTTGCTACTCTTTTTTTGAGTGAATGTATTTCTTTGTAGACTTCATCAATCTCTTCTTTACTTGGAAGATTCACAGATTGTAGTATTACATTTGTGATGTTGTTCCAATGTTTTGTTAATTCTAATTCTTTTGAAACTAGTTTACCATAATTCTCTCCAAATTTTCCCGAATCAAACAATTCTGTAAAATCGTTATCAAAAATATCAATCCAAATTCTTTTGACTGCTTCCATTTGCTCAACATCATGAGGAATTTCAGGTGCTTTGAGATTGACTTTTTTTTGTGCATCACTCCATGTATCTGCTAGTTGTTTGTAGTACTCTGTTAGGTGCTTGTTAAACTCCATCAAATCCTCATTAATTTCAATTAATTCAGTTGATATTTTCTTAGAATTTGCGGCAAAAGCACGCATTGGACCAATTGATGCTAATGCTTGTGGTTTGCTTGACATTAAATGCACAATATCTGTCCAGAAAAGTGAAAGATGTTTGTAATAATCTGTAATGTCTTTAGTGGACTCTGATTGCATAGACATCTTTTAAAACAGATCGCAATAAATAGTTCGCTTACATAATTAGACAAGTGGAGAACATAGAAGAACTAGAGAAAATTTGTCAAAAAATTACAAAATTAGATCCTAAAATGCGCTCAGCTAGGCTCATCAATAGTAGAGGTCATTTGATTGCTGGTGGAATGAAAGAAGGCTTGCTTTCGCTTGAGGCACAAAAACAAGATGAAATGATGTTTATGGAATTGGCATTACGTGTTAGAATGAGACATGAATTTGACAAAGAGTTTGGTCAAGTTCATTTTTCTATGTCTTATCGTGATAAAGTAATTGTTATGAGTTTTCCATTATCCAATGATGATGTACTGTTAGTGTCTTGTGAGAAAGAAATTGATTTTGGGAAAATACCATTTAACATCCTTAAAATTATTGAAAATCTTAAAAAATCTCCTATGAAAACATTTTGATCACAACAACTTAATTCTGCTCATCATAATTTACAATATTGTCTCAGGAAGTAGATTGGCATGAAATTGAATTGCTTGTAAAAAACATCTCTCAAAAAATAACAAAATCATCTCGAACTTTTTCTAGTATTACCACTCTTAGCAGGGGTGGATTAATTCCTGCACGTCTAATAGCAGATCAGTTGGGAATTAAAAAAATATATGTTGATAAAAATAGCATATCTGCAAATTCTTTGTTTGTTGATGATATTTTTGATACTGGTAATACTTTTAATAAAATCATTAAGCGAGTTGATATTCCTTCAAAATTTGTTTATGTAACCCTGTATGCCCGACGCGGAAAAAAATACCCTGAACAATTAGTATATGCTAAACAAACTGATGATGATGAATATGTTGTATTTCCTTGGGATAAATTAGAATTTGAAAGATCTCAGAAATAACTTCTTAATCATTAATTATTTTTCTTAATCCTGCACATCTGTTTCTAATGGTAACTTCTGTTACTCCTGATGCTATGGATATGTCCTTTTGTGATTTTACTTCTCCAGTACTAATACATGCAAGATACAATGCGGCAGCAGCTATTCCCATTGGGTCTTTTCCTGCAACTACTCCCATCTTCTTTGCTTCATTTAATATGGCAATTGCTTTTCGTTTACTTTTTTCACTGAGTTCTGCAATGCTAGCAATTCTAGAAACTCCTTTCACTGGATCAACTACTGGCATTTTTAATTCCAACTCTCTGAAAATTAATCTATAACATCTTGCAACATCTTTTCTTCTAATGTTGATTCCTTTTGCAACATCGTCTAGTGTTCTTGGGGTCTCTGTATTTCTACATGATGCATAAAGACATGCTGCCACCAACCCTTGAATTGAACGCCCTCTGACAAGTTTTTTCTCCATTGCTTTTCTGTAGATATAAGCAGCTTTTTCAATTACTGCATCAGTTAATGCTAATTTGTCTTTTAGTTTATCCATTTCATTTAGTGCTTGTCTTAGGTTTCGATCTGCTGAAGAATGTGCTTGACTTCTGCTATCCCAAGTTCGTAATCTTTCAATTGAACTCTTTACACTTGCAGACAGTGGTTTTCCTGTTGAATCTTTGTTTGCTGCTCCAATTACAGTTGACAGACCCATGTCGTGCATTGTAAGTGATGTTCCTGCACCTGTTCTTGCTTTGTTTCCTTCATCATTTGAAAAAGAACGCCACTCTGCCCCAGTATCTGCAATTTTGTCTGAAACAACAAATCCGCATTTTCCGCAAAATAATTCACCTGTGTTCTCATCTGTAATCATTTTTTTATCGCCACAGGCAGGACATTTTGAACCTGTAACCATTGGGTTTCTAAGCATAATACTTTGGATTTCTTTTATTACCTTATTATCCATTTTACCTGATTTCTACCGGTTATTTGTGTGTAGGTTAAGCTAATTCTGTTTTTTCAACAATTTTTCAAAAATTTAGCTTAACAAACAATATGCATATGATGGTGTGAATGAGGGATACATTATGCTGGTTTTATCTTGGACATGTTTCAAACCTATAGAATGACCCAGCTCATGAGTCATTATCGTCTCTACACTTTTAACATCATACAATTGAAAACTTCCATCACAATTGTAATCCCCTAGTGTAACTTCCAGCACTCCTTTTCCAAGATGTGCATGTCCTAAGACACCTTCGCCGATATTTCTAACTACCCATGTTACCCAAACATTTGCTTCATGTTTTAAATCAGTTATCTCAAATTTCATTTTTGCCTTTTGATCGTTTGTGATAAGTTCTTGCTCTTCCCAAAATGCAAATGAATTACTTAGTGTACTTACATGATCTAGTGGAAGACCTGTAGGCTGTTCATTAATGAAAACTTTGTAGTATATGATGTACGTTCCATTGACAATTTCATAGGTTGGATCTGGAAAGTTTTTTGCAGCTTTTTTTACTTCTTCTTCAAAATTCCATTTTATATAGTCTCTAAGAAATTTTTTAATTACATCTTGACTAGGATTTGAATATTCAATATACCGTGTCTCTTTTGAAATGTTATTTTTAATATCTTTTAGATATTTTTTAAATAGATAAAATTCATAGTCTGATTCCTCTTGTGTTTTTTGTGGTGTCTCTTCAATATCAATTACAATTAAACCATTTTTTATCATGTATTGAATACCTTGAACAAATGATTCATCATCAATTTGATTGTCTGCCCACCAACCTGCATTATTTTTTATCCACTGAGGTATCTTTTCTTCAGAAATATTTTGGGTTTCAATTGATGGTATCTGAATAATTTTTTTATTTATCATGTATAGTAATGCGGCAACAAATTCTGAATCATCAATACTGTCATTTGACCACCATTTTGCTATTGGCTTTATCCAGTCCGGTATCGATATTATTTCCTGACTTTCGAATCTTTCAGGTTTTTCTGTAGGTGTGTATGGATATTTTGAAACAACTTTGTCTACAAATTCTTTGTAATTTTTTATGACGGTGCTATCTGGTTTTTCTTGTAGAGCTTTTTCAAAATATGCTAATGCTTCTTGATATTCACCTAAATTCCCAAACCCTACACCCATTCCAGTTAATGATATGACATCATCAGGTTTGTCTTGTAAAATTTTAAAAAATTGTTCTAAAGATTTTGTGTGATCTCCAAGATTGCTTTGAGCAATTCCCTTCATCTTCAATGTAGATATATTGTTTGGTGCACTCTCAAGTATTTTATCATAAATTGTTATTGCTTGTTTGTATTCTCCATTAGAAAAATACTTCATAGCTTGATTGAACATAATTTCTGGTTCTTCATCTGATTGTGCAAATGAAAAATTTGCAACACTTTGCATTCCAAGTAACATGATAAATAAAATACAAGAAATTCTCCTTACACCATTTATCATGTAAAATGAGTGCTACATGGTTTATTTTTATTTTCTACTAACTTTTGTGCATACTTTTCATATTGTTTCATATGTATTTTAGAAAATCTTTAATTTATTGGGAGTTTGTGTTTTGATATTGAAAAAGATTGGTGCAGGGGAAATCATCTATGAACTTCGTAAACAAATACAACAAGCACAAGCAGATTTGGCACGATTAGGTGATCCTTCATCTGATATTCCTGAATTAGTTGACACTGCAAATCTTATTAGATCCAATGAATACCTTCAAAAAGCAAATACTAAACAAAATGAATTGATTGCTACCTATGAGAAATACTCTAATGCCTTGGAGGAGTTGCTCTCTACTTTGTTTGAGATACAAAATGAACTTAAAGAGATTGTAAAAGAACAGTCTTCTATGCTTTCCAAACCAAAGCGCTCTTCAAAGACTAGAAAACCAAAAAACACAAAAAAATAATTTATTTTCCTAAGTGGACTATGTCCCCTGCAATTACCCTATTTGTGTTACTATTATTTGATAAAATTAGCGCACCATCAGCATCAATTCTAATTGCCTTTCCTTTTATTTCCCCCTCAACTGTATTTATTTTGACATTTTTTCCAATAGTTGATGATCTTTTTGTCCATTCTGAAATAATTTTTTTTGTTTGTCCTGAATTTAGTAATTTGTATATTTTTTCCAATTCTACCAAAAACGATTGAACTAATTCCACTGGTTTAATTTTTGTTTTATATTCACTAAGTGAGGCAACACCATAAAAATTAGGAGTGCTGCTGAGATTTTTTTCAATTTTTTTTACATCTACATTAAAATTTATTCCAACACCTAATACTAAACTCTCAATTTTGTTTGACTCTAGTGATGCATCAACTAACATCCCTGCCAGTTTTTTTCCTCTAACCGTTAAATCATTTGGCCATTTTAGTTCTGGAGAAACCTTCAATGTCTTTTCCAATGCTATAGCTAATGCTAATGCTGAGGCAATAGGAAATAATGTTGCTGTTGATATGTCAAATTTTGGATGCAAAATAATTGAAAACCATATACCTCCTTTTGGCGAGACCCATTTTCTTCCTGATCTTCCTCTTCCAATAGTTTGTTTTTCTGCAACTATTATGGCTCCATTTCTTTCAGGGTCTTGTGCCATTTTTAGAGCTTGATTTTGTGTAGAATCTGTTGAATCAAAATAAAATGCTTGTTGTCCAATCATTTTTGTCTTTAATCCTGAAGTAATTTCCCATGGAAGTAATGCATCTGAATTTTCTGTTAATCTGTAGCCTAGTTTTTGCTTTGATTCTACAGTATATCCTAATTCTTGAATTTTTTTAATATGTTTCCAAATTGCAACTCTGCTAATTCGTAGAACATCACTCAAATCTTGACCTGAAAGATATTCTGTATTGTGTGTCTGTAAAAATGTAAGAACTTTGATTAATCCTGGATTGTCAAATGAATTGTAAATCAATTGTAATTTCTTTTTGTTTCAAGTATAAAATTTACACTAGAATCCAATATCTATGTCAAAACCACCATCGTCCATGCCGCCATCATGTCCTCCACCATCGTCCATGGTTCCATCAGAACCTTCTGGCATACTTTCAGCTGGAACATAATCTCCCATACTGGCACCAATCATACTGAACATCATACTAAACATCATTATGTCCATAATTCCAAAAAACATCATCATTGGGAAAAATGATCTATTGTCATCCATGAAACCTTGAAGTTTTTGTTTATCTCCACTTTGGTATAATGCTTGCATTTGATTCCATTTCTCTTTAACTTCATGTAATCTGTGATCTAGCTCGTTTGAACCTTTATTCGTAATCTCTAATTCAATTTTTTTTCCTAACCATCCTTTTTTTTCTTCAACTGTTATGAGGTTTCTTTCTTCTAGTTTTTCTAAAATGGAATTAAGTTCGTCAGGTTTTATTTGAGTTGCTTTCTGTATTTTGTCAAATTTCTTATTACCTCTCCTGATTGCACCTAAAACAATAATGTCTTTTGCCTCTCCTTCCATATCTTTCCATTTTCTATACTATTAAAAAATTCTTTGTTTAGTATTTCAAAAATTATATTCCTCACCTTCTTTTGATCTATATGGAACGAGACGATCATACGGATGAAGAAATTCGAGATATCTTATCTCTAAAAAAAGTTGCCGTAATTGGAATGTCAAAAAATTCATCAAAGGCAGCACATTATGTACCCCGATATCTGTCTGAAAATGGCTTTGATGTAAAGCCTGTGAATCCTACTGCTGATGAAATACTAGGAAAGCAATGCTATGATTCTATTTCTCAAATTGATGAAGAAATTGATATTGTAGATATTTTTCGCCCATCAGAGGACGTTTTGTCATTTGTTCAAGAGGCAATTAAGAAAAGACCTAAAGTTATTTGGCTTCAAGAGGGAATTCATAATCCTGAAGCTGAAGAATTAGCTAGAAACGAAGGAATTGATGTTGTTTTTAACAGATGTATGTTGGCAGAACATCAGAGATTGAGTTAGTATGGAAAACTTTGAGAATTTTTATCAGGATATACTTGATTTGGCAAAAAAATATGAGGCAAAAAATATTCCAATAAAGATTGAAAGGGATTTGGAAAATGATATCATCAAAATATTTGGAGAGAAAATTACATCTTTAGCAAGAGCAAAAAATGGTCTTAGTGATGTGAGTGAATTATCATATACCACTGCAGAACATCACCCATATTGGAATTTATTGTATAATTGCTCCGAAATTGCAACGAGTCTTCTTGAAAAATGGAAAGATTCCCTTTCAGAAGAAGATTTGGGTGATATTGAGTGGGCATTAAAAGAATTGACTCAATCTCTTGAACAAATTAAAAATAAAAATCTGATTGATTCCTAGGCAGAGATAAATATTCTGAGATGAAAAATATTGCATGCCTATCAGGCTTGGATTAATTGGTAAAACCAATACTGGAAAAACCACTTTTTTTAATTCTGCCACTTTATCTTCAGAAGAAATCTCGTCATATCCATTTACTACTAAATCTCCTGTTTCTGGAGTATCAAATGCAATTACTCTTTGTGTTCACCCTGAATTTAACATACAAGATAACCCAAATAATTCAAAATGTGTTGACGGATGGCGATACATCCCAATAGAACTAATCGATCTTCCAGGATTGATAAAGGATGCTTGGAAAGGAAAGGGTCTAGGAAATCAATTTCTATCAATTGCTGCACAATCTGATGCATTACTTCATGTTGTTGATGCTTCTGGAGGAATTGATTCAACAGGTAAGATTAGTGAGGTTGGTACTGGAGATCCAATTTCAGATTTTGCAGATATTGAAGAAGAATTAATCATGTGGTATCATAAAATTCTAGAAGGAAACAGAGAAAAAATATCAAAGTTGGTTAATTCTGGTTCTGAATTTGTAGATGTTGTAACTGATCTTTATCGTGGAATAGGTGTAAACAAATCACATGTAAAAGATTCACTTGTAGCAACCGGTCTTGAAGAAAAGAACTTTGATGATTTTGATATGACTGATACAAAAATATTTGCTTCCTATCTAAGAAAAATCTCCAAGCCTACATTGATTGTTGCAAATAAAATTGACGTTGAAGGCGCAGACGCAAATTTTGTTAGATTACGAGAGCGCTATAATGACTCTATTGTAATTCCTGTAAGTGGTGACAGTGAATTTAGTCTTAGACGCGCTGAACAAAAGGGATTGATAAAATATTCTCCAGGTTCAGAACAATTTGAGATTCTAAAACCTGATGAATTAAATGAAAAGCAAATCAACGCTTTGAATTTTATCAAAAAAGGGATTATGGGTGAATACATGCGTACTGGTGTTCAATTTGCTATTAATGTGGCAGTATTCAAATTACTCAAAATGAATTCAATATATCCTGTTGCAGATGAAACAAAACTTGCTGACAAAAAAGGAAGAATTCTACCTGACTTGATTCTTCTTAAAGATGGGGCAACAATTAATGATCTTGCAAAGGAAATACATACTGATTTGACAAAAGGTCTTCTTTATGGCAAGGACTTGAGATATAATCTTAGATTGCCTGTTGACTATCAACTAAGAGACAGAGATGTTGTGTCTCTAGTTAGTGCTGCAAAAAAATAAACTAGACCTTTTTTTTACTTCGTGGCTTTGTTCTAAGTACTGCTTTACAACAAATGCATCTAGGATCATCAATTGCCAAAAATATCCCACAAAATGTACATCTTTTTTGTCCTATCTCGTATCTAATTTTATTTGGTGCTGGTCCTGCCTTGTGCATCTCACAAATACCTCTACATGTTCTACCCATTAATTTCACCTCCAACTTTTTTCAAAATTTCCTTTGTTCTGTCTCTAATTGTAACTGCACTAATTCCAGATACTTTGGAAATTTTTAATTGAGAAACCTTCTCGCCATTTTTAATTGATGCAAGGTATGTGGCTGCTGCTGCCATGGCCATTGGGTTTTTACTTGCCGAAACCCTATTTTTTGCTGAAACATCTAAAATTCTAAATGCAAGTCTTTCTGATTTTTCAGAAATACCTACCGCTTTTGCAATTCTTGTAACAAATTCTGTTGGGTGATAAATTTCAGGAGTTAAATCTAATTCCCTAGCAAGATATCTGTATGTTCTCTGAATGCTTTTTTTGCTCACATTACCTGCATTAGCAATATCTTGTAATGTTCTCGGCGTGTTTGTCATTCTACATGTAATGTATACTGCAGCACAGAGAATTCCTGCAGTTGATCTACCTGCGAGGATTTTTTTTGCAGCAATTTTTCTAAATAAATAGGCGGTTTGCTCTATAACTGATTCTGGAAGTCCAAGTTTTGCACTTACTCCATCTAGCATTGTGAATGCCTTTTGGAATGATTTAACAGAATTTGCTGATCTGCTATTTCTATCCCACATTCTTAGTCGGTAAAACATTCTACGATTTTCACTTGATAAACCCCTTCCAGTTGAATCCCTGTCCTTAGATTCAATAATGGTTGATAATCCCATATCTATCATTTTTAGAGAAATTTTTCTACCCACTCTGGTATTATTTTGATAATCTTCACTTGTCATGCCGACACTTTCAGGACCACTGTCTACTGATCTTTCAGATAATACAGCTCCGCAATTGATACATGCAATTTCTCCTGTGTGTAAGTCTGTAATGACTTTATTTTTTTTGCAAGTCTTTTGATGTACAAGTTTAGTCAACATTTTATTCTCTCCTTAAAAGTACTCCACATTCTTCACATGAGATTCCGAATTCATGGAAATCAATATTTGAATTGCCACAATTAATACAAATTCTGATTTCGTTATTCTTAATTTTCAAATTATTACTTTGCTCATGAATTATCTGTTTACTCATGAATCAATTTGGTTCTTACTTTATTTAAGAGGGCAAAAATAATTTCTCTAGTGCCAACCTACTCTACATACATTTGACGTTTGTATCCTAATAAAATTAAAGTAATTCCTAATATCACTACTCCTAATGAAATTTTTTCAGATGTGATTTCTGGTGATGTAAAAAAATGATGCACAAAGTCTGGACCCCAAATTATCAAATTTTGAATTGGAATTATGGCTGCAGAAATTAAAAAGATAACTCCAAAAGCTGTTAAAACATTTGGTTTGTATGATTTAAATGAAAACATTTTTGATCCTATGATATATACACTATTGTTGCAAAAATTTGTGAATCAGTAATAGAATTTTTTCTTAAAATTTTTCTAAATAACTCTTGCCTAGTTTCCATGACCTCTGCATATGTATGCTCTAGATGTTCTTGTTTCATAATAAACCTAAGACGTTAGACTATTTTAGTAGTCAAAAATTTCAATTCTAGTGCTAATTTATGGGTACTTTTACCTACTAAAAATTTTCTTTTGGCACTATGAATATTTTTTCATTCTTATTATATATTATAATTTTGCAAGGCTATGTATGCCACATATTGTATTTGATAAAAGAATTGATCTAAATGATTTCTCAAATAAATTTGATCCAATATTTCAAAAAGAACCTACATTAATTAAAATTTCAACTATTTTTGTTGATAAGAATGGATTAACTGCCTTGCTTCCCACAATTGTTATTTCTGATATTCATCAGGAATTTTTAATTGAAATTTCTACAAGAAAAGAAAAAACTACAATAAGACTATACCCTGCTACTGATCCTGAAAAAACTGATGGTGTTAAAACTTCGATGGCATTACTTGCAAAGCAAATAATTTCTTACTATTCTGATTTTAAAGTTACAAAAACTAATCTTTCTGATTATCTAAAACTGGTTGTGGTAAATTGAATAATTTTACATTAAAGCGCCATTCTGTATTGTCTCAAGAACAAATTTTTGCAATTAGTACTGATGTGAAAAACTTTCATCTAATAATGCCTGATTATTTTAAATCTTTAGATATAATTAAACAAAACAATAATGAGAAAATTGTTTATGAGAAAATTTCATTTCTAGGAATTCCTATGAAAATTAAAACTAGACATGTTATTAAACATCCAAACATCCATGAAGTTCATATCTTCTCAGGCCCAACAAAAGGAACTAGATTTATAGAATCCTATGTTAAATCTGGTAATGGCACAATTGTTACTATTGATGTTCATTTGAACTTTAATGGGATTTTAAAATTATTTTCGTTTCTCAAAAGTTTTGTTGCAAAAAAAATGAGTCAGACCATGGATGACTTTATCATATCTGCTGAAAAATTTCATTTATCTGGTACAATTCAAAGTTAGCACTATTTTGTAATTTTATCCCTAGATAAATACCAAAAGCCAATAATTTGATCATGAAGAGCAGTGTTATTGTTATCGGTGCTGGTGTTGGAGGTTTGACAACCGGTGCTTTGCTTGCCAAAGAAGGTTATTCAGTACATATTCTTGAGAAATCATCAAAATTAGGTGGTAGAACTGCTTCTTTAGTATACAAAAATCACATCCTGGATAATGGTTTTCACATCATGCCTTTTTACAAAAAATCTGCAATTTTTAGCGTTTTGAAAAAAATTGGAATTGACTCTAGACTAAAACTTGCCACTGTCAATAACATTGCTTTTCATTCTGATTCTGGCTTTCACAAATATCCTAAGGGTATGCTAGATTTACTCCAACTATCTTTAATTCCGCTAAAAAGTAGAATTCGTTTATTGAAGTTATTATTACCTATGGCATTTACTTCAATTGAAAAAACTGAAGAATGGGATGAAAAGTCTTTAACCGATATTACTGAAAAACTTGATTCTGATACCAAAGCATTTTTTGAGGCAGTCTGTATGTTAGCATTTGCTGATACTGCTGATCACATTTCGTTAGGTGAATTCGCAAGAACAATAATTCGAGCGAATCCATTCAAAGGCGGAACTAGTGAATTTGCTTACCCCGATGAAGGTGGGTATGATTCTATTTCTCAAGTTTTAGGTGATTATATTTTGGAGCAAAACGGAATAATTGAAACAAATCAATCTGTCAAAAAAGTTGTCATTGAAAATTCCAAAGCCATTGGTGTAATTACAGGTAATGAAAAATTTTATCCTGCTGATTGTGTTGTCATTTCGTATCCTGCCTATATGGCTTTAAATCAATTATTTGATGATGGTGTAATTGATAGGAAGTTTATTGAAAAAATTAATCGCCTAGATAAAAAAACTGCTGTCGTTGAAGTTCATTTTGCATTAAATTCAAAAATTGATAATAAGCAAGTTGTATTTCCTGTAGGTAACCACTATACAACTAAAGGGATATTTTTTATTTCAAATATTACTCCAACTGTATCTCCCCACGGGGAACATTTGATTATTGCAGGAACTCCTGTAAATCCTTCTGTGGCAGATAACTCTGAAAAAATTAGAGATATTGTAAGTACTATGAAAAAAGAAATCTCTTCAATTTATCCTAATTTTACCTCTTCATTATTATGGGAGCGACCAATGGCTTGGAAATTAGTCGAATCTGTTGTAAAAGAACCTGGAATGGTCTGGAAATCCAAAATGCCCCATCAAATACCTGACATAGAAGGGCTATTTTTTGTGGGTGACTCAACAATTAGTTATGGAATTGGGACTGATTCTGCAGCACACAGCTCAATTCTATGTTATCCAAAAATTGAATCATTTCTTAAGACTTAAACTATATTTTTCTTAGAATTTTTGGGACTTGTTCAAGGCCACAATCTGGAATTACTTCTCCTGCAAATTTAGGAATTTTTTCGCCTCTAAGTGCGTACCCTCCAATCAAAACTGGTATGTTTATGTGATCCTTAATTTTTTTAACAAGTCTTTGACCTGCTGAAAGATTATCTTCAAGTGTAATTGATATCATAACTATGTCTGGTTTATTATTGTCAATAAAGTTAAGAATTGATTCAGTTGGCATTGATACTCCCATATTGTAAATTTTAAATCCCTTAATTGATAGATAGGTCTCTAGAACATCACAACCAAGGTGATGCTCTTCCCCTTGTGGTATGCAAATGAGAATTTTTTTCTTATTGGCTGAACCCGTAATTTTATCCATGATAATTTTTACTAATGTCTGTGCAACATTGCTTGCTACGTGTTCTGTGGCTATACTGATTTTTCCAGTTGCCCACTCATCTCCAATTCTGTACATTGTAGGTTTTAAAATTTTATCAAAAAAATCTGGTGCATTAAAAATTTTAGTGTACTCATCATATGTTTTTACAGAGTCATGAATATTTCCCTCTGTTAATTTTTTGTATAATTGTTGTTTTGATTTTTTTGTGGCGTCTTCTCTTTTTTTGACATCTTTTGGATTGTATGATGCTAATACTGATAATACCTTTGGATCATTTCTATAATCTACTGGAATGTCGTCTTTCACTACATCTGATGCCTTTCCAAGATACTTTACAATTTCTTGTTTTGAAGTACTTTTTTTAGAATCCCATACGCTTTTTACCAGATACAAATATTGATCTGATTTTACTTTCTTGGCTCTGATGTAAACCATACTTTGTGTCTAATGTTTGGATATATAACTAATGGTAATTATAATTGCTAGTGGTAATTTACAATTTCCCACCCTTAGGTTTTTGCATGCACATACATGATGTTACCACTAGTAGTGTAGTTAACACTAGTTTAAATAATTTAGATCTATGAGAAAATTGTGACATCTAATAAAAACACAAAGATGACTTCTAAAGCGGCACTACAGGAATCACCATTTTCAATCTTAGTTACAGGCGCAACTGGATTCATAGGCTCCAGATTGATTTCCGAACTATCTTCTTCTGGATACACTGTAAAGGGGTTGAGTAGAAAAAAAATTTCTGATACAAAAAATGTAAAGTATGTTCAAGCTGATGTTTTTGATCCTAAACAACTGCTACATGCACTAGATGGTGTTGAAATTGCGTATTATCTACTCCATTCTATGGAGGGTAGTAAAGATGAGTGGCAGGAATTTGCATCTAGGGAAAAGATTCAAGCTGAAAATTTTCTTAAAGCTGCAACACAGGTTGGAGTCAAAAGAATAATCTATCTTGGAGGATTGGTTCATGAGGGCTCAGATTTATCTCCACATATGAAAAGTAGAAAACAAGTTGGACAAATTCTTGCATCTGGTGATATTCCAGTTACTGAACTGAGGGCATCTATAATTATTGGTGCAAAGGGTGGCTCATATGCAATGCTTCGATACTTGGTTGAACGATTAAGAATCATGGTTTGCCCCTCTTGGGTAAAATCTCTAGCACAACCAATAGCTGTTGATGATGTAGTACATTATTTGGCTGAATGTATTACAAAATCTGAAACAGTAGGAAAAATATTTGAAATTGGCGGTCCTGACAAAATGACCTATGAGGAGTTAATGCGTGTATATGCTGCATACCTTAACAAAAATTTGTTTGTTATTCAAATCCCATTTTTGACTACTAGATTGTCTTCTTATTGGGTTGATCTAATAACTCCAGTAAAAGCATCATTGGCTAGACCCTTGATTGATAGTCTGGTTCATGACACTGTGGTTACGGATGATTCAATAACAAAAATTATTCCACTTCGTTTGAAATCTGTTCGTGAGTCAATTGATATCGCAACAAAAGAGATGAAATCCTCCCCCCCTAAAATTGAATCCAAAACTGAAAAAACTAATTTTAAAATTAATCAAAAAATTATCCAAACCTCACTAATTGCACTTGGAATAATTGGCACCACCTACTATTGGTTAGATGACCGTGCAGATGTGTATGATCCACTATGGATACTTGCATCTGTTGTATGGTTTACTGTGATTGTTCTTTCAATTGTAACTATTAGAAACAAAACCAGGTTGGGATATATGATGGCTGGTGTGCTATCTTGGGTTACCCTTGCCTTTTGGCTTTTTGATAACTATTATGTTGTCTTTGGGATCTCACTTATTGCATCTACGCCAAATGAATTAATTACTATTAGAAATTTTATTGGTATTGCAGTTGCATCCATCACTGTGATTGCATCTCATAATCTATTTCACAAAGTAATGATCTATCAAGCAAAAGGAAAGCCTATTTGATTTTATTCTATTTTAGAAAAAGAATTTTCTGAAACTATCGTCTTTTGAAATTCATTTGGGTGTATAATTTTTGCAAGAATTTCAATTCCTTCAATTGTACGTATGCTAGGTTTGCTAAAAAAAGAATTTGCGTCAACTGCAAAAACTTTGTTGTTTTTTACGGCATCAATATTTAGCCATGCCTGATTTTTTGCCAGAATCGATTTGTATTCTAAAACTGTTCGCTTGACATCAAACCCACAAGGCATGAGAATTATTATGTCTGGATTACTTTCTTTAACCTCTTCAAAACTCATCCGTCTAGAGTGCTCTCCTGCTCTACTTATCAAATTTCTACCTCCTGCAATTTTGATCATTTCTGGAATCCAGTGACCTGCTGTAAAAAATGGATCAAGCCATTCTAATGCCAAAACTTTTGATGATTTGTCTTTTACTCTATTTTTGATTTTTTGAATTCTTTTTTTCAAAGACTCTAAAATCTCTTGTGCTTTCACTTCTCTTCCTAAAACAATTCCTATCTCTCTTACTGACTCAAATATTTCTTCTAAATTGTGAGGATCCATTGAATACACTGATGGTTTTTTCTCAAGAATTTTGATGGCTTTGTTCACTTGATTGGTGTAAGCTGCACAAACAGAGCATGTTTCTTGTGTAATTATTATATCTGGGTTTGCATCAATTAGATTTTTTTCATTTAATTCAAAAATGTCTTTTTTATCATTGAGTAACTGGCAAGTTATAGTATTGATCTGGCTACTTGTTAATTTTTCAGAATCTATTACTGAATTGATTACTTTTGGCTTAAGAGACGCTTCAGTTGGAAATTTGCACTCATGTGTTACTCCGTAGAGATCTTCCTGAGCCCCTAACTCATAAATTAATTCTGTAGCACTTGGCAAAAACGACACAATTCTTTTTTCCATCTGCAAATCCTATGTGTATAAGTTCTTAAATTCAATTATGCACTATTATGTGTATGAAACCACAATCGTGTAGAAATTGCGGGAAAGAGCTATGGGAAAACCAAACCATTTGTCCCAAATGTGGGAGAGAAAGAGAACAAGAAAATCCTGAATAATTTGCATTTACACATTGTCAATTTCTATGATTCATCAAGTTATTAGACACAACCTATGCATAATTTTTGATGTCTTCTAATTCTCAGGATATACGACGTTCCATTTTAACAAAGTGGCATGAAACATTATCAAGATACGGAAATCTATTTTCTTCTGATTCAATTAGTGGTACAAGCCCTCCGTCTGTGTTTGTAGGTTCGTACAATTATCCCAAAGTCTTTGTAGGTCCAATGGTTCCTCCAATTCATGGAGATACAAGTTTACTTGATTCACCTGAAAAATGGAAAGGCAAATCTCTGGAAGAAATTGTAAATTTTCGATTAAATTTAATTCGTGGGACCCAAAAAATACCTATTGATAAAACTGAAGGTCGTTACATAGAGAGTCTTCAAGAAGTAACAATGTCTTCAAAACCAACTGATTCAGATTTAATTTTCCAAAAATCTGTTTCTTCAAACATTTCTTTGGATGGTGAAAGTGCACCTTTTGGTCCTACTGGTGAGATAAAATCTGCAAAATTTTCTGGAACATCATCTGTGAAAACCATTGAAAAAACATTCTATGATAAGGATCTTAAGGCCCAAGATGCTGTTTTAAATTTATACAATTCTGGAATTGATATTTCAAAAATTCAAAAGTGCTTTAGTATTGGAATGTTAGGCCAAAGACGTAAACTTGTCCCTACCAAATGGAGCATCACTGCAACTGATGATATTATTGCATCCTCTCTGGTTGAAGATGTATTGGATTACGGGTTGATTGATTCTTGCAAAGTTTTTTCATATGATCATCTTGGAAATCATTTTGCTGTTGTTTTATTCCCTCATAGGTGGATTTATGAAATGATTGAAGCCTGGTATTCTAATGGTGTTATGGGATTTGGTTCTGATCATGAGGATGCACGTGGAATCAATCATCCTCCTGCTATAGCAGGTGCTTATTTTGCAGCAAAATTAGGCGTACTTGAATATCTCCACATACATGAAATTCAGTCCGGCGTGGTGATTCTAAGAGAAATTAGACCTGAATATGCTATTCCTGTTGGTGTTTGGCAGGTACGTGAAGGTATCCGGGAAGCAATGAAGAGAAAGCCCTTAGTTGTAAACAATTTTGATGATGCTCTAACATTGGCCTCAAATAAGATGAGTATTAGTAAATCTGAATGGTTGTCTCATGGCAATATTTCAAAATTAATGCGACAAAAAACACTCTCAGATTTTTTCTAGCTCTATTTCTGTGATAACATTTGAAAGAAATTTCCTAGTTGATTATCTGCATACAAGAGAAAATATGTTTGATTTGCAAGATATGTAGTGTTGAATCTATAGGTGATTGGATTAATCTCAGATAATATTTTTCCAACCGTGATCTTACCTTCTCTAAATTGATTTAATAATTTGAAAAATAATTCCTTTTCAGAGACATTGAATTTTTTTGAAAAATACCCAAAAATATGCATTATAGCATTTGCATGCGATTTGGTTGTTGGTGGTTTTTCTAACGCTTTTCTAAGGTGCTTTTCATATTCTGACATAATCTCTGATAATGAAACTTTTTTGTAACTTGCAACAATGTTCCCTAAAATTTTTAATTCATTTTGATCATGAACCATAAGCATGTATTTGTTCATGGCTTGAAATGTTACCAGATTACTGATCTTTCCTTTTTTCACATCATCGAATCTTTTTAAGACATATTCTTTGATATCCTCTTCAGACAGTATTGACATGTCAGTTTTCTCTTGATTTTTGTTCACTTGTATGGATCATTTTTTTTTGGATATAAACCAGAATTGCTTGAATTCAAATTACCACTAGATTTTGCCTTGTATTTTTGGCACTAGAAGAACATTTAGCACCAGCTTATATATCATAACTGAAAATAGATGTTAATGAAAATAGCATTAACTGCAATGACTGCAATAATACTAGTAGCATTAACATCATCAGCATATGCCGACGTTCCATCTTGGGTCAAAACCAATGCAGGTTGGTGGGCCGATGGCACCCTATCAGAATCTGAATTTGTTTCAGGCATAGAGTTTTTGATTAATGCTGGAATCATCACAGTTGCGCCAACAACCGTCTCCACTCAAAGCTCAGAAGGAGTTCCCGACTGGGTAAAAAACACCGCAGGTTGGTGGGCAGAGGGAATAATCACTGATGGTGAATTTGTAAATGGAATCCAACACCTTATTTCCATAGGATTAATTTCTGTGGATTCAAGCCAAACTCAGGAAGATATCTCGTCTGTAGAAAAAACATCCGACACAGAGTTGTCAATGTTTGAAAAGGAACTTGAAAAATGTTCTGAGATTACAAAGGCATACAAAAGATTAGACTGTGAAAAACCTATCAAGAAAGCAATTCAGCTTTACGAATACAAAAAGACTGCACAAAAGTTTGAAGTAGGTCCGATAATTTACTATTGGCAAGGAATGGGTACTGAAGGAAGTGAATTTGAAATTACTCCTACAGGACAGGCAATTCTAACTATACGTATGCTAGCTGAAAATACTAGTTCTGATATTGTTGCGTTGAATTGTACTAGTCCCCAGATATGTAACTATGATGTTTGGGATGGCTCAACTGCATTCAAGTATTCTGGTATGGACTTTACCAGCGGTCAAATCAACATTAATCCTGGAGACACTAGAGAATTCAATATGTTATTTGGTCCTAACATAGGATATGGTGGAACTCAGTTTCTATATGATCCATCATTGACATATCACTTTAGAATAAGTGAGAACTTTGGAAGTACAAATGTCCTATTAGAATTGGAATAGGATTTTCCTTTCTTTTTTATTTAATCACAAAAACCCAAGAGCATAAATTCTAGATTATTGGAACAAAACCACCTTGAGTGAAGAATCTTCTGACTTTGCAAAATATGGCTCTTATGAAATCACTGATTCTTTGAATCTTACATTCCCTGGTACTGAAATCAAGATTAGAAAAGTTGGGAATAATGTCTTTTCCTATGCTAGAAATGACTCTGAAGATAATTTTGTGGAAAAATTAATTCCCACTAAATCTGAAAAACTCAAAATTGAAATTACACCTATACGCCCCTTGAATTTTCCTGCGCGTCGCACAAATTATGTATATTTAGAACTTGAAACTCCAATTTTTCTACATGAGGGGTCTTCTGCAGCAGTTTTTGTTAGATGCCCTATTGAAATAGGCGTATATTATATCCATGAAACTCATGAAAATTCTTTGGATTGCTTTACTTGTGATTCATTTAATGCTCGATTTTGTCTATATGGGTCTCCTGAATCTGGGACTTTGTGCAAATATTACAAATCTGAAATTGTTGAATCTTATGAGGATTCTGTCCCTTATGTTAATGGAGTTTTACAGATTTCCTTGAATAACCATTTACAAAAAGGAGTTAGTATTGGAAAAATTGTTTTTCCAATTTCTGATAATTCCATTTACTATAAAGGCTCTAGGGCAATAATTGATTCAATAACTGCTGAATTGAAGAAAAAATTAACCATTGAAATTATTGATATACAACCAAAATCAATTGAAACAAATTGGAAAAAATCACCTACATACGAAAAAATTGAAACTGCAAAACGGATGGACATGGGTGTTGATTAATGGTGTTTGAATTTCTACAAAGTTTTGATGCAATTGAAATCACAGGTGGGTTGACGTTACTTAATTTGTTAATGGGTGGAATAATAATGGCTGTTGGCCTTATTATTGCAAGAACTATAAAATTACTTTTTACAAAATACTATGCACCAAAACTACCTCAGGACTCTGCAAAAAATTTAGGAAAATTAATCTATTTTGGAATAATCATTCTTTCATTTTTAGTTTTTACTTCTTCAACGGGAGTTGATTTATCTGGATTACTTGTTGCAGGTGGAATATTTGGAATTGTAATTGGTTTTGCAACTCAATCAGTTGTAGCCAATTTAATCTCTGGAATATTTTTGATGATTGAAAAACCTGTAAAACAAGGAGATAAAATTGAAATTCCTGGTACAGATGTAAATGGAACCTTATTAGATATTAGTACGTTTTCTGTTCGCGTTAAAAGATTTGATGGAACAATTATACGTGTTCCAAATGAATCCTTTTTTACATCTAATATTAGATCCCTCAGTTCTACCCCTGTTCGTAGATCTGAGGCTATTGTTGGAATTGCATACAAAGAAGATATTGATGGGGCAATCTCTGTTTTGCAAAAACATATTCGTAAGGCGCTTCCATATGTTTTGACCTTTCCTGAACCTGAATTTAGAATTAAAGAGTTGGCAGATTCAAGCGTAAACATAGAGATTTTAGTTTGGCATCCCAGAGATGATTGGGACCAAGTGGGCCCAAAATTACTGAAAGCTGCTAAAAATGCATTAGATACTGCTGGAATTGAAATCCCATTCCCACAAAGAGTTGTTTGGCAAGGAAAAGAATAAAATTTCTTTATACTTTTTTTACAGCCATCTGTTTTTTGTTTTGTCTTTTCTTAATTAGACTAAACATTATCATTCCAACATTGACAATTGAAATTATTTCAATTAGGTCTACTCCGTACAAAAACCAATCAATTACTGGATGCACTCTTGATATCATGCCTGCCTCCAACATCATATCTGCATTCCATACCATATGTGGAATTTGAATAAATTGAATAATTGCAATTACAATTACACTTCCAAGAATTTTATTTTCATACCAATTCCAAAATTTGTTCCATGCATTCATAATAATAATTTATTTTTGCATGTATTAAACAACACGAAAATTAGATGTAACTAATTAGACTGTACTAATTTTTTTGTGCCCAATTTTTTAAAAATTAGCTTAAGCTTTTCTTTTTCTTTTGTAAATTAACAATCCAATAAGAACTAATGATGAAAAAATAATTCCAATCAAAATACTAATTGAAATATAATCATTTACAAAAAATTTTGTTTCAATCCAAGATTTAGGCAACAAAATAAACATGTCCTCTACAGAAAAATCTTCAATTGTCCCAACTGCTAAACTATATTTTCCACTCTGATTTTTTTCATCTGTTACGATGATGAAATATTTTCCATTAGCTGGTATCTCTGTTTTTAATTCTTGTCTTTCCCAATAAGTGACTTGACCAAATGGTTCATAGAATTCGGTTCCAGGAAAATCTTTTTCGTAAATTACTTTCTTTGTAATAGAATCATTTTCACTCATTAATACAAGAGTTGGTGCATAATTCTCCAGCCCTTCAATTTTTGGAACAACAATACTTGCATAAAATGAATCACCTTTTTTTGCATCAAATGTGTAAAATTTTGCCTCATTTACACCTAAATTTTCATAAATTGCCCATGAAATCTTATGATCTGGAATGTCAAGTGCAGATTCAAAATCTCTGTGAGAATCATCATGACTAATCAATTTATGGGCATAAGCTTGATTTGTTAAAAGGATTGCCAACACAACTAGCAAAATTGTACTTTTCATAAAACCATTGATTTTTGAATCACACATATTTTTTTAAAAAACATTGGTGATTTTTTTCAATTTTTTTAAATCTTTTATTTCAATATCATTACTGAGTGTCACTATTTTAGCTAATTTTGGGTTAGCTTCTTTTCCAAGTTTAAGTACTGTATCTCCTTTTAATTTTATTTCCAAAGTAATGCCTTCATGTTTGAGTTTTTTTGCAAGATCCTTTGCTTCTGATAATTGTTTTATTATTCCTGGCTTTCTTGAAATTTTTATTGGAATATCTACAATATCAATAATTTTGGAACTATTGTTGCATGAAAAACTAACTGCAGGTTTATTGTCCCATTTTACACTAAGACTTCCATTTGTTAGTGATGATAAAAAATTCGAAGGGAGATTATTTTTCATTCACTCCACCTCATTTTGCAGTAATTGTCAGTCTACCTTTTAGGGAAACCGTACCTGTTGGAACTACTTTGCCATTTTTCTCAACCTTGCCTTTCATCTCAAGATCATCAAAATCATAAGTGATTGAGGCATGTTTTTCAGTAAGTTTATCAAAAACTTCTGCAAGCAAATTTGCCCATTCTTGTTCTTCGGCCATAAATTATTGTGTTAAACATGCTATTTAATTAACAAAAAAAATTTTTTCTAGTGCTAATTTTAGACTGTACACATCTTGAAAATCTCTTTTGATTTTTGTGATTCCGATTTGTGCTCCAAAATTGGTTTTGGATATGAAGAATTTTTTGGAAAACTCTTCCAAAGTAAATGAATATTTTTAGCTGGCAGTTCTTTTAATTCAGGAATCCATTTTTTGATATATGTGCAATTGGGGTCAAATTTTTTTTGTTGTATCCATGGATTAAATATTCTGAACCAAGGCTGAGCATCACATCCAGTTGATGCTGCCCATTGCCAATTTCCTATATTGACACATGGATCATAGTCGATGAGTTTTGTAGCAAAATATTTTTCTCCCAATCTCCAATCAATATGCATGTCTTTTGTGAGAAATGATGCTACAATCATTCTAACTCTGTTATGCATAAATCCAGTTTGATTAAGCTCTCTCATTCCTGCGTCTACTATGGGAAATCCTGTTTGTCCTTTACACCATTTTAAAAAATATTTTTTATCTTTGTGCCACTTGATTTTTTGAAAGTTCTTGTTAAATTCTTTTGAAAATGTGTATTGAAAATGGTGCATTAAATATGTGAAAAAATCTCTCCAATACAGTTCTCTAATAATTGTATGATTTGGACCAAGTGTGTTAATACACACCTCATAAATTTCTCTTATGGAGCAAGTACCAAATTTGTTGTGTGCTGAAAGTAGTGATGTTCCATTTATTGCTGGAAAATTTCTTTTTTCGTCATAATCTACTAAATTTTTAATATTTTCTAGTCTCTCAAGGCACGATTCTCTTCCTCCTTTCTGTTGCAGTGAATTTCTTTTAATTTTTAATTCAGAAATATTTTCAATGGTTGTTTCAGATTTAATTTTGGCATCTGAAAGATTTGAAAAATTATATTTCTGCGGTTGCCTAATTGGTAATTCTTTTGCCTTTGAAAAAAATGCAGTAAAAATTTTGTATGGTTCCCCTTTACCTGTTTTGATTGTATCTACGTCATGCAGTAGTATATCATCTGCAATTACAAAATCTATTTTATTTTCTTCACAAATTCTTTTAATTTCTTTATCTCGCTTTTTACTAAATGGTGTATAGTCTCTGTTTACAAAAATTGCATCTATTTTACAATCTGTTATTAAATCCAAAATTATTTTTTTTGGATGTCCTGAAAAAATATGTAAATGTGATTTTGAATCTAAAAGTTGCTCATTGAGTTCACATATACAATCTTTAAGAAATTGCATTCTAAATTCACTGAACTTTCTATTTGATTTTTTGATTAATAATGGGTCTATGATGAACGCTGGAATTACTTCTAATGATGTCTTTGAGGCTGCAATTAAGCCAGAATTATCTATTTTTCGTAGATCTCGTCTGAATATGAACAGTGTTCTTTTGTATTTTGTTTTTTCACTAAATTCTGACAATTTCGTTATGTGTGTTGTAGGTTGTCATTACTAAAATTATTGTATTTCCAGTATAAAATTAAAACAAATTTTTTTCTAGTGGTAAATTATTTTTGTGATTTTATAAAATCAACTATGGATAGAATTTTTCCCATATCTGCTAAATGCCCATAACTTTTTTTCCCGCTAATTAATGATTTTTTCAATGGTTTGTTACTTAACGTACAGAAAAGCATTTTGCCACTACCAAGTGGAACTGTAATTCTTTTAATTTTTTGATATGATGAAATTGAATATAGCCCATTTCCGATGAAATCTTTTACTCGAGCATTCTCATCCCATGCATGCAATGCTCTCAATAATGTTTGCTTTGTTTCTTCAAATGGAACAAGATTTTTCAAACCTTCTCTTTGACTCCACCATAAAATTTCTCCTTTGTCATTTGAGACTGCAGCGAATCTAATATCATCATTGAAATCCATTAGCATATTGAGGAGTTTTTCTAATTTATCCACACAACAAGATTACCTTTTCTGTTAATAAATATTCCAAAAAGATGAACTAGTGGTAAATTGAATTTATTTGGGGTAATTTTGATGTTTTACTCAAACGTGTTTACGAAATCAACTATTGATAAGATCTTCCCCATCTCTACCAATTTCCCATAACTGTGTTTTTTAGTATTTTTCATAGGGGTGTTGTCTATACTCATAAACAACATGTGAAATGCATCAATAGGTAAAGTAACTCTCTTTGTTTTCTCAAATGATGTTATATGATACAATGGTTGCCCTAGGGGATTACGATCTGCTGTCTTACATCTGTCAATCCAATCATCTGATTCGCGTTTTAGAGCCCTTTTGGTTTCAGCTAAGGGGACTTGCAATTTTTCTGAAGTTCTTTTAGAACTCCATAAAATATCTCCTGATGTATTACTGATAACTGCAAGTCTTATGTTTTCATCAAAATCCATTAACATATTCAAAACTTTTTCATATCGTCCCATAAAACTTGTATTATTCTAGATAATAAAAAGAATTTGTTACTAGTAGGCAAGTGCCAACAAAACCCCAGTAAGGATTAACTTATATCTTATTTTGAAAAAGTATTTTCATGGTACAGACATTTGAGGGCTTTGTAGGTCAAGTTTGGCAAGAATTCCCTCAACTAGCAGAATGGCATGATGATGATCCAAATTTACTTCAATTGTGGGATTTAGAGACCTTTATTGAGGCAGGTTATCATAACTTTCATGCTAGTCGAAAAGAATTGTATCATATTAGCAAATTAATTGAAAATTATGCAAAAGATAATGGGCAACCACTACTTGCAACTTTTGAAAAAATTGCCCGATACAAATTTGTTGAAAAGAGATACCAGAAGATGATTGAACAAATTCCAAAGATATGGGTTGTTGCAGATTATGGCAAAACCACTATCAAAACACCTCCAAAAATTGATGTTATTAATTGTAAAGACACGCCACTATTTGATGTCTGGAGTGTCATTACCAGAGGTCCTTATGGGCCATTTGGTTTGATTGCAGAAGAATATGAAGATGGAAAATTTAGAGGCTTCTTTACACTAAACTCCAATGTTTGCAGGCATGCTCTCAAAATTATGAGCAAAGCACTTGGCAAAAAATTTGACATTCAATAATTTTGTGATTTTTCTTTAATTTCTTAGGCCCACGCAACAATTTTTTGATCCTTATGGTACACTCCTAAAAACATACCTAAAGTGATTCTTGACGTATTACCTTGGATTTTTGTTACTTCGTGAAAATGATTTGGATTAATTATTACTAAATCTCCTTTATTCACACTTTTTAGTTTGCAGTAATTAGAGGATACAACTTTTGGTGAGTATCCAAAATCTATCTCTCTAAATTTTTCATCGCTTCTTTTCCATTGGTTCTCATAAATTATTACTTTGCCTCCAACTTCTGATTCCTGCAGATGTATGACACATGATAATTGGGAATCAATATTTGAAATACAAAATTCTTTTCCCTCGTATTTGATATTGTCTTTGTGAATGGGTATGGCTTTCCCTTTTTTGTGAATTCTAATTATGTATGGCGAAAAACTTTCTTGTGATTGTTTTGCAAGAGAAATTGAAAATGTTGGAAATGCTTTTTTGAACATGGCGAAAACCTTGGAAGATGGATTTTCAACTTTAGTAAAAATTTGTTCAAATTGTTTTTGGGTTTTTTTAGCTTTTTCAAAATATTCATTTTTTTGTGTTATGTGGGACATTAAAAATGGGCCAATGTGCTCAAGTTTAGTTTTCTGAAAATGTGTTTTTTTAGCTTTTTCTATTTTTTTTATAATAAATTTACATTGCTCTTTAGAATAAAAATTTCTAATTATTATAGCTGGGATTTTTTTGTTCAAAAGCAATTCTAAATCTAAATGATTTATGCTTTGGTTTTCTATTACTAGTGGATTCCACACTAATATCCACCCACGCCTGAATGTGATACTTTGGATAAAAGAAACCCTGATTCATCCTTGCCCTCAATCTCACATTTTAGAAATGCATCATTCGTACACTGTTTCAAAATTTCTTCATTCCACTCTGATTCACTATGTGGAAGTCCAGGAATGTCTGCCTGAATAATTTTAATTTTTTCAACATCTAAGTAATTCTCTTTGTTTCCATTTTTTCTATGTGTCACATTAAGGATAAATGATGTAGGTGATAAAATATCCGATCCGTTTCCCCAAATAATGTCAGTCATTTTCTACAACTTTATGATCAAAATCAATTTTAGTTTTTAGGGATTTTTCTGTTATCTCAATTGCCTTGTTTATAATTGTGGGACTAATTGAGAAGAATCCTCTGAACATGCCGTCTCCAATATCTTCTGCCACTAATCCAAACGGACCCTTATCTCCTTTTGTTAGTACCATCCAGATTTCTGTTAAGTTAGTTCCATCACAGCTTATTACTTCTGCATTTTTTGGTGGCTGTGGGGCTAATGATGGATTATTAAAATTTCCAATAATCCATACCTTGGGTATATCTTTGACCAATTCCATGTATCTGTCTTCAACATACTTGTATCTCTTAGATGTCTCAAATGTAGCTAGTAGTGGAACTTTGTATTTTGCTGCATAATTTTCAATAAGAATACTAAGTCGATAAAGTTCTTTTCTACCTGCCTCAAATCTCACATATCCTGAATTGATGTAGTCCCTAAGATACCACAATACATTATGATCTGTAATGTCTGTAATTTTTACATCTAAAAGTTTTGGAAATTCACTAAAAAGTTCATCAATCATGCTTTTGTATTCCAACTTCATGACTTTATTTTGTTAAAATGATATATAACTAGTGACCACCAATTTTACTAGTGCTAACATTACCACTAGCATCTAATTTTATTACTAGTTAAATACCATTTTTGCACAAACTAGCTATTGAAATTAAAGTTAACTAATTTTTGTAAAAATTGTGAGAATGAGTACTGTGATTGGTCATGTGATTACTGTTATGGGAAAACAGTTTTGAAAACCATTGAGAGATAAAATTGCAAAAATCTAATCCCTCAAAAATTGATTACATGCTTTCAGATACAAAAATCCCAATTAGACTTGCTTTCATCAAGCCTGATGGATTCCCAAACATACTTTCTTTATGGTATGAAGAAATTAATGGAAAAATTTTCTGCGCAACTCAAAAATCTGCCAAAATTGTTTCATATATTCAAAAAAACCCGTCCTGTGGATTTGAAATTGCTGCCGATAATCCTCCTTACAAGGGAGTACGTGGAAGTGGCACTGCTAGAATTTTAGAAAATAAAGGACAAGAAATTCTAAATATTTTAATGAAAAAGTATTTGGGAGAAAAGGAATCTACCTTGTCAAAATTTCTCAAAGAGCATTCTTCAAATGAAGTAGGAATTGAGATCACTCCTAGTAAAATTTTCAATTATGACTACTCAAAACGAATGAGGGATGTATAACAAATGCAAGATGATAGATGTCCTACATGCGGTTCCAGAAATTATGGAATTCTTGAAATAAGAAGAGATTCAAAAAATAATCCTGCTGTGAAACGTCATTGTTATAACTGCAAAAAATTTTGGTATTCTGATTCTAACTGAAGACGTGGGCATATCTTCTACCCATACCAGAAATTTTGATTAGTTGGCACTAGATTATAAAATTGTCCCTTGCTTATATTCTAAAAACACAAAATTATAGTGAGGAGAAATGCAAGAAACAACATACAAAAAAACACCACGGCTAAAATTCATGTTGATTTTGGCTGCAGCAACTTCAGTAATCCTAGTTTTTACACTAACTCCTTGGAATGTAGTTCCAACTCTAGTTACTGAGGATGTAGCCGTTATCGCCGTTACTGACTATGGCTGTGTTGGAGAATCTGTTTTGGGGCATTCTGTTGTTGTAGCAGATTGTGATGCAGGTGTTGGAGATATAATTTCTGCAACATTTTATGTTCCTGCAATGGAACAAAACGGGTACTATGATAGAATCGAGGATAAACTAGCAATGGTTAATCCTTAATTTTTCTTTTTTAATTTTCAGCTTTGATGCTTTCTTTTTTCATCCAGATGGTCTTTCCTTTATGATCTATCAATTCTACATTCATCTCATTGAGCTTATCTCGAATTTTATCTGCTTCTTCGAATTGTTTTTCTTTTCTAAATTTTTCTCTACTTTCAATTATGTTGTCAATTTCCTGTTTCTTTTCTAAGGTCATTTCTGGGATGTTTAATCCCAAAATTTTTAACATTCTTTGAAATTCTGGCTTTATAATTTCTGCATCCTTCATTCCTAATTTCTCCTCAGCTGCCAATCTGTTTGTTTCTTTGACTAGTTGGAAAAATGCTGATAATGCTAAATGAGTGTTAAAGTCATCTTCTAACGCATCATTGAATTCTGAGGTTAGTTTGCTAATTACAGGTAGAATATTTTCATTATTTTGACTATTTGCATGAATCAGTTCATAGTAACATGTTTCAGCTTGTCTCCATTTAGTGAAATTTTCTTTTAGTAATTCTTCAGAGTAATCGATAGGCTTTGAGTAATGTCCTGAAAGGCAGAACAATCTGATGATATTTGGACCCCAATTCCCTAAAACATGCTTAATTGACTTTATGTTTCCAACTGACTTTGACATTTTTTCACCATCTATTGTAACCATTCCAACATGCATCCAAATTTTTGCAAATTGAGCGCCTGTACATGATTCAGATTGTGCAATCTCATTTTCATGATGAGGAAATATCAGATCTCTTCCTCCCCCATGAATGTCAAAATTTTCTCCAAGGTATTTTACACTCATCGCTGAGCATTCAATATGCCATCCCGGTCTTCCCTGACCCCATGGACTCTCCCATACTGGTTTTGTATCTGAAAATTTCCACACTGCAAAATCAAGTGGATTATTTTTTGCCTCATCTACCTCGATTCTTGCCCCTGATTGCAGTTCTTCAATTTTCTTTTTTGATAATTTGCCATACTCTGGAAATTTTGATACTGCAAAGTAAACCCCGTTCTTTGATACATATGCAATTTGTTTTTTGATTAATTTTTCAATGAATTGTATGATATCTTCTATGTGTTCTGTTGCCCTTGGATAGTTTGTTGCATGCTCTACATTTAACCCATCAAAATCTTTGAAATAATTTTCAATGTACGTTGTACTAATTGCCTCTGCAGTCGTGTTTTCAGCTTGTGCCCGATTAATTATTTTATCATCAACATCTGTAAAATTTTGTATAAACTCTATCTCAATTCCTTTGTCTTCCAAATATCTTCTTAAAACATCAAAAACTATGATTGTTCTTGCATGACCAATATGTGATTCATCATATACTGTTACGCCACAAAGGTAAATTTTGACCTTTTTTGAAATATCTAATTCTTGTTCTTTATTTGATAGTGTGTCTTGCAGTTTCATAATTATTCTCTATTTGGCTTTTGAGCAGGCAATCTTTTATGTTCACTGTTTTTGTTTAGTTCCTGGATTTTCAATATTGTTGAATTGTCAATCTGTGTGAGTTTTTGAGTTTCATCTACAGATAGTTTTTTCTCAAATAGACAATAAAGAATGGAATCTACTTCTTCATATGATACTCCTAGTTCATTTTCTGCCTCATGATCTTTCCACAAGTGGGGGCTGCTCTTTTTTGAAATTATATTTTCTGGAACTCCCAAATATTTTGCAATCTCTCTGACTTGTAGTTTGTATAGTGAAATTATTGGAGTAATGTCTGATGCCCCATCTCCAAATTTTGTGAAATATCCAATTAGGTATTCACTTTTGTCACTTGACCCAAGTACGAGATAATTTTTGGCGTTTGCATAGTAGTACAAAATGTTTGTTCTAATTCTTGCTCGAAGATTGCCCTTTGCCCTTTCATTTGGTTCCAAATACATTGAATATTCGTTAACTATTGGTTTAATGTCGATTAGTTTGTATTGTATTCCAGTAAGTGAAATCATCTTTAGTGCATCTTCTGTTTCAGTTTTTGGAGTAATTGATGTGTCTGGCATTACTATTGCCAGTGTTTTTTCTTTGAGTTTTCTTTTGCAAATGTATGCCAAAACTGCAGAATCTACTCCACCACTTAATCCAAGAATTAGCCCTTCTACTTTATTTTCCTCAATTTGCTCATCTAGAAAACTTTCAATTGTATTGGTAACGGCAGCATAATCCTGATTTTTTATCTCATTAATAATTTCCTGATTCAATGAATCGTTTGTAAAAACTGAGAATAAAAATCGTGCCTAAAAATTTCTAAATGTCTACGTAGATTCCATCGTCTCTTGCCTCAACAGGATACGTCTCTAATTTGACATCTTTGAGATAGTCAGTCAGTTCTCCTGTTTTGATGTTGTAGTGCCAGAAATGAAGTGGGCATTCAACGATGTCTCCTTCAAGCTTGCCTGGTGCAATTGAACCATCTTGATGAACACATAGATCATCCATTGCGTGATATCCATCTTGATTAAAAATTGCAATCTGCTTTCCATCAATTTTGAAGGCTTTGCCTTTTCCTGAATCAATATCTCCTTTTTCTGCAATTTTCTTCCAAGTCAATGATTTTCTGATAATTTTGTCATTTATTTACATTCGCATGATAAGATTTTATATCTCCAAAAGTGGGATTGTCTTATGAGTAAAGTAAAGTCTAGTCCAAAACTGATCAAAGAAGGAAAACTATCTTATGAATGGGCAAGATCTCATATGCAAATTTTAGATAATACAATTAACAGATTAAAAAAATCAAAACCTCTCAAAGGCATTACTCTTGGATTCTGTCTTCATATTACAAAAGAGACTTCGGTGCTTTTAATGGGCGCAAAAGAACTTGGTGCAAACGTTGCATGCTGTGGTGGAAATCCTCTTACAACACAAGATAACGTTGCAGCATTTTTAGCCTCTCAAGGAATTCATGTCTATGCATGGAATGGGCAATCTGTTAAAGATTATGATTGGTGCATTGATCAAGTTCTAAAACACAAACCAACAATTCTTACTGATGATGGCGCTGACATGAACATCAAGGCTCACTTTGACAAGCGATTTAAGAACATGAAAATTTTAGGTGCAACTGAAGAGACAACTGCTGGTGTTACAAGAATCAGAGCAGTTGAGAATCAAGGAAAGTTACGTTACCCTGTAATCTTGGTAAATGAGGCATATACAAAACATATGTTTGATAATCGATATGGCACTGGTCAAAGTACAATTGATGGATACCTTCGTGCCATGAATTTACTTATGGCATCAAAACGTGTTGTAGTTGTAGGATATGGTTGGGTTGGACGCGGTGTTGCATCAAGATCCCATGGAATGGGCTCCAAAGTAATTGTCACAGAGATTGATCCTATAAAAGCACTTGAAGCACATATGGATGGATTTGAGGTAATGCCAATGTCACAAGCTGCCAAGATTGGTGATATCTTTATCACCTGTACTGGAATGACTAGTGTAATTAGAAAAGAACACATTCTAAATATGAAAGATGGTGCAATTATGGGAAATGTTGGCCACTTTGATGTAGAAATTGATAGTGAATTTTTGTTAAAGAAATCAAAATCTGTTAAAGAAGTAAGACCCTCGCTTGATGAATGTGTTTTGAAAAACGGAAAGAAAGTCTATCTGATTGGGCAAGGCCGTCTTGCAAACCTGGTTGCTGCAGAAGGACATCCTCCAGAAGTAATGGCCCAATCATTTTCAAATCAGATTTTATCTGTGATGTACATCCTCAAAAATCACAAAAAGATGGAAAACAAAATAATCAATGTTCCGCAAGAAATTGATACCCAAGTTGCAGTTGATGCACTAAAGGCCATGGATGTAAAAATCGATAAACTTACTCCTGAGCAAGTAAAATATGCAAACAGCTGGTAAAACTTCTTAACCCCATCACTGCTTTTGAGAATATCTGATGAACAAGAGAGCTATCATTACTAGTGCATTACCTTATGCAAATGGTGAAATTCACCTAGGGCATGTTGCATCTACATATTTGCCTGCAGATGTCACAACTAGATTTCTAAAACAAAATGGCGTAGAAGCATACTATGTTTGTGCATCTGATGATTTTGGTACTCCGATTCTAATTCAATCTGAAAAGGAAGGAAAAACTCCTGCAGAATATGTTGCACATTGGAATAAACGTGATTATGAAGATTTTAGTGCATTCAATATCAATTTTGATTATTTTTACAAAACTAGTTCTCCTGAAAATATTAAATTTGTTCAAGATGTGTTCAAAAAATTAAATGCTGCAGGGCATATCTATGAGCAAGAAATTATACAATTTTATTGCAATAATGATAAAAAATTCTTGCCTGACAGATATGTCAAAGGAGCATGTCCCTACTGCGAGGCTGAAGATCAATACTCTGATCTTTGTGAGAGTTGCGGAAGAGTTCCTGAAGAAATAACAAATCCAAAATGTTCTTTATGTGGTCAACCGCCAACAAAGGAAAAAACAACACATTACTTTTTCAAACTTAAAAATTTTGGAGAATCACTTTCTAAATGGCTAGATGAAAATGAGCATCTTCAAAAAGATGTTAAAAAATATGTCCAAAACTGGATTAAATCTGGACTAATTGATTGGGATATTACAAGAGATATTACTTGGGGTGTTCCAGTACCACTTGAAGGTGCACATGATAAGGTATTCTATGGATGGTTTGATAACCACTTGGCATACATTTCAACTGCACTAAAATTTCTAAATGACAAAGGTATTGATGGAAAAGAATTCTGGAACTCTGCTGACATTTATCATTTTATTGGAAAAGATATTGTTTATCATCATTATCTGTTCTTGCCTGCAATGAGACTGGGAATCAACAGTGAGTACAAGCTACCTGACTATATTCCAACAAGAGGTCATCTTACACTTCAAGCAAAAAAAATCTCTAAAAGCAGAAATTGGTATATTGGACTAAAACAATTCTTAGAGTATTACCCTGCAGATTATCTTAGATTCTACCTAGTGTCTATCAATCCATATTCTCAAGATGATTTGAATTTTGATTGGGATGACTTTACGACTAGAATTAATTCTGAATTAATTGGAAATCTTGGAAACTTTGTAAATCGTGCATTAGGATTTACAAAAAAGGCATTTGATGGAAAAATACCCGAGCCTGAAAAATTTGATGAAAAAGATTTTGAGGCAGAGCAAAAAATCAAAAACTTGGCATCTGAGGTTGGTGCCTTAATGGAGCAAAATCATCTTGATAGGGCGCTCAAGAAGATTATGGAATTCTCATCTTTTTTTAACCAATATTTCCAGCATAAGGAACCTTGGAAAAAAGGTTCCGGTACTGTAACTTGTGTATATCTTTCAGCCAATGCCGTTCGAAGTTTAGCAATTGCAACATTTCCCTTCATTCCTGAATCTGCCCAAAACATTTGGACTCAATTGGCTTTGGATGGTAATGTTAATGAACAAAATTGGAATGATATGTCTGTTTTAGGAGTTTCTTCAGATCATGTACTTGGGAATGCATCGCTACTATTTGCTAGAGTTGAAGAATCTGATATTGAAAAATACAAAAAACAATTAGGACCTTCAGAATGAAATGAAACATATTCCAAGAATTTCAACTAGGGGATACTATGATCTTAAAACTGGAAAAACCCTAAAGAAAAACAACTATTATCTTTATCCAAAAAAAGATTTTCAGAAATTAATTGGCTCAAAAGAATTAACCATAATGATTCACGGGTTGAGAAATGATAATGCTGGTGCAATTGCAAAAGTTCGTTTGGCTCGTAATCGATTAAGAAAATTGAATTACTATTATCCTGTTGTTGGATTTAGTTATGATTCAAACACCACTGGTGCTCATTTAATTAAACATGCAAAACATGCACTTCGTGTGGGACAGATTATTGCAAAAAAGAATGGGCATAATCTTGGACGATTTGTTGAAGATTTTAAAAAACCCAGTCCTCAAACAAAGATCCGCTTAATGGGACATTCTTTGGGCTCTCAAGTCATTTTAAGTACTGTAGAATATCTTGCAAAAAAGAAACAAAATTTTGGTATTTTAGAAAGCATCTATCTTTTTGGAGCTTCAATCACAGAAGATGTTCCTTCTTCAAAAAAATATGGTAAACTACTTCAAAATATTGTTAATAAAAAAATTGTTAATCATTATGCCCCTACTGATGAGGTTCTTAGATGGGCAGATGATAAAAAGTATGTTTTAGGGCCTCTTGGTTTACATGGTGCAATTAGAAAACCAATTTCTAAGTATCATCAAAAACTTGTAAAACCAAAAAATCATAGATTTGCAAGTTATGCTACAGTGTTGAATACATTCCCTTAAGTTTCGTATAGTTTTTAGTGCCTATTTTTGAAATTTGATTGTGGTAAAATCAATTAATTTTGTTGTGTTGGGAAAACAAGATATTGCATCTGAATTCGGTAAAAAAGGCACTGAAACTGATCTAACTCTTTATGATAGAAAAGAATCTGATGTAATCAAAACATGGGTCATACCTAGTGGATTTCCTGATAAAATACAGCCTTTATTTCAAGCGATTAATCTAGCTGAATATGTAATATTACATGTTGATAAACTAGACAAGTTTACTGGGGAGCAAATCATTGCACTTGATTTATTAAAAAAAGAGAAAGGAATATTGTCTCATACATTTGAAGTTGATGAATCTAAACTTGATGCCCTGATTAACGGTACTGTGGTTGAAAAATACATCAAAGTTGATCAAGACAAAATAAAAGAAGAGATGGATAAACTAGAACCCCTTTCTACTGATGGCTCATCTGAAATGGTAATTGATCACTGTTTTGATGTAAAGGGGGTTGGCACAGTAATTTTGGGTAAAGTCACTAATGGTAAAGTAAAGCAATATGATAATCTGAAACTATATCCTGCTGGAATTGATGTACTCATAAAATCAATACAAATGCATGATGATCCTGTTGAAGAATCCATCTGTCCTGCAAGAGTTGGTTTGGCAGTAAAGGGTGCTAAACCTGATGAGGTTGGGCGTGGTGATGTTATTTGTGAGGAAGGAACAGTCAATATCAAAACTGAAATTGAAATTGATTTTCAAAAGAATCCTTTTTACAAAAGTGAAATTGCAGAAAATCAAGGTTGTTTAGTTAACATTGGATTGCAAATCAAAGCTGCAAAGTTTACTTCAATATCTCCTCTTAAACTAACATTTGAAAAACCCATTGTGTGTAAATCTGGGCAAATTGCAATTATTCTAAAACCTGAATCCCCTACAATTCGCATTCTTGGTAGTGGCAAAATAAAATAGTCTAATTTAATAAAATCAAATTTTATAATTTATTATGCGTGGATTAATGATGGGTAGATTTCAACCATTTCATCTTGGTCATTTAGATTTAGCAAAGCAGATTTTAGAACAATGTGATGAGGTAATTATTGCAGTAACTAGTGCACAATTCAATTATTTGGAAAAAGATCCTTTTACCTCTGGTGAAAGAATTGAGATGATTCATAATTCCCTTAAAGATGAAAATTTGGATTTGAAAAAATGTTTTGTAATTTCATTAGAAAATCAATTTAATGTTGCAACATGGGCATCATACTTGAAATCTGCTTTACCTCACTTTGATAAAGTGTACAGCGGAAATGATTATGTTTCAATGCTTCTCTCTGATTCTGGAATTAAAGTGGCAAAACCTAAATTTTTAGATAGAAACCAATTCAATGCTACAAAAATTCGCTCTATGATAAAATCTGATGAAAACTGGAAAGACTCAGTTCCAAATGCAGTATATGAATTCCTCACAAAAATTAATGCAAAAAATAGACTATCCGTAATTTCTAAATCTGATACCAACCCCACAAAACACTGATGGATCCCATACGTGCTTGCCCTATTTGCCCTAGTTGTGGATCAAAGAGATTTGTTAGATTGTCTGGTGATAAAGTAACTGTACAATGCCGTTCATGCGATAAAATTATTGAAATCTAAGTTTCATAGTTAATATTTGCAAAAGATTCTGCCAAAATCATGGCACAAACATGGAAAGATACTGATATCAGTCTTGATCCAATTAAAGATCAAACCATTGCTGTGATTGGTTATGGAATTCAAGGTGATGCACAAGCAAACAACATGAAAGACTCTGGTCTAAATGTTATAATCGGTCTTAAGGAAGGCGGAAACAGCTGGAAAAAAGCCGAAGCTGATGGTCACAAAGTAATGTCTGTTGCAGATGCAACAAAACAAGCTGACATTATTCACATATTGATTCCAGATATGATTCAAGGTCAAGTATACAAAGATGAAATCGGACCCAATCTTTCAGAAGGAAAAGCATTGTCATTTTCTCATGCAGCTGCAATCTATTGGAAATGGATTGAAGCCCCAAACAATGTTGATTTAATCATGATTGCACCAAAGGGACCTGGTTCTAAAGTAAGAGAAACATTTCTTGATAATTTTGGAACTCCTGCCATTGTTGCAGTTGAACAAGACTTTACAGGAAAAGCTTGGGATAAAACATTGGGAATTGCAAAAGCCATTGGAAGTGCCAGAGCTGGATTGATCAAAACTACTTTCAAAGAAGAGGTAGAAACTGATTGGTTTGGTGAACAGGCAGACCTATGTGGTGGTGCAGCTTCTATGGTAACAAATGCATTTGAAACTCTAGTTGAAGCAGGATACCAACCAGAAATTGCATACTTTGAAGTCTTACATGAACTCAAACTCATCGTAGATATGATTCAAAGATATGGTATTAATGGAATGTGGAGACGTGTAAGTGAGACTGCAAGATATGGTGGTTTGACTCGTGGACCAATGGTAATGGATGCTGCAAACAAAGAGAATATGAAAAAAGTTCTAACAATGATTCAAGATGGAACCTTCAACAAAGAGTGGATTTCTGAATATCAGAAAAGTGGTAAAGATGCATTTGACAAATACATGAAACAATATGACGAACACCAAATTGAAAAAGTTGGAAAACAAATGCGTAAAATGATGTGGCCTGATTCCACAGAATAATTCTTTTTTCTTATATTTTTCTTAATTTTGCTACGCCCGTATTGATATGGTTAATTATTGTAGGCAGTGGTGTTCCAGGACCAAATACATGGTCAACTCCAGCTTTAATCAATTCTTTATGATCAATTTCAGGAATTACTCCTCCGCCAACAACTAGGACATCGTTGATCTTTTTCTTTTTTAGAGCCTTTACTACTCTTGGAAATAATGTCCCGTGCGCACCATTAAGTAAACTCATAGCAATTGCATCAACATCTTCGTCTTCTGCAATCTGTGCTACTCTTTCTGGTGTTGCAAAAAGTCCAGAGTAAATTACCTCCATTCCTGCATCTCTGAATGCTCTACACAAAACAAGTGCTCCTCTATCATGCCCATCAAGACCTAATTTTGCTACTAAAATCTTGATGTTTCTTGTTTGTGTTTTTTGTTTCATGATGTTATTCGTTATTTTGTATATTTTAAAGGCTTTATTTGATTTTCGAACCCTCAAAACGAGGGGGGTTAAATTTGATTTTCTGATTTGTAATTTAATAGAAAATCTACTTAAAGAGTATCAAAATCACCTGAATCGTGGACGTTAATCCAATAAATTATGAATTAACATTTGAACCAGATCTTAAAAAATTTACCTTCTTGGGAACTGAAGTAATCACTGTTTCTTGCAAAAAGGCAACAAATCTTGTCACAATGGATTGCGCAGAACTAAAAATCAAATCCTGTGATGTTCAATCTGGCACAAAATCTGTTAAATCCTCTGTAAAAACTGATGAGAAAAAAGAAAGACTATCAATTCGATTAGGAGAAAAAATCAAAGGTAAGGCAACAATACATCTGCAATTTCAAGGGATTCTTAATGATAGATTGTTAGGATTCTATCGCAGTCAATACAAAGAAGGTAGCACTACAAAATACCTTGCAACAACTCAATTTGAAGCAGCTGATGCTAGACGCGCATTTCCTTGTTGGGATGAACCTGAAGCAAAGGCAACATTTGAGATTTCAATCATTGCTGATAACAAGTTTACTGCAATCTCTAACATGCCTGTAAAATCAACGAAAAAAATTAAAAACAAGACTCAGTATAAATTTGAAAAAACACCTGTTGTTTCAACTTACTTGATCTATCTTGGTGTTGGTGAATTTGAATATCTAACCGGAAAAACTGGCAAAGTCCAGATTAGAGTAGTCACTACAAAAGGAAACAAATCAAAAGGAAAGTATTCTTTAGAACTTGGAAAAAAACTTCTTTCCTCTTATGAAAAATATTTTGGAATAAAATACCCATTACCTAAACTAGATTTAATTGCAATTCCTGATTTTGCTGCAGGAGCAATGGAGAATTGGGGTGCAATCACATTTAGAGAAACAATCTTGCTTTATGATCCTAAAACATCTTCGACAAGAACAAAACAGTTCATTGCTGAAGTAATTTCACATGAAATAGCACACCAATGGTTTGGAAACCTTGTTACAATGAAATGGTGGAATGACTTGTGGCTCAATGAAAGTTTTGCAACATTTATGGCAACAAAATTTGTTGACAAATTTTATCCGGAGTGGAATCTTTGGGATCAATTTATTGAAGATGCAATGAATAATGCAATGGGATTAGATGCATTAAAGACAACTCACCCAATTGATGTCAAAGTAAATTCTCCTGCTGAAATCAGAGAAATATTTGATGCTATCTCTTATGATAAGGGTGGATGCATTTTGAGAATGCTTGAAAATTATGTTGGTGAGACTAATTTCAGAGCAGGTCTCAAGAAATATCTCTCTACATTCAAGTATGGAAATGCTAAAGGTCAAGATTTGTGGGATGCAATTGGCAAGGCATCAAAAATGCCTGTAAGTGCAATGGTAAATTCGTGGCTAAAACAGCCTGGATTTCCTCAAATTGACATATCTCAAAAGAATAATGATTTGGTCATAAAGCAAAATCGCTTTTTGATGGAGCCTACAAAGAAAACTCAAAAAGGATTGTGGCATGTTCCATTTACTTATGGTTTGGGAAAAGATACTAAAACCAAACTATTAACAAAAAAATCAACTACTCTAAAAGCCCCCAAGGGACCTGGATTTGTTGCAAACATCGGCCGCACTGGATTTTATCGTGTAAAATATGATGATGGAATTTTACTTGATCTTAAAATGCTAGTTGATCAAAAGCAAATTCCTCATGTGGATAGATGGGCTATCCAAAATGACTTGTTTGCATTGTGTGTTGCAGGAAAAGAGGAAGTTGAAAACTATCTTGATTTCTCTGATGCATATTTTGAAGAAGATTCGTATCTACCACAAACAAATGTTGCAAATAATCTCAACTTTTTATCACTATTGACTTTCTTTGAAGATTATACCGAGCAAATTAGAAACTATGCAATTAATTACTTTCGAAAGATTTTATCTAATCTTGGATGGGTTCCTCAAAAATCAGACAAACATACTGATGCATTCTTGAGAGGTTTTTCAATTTTTGCATTAGGTAAACTTGGAGATGAACATGTACTTGAACAAGCACAAATTAAATTCAAAGAGTTTTTGAAAAACCCCTCATCACTACATCCTGATATACGTGAACCCGTTTTCTCACTTGTTGCATGGACTGGTAATGCAAAAACTCATTCCCAATTAGTAACATTGTACAAAAAAGCAAAAACTACTGAAGAAAAATTACGATTTTTGGGTGCAATGTGCAGCTTTCAAAATGAAAAATTGCTTGTCAAAACATTACAATTCTCTCAAACCTCTGAGGTTCGTTCTCAAAACATGCAATTGCCAATAATGAAGATTGCAGCCAATCCTTATGGCAAAAAAATTCTTTGGCCTTGGCTAAAGAAGAACTGGGGAAAATTAAGTAAAAAAGTTGGACATGGAAATCCTTTGTTTAATAGAATTGTAGCAAGTATTGCACTAGTAGTTGATGACTCTATGGAAAATGATATCAAGTCATTTTTCAAATCCCACCCAACACCTGGAACTGAAAGAACACAAGCCCAGACAATTGAAAAAATTAGAATTTACTCTAAATTCTTACATCAAATGAGAAAAGAATTCAAATAATATGGCAAAAAAAATCCTTCCCGCAATATCTCTTGGAGTGCTGACCATTATTGCATTAGTCTTTTTAACTGGAGGGGGAACTGATGACAAAGATGTACTCCGTCAGACTTTTGAAGTAGATGCTGTGTATTATGATACTGGTCATGTTGAGATTGCTTTTGTAGACAAGTCAGAAAAAACTAATTCTGTGGTAATGGAGATTCTTGGAATGGATGAAACATTTCAAAAAACATTTTATGATTCTCAGTTCATTGAGATAGTTCCATTCCCAAATGAACCAAAATATGGATGGGCGGTTCATCCAATTGTACTGGAGATAGAGCATTTAGAATTGGGTCATATTCAACTAAAGACTGAGATTCATCCGCTAGGAGATTCTATTCCTCCTGTGATTTATTCAAGGCCTTAGATCGGATACAAGATTTTATTGCACCTCAAAAGATTATTCTGTATTGGATTTGCTTGTTGACTTGAAGAAAGGAAGACGTGGTGCAATTGCTAAAGCCATAACTATGGTAGAAAATGATCAAAAAGAATCAAAAAAACTCTTAAAGAAAATTTTCAAAAATACTGGCACTTCTATTATTATTGGAATTACGGGACCTGCTGGTGCTGGAAAAAGCTCGTTGATTAACAAGACTGCTGTGGCAATGAAAAAACTGGGCACAAAACCTGCTGTTTTGGCAGTTGATCCTACCAGTCATGTTACTGGCGGTGCAATTTTAGGTGACAGAGTTAGGATGACTGAATCAACTGACTCTGGAACTTATATTCGAAGTATTGCATCTCGTGGTGCCACTGGTGCAGTATCTCGCTCTTTACGAAACAGTATACGTGTTTTAGAATATGCAGGATTCAACCCAATTATTATTGAAAGTGTTGGTGCAGGACAAACTGAAGTTGAAATTTCAAATATTGCCGATATCACAGTTGTAGTCTTTAATCCAAACACTGGAGACAGCATACAAACAATTAAGGCAGGTCTAACTGAAATTGGAGACATTTATCTTGTAAACAAGAGTGATCTTAGTGGAACAAATCAACTGTTTGATGCAGTACGTGATTTTATTGGAGACTCTGAACGAAATCCAACAATCCTTAAAACATCTGTAAAAAAGAATACTGGAATTACCGAATTTGCAAAAACTCTCAAAGATATGATGGCATTAAAAAAGAAATTAAAGAAGCAAAAGGACCAAGAACGATTAGAGGCAGAACTAAAAGATATTGTTTTAAATAACATACGTGAAAAGATTGATGTCATGTTGGATTCTGATAAAACATTTTCAAAATACCTAAAAAAATTACAATCAAGGGATATGGACCCATTTGACGCAGGAGAAAAAATTACAAAATCAATGTTAAAGTGATAATATGGCCACAAAAAAATCAAAACAAAAACAACCCGAGAAGAAGGTCTTTACTGATTCTAATTTTCCGGTAAAACGTATCTATCAAAAATCCTCAAAGAAGAAACCTGTAGAAGATGCTGGTAAATATCCATTTACTAGAGGCATTCATCCTGGAATGTTCCGTGATAGATTTTGGACCATGAGACAATATTCTGGATTTGGTGATGCCAAGCTTACTAATGAGAGATTCAAATTCATGCTTGAGAAAGGACAAACTGGGCTTTCAATGGCCTTTGATCTTCCAACGCAAATTGGTTATGATTCAGATGCTCCACAAGCAGAAGGTGAAGTTGGCAAAGTTGGCGTTTCCATTACATCAATTAAAGACATGATGACTGCCTTTGATGGGATACCTCTTGGCAAAGTTAGTTCATCTATGACCATTAATTCTACAGCGTCAACACTACTTGCATATTATATTGCAGTTGGAGAATCTCAGGGATTCAAAAGTCAGGAATTGCGTGGCACAACTCAAAATGACATCCTCAAAGAATACATTGCAAGAAACACCTACATCTATCCACCACAACCATCTATGAGATTAATTGGTGACATGATTGGGTATTGTGCAGAAAAAGTTCCTTCATGGTACCCTGTATCTATTTCTGGATATCATATGAGAGAAGCGGGATGTACTGCAACACAAGAAGTTGCCTTTACTTTGGCAAATGCCATAGCGTACATTCAAACTTGTTTGGATAAGGGACTAAAAATTGATGACTTTGCACCTCGTTTATCGTTCTTTTTTTGTTGTACAATAGAATTCTTTGAAGAAGTTGCAAAGTTTAGAGTTGCACGTAAAGTCTATGCAAAAATTCTCAAAGATATGTTCCATGCAAAAAACCCAAAGTCATTACAATTAAAATTCCATACACAGACAAGTGGCGAATCATTAACTGCCCAACAACCTGACAACAACATTATTCGTGTAGCAATTCAAACTATGGCCGCAGTTGCCGGTGGTACTCAATCACTTCACACAAATTCAAGAGATGAGGCACTAGCACTCCCAACACAAGAATCTGCAAAAATAGCTTTGAGAACCCAACAAATTGTTGCACATGAGAGTGGAATTACAAAGACTGCTGATCCTCTTGGTGGCTCCTATTATCTTGAAGAGTTATCTGACCAGATTGAGGAAGGCGTTTGGAAATATCTCAAGAAAATCCAAAAGATGGGTGGTTCAGTAAAGGCAATTGAGAAAGGATTCTTCCAATCAGAAATTAGACAAAATGCATATCGATTAAAGAAAGAAGCAGATAACGGTGAGAGAATCCTAGTTGGTGTTAACAAATATGTCGAAGAAGAAGAACAGCCAGAATTGCTAAGAATTGGCGGTAAAGTTGAGATTCAGCAGAAAAAGGCATTAAAAAAATTGCGTGCATCCAGAGACAAAAAGAAATGGGAAAAGGCACTATCTGCAATGCAGAGTGCAGCTGATACTGATGAGAATCTGATGCCTTACATAATTACTGCTGCAAAGGCATATGCTACTACTGGTGAAATTAGCAATACATTCCGTGAAGTATTTGGTGAATACCGTCCAAAGGAGGTATTTTAGATGAAAATTGATCATATTGCAATTGCAGTAAATGACGTTGAAGAGTCTGCCAAAGTGTATCAACAGGCCTTAGGTGTTGATTCTGTAGAGTTTGAAACCGTAGAATCTGAGGGTGTCAAAGTTGCAATTATTCATTTAGAAAATGGGCGTGTTGAGCTTATGCAGCCAACAAATGATTCTAGTCCAATTAAAAAATTCTTGGAGAAAAAAGGACAAGGACTTCATCACATGGCATTAGAAACTGACAACATTGAAGGTGAGGTGGAAAGAATGGAAGGATGCGGTGTGCAATTCCTAGGTAAGATTAGACCTGGTTCTGCAGGCACTAAAGTTACTTTTATTCATCCAAAGTCCCTTCATGGTGTTTTGGCAGAACTTTGTGCTCATCCAAAATAATAATATTTTAAAAATAATTTATTCCATCATCTTTAATGTGTCTGATGCAGTAATGATTCCAACAATTTTAGATTTTTTTGTAACAAGTATGCATTTTGAATATCGAATTAATGGAACAAGTACATTTGCTGGTGTCTCAAAATCAACAATTGGTGGAACAGGATCCATTGTATCTGCAAGTTTTGCATTCTTTAATTCAGCTTCTCCAATATCTGCCAGATGCTTTACAATTCCATCCTCTGAGACTACTCCTACTATCTCTTTTTCATCAAATACTGGAATTTGACTGATTGATAATTGATGCATCTTCTTTATTGCATCATGAAGTGTATTTGATGGTTTCATCTTTACAATATCTTGGCTGCAAAAATCTCCTGCTTTGTGAGATGATGATCTTCCTTCTAGGTTAGATAAATTCTCAAAAATTTTTTTTGCAGTTTCATAACTTGGCTGACTTCGCCCTGATTCTATTTGATTAATCATGGATGTACTTACCCCAGTCATTCCTGCAAGCTTTTTTTGGGTGATGCCTAATTTTTGCCTCATCTGCTTTATTGATTCGATATTTGGTAGCATTTGGGATTTAGTAAGGCTTAATCTCTATTAAATTATACTGGATTATTTTTTCTTTGAATACTCAATTGATGCTTGTGCTGCTGCAACAATTGCAATAGGAATTCTATGAGGTGATGCACTAACATAGCTTAATCCTGCTTTATGGCAGAATTTGATAGAACTTGGGTCTCCTCCGTGTTCTCCACAAATCCCAACTTCCATATTCTTTCTTATTCCTCGACCATTGGCAATTCCAATTTTGATTAAACTACCTACACCGTTAACATCAATTGATTGAAATGGACTTCTTTCTAACAGTTCTTTTTCCATGTATTCTGGAAGGAACTTTCCTTCTACATCTTCTCTACTGAAACTAAACGTTCCTTGTGTCAAGTCATTAGTACCAAAACTAAAGAATTCTGCAGTTGTTGCAAGTTCATTGGCTGTTAATGCAGCTCTTACTACCTCAATCATTGTACCAAAGTTAATTGTTAATTTCATTTTGTTTTTTGTCTCAACTTCTTTTTTTATTTTATCATAAATCTTCTTTATGTGGTTTAATTCTGCAATACTGCTAATTTGTGGAATCATAATTTGTGGATGTGCTTTTACTTTTTTCTTTGTCAATTCCACTAATGCCTCAAACACTGCACGAATCTGCATCTCATAAATTTCAGGATACGTAATTCCCACTCTTACTCCCCTGTGTCCCATCATTGGATTGACTTCTGCCAACTCCCTTGCTCGCTTTAAAATAATTTTGGCCTCCTTGAGTTCTTTTGTTGCCTTTTTCTTCTCTAACTTGTGGATTTTTTCAGCTAGTTCTTCAGGATTTGGCAAGAATTCATGTAATGGTGGATCTAGTAATCTGATTGTTACTTCGTATCCTTCCATTGCTTTTAGAATTTGAATAAAGTCGCTTTTTTGTAATTGCCCTAATTTTTTGAGAACTTTTCCTCGTTCTTCAATATTTTCAGCCATGATCATATCGACAAATAGGCCAATCCTGTCACTTGCATTAAACATCCTCTCCGTTCTACAAAGACCAATACCTTGAGCACCGAATTGTCTTGCAAGTTTTGCAGCTTCTGGAGTATCTGCATTGGCACGAATGCCTAATGATTTTGTTTTTTGTGCCCAACTTAAAATCTGCTCAAAGTCCTTTGTTACTTTTGGCTCTACAGTTGGAACTTCTCCAATTAGGACTGTACCTGCACTACCATCAATGGTAATAGTTTCACCTTCTTTTACTGTGGTGCCGTTTGCAGCACATGTGTTGTTGTCATAATTGATTTTTAATTCTGAGCATCCTACAATGCATGGTTTGCCCATTCCTCTTGATACGATTGCAGCATGAGATGATTTTCCACCTAAACTAGTCAAAACTCCTTCTGATGAAAAGAATGCCGGCACATCTTCGGGTTTTGTTTCTTTTCTAATTAAGATAATTTTTTTTCCTGCCTCTCCTAACTCTATTGCCTTTTTTACATCAAATACTGCAATTCCACTTGCAGCTCCTGGAGACGCTGCAATTCCTTTAGCTAATTGCTTGTGATTTTTAACTTTTGATTCATCCATAGTTCTATGAAGTAATGCCTCTAGCTGTTGTGCAGGAATTCTTGTCAGTGCTTTGTTTTTATCAATTAGTTTTTCTTTTACCATGTCTACTGATGTTTTAATTAATGCCATTGCACTCATCTTTGCAGTTCTTGTTTGCAACAGGTAAAATTTTCCTTGCTCTATGGTAAATTCAATATCTTGTGGTTCTCTGAAATGTTTTTCTAATTTTGAGCATGCGTTACTTAATTCCTTGTAAGATTTTGGCATTTCTTTTTTTAATAGAGAAACATTTTTTCCAGTTCTAACTCCTGCAACCACATCTTCTCCCTGTGCGTTGATAAGATATTCTCCCTCAATCTCTTTTTTACCATTATGTCCATTTCTTGTAAATACTACTCCAGTTGCACTGTCATCTCCCATGTTTCCAAATACCATGGTAACAACATTGACTGCAGTTCCATTTGCAATGTCTTTTGTTATGTTGTTTTTTTCACGATAAACAATTGCTCTCTCACCCATCCAACTTTTGAATACGGCCTCAATTGCTAATCCTAACTGCTCATTAGGTGAATCTGGAAATTTTCTTTTTGTGTGTGATTCGCAGATTTTTTTATACTCTGATACAATTTTCTTTAGTGATTCAACACTTAACTGACTATCATCTTTTACTTTTTGTTTAGTTTTTGCAGATTCAAGCACATGATCAAATTTTTCATCATTTACTCCAAATACTACTTTACCAAATAATTGAATAAACCTCCTATAGGAATCCCATGCAAAACGTGGATTCTTTGTTTGCTTTGCTAGGCCTCCTACGGTTTTTTCATTTAACCCTAAATTCAAAATTGTGTCCATCATTCCTGGCATTGATATGGCTGCCCCTGAGCGAACTGATACTAGTAATGGGTTTTTAGTTGAGTTCCATTGTTTTCCTGTCTTCTTTTCAATTTTTTCAATATTTTTCATAACTAATGGCATTACATCTTTTGGAAGTTTTCTGTTATTATCATAGTATTTGTTACAAACCTCAGTCGTAATTGTAAATCCTGGTGGTACCGGAAGCTTTAGTCGAGTCATTTCGCTTAATCCTGCGCCTTTCCCGCCTAGAAGCATCCTGTTTTCGCTATCTGCCTCCTCAAATGCATAAACTGGTTTTGTTTTTGCCATGCAAAAATGCGTAAATTTTTTGGCTTTTTAAACTAATGCCTTGGCAAATTCCGAAATTATTTTATCCCAATTTTTTGCTTTGATTATACCACTTGCAACTAGGATTCCTTTGGAACCTAATTCCACTGCCTTTGAAACATCTTTTCCAGAAACAATTCCTGCTCCACAAAGAAGTTTTGTATTGTTTTGTGCACTTTTTACAGCAATTGTTGCTTCTGTTATCAATTCTGGTCTTTCAGTTGATACAGCTTTGCCTGATCCTATGAGTTCTGGTGGCTCTATTGCAATATAATCTGGATTTAGTTTGGCATATTTTTTTGCCTCTGCCACATCTTTAACACAAACAATTGATGTCATCTTGAGATCTTTTAATTTCAATACTAATTTTTGAATTTCCTTTGATGTAATTCTGTGTTCACTGTGATTGATTAACGATCCATTCACTTTTGATTTTTTTAACAGTTCTGGAATTACAAAACCTGTTGTGCTTCCCACTTTGGAATTATCTACATGTTGTGCAAAAATTGGAATTGAACTGGTAGCTACCACTCCAATTAGATGTTGAGGTGGACAGATTGCAATTTTTATTTTAAATTTTTTTGAAATTTTTTCAGCAGTTTTTACAAATTTTATAATTTTGTCCCCTGAAATTTCTTCATAATTTTTACAATTGATTACAAACATCTTCTTTGAGCCTTCTTGTATTGTATTTAATCTTTAATTAAATGAATCAACTTGACGTTTAAACACCCTTTTTACCATAATATAGCGTGAAAAAATCAGGTACATTAAACAAGTCTCGATCAATCCTTATCTTTGAACAATATGTTCAAAGCCCTAAAACTAGAGAGCAATACCTGTATCATTTAACCAAATTTGCAGAGCATTATCATCTAAAATCCATTGATTCTATCTTATTCTTTGACATCAATGATCTAAAGGAGAAAATTGAGGACTATGTTTATTATTCAAGAATGAGGGTAAAAGTGTAAGCTATATCCGTTTGATTCTCTTTGCATTACAGTCATTCTGTGATGCTAATGATATTGAGGGGGTTAATTGGAAAAAAATTAGAAGATTACTTGGTAAAAAGCAGAAACCAAAGAAATCAAGACCTTTTACAACTGATGAAATCAAACTCATGTTAGGTGTTACAAAAGAACTTAGAAGTAAGGCAATTCTTTTGTTTCTAAGTTCTTCAGGTGTTAGACGAGAGGCTTTGACAGAATTAAAGATAGGACATCTAAAAGAAATGCCAAATGATTGTCTAGCAGTTACGGTTTATGCTGATACTGATGAAGAATACATTACTTTCATCAATAAAGAAGCTAAAGAAGCACTACCAAGATACTTTGAAAAAAGAAAGAAGGATGGAGAAAGTTTAGATCCTGATCACCCTGTATTTAGAACAAAGTACACATTAGCTATTTCAAAACCTAAAGTTGTTTCTGAAAAGACAGTTTCAAATTTAGTTCATAGAGCAAAAACAAATTCTGGAATCAATCTAAACGATGAACCAAATATGTTGTGTCATGCCTTTAGACGAAGATTCAACCCAATTCTAAAATTAAACAACAATGCAAACAACCCCTTAATTGAACGCCTTATGGGCCATGATATGAAGTTGGATAATGCTTATTTTCAACCAACAATAGAAAATCTATTTGAAGAATATCAAAAGGGCGTATCAAATCTAGTAATCGATGATAAGGAACGAGTCTTAGAAGAAAAGAAGAAAGTAGAACAAGAAAAAGAGGAACTAATCAAAATAAAGGAAGAAAATGAGAATTGGCAAAAGAAATACGCCCATGAAAGAAGAAAACAGTAAACAAAATATTATACAAAAGAACAGGTTGACGAACTACTAAAAAATCTAAAAAAATAATCTGAACTCGAATGAAGTTTTATCTTCGTTAACATCAAAATTATAACAATGAGTTTATTTGTCCAAATGAAAAAAAGTTCAACATTATATTATAGAAAAAAACATCATCTATGCCGTAACAAAAATGACAAGTGCGGGTGTGATTGTCACCTAGTCGAAAAGAATCAACACAAACTAGACCAGGGGGTCTAACTTGGGGCGTTTACTAAAAGCACGAAAGCGAGCACAAAATAAGGTTAATTCCGCTAATCGAATCAAGCGTGACATCGTTAAACAGGGTGGGCGGTTCATATCTTCAAATGATAGAAGCAAGCAACAGGCCGACCAACAACTAAAGGACGCCTCGCTTAATGATCCCGTAGCACAGATTAACGCCTTAGAAAACCAATTTGTAGCAAGCGGGGATTAACCCCGGCAGAAATAGACGGCATCAATAAAACCCGAAGCGGTCAGGGGTTTAGAAAAGGATCCAGTAAGCAAACTATTGAAGTAGTAAAGAAACAAATCCGCGATAGGGTATCAAGGGATGCTCAAATAAAACAAGCAAAATTAGATAAAATTAAACAACTAGAATCTGAAATTACAGCATTAAAGAAACCCGCTCGCGCTTCATGTCCCGGCCGTATAAGAATCGCAAAATTGCGAAGTCAATAATAAAAGAAAAAGAGCAAGCAATAGTAAATTTATGTGGGGATCTTATAACCATTGATAAAAACAATAAAATCACATTACAAAAACAACAGGCAAAAATAATGAATGAATATTCTAATCTCCGAGTTGCTTTCTACAGTAACATCAAACCGAATGAACTATAATTTTTGTAAATGTTTGTTCAAATGAACACATAATTTTGATGTTTGTTCAAATGAACATTTTCTAATTTAAATTTCAACTGTAAAATATATTCAATCCAAATTGAAACAAATAATAAATACCATGAAAATAATAGCATCATACTATAATATTTGATAAATCATGGTAAAAAAGAAACTACAAAGATTTGATCTCAAAGTTTTACTGCGTCTGCTTACTGTAATGTATGAATCTGGCCATGAAAAGAGGACAAATCTGGCGCTAAATGCAAAGCTTAGCTATGATACATGCGTATCATATCTTGAAATGTTAGAGTTTTTGGGATTTGTAACCAAGACCAAGAGATACCCACATCAGGTTTATGACATTACCGCTCATGGAATTTTACTGTGCAAGAAGAAACTTGATGTAGAGTTTGACAAAAAATATAACGCAATTCCGACAATTTTGGAATGACACTCACCATGTAGATACTATCTATGTAGATAGTATGTGATTGAGTAGTATCCATATAACGAGCGCGGCTTATTAGACTATTCCAATATTGGAAATGACAATGACTAGTAAAACGAAAATTTCATTGGCTTTAGTTGCAATTGCAGCTGCAATTATTCTTCCAGTATCCGCAATCAGTATTGATGCTGCTCCAGATACAGGAAATAATGCAGCCTTGGCAGAAACTGAACGAATCAATAAAATCGCAGAGCCATATTTTGCAGCAAAAGATCAATTGAATAGAGCCGAATTTGAACTAAAAACACTTCAAGCCAATGGCACATCAGCACAAGTATCTGACAAACAAACTCAGATAGATCAACTAAAAGATGAACTAGTTAGTTTGAAAAAAATAATTGCTGAAGCTGAAAGAGAAACAATTGAAAAATACAAAATTGAACCAATTCTGGAGAAGAAACTAAGAACAGCACAATCTTCTATTGATCACAAAGATTTGCCAGTTAGTTCTACTTCTGTGAGTGGATTAGAAAAAGTATTAATCATCAATTTAGATGAATCACGTTTTGAAGAAGGTAAAGATAGAGCATATTATGTTGCTTTATTTGAAGAAAGATTCTCCGACATACCTGTCAAAATAAGATTTAATGTTGCTGTGGCTGAAAGTTGTAATGGTGTAGGAAGTAACTGTGATCCATTAGTAGGCGGAATCAAAATTGAAGCAAAAAACCACGGTTATTGCTCAATGGCATTACCAATTGAGCGAAATGGTGTTGATGGATTCCTTACTGCTGCTCATTGTGTAGATGATGGTTCAGGTTCAGCTGATGACGTTTTCCAACCAACAGAAGATTGGCTTGGATGGAACAAAGTTGGAGATGTATCTATCATTGCAGACAATGCAGATTGTGACTGTGCTTGGGTAGATCAAAGCAGTTCTGAAACAAATGAAGAAGCTGTTTGGGATGGTTATAACTCATGGGAATATATAACAAGTTATAACAACAGGCCAACAAGTGGAACATATGTTCTAGTTCATGGTGCAACAAGCTCTTTAGGTTGGACAACAGTAGATGATCCAAATTCATCATGGTATAACCCTGATACGGGAATTACTTATGATGCAGTTCTTACAGTAGCTCATGTTACTGCTGGTGGTGACAGTGGTGGTGCATGGACTAATTGGGATTCTGATGAGTTTATGGGAATTCATGCTGCAGGGGATTCTGCAGGTTCCTATTTCACACCTTGGGAAAACGTCAATGATTCAACAACCGGTGTAGGTCCATTAGGATAAATCACCCTTTCTTTTTTATTTTAAAATATGAATATTCTAGTTTATATTGCAATTGCAACAATTACTGTAATAGGTATCGCAATCAGTGTTATTTTCTTTTTGAATTTCACTCCTACTGAAAAATTAGAATTATGTGCCGGAATCTATGATGATATGATAAAAAATAAAAATTCTGAAGAATTACGGTGGCAATATGATGCAAATAATTGCTCAGATTCGATCTTGCAGTGGGCACCTCTAGCAGAATCAGAAGTGACAATTCCAGAGTAAAAAGACATCCACGATTATTACGTCAAGGAATAGTATTGGTGTAAGGATGAGCAATAATACCTTAATCCTGACTTGTAACCACAAGGCATGGGCAAGAATAAAGTCATACTGCGCAGAAGCAGAATCTCAAATTATCTTGATGAACATGAGACAGTGGGAATTGACCAGCCAAAACCAATTTCTGAAGAACTTGGAATAAACTATGACACTGTAAAAAATGACCTGCGTTGGTTTGACAACCAGTTAAAGAATAGACTCAAGGGGATAATCTACATGTGTTTTTGAAAAAGACTTTATCCAAAAGAGACCGCATACACCAAATCCAACTTGAGGTAAAAGAGATTGCAAGAAACAGCGAGGATCCACATGTGCAGCTAAAGGCATACCATGTTGAACTCAAGGCAATACATGACGAGTTTGATATATAGTCTGATGGCATTGCTCTAATCCAAGACGAGTTAGAATCAAGGAAATGTGGCAGACAAAGCTAAGCAGGAAACTGTCCCAGAATAATGAATACTGCTCCTTTCCAGTACTGACATCCAACCTCTATGACTGGGCAAATACAGTAAGGACAAACATCGGAAACGAAAAAAGAAATTTCAAGAGATGATTGTTCTATTAGGATTCAAGTATTGAATTGAGAAAGATAAATCTGGACATCAAAGATAAAGATTATCTTGATTTTCTGCCAATCTGTATCGAGGAGGAATTATCAGTTGAAGATAAACTCAAAAACATCATAAAATATCATCTAATTACCTAAATAGGAATAGAGTAAAACTAAGGAATCAAAGATTGATGTAAAAGCCGATCAAATGGGGTTTAGCTCGTAAAAGCATTATCATAGCTTTAATTTAACCTCTTAATTTTCTATCGTATATTTTCTTCATTCCTAATACTATCATCATCAAGGCAATTGCAGCTACATTTGTTCCAATGATAAACACGTCTTCTACTATTATCCCATAAATCAGCCATAAAATTGCACCAGCTGATATGAATATCATCAAAAATTTTGAAACATCTTTGAGACTTTTTGTTTTATACCCCTTGTAGATTTGTTCTACCCATCCTGTTAGAATAAGAATCCCTGCAGTCACTCCTAGAATGGTAAGTAATGTACTGTCAACTTCCATTCTATTTTCACTAATTCCAGAAAAACTCGTCTAATCCTGTTTGCTTTGGTTTTCCCAAAATTGTGTCAAAATCCAAGTCCATTGATGATGTAATTTGCTCAAGTGTTGATTCCATAAATTCCATGTATTTTTTAGAATCAATCTCTTCTTTTTTTGCCATTTCTACAGGCTTTACTCCGGGTTTGTTTAGAATTTTGATGTATGATATCCTATCTCCTTTTTTTATTTCTCTTATGGACTCTAATTGTTTTGCTGCACGGATATGCTGTGGGATTGTCTTGGTGTATTCAGATGGAGCCTTACTAAGCATTACATTAAATGTTAAATCTTCAAGAGGAATTTCTTTTGACTCGACTTTTTTTCCACATGTTGCAATTTTTTCAGAGATCTGTTTTTTTGCTTTTTCAAAACCCTCCACTGTTTGAACTTCAGATAACACGTCAAGTAATTCATAAAATAATTTTTTGATAAATGGAGGAGTATGAGACTTTTTTCCTGTCAGTCCTTTAACGTCTACTTTACCTTCTTTAGTAACTCCCAGATAGTTTTTCTTTCTGTTACTTAGCACACAATATCTGTATGTTTTATCAATCTCTAAATCAACACCGTGATCTTTTTTTGCTTGTTCAATTACTGTTTGAATTTGTTCTTTAGTTGGATTTTTTATAAATAACGAATCTGTATCTCCATAAAGTACTTCAATACCTGCAGATTCACATTTTTTGATTGTCTCTAAAATTGTATGTCTTCCAATTGCAGTAGTGGCTTCAGCTGCAGGCAGAAAATATAATGGAAATATTTCAGCTCCCATTACCCCATAGCTCGCATTTAGAATTACCTTAAGTGCTTGACTTACTACTGTGTATTGCTGCCTTTGTTCTTCAGTTAGTGTCTCTTTTTTTGATAAACTCTTGTAGTAATTTACCCTCAGATCTCTTAATGAGCCAATAATCATTGATGTCAAGCCATTTCTCTTTGAGCATGTCCAGTGATTTGTTCCTGGGATTGAATTTTTTTTGCATTCTTCATGTGGGCATCTTACTGTTTCATACGAAAGGTTTCTGACTTTGATTATGCTTGGATACAGACTTGCAAAATCCATTACAACTACATCAAAATGAATTCCTTCTTTTGGTTCGACCACTAACCCTCCTCTGTATTTTTTATCTTTGATTACTGCATCTGACATCACTCCTTCTGATCTTCTTTCAAGTTCCTGCCTTTTTGGAATTAGGCAATTTCTTTTTCTATGCTCGTAATACAAAAGACTACGAATCCATTGAGATACTCCCATTCTTGCAATATCGTCAATTGGCATTCTTGCAATTCTTGAAATAATGACTAGTAACTGCATCAACAATTCACTGTTAAAACTGGTAAGCTCGTACGTCAGCAGGGCATCATTGTAACAATAATTTGCAGTCTGGTAGAGTGATAATTGATCAAACTCTAATCCATAGTCTATCTTTTCTTTTCCTAGTAACGCTTTTGAAACTTCGTTTAATGAGAAATTTGTATATTTTTGACTAAAGGCATAGATTTGAAATGATCTGTTTGAAAATGTTCTATACAAATCAAGATGAACCCCCTCTTTGAGTGTTGCAGAATCCCTCATCATATAAAATGGATTCTCTGAATTTTTAATCCCTAGTCTCTCTGCTCTGTTGTATAGATATGGCAAATCAAATTCATCTCCGTTGTATGTTACAACAAATGGAAATTCTTTGATTATCTTGAATGCATCATAAATCATATCTTTTTCTTTATCTAAATCATAAAATGTCACTTTGATGTTTTGATCTAATTCATTTGTACCTTGTTCTGTTCCTTCTGTTTTGAGCACAAAAATTTGGTCAAATCCATCTGTTCCCTTCATACCTATTGCTGTAACTTTTTTTTCTGCAATCTTTGGATCTGGTATTCTGCCAATTTCGGCTTCAACTTCTATATCTACACTTAGTCTTTTGATCTTTGGAATTGGTTGGTTAAGTAAATCTGCCCATTCAGAAACAAATTTTTTGAATCCTTCAGCATCTACCATGCTTTCACTATCAACCTTATCCCATAGCAAACTCTTTAGTGCAATCTTCACCTCGTCAGAAATTTCTAAATCATGTGGCTTTATCTTCCCACCAATTACTTCGTAATATTTTCCAACTATTAGCTTTCTATCATACAGATAATTCTCATAATACTTGATATCTGATTCCCATGTTTCAATTACATTTCTTATGCTTTTGTCTCCTGATGTTCCTCCAATTGCTAGCGGATCTGCTACAGTGATCTTTGACATGTCTATTTCTTTGTCTTTCATCAAATCATATCTCTGAACTGTTTTAATTTCTAAAACATCGTCTCTTTCTTGAAGAAATTCTAATTCCTCTGGTGCAAGTCTTGAGTAGCAATATGGTTTATGGCCAATCTCATCTTTCCACAAAAACAATTTTTGAGACTCTGGTTCGTAGAATTTTAGAACTGCTGATTTTGAATTGTTATCATACGTAGCTGATACTAACATAGCTGGTGGCATTGATTCAATTCTTTTTGATTCTTCCATATTGACTTGCATTTTATCATCCAGAATTGTATTTGTTAACTAGTTCTTGAGCCCATTTTGCAATTTTTGCTTTATCTAATTGTATGACTTCTACACCTGCTTCTTTTAGCAAGTCAAAGTCTGTTTCTGGATAAGAGTCAAGACATACAAATTTTCTAATGCCAATTGTAATTGCCATCTTGGTACATTCTAAGCATGGGACAAATGTTGTGTATAGTATGGCTCCCTCTATTCCTGCTTCTATGCCTAAAATTGCACAATGCATTATTGCATTAGCCTCTGCATGATTGCATAGACATCTATCAAGTGATGCTCCTGATTCTATTTTTCCCTCCATTCTTAATTGGCATCTTTTACATCCTCCTTCAAAACAATTTTTGATTCCTGGGGGTGTTCCATTATACCCTGTTGCCAACTGTCTGTGATTTCTGACAATAACTGCTCCTACTTGTCTTGTTACACAATTTGAACGCAGTTTAGCAAGTTCTGCTTGAAGCATAAAGTATTCATCCCAATTTGGTCTCTCAAAAGTACTCAACACATTTTCTGTTTGTCTGTTCAATATATGGATCGCGTTATGTGTAAGTGTTTTTGCGATCAATTCTCTTTAGATAAGTTGTACACAAACTACTTTAGCATCTTTGAAACTGTTGATTTGATGGCAAGCTATACAGCTGAAGTAAACGCAATTCATAAAAAATTCAATAATGCTGTCAAGAGAGCAAAAACAAAAAAATCTCTTAACCAAGCATATAGTGCTCATAAAAAAGCACATGAGCGTTTATTGAAGAAACACCTCCGTGAGGAGACTGCAATGATTAACAAAGCCAAGAAAAAACTAGACTAGTTTTTCCTGACTTTTTTTATTTTTGTTTACTACCTTAATGTTTAAGCATTTTATTTTTTGTTCATATTTTGAACTAATTCTAAGAATTTGTCTATGATTATTTTTGGTTGTGAGTCTGCTAATGCAAGCATTGCTCTTCCCATTTCAGAAATTATAACTTGTTGTTCTTGTGTAAGATCCTTTTTGATTGATTCATATTTTTCCAAATACTCTTCGACAACTCTCCAGTTAGGATCTTGATTCAAAGATTCAAGTAATGATTGAAAATATTCTTCATTGGAATTTTTATCACTCAACACACCCATCAGGTAATATTGAAATAAAAATGGACTCTTTTTGTCTAATTTTCTAGTTGAATTGCCGGTCTCAGGCACAGATTTTCATTAATCTAAATTGAATGGTATATGTTTGTCAATGGTCAACTACACGAAAGCATAAAATCAACAAATTACAAATTTTCTTTATACTTTGACTGAATTTATTGAAAAAAAATATGTAAAAAAAGGCTCTATTGAAAAACGAGATTATCAGGTAAACCTTGCAAATCAGGCTATTGATGAAAACTGTATTGTTGTTTTGCCTACTGGTCTTGGAAAAACTGCAATTGCATTACAAGTCATTGCTGAATTTCTATCTCAAGGAACTGGAGGTGCATTATTTTTAGCCCCTACTAGAGTTCTCGTCAATCAACATTACGAATTCTTAAAAAAAAATCTAGTCCTAGATGATATCTCACTAATTACTGGCGAAGATACTATTCAAAAAAGAACTAAGCTATGGAGCAATAGTGTAATTTGTGCAACTCCTGAAATTGCTAAAAATGATTTAGACAGGGGCATAGTATCATCTAATCAATTCAGTCTTGTAATTTTTGACGAAGTCCATCGAACAATTGGAGATTATGCATATTCTGGAATTGCAGAACGCTTTGTAAATTCAACTGCCAGAATTGTTGGAATGACTGCTACTTTGCCAAGTGAAAAGGATAAGGCAACTGAGATTCTCACCAAACTCAAAATTGCAAGTGTTGCTGAAAGAACTGAGAATAGTCCTGATGTAAGACCCTATACCCAAGAAACTAATACTGAATGGATAAATGTTGAACTCCCTCCTGAACTAACATCTATTCAAACATTGTTGAAATTAGCACTTGATCAAAGATATGAAACATTACGTAACAATGGAATCAAACTTGCTGAACAACAATCTCTTTCTGCATTGTTGAGAATTAGACAATTTGTTTTAAATCAAAACCGACGTTCTGCAAAACCATTATTCACTGCAATCCGAATTCATTACGCACTAAATATTTTAGAGGCCCATGGAATCACTCCTTTTTTGAAGTTTTGTGAACGTGCTCAAGCAAAAAAAGGTGCAGGTGTAAAGGAACTCTTTGAGGTTGATCCAAACTTTACTCGTGCAATACATCTTGCAAAAGAAGCTCAATCTCGAGGAATCGAGCATTCTAAAATCCCAAAACTAAAAGATATCATAGAATCTGTCCCCGGAAAGGCTTTGATCTTTACTAGTTACCGTGATTCTGTTGATTTAATTTTTAACAAATTGACTGAACTTGGAATTTCTGCAGGTATTCTGATTGGCAAAGCAGGTGAAACAGGGTTAAAGCAAAAAAAGCAAATTGAAACTGTACAGAAATTTCGTGATGGAGTTTTTGATGTTTTAATTGCAACACGTGTCGGTGAGGAAGGACTAGATATTGCAGAGGTAAACCAAGTAATTTTTTATGACAATGTCCCCAGTTCTGTCAGATTTATTCAAAGAAGAGGCAGAACTGGCAGAAAGGACACTGGAAAATTAGTAGTATTAATTGCAAAAAATACTATTGATGAAACGTATTATTGGATAGGAAAACGAAAGATGACTGCCTCAAAATCAATGGGTGATAAAATGACCAAAGTTTTAGAAAAAAATCAAGAAGTAACTTCTAAAAAAACAGGCCTTGATGCCTTTATCTAATTTTGATATTGTTTTGAAATGTTTTGAAAAACTTCTTGCTTTCTTTGAATGATTTTATTTTTCATTCCTGATTCTAAATGATGTGTACTGCTACCTTTTGCTACAAGTAGGTTTTCTAGTCTAATGTCAAACTGACTTTTTAAAAAATTTATAGCTTCGTCAAACCCTCCATCTAATTCTAAATTTCCAAATACATCTTTTGCTAAATTATTAATTGATTTTTCTAAATATGTCAAAATTTCATCTATTGTTTCTTGTGTTAGTATTGTCACTGCATTGTAAGTGTAAAATTAGCGTTTATTTTGTTTTGGTTTTTAATACTCTATGTTGCTAAAACAGATCAAAAACTAATCATCTGTTTGAAAATATTATTAATTAAAATCTAAATGAACTTAGCCAAGTCTTTTGATAATATGATATCCAAATTCTGATTTTACAGGTTCAGATGTCTCGCCAATTTGGAGTTTAAAGGCTGCATCTTCAAAAGGCTTTACCATCATACCTCTTGTGAAATATCCCAAGTTCCCATCTTTTTTGGCACTTCCTGAATCCATGGATAACTCTTTTGCTAATTTTCCAAACTTTTCTCCACTTTTTAGTTTCTCCATTATTGCTAGTGCTTCACTTTGTTTTGAAACAAGAATGTGTGAACATTTGATCTTATTACTCATTTACATTTCTAAATTATTCTACATCTTAATTGTTTAGGAATGGTTTTACAGGTTCACACTGGATATCTTTGATATATGATTATATACAACAGAAACTCTATATTTTTGTGAATTCCTTACTAGTATTTTCTATAATGGCAATTTTGGCAACTGGTATGGTTGCTCCAGCATTACCATTTTCTCATGCAGACATTATCCCACCAAAACATCAAACAAAAATTGGAATATCATCTGAAGATATTGTTTGTGATTCTGGTTTATTCAAGGTAATTCGAACTACAAGTGACTCTGTAGCATGTGTAAAAGCAAAAAGTGTCTTGAAACTTATTGAAAATGGGTGGGCAAAAACCGTTAATGATAAACAAGTTGATGAAGAACTCTTAAACAAAATTATCAATAGAAAAAGCATTGATCTTGCTACAATCAATATTCTTGAAACCGTTCCAATAAAATCTAAAACAGGTACTTCTGCACCTGGAAAATCAATTGCAAACTATGATGTTGCCTTTGAGATTTGTCCTTCTGTTCCAATCTATGCCCCAGATGTCCATATTTCTTCAGATAGTGAAACAAAGCACTATGAATTACCTGGATTAGTTGAATCTGGTTCTTGTACTCTTAGTGCAACAAAAATAAAAGCATCTGATGCAAAATCAATCAAAATTACATTATTAAACCAAGGTGACATCTCTGAAAAAATTGTAACTCTTCAAACTGAACTTGATTCATTAAAAGAACAATTAGCAAAAATCAGACAATCTATTACTCGAGATAACCCTGAAACTCAAAAACAAGGAACTAAAATTGCTGAACTTCGAAAGCAAATCAATGACAAACGTGAGCAATTACATAGAACCCTATTTGCTATCCATACACCATCTACGGTAAAAGATAAACTCAATGAGATGACTTTTTCAGGAAAAATAATTGAAGGTAACTCTGCTAGTATCTTGTCTGTCTTAGATTCAACTCCTGGGCTTTATCATACAGTCTTTGAAGTGTGTGCAGGGCCTACAACAATTAAACTGCCCGTAATCAAAGTTACTTCTGATAAACAGTCTCTAACCCTAAGGTTGGGCGATAAAATCACTGCAAACTCTTGTCAAATGACTTATGTAAAAATAGAGGCAGATGACAAAACTTCCATATCAGTTAAACCTGCAGGAAATAGTGATTCATCAAACAAAGCATCTGACCTTGAAGTTCAAATCAGCAGTTTGCAGAACTCATTAGTAAAAGAGAGACAAACCCTAAAATCATTAATTCATAATCCTGATAGGCCTGAAGATTTTGCAGAATTATTTGATGCACATGTAGTTAAAATCACAGAACTAAGAAACCAAATATCTGTGGCAAAAGCAGAGTTTAGTAAAATTCTATATTTGACATATAATTAGTAAAAGATTCTTTTTGTACTGTATTCTTGGAATGATTTATTCATCTAATGATTTACTTTATTTTGATACTATCTAATTAAGAGATAAACATAAAATCAAACATTTGAAAATTAAGCTATGATTTTTCTACATCTATCTTTATAATTAGTCATGCATTGTATTGGCTCCTGTAAAAATTACAAAGCAACAAGTACAAGTCTTGATGGGGGTCGATATGAATTAGGACAAAAGAGATGTCCTGAATGTGAATTATTCATTAATTGGGAAGGATTGTGGTGTCCTTGTTGTGGTCGTTTACTTAGAACAAAACCTAGAGCTAAAAAATTAAAAAATCGTCGTAAAAAGTAATTTTGAGTATTTTCAATTTCTTCACTTGTTGAATCCTTTTTGGAACGCCTAAACAACAAAAATTTCCATCGATTTTAAGATGAAATGCCAATATTGTAATTCATGGGAAATAGAGTTTTGCCTATATTGGGTATTACTAGTATTGCAATGTTGTTTGGTATGGGTATGGTTTTTCTAGCAATGGCTGAATCCCACCTAATTAAGATAGTATTAGACTCTGGCACCTGAAAGCAAAGTCTATGTCTCTGTTGATTTTGATAATGATGGCATTTGTGATGAACAAGCAGGTTTTAGTTTCAACTTCAACAATTGAAAAAATTGGTGTGACTCAACAGTGCTTGCTATCTAATATCTAAACCCCAACTAACTTTGTTTTTAGGAATGATTTTTAGAAATGGCGCCTCATTTTCTTTCCAGGGTTCTCTTCTAACCCATTCAAATTTCTCAAAAAACATGTTGTAAAATTTGTTAAATTCTGACCCGTTTTCTATTATCTCTGTTATGCCTTGAATTAATACTGCCTTATGACCTCCAGATTTGTAGATGTCGATCACTACACTTGCATTTGGATTTGTTTTTAGATTCATGTATGTTCTTGTATCATAGTCTGTTGCAATAATTATTTCATTTTCACTTAACACAAACGAAACTGGTTTTACATGTGGAATATCGTTATGTGATGTAGCTATTCTTGCTTCTTCTAGTGAATTAAGAAACTCTTTTTCTCTTTGATTGAATTTAATCAAGTGAAAATCCGTTCTCGTATCTCAGGTATGTGTTTGTAGACAATGTCTCTTACTTTGATTTGATCTTCTGGTGTTGGCATCTCTTTTTGTGCACTAAGTATTGCTCCGCTCATCCCCAATGCCATGCCCATAACAATCCCATACACAAATTCTTTTGGGTCTTCAACTTTTAGCACTTCTTTGTTTTCCTTAATCTCATCCAGATATGCTGGAATTGTTGCTACTGCTCCATTTATTGTTTGAATTATTAATGCCTCTAATTGGTCTTCACTCATATCTGTTCTTCAAAGAGATTTGTTAATAAATTTGCGCCTAAGATTTTTAATCAAGAAATATTGAGGTGGTACATGTTCTCATTTTTCACTACAAATGAAGCAAATAATGCCCTTCCTGACGTTATTAAAAAATTTGAATATGCTTTGGCAAAAAAGAATGAAGTGACAAAACTTGAGCAGCAATTGCAAATGAGCCTCTCTTCTACCAACTCTTTTGAAGAATATGTTACCCTAAAACAACAACTAAACTCTGCAATCACAAAATTTTATGAAGCGGTTGAAATTCTTGAAAGTACTGGTGTTGTAGTCAAAAGTATTGAGCAAGGATTACTAGACTTTCCTTCCAAAAGATTTGATGATGAGGTATGGTTATGCTGGAAATATGGTGAAACTGAAATCAAATTTTGGCATGAAAAAGATTCTGGGTTTATGGGAAGAAAACCTATTGAAGTAAATGATGAATCTCTGGTTTAATTTCTAACAAAATTCTTTACATTTATTGTTTTAAGTGGACTAGATGGTAGGTAACGTCCAAAAGTGATGAAAGATGATGAAAAATACTTGATCACTCCTACAAACGGATTGATTGCAATTGAAGGACATTCTATCTCATTTGACATTATATCTACTATTGAAGGATGCGCTGAAGGGCAGGATTCTTTTACTGTAAATGTATCTGTCCCACAAAAAACATTTGATGTCATTGATTTGGAATTATCTGAATGGATAATTTACATTGTAATTATAGGAATTTTCATGGTCGGTGCTACCGTGCTCATATTCCTAAAGAAATCAAAAGCCAATATTGAAGAAGAATGGGAAGAGGAACTTTAATCCCTTCTTTTCTTATCTCTGCATACTCCACAAAGATAGTTTTTCTTAAAATCCTCTAATTCTGCATGAAATTCTTGTGTTTGATAGTATGATTCTCCAGTTTGAAGTCTACCTGGAACCTTTTTTCCACAGTTTGTACAGAAAATATCTAGTTCAAATTTTACCTTTTTTTCATTTTCTAAAACTCTGCCAATTATCATAATTGTATTTGATTGAATTTTTTAATAAACAATAGCCTAAAATTCAATGTCATGAATATTATAATGAAAAAATTATATTATTTTTAATGCTCTCTGTATGGTTTAGGGTTATTAGAATTCGTTTCCTTCTGGCATCTGTAATTGCAGTATCTGTTGGTTTGGCACTTAATTGGTGGCAAAACTCAACAATTCAACCCATTGATGCCTTTTTGACATTTGCAGGAGTTATGGCGCTTCATGCCAGTGTTGATCTGCTAAATGATTTTTGGGATTTTAAACGTGGAATTGATACAAAGACTCCAAAAACAAAGATGAGCGGGGGAACAGGTGTTCTTCCAGAAGGATTGCTCAAACCATCTAGCGTTTATCGTGCTGGTATTGCTTTTTTGATAATTGGTTCAGTCATTGGAGCTTACTTTGTAATTGTTGATGGAATAATTATTGCAATTATTTTGGGATTTGCAATACTTTCAATTTATTTCTACTCTACAAAAATTGTAGACTCTGGATTGGGGGAATTCTTTGTTGCAGTAAAAGGTTGCATGATTGTTCTTGGCACGTACTTTATTCAATCTGGATACATAACTGCAGAATCCATTCTTGCAGGTGTGGTTGTTGGTTCTTTGTCGGCATTGGTTTTGTTCATTGCATCTTTTCCAGATCATGATGCAGACAAATCAAAGGGTAGAAAGACATTGGTTATTGCAATTGGAAAACAAAAAGCAGCAAGACTGTTTTGGATATTTCCACTTGTTTCTTATGGCGCAATAATTGTAGGTGTGTCTTTGAATCTATTTCCATTGATTTCTTTGATAAGCTTTCTTAGTATTCCATTAATGATTAAATCTGGATTTGGGTTGAAGAAAAATTATGATTCAGTTCATGAACTAGTCCCCTTTATGTCTTCAACTTTGATGTTTAGTCGAATTACTGGTGCATTATTTGTCATCAGTTTCTTAATTGGATTTACAGTTTAAACATAAATTTAGTTAAAATTAAGACCATACATGATTTCTGGATGTGCCACTCCTGAAGGAACCAAAAAATTTGCCCAAAATTCAGGTGTAAATCAAGAAAATTTTAAAGAATTCCAGCATCTTGTCCTCTCAAACGTTGGTATTGGAACATATCTTGGTGATCCTGATTCAAAAACTGATGAGTTAGTAACTAATGCAGTAAAGCAGTCTATCTTGTCTGGTGTTAATGTAGTTGATACCGCTATTAATTACCGCTCTCAAAAGGCAGAACGCTCTGTTGGAAAAGCAATTTCGGAATTAATTCAAGAAAATAAAATTTCACGTGATCAAATATTTGTATCAACTAAAAATGGCTATGTCACAAATGATGCTGATGTTCAACTTGGATTTTGGGAATATGTAAAAGAAGAATATACTAAAAAAGGTGTTGTCAAAGAAGGTGATATTACCTCTGGATATCATTGTATGACTCCTAGATATCTTTCAGATCAATTGGATCGCAGTCTAAAAAATCTTGACTTGGAATGTGTTGATTTAATGTATCTTCATAATGCAGTGGAAGGCCAAATTAAGGATGTTTCAAAAGAGCAATTCCTACAAAATCTTCAGGCTGTCTTTGAATTATATGAACAAAAACGTAGTGAAGGAAAAATTAAATTTTATGGAATGGCCACATGGGAATGCTTTAGAGTTTCAAATGATGACCCGCAATATCTTTCCTTAGAAGACACTGTAAACATGGCTCAAAAGGTAGGTGGAGAAAATCATGGCTTCCGTTTTATTCAATTACCTTATAACATGTATTATGATCAAGCACTTCTTGGAAAAAATCAAATGATTGGAGAAAAAAATATCTCTGCTTTAGAATCTGCAACTAGATTGAATATTGGAGTTTTTACAAGTGTTCCATTCATGCAAGGAAGATTACTTGCATCTGGAGCGATGCCTGAATTCAGTGACCTTAAGCCATCTCTGAGAGCATTGCAGTTTATTCGTTCTTCTCCTGGGGTTTTGGCTCCTTTGATTGGACAAAAGTCCTCTGAGCATGTTTCTGAAAATCTTGAAATTATGCAAATTCCTCCTTTAGGAGAAGATGAATTTCTTAATCTTGTCAAAAAACTTACTTCTTAAGATAACCTTCTCATAATTTTACTGAAAAATTTTATAAAAATATAATAAATGGCATTTTTGAATAGTGATGCATGTCTGCCAAAATTTATGATTATTCAAAAATTTGTGATTCTGTACTGTTAATTGATCCTAAAATACGATTTGCTGGTGTAATTAATGATAGAGGAAGATTAGTTGCAGGTGGTATGAAACCAAATGTTGAACCTCTAGAAAGTGAAAAAGACGACGAAATGATATTCATGGAACTTGCATTACGTGTTAAAATGAGAAAAGAATTTGATAAACAACTCGGAGTAGTCAATTTTGCAATGGCTTCTCGTGAGCGAGCAATAGCAATTAGTGTTCTTCTTAATGAAGATATTTTGTATGTGGTGTCTGAACCCGATTCTGATTATTGTGCACTACCAAAAAAAATCCTTGAAATTGTTAATTCTTAAACGATCTTTAGTCAATCTATAAATAGAATTTACAGAAGAAAACCTTGTGCCAGTAGATCCTGTTTGTGGAATTGAACTTGATGAAGAATTAGCTTTACTTCATGAACATGATGGAAAAAAATTCTATTTTTGCTGCAATGGCTGTAGAAGAATATTCATCAAAAAACCTCGTAAATACAAATAATCTCATATGGGGAAAGCCCCGCACATCCTACAGAATTTTGAATTCTCAACTTTGTGTTTACAATATGGGCATGTAGTTTTTGCGTTTTTGCTTATAGGCAAGCCATACAATTTCTTGAAAATTTCATAATAATGCATTGACTCTCTACTTCTAATTATTACGTCATCTTCTTTTTCCACAGTTAATTTTTTTTCAACATATTTTTCTTCCTCTATGATTGATTCAAATAAATCTGTCAGACCAGATGTTCCTGATCCTTCTTGCATGGGGGATTTTTCTCTCCAAACAATTTGTTCAGGAAGATAATTTTCAAAAGTTTTACGTAATATCCACTTTCCATGTTTCTTTTTATTCTCTGCTTTTACCTTCATATTTGCAGGAATTTTTTTGGCCAGATTAATGACTTTTTCATTTAGAAATGGTGACTCTACCTCTATTCCTAGTGCCTTTCCAATTTCTTGTGTTGGGAAATGCATAATTGAACACACTCTATTAATTTCTGATTCCAACTCATCTTCAGATTTGTGAACAAGAAAATTGTATCCTGCAAATAGTTCATCTGCACCATCTCCTGTGATGATTGATTTTGCCCCGTTATTTTTTGCCCATTTTATGGCAAGATACATCACAACATTATTCCTGATCTCAATGTCGTTGAAATTTTTCAAAATTTTTATTGTCTGCTCAACTGCATCTAAAATTTCTGCTGTCTTTACATTGTAAATTGTTAAAGGTAGATTCATCTCTTTTGAAACTAATTGGCAATATGTGAGATCTGTTGAAACAAAGTCTTCTGCAATTATTGCTAATGTTTTTGGTTTTCTGTCTTTTAGAAAATATGCAATGATTGAGCTATCCAATCCACCAGATAACGAAATTAAATTAGATTTGCACAAATTACAAGATTTTTCTAAAACATCATAAAGTTCCTTAGAAGTCTTATTCAATGCAAAACAAATTATTTTGAAATTAAAATAGCTATGCCTAATTTAATGAGTAGAATATCCAATATTATAATTGCAAACTTTAAATTCTTTATAGAATTCTTGAGAATTAATGCTACTTCCTGCTGAGATTGAATCTAAAACTCTAATTCCTGCATTACGTGCAATTTTAGCAAAAAAACTTGCAGAAGATCACAACATTAGGGAAGACGAAATTTCTAAAATGCTTGGTGTCACACAAGCTGCAGTCAGTAATTACATTCGTGGCACACGAGGTGACCCATCTTTGATTGCAAAACTCTTAGCAGAGAAACAAGTTTTAGACATGATTAATGAACTTAGTGACAATCTTTCATCTGATATGGCATACACCCCATCTAGCTTGTCCAAATTTATTGGATTGTGCAATTATATCAAATCAAGCTTGTTGATTTGTGAAATACACCATAACTTGGAATCTGACATTGATGAGCAAGTTTGTAAAGAATGTGAAAACATGCTTCTAAAAGGCCCTGGCAGTGTTTACTAATTTTTAATTAAAATTATTTCTATAGTTGATGTCATTCTACCAATACCTGCTGCATTCTCTGTATCTAATTTTATTTTTTCAACTTTAGAATTATCCTTTAACATTTTTTCTGTGATGATGTTTGCAACTGCTACGGCGTTTGGAATTGAATTTCCTTTTGACCTGATTATTACTTTTTTCTTATTTCCAAGAGTCGATAACACATCAACTGCAGATTGCATTACTGGGTCATTTCCAATATGTATTATGGCTTCATCAGACTTTTTGGTCTGCTCTTGACCATACGGTTCACTTGTCTCTTCCATGAGCATTATTCAACAATCAGCAATTTTGTCTTCTTTTAAGTTTTATCGACCAATGATTCATTTCTCAAAATAGTCGATTGGAATATTTTGGTAATCCCCATTTGGAAGAACTCTTCTAATTGTAATTGGTATTACTCTTTGTTCTAATTCTTCCATTGAAATATCCAATGAGATTCTTGCAGTTTTTGGAATTGGGATAAATGGTGGTGCTCCTAAAGACAACTGCAATGCTCTAGCGCCCATGATTCTTGCCTTCTCAAATCTAGTTAATGTTGGTGGTCCTATAGTGATTTTTCCTTTTTCACAAGGAATTTCAGCTGGTTCATGTTCTTCAATATTTTCAACAACTTCTCTAGTTTCAATTTCTTTGATTCTTTTTTCTAGGTCATCTTGTTCTTTTTCAGTTAATGGTTCTGCATCAACTTTTTTCTCAATTAATTTTCGATAAGTATCAAGTGCTTTGTTTAGTCCTGCATTGGTTTCAACTTCAGTTTCTGCGATTTCATCGGTTGCAGGAATTTCATCTTCGGCGACTTCTACGACTTTAGTTTTATTGGCATCAGACAAGTACCGATTTTTTCTTAAAACGTTATATAATCTAATCATTTTAAACTACGAATTGAGTACTGCATCTGTATCTAGAAAACAACTAATTTTGGAAATTAAGGGTAAGGCAAAAATTTCATGTGATCTAAAACGGCATTTGTCTCCTAGAACTGTTGGAACTATTATGAGATCTTTACCATTAGAGGGACATGCCCATCTTCTAGGAAAAAACATTGTTTACTTTGAAACTTCAGTTGATTCTGGTATTGAGCGTGCAAGATCAGAATTCAAAAAGGGTGATGTTGCATTTTTACCTTCATCGGGAAGTTTTTGTTTTTTTACCAATGATGTTGTATCTGGCAAAACAATGACTCCTATTGGAAAATTATCTGAAAATATTGATGCATTAAAGGATGTTAAATCTGGTGATGTATTGTGTATCTATGAAGAAACTGCTTGATACAAGTGATGTCCTGAGTAACCGCCAACTTTTTTCACAATTCCTTTTTCTGCTGATTCTTTTAGGAATTTGTTTGCTGCCGAAATTTTTACTCCTGTCTGTCTTGCCATATCTTGAACAGTAATTACTTTGGCATTTTGGATGATCTTCATTGCTTGTTGCTCATTAACCATTACTGTGATCTCTGCTTTCTTTGGACCTCCTTCACCCTTGTCTTTCTTACTTTTTTTAGAGTCTTTAGTATTGGATGATGTATCTTTCTTTGCTGCAGTTGGTTTTTTTGCTCCACCCATATCTTGAGAAAAAAATAATCCTCTTATAAACGATGAACCTGTGAATTAATTTTCTTTTTTAGAATTTTCAAATATAAATAACATCCTAGTTATGAAATTGTATGGGTGTAGTATCAAAAGGTGCAAAATGTAATGTTGATGGATGTGACAAAGATGGTGCACGTTCACTAAATACTACCAAAGTTGAAAATGCCGGTTTACGGGTAAATTCTGCAGGCAAAAAAACAGTTCTCTGCAAAGAACATTACAAAGAATACAAAAAGGAATCTAAAGATGACCGAGAACTTGAACGGGCAAGATACGACAGGTTTTAGTTTTTCTTTTTTACTCTTTTCTTCTTTACAGGATTTTTGAAATAATCTTTGCTTAACTTTTCATAGAGTTTATCTAATTTTTTGTATAACCTCTTTGGTTTTCTTGTTTTTTGATTACTTAGAACATATAATGCAAGAATTGGAAATGCAATTGTAGCATCTGCATAAACTGTAATCATTCCGTGGTGTGCATCTTGTACTTTGCCCCAGCTTTTTCCTTCTTGTAATGTTGCACCCGATAGTCCTCCAGTATCTGGTCTTGCATCTGTTATTTGTATGACGTAATCTTGCCCTCCATCGTTTCTTCTTAAAATTTGGTCTAGTAACGGACCTGTTTGCTGAGCTGTGTTTTTTGGAACTCCTCCTCCTAATTCTAAAATTCCCGATTTTTTTGAATCATACAAAATTGCTGCCTGCTCTATTATCTCTCTAACAAAATCTAGACTGTATGTCTTGTTTTCTAGTCTGTGCACTGCAAGATTTAGGGCAAGGGACGAGTCTTTCATTGTTGAAATGTATACTGGGACATCATAATCATATGCTGTTGTAATGAAACTTTTTTCAGGATACTTTGATTTTTCTTTGCTTATTTTACCCATTAAGTTACAAAATTCAGCTGTGGTAAATGGCTTGTCAATAAATTTGTCTTCAAACATTTTTTGAATAATTTGATCTTCTGTTTCTAATGTCTCATAGAACTTGATGTAAACATCTCTAATCCTAACAATTTCATTTTCATACAATTTCATATCATCTACATCAAAACTGCCTTGTTTTACTGGTAAGCCCCATGCAAAATGATCTTCATGATATACATTTGCACCTGTAGTAACTATCCAATCTATGAACCCTCTTTCAATTAGTGTTTTAATAATTCCACCAAATCCAACTGGTGTCATTGCTCCTGAAACAGTGAGACATATTGTTGCATTTTCTTTGATCATTTTTGCATAAAGTTTTGCTGCTTCGCCAAGTTGTCTTCCATTAAATCCAGAACTTGCAAAAACATTGACCAAGTCTTCAATGGTCATTTTTGGATCTAGTTTAATGTGAGGAATATCTTTGCCATGAAATTTGTGTGGATCCACAACCAAAAAACTATCTCCACTCTAAATAATACTTACGTAACATAATCAAAATATTACTTAATTAGGAATGAACTAAAATTAGTCTTGATGGATATTGTTGATTTACATGATCCTCAAAGAGTAAATAGAATTCCTGATAAAACTAAGGTTTTATTTTCATTAGGGAATTTTGTGCAAGATGAGTTTAAAATTTTAAAAGTAGAACTGCGTCTATATCTTGAAAAAACTGATGAAAATTTAGGAGATTATTCTCTGATAACCTCTTTTGTAGAAACTGACAAAGGTAGTGTGGAGATGATTTATGATGAAGGGTATAGAGGAGATGATTCTTTAACAAGGGCATCAGAATTTCTTACATCAAATCTGGGTATTTCTGGGCTAATTTTACGCTCAGTAATTTCATTACGTGGTAAAACCTCCTAAAAAAATTGTAAACTTCTCAGCAAACACTTATTTCAATTGTCTTTTCTGTTTGAAATTATGCGAATATTGCAATTACATTGTGATAGTATAGAATACACTCCTACAAAAAAGGAGATCAAATCAGCTGAAGACATTGAAAATCCTCAAACTCAAAAATTAGATGAAATTGTAGTTGCATTTGTTGCAATTGAAGATGGTGATGACTCATCTGTTGCAAAAGATGCCATATCTCAGATAAAAAATTCTATGGAGAAAATTGGTTGCAAGAAATTATTATTGTATCCATATGCTCATCTTAGCTCAAATCTTGCAAAACCTTCTGTTGCAATATCTTTGTTAAAAGAAATGGAAGAAGGTGCATCTGAACTTGAGGTTTCTCATTCTCCATTTGGCTGGACAAAATCATACAAGATACAAGTAAAGGGACATCCTTTATCTGAGAGTTCCAAAGTTGTTACAAAGGATTCTGCAGATTCTAAGGATGAAGAGATTACTTCTGATGCTCTAAAAGGCGAATCTACTATTCGGTCTTTTTGGAAAATAATGTCTCCTGATGGAACAATGGTAAACATTGGAGATTTTGATTTTTCAAATCATAAAAAATTAGAGGTCTTGGCAAAATACGAGTCTGCTAAACAACGCCAAGTTGACGAACCTCCTCCACATGTTGCATTGATGAAAAAACTAGCGATTGCAGATTATGAACCTGCTTCTGATTCGGGAAATATGCGGTTTTTTCCAAATGGACGTTTGATTAAATCCCTAATTGAGAGACATGTTACTGACAGAGTAAAAGAGTATGGAGGTTATGAGGTTGAAACTCCAATTATGTATGATTCAGAGCATCCAAGTATGGTTAGTTACTTTAATCGATTCCCTGCGCGACAATATAATATTGATTCAGAAGGCAAAAAACTCTTTTTGAGATTTGCAGCATGTTTTGGACAGTTTTTGATGGCTAACCAATTCCAAATGTCTTACAAAAATTTACCTTACAAACTCTATGAACTTACCAGATATAGCTTTAGACGCGAACAATCAGGCGAATTGGTCGGATTAAGGAGATTACGTGCATTTACAATGCCTGATTGTCATGCATTCTGCAAAGATATTCCTCAGGCAATAGATGAGATCAAAGTAAGATTTGATTTATCACAAAATGTTCTAAAGGAATTAGGAATTGATGAATCCGATTATGATATGGCAATAAGATTTACCGAAGACTTTTACAATGAAAATAAATCTGCCATTGAAGAATTAGTCAAAAAACATGGTAGGCCTGTTTTAGTTGAGATGTGGAAAGAGAAATTTTTCTATTTTGTTTTAAAATGGGAATTTAACTTTATAGATAATTTAGGCAAAGCTTCTGCTCTATCTACTGATCAAATAGATGTTGAAAATGGTAGCAGATATGGCATAGAATTTGTTGATGAGAACAACACTGCACAACATCCAATTATTTTACATAACTCTCCAAGCGGTGCAATTGAAAGAATAATTTATGCATTATTGGAAAAAGCTGCTGCTGATTCAAAAAAAGGTAAGAAGCCTCAATTTCCATTGTGGCTTGCACCTACTCAAGTGAGGATCATACCTCTTAAAGAAGAATTTTATGAGTTTTGTGAAAATTTATGTGAAAAAATATCTGCTCAAAATGTACGTGTTGATATTGATGATAGAAATGAAAGTATAGGGAAAAGAATTCGTGAAGCAGAAAAAGAATGGATTCAATATATTTTGGTAATAGGGGAAAAGGAGGCAGGTTCTGAAAATCTTAGTATTCGTGACCGACAAACAGGAAATGTCCGAGAGGTATCTTTTGGTGATTTTATGAATGAAATTAATGAACAAACTTCAGGAAAGCCCTTTACTGGGCTAAATCAGGCCATGCATCTTTCAAAGAGACCTCAACTAATGGTGTAGATTATGAGTTTTCTTGATTTATACATGAACAAAAATCCTATGATAACTGCTTCAGATGATGACTCTGAACCAGTAGCAACTGTATTTGGAATCCCATTTGATTCTACACATTCTTACAAACCTGGTTGCAGATTTGGACCTGATGCAATAAGGGATTCATTTAACAATATTGAAATTTTTCATCCTGAACTTTCTGTAGATTTAGAGACTGTAAACATTGAGGATTTGGGTAATGCACGTCATACAGTTGTAGCCTCTGAAATGATTGAGATGGTAAAGAAAATTACCTCTGAACTTGTTGCAAAAAAAAGACAGTTGTTTATTTTGGGTGGAGAACATTCTATTACTTATGGTACTTACACTAGTTTTCCTAAAGAAACTGGTTATGTTGTATTTGATGCACATTATGACTTGAGAGATGAGTTTGCAGACATTAAACTGAGCCATGCATCATATCTTAGACGAATTGTTGAAGAAAGAGGTGGTGAAAACATTTTGCATGTTGGGGCACGTGCATTTGTCAGAGAAGAATTAGAATTTCTAACTGAACATAAAATCAAGACTATCTCTGATAAAGAAATTCGTGATGGAAAAGGCCCTCAACTACTAAAGGAATTTGTCTCAACTTTTGATGATGTTTATTCTAGTTTTGATCTTGATGTACTTGATCCTGCATTTGCACCTGGTGTTGGTAATCCAGAAGCAGTTGGAATAACTACTCGAGAATTGTTTGATATGATTTACTCCTTCCAGAATACCAAAGTAACTGGTGTTGATATTGTTGAATTAAATCCCTATCATGATAATGGTGCTACAGCTTCTCTTGCAGCAAAGATAATGTCTACACTTATTGCAATTAATCTATCTCAGAATTCATAGATTTTAAAAAAATTGACTCTGATTTGCCTTGATTTTATTTCTGTTCACTTTATTAGATAGTACTGTTGGGATTATCACGTGTTAAATAATCTAAGAGATTCCCTCAAGCCTACACTTGAGAAAATTGGTAAAGGATTTGCTGCAACAGGATTGTCTCCAAACTTTTGGACTGCTGTAGGATTGGGTATTGCGTTACTTTCTGCAATAGTTTATGGACTTGGAATGGAATTTGGATTAATTATTGGTGGATTTTTGTTACTTGTATCTGGATTCTTTGATATGGTGGATGGCCAAGTAGCAAGAGTTACTGGAAAAACTTCACAAAAGGGCTCGTATCTTGATTCGATGTTTGATAAAATTGCAGAGACTGCAATATTTTTGGGAATCTTAATTGGAGGATATGCTGAACCATATTTGGTATTACTTGCAATTACTCTGTCTCTGTTGGTAAGCTATGCTAGAGCAAAGTCAGATGCAATAAATGTCAAACTCCAAGGTGTTGGAATTGGTGAGCGTGCAGAAAGATTACTTGTAATTGCAATAATTGGGATTATTGGATATATGGAGATTGCATTAATCATTGTAGTAATAATTGCTGCAATTACACTAATTCAAAGAATGGTTGTTACTGCAAAAAACATTAAAGAATAATACTATCGTAATTTTCCGCGTTTTCTTCTATTGTCTGCAGATCTAATTTTTAGAATTTTAAAGTGAATTGCACATGAAATACAATACCATTTTAGAACTGTAGGTGATGCAATGTATGCTCCTTGCGCACGTAGTTCTTTAGCTAATGTATGTTCGACCAAATTTAATCTGGATGTAACTTTCTTTGCCTTGTCTTTTGGAACTGTTTGTCCACAGTTTGTACATTGTACAACACCTGAAGATCCTTTTCCTCCTTTTGTACGGCCTCTACTTGCACGTTTAAGTGGCATGCACGTAAGCTGATTTGCCTCTTTATATTCTTGATGGAGATACGATCATTTTTTGAGTATGGCTTACAAGAATCACGATTATTTCTTGGATGTGATCCTGGTTTAGGGTTTGGAATTAGTAAAAATATTGTAGAATGGCATGATGGCCAATTCCATATGAAAACAGTTCTGCAACATTAGCCAACATCCTATCAAAAAATGGAATATTTTCCCTAAAATTTTGCAAAATATGGTTCATGTTTTAATGTGATAACTAGTAATTTTTATTGATAAATTATGCGGGGTTTGTGTCATGGTTGTTTTACATCTGGTGTTGAGCTTTTTCTGCTAAAAGGCAATATTTTGTGTAAAGAGTGTTTTGATAAAAATAATGCAAAAAACTAAATCTCTTATTATTTGACAAAGAGAAATGAAATTAGCTATATTTGCTCACTGTGCAATTGACACAATTACGATTGATGACTCAAATTATGAACAAATTGGTGGTTCTGCATGTTATTGTGGGCTTACTGCAAGAGAATTTAAATTTGATGTAGATTTGTTTACAAAATTTGGTAATGACTTTCCAAAACAATATCTTTCTGAACAAAAAATTAATTTTGTAAATCCTGATTCTGCAAACAAAACCACAAAATTTGCAATTTCAATTACTGGTGCTGATAGAACTTTAAAACTTGAAAATGAATGTGATCCGATTGAATATTCTAGTATTGATGCGGATGGTCATCTTGTTAGTCCTATTTTTCATGAAATCTCTGATGATACATTAAAAAAAATTAAAGATGATTCAAATTTCTTATTTGTTGATCCTCAAGGGTTTCTTAGAGAAAAGGATTCTCAAAACAATATTTTCTTACAGAAAAATAATATTGATTTAACAGGAGTTGATGCAATCAAAGTCAATCCTGAAGAGGCACAACAACTCGTTAACGGGACTCATGATGAGATGATGGTTGCACTACAGAAAAAAGGTGCAGAGTATATCATACTTACAAATAAAACACAAGTATCAATGTTGGTCAAAGACAAAGTATATTCTATTACTTTACCTAACAAAGAAATTCATGACACTACTGGAATAGGGGATATTTTTTGTTCTGCGTTTTGTTGTACTATGTTAAAAGAAAAGGACTTTTTGTGGGCATTATGCTTTGCTGGTGGAGCCGCACAGGCTGCACTTGATTCTAAAAATATTGGATTACAAAAAATCCCTCGTAAAGGAACAATTCAAAATAATGCTTCTTATTTTTACAATTTAGTAAAATTTCGTGACTTGTAGACATTATTCTTTTATTAAAGTCAATCAAATCTTTAGTCTGTGCAAATAGGAATCTATGGCTCTGGTACTACTAGTAATTCTGCTAAAACTGTAAAGAAAATACTAGATGATGCTGGAATCAAATCATTTACAATATCAAAATCCAAGAACAAACAAGCTGACTGTGTTATTGTTTTAGGTGGTGACAAGGGCGTTAGAAATTACTTTCATAGAACATTTGATTCAACATTGCCTATTTTAGGAATCAGCGAGGGTGAAACAAGTGGATTTTTAGCACAAATTGATCTTAAGGAATTTTCATCTTATGTTAATGTCTTAAAAAAACAAAAGTATACTGTAGAAGAAGTTCCACGACTTGGAGTTAAAATTGATGGAAAAAATGTTTATCCAGTTCTCAATGATGTTGCAGTATTTTCCTCTAGAAGCGCAATGTTGATGGAACATACTTTGCGTGTTAATGGGGAAGAAGTTTGGCACGATAACAGTGATGGAATAATAGTATCAACTCCTATTGGTTCTTCAGCTTATTCCATGTCTGCTGGAGGACCGGTTCTGTTTCAAGATTCTTCAGTGTTTGAAATTATTTCAGTAAATTCCCTTGATGTCACAAGACGACCTATCATAGTATCTAATGACAGTTCGATAGAAATTGATGATATTTCTGCAAGACTGCACTGTGAAGTTGTACTTGATGGTTTAGACAGATACAAAGTTAACAAAACTGTGGAGTGTACTCAATTCTTTCCTCCTGCAAAAATAATCCGTCTCAAAAAAGACTCTACTGCAATTTCGGCTCTTGCAAAAAAAGTCCATTTAGCAGAAGAACTACTTAGCATGCCTCCTAGCTCAAAATTATTATTGAAAACTTTAGAGTATGAGGGGGCATTGACTCAAAAAGACTTGGCCAACAAGACATTACTTCCAGATAGGACTGTAAGGTTAGCATTGAGTCATTTACTCAAAAAAGGATATGTCAAAAAGAAGGTATCAATTCGTGATGCAAGACAGAAAATCTATGAGATCTCTAAGATAGAGTAATTGATTATTCAGATGCTGCTTTGATAAAAGCTGCAAATGCTTCTTCTGGAAATCCTGGTCTGCTGTTAAACTCTGGGTGAAATTGCACTCCAAAGTAGAATTTGTGATTGGGAATCTCTAATATCTCCATTCTTTTACCATTGTCGCTATCTGCTGAAAATATCAATCCGTTTTTCTCAAATTCTGAAATGTAATCCTTGTTGATTTCATATCTATGTCTATGACGTTTACTAATTGTTGCTTTACCGTATATTTTCTGAGCATTTGTTTTTTCTTTGATTATTACATCATTAGCTCCTAATCTCAGTGATCCTCCCATGTCTGAAATCTCTTTTTGCTCTGGAAGTAAATCGACAATTGGATTTTTTGTGTCAGATTTAATTTCTGTAGAGTTTGCATCTTCTAATTTTAGAACACTTCTTCCAAATGCTATTGCAGCCAATTGAAATCCAAAACAAATTCCAAGATATGGTATATTTTTTTCACGTGCATAATTTGCAGTTTCTATAATTCCTTCAGAACCTCTAGTTCCAAACCCTCCTGGCACTAAAATTCCATCATAGTTTGATAATATAGAATAATCCGTAATTGATTCTGAGTCAATCCAATCTATATCCACTGATTTTCCTAGTTGTGCTCCTGCATGCTTTAGTGCATGATTTACGCTTACATAACTATCTGGTAATGTAACGTATTTTCCCACCATTGCAATCTTTACTTTTTGGTCTTCATGATTTACCATATTTTGTGCAATTTTATTCCACTTGTCCCAATTAGCTGACGCATTGACCATTCCAACAATTCCAAATTTTGTAAATATTGCATCCATAATTCCTTGATCATAGAGCATTTGTGGTACTTCAAAGATTGATTTTGCATCATGACATGATAGAACATCTTTTGCAGTTACATTAGTAAACATTGCAATTTTCTTTTTTGTTTTTTCCTCTAATGGCAAAGTACATCTTACTGCCAAAAAGTCTGGTTGAATACCAATTCTTCTTAACTCCTGTGCACTATGTTGTGTTGGTTTTGTTTTTTGTTCTCCTACTACATCAAGTGATGGTGCTAATGTTACATGAACAAAGATTACTCCTTGAGGACCTTCCTCCACTCTCATTTGTCTTAATGCTTCTAGAAATGGCAATGATTCAATATCTCCTACTGTCCCGCCACACTCTACAATTAAGAAATCTAGTTTTTCATCTTCGGCAATTCTCTTAATTCTATTTTTGATTTCATCTGTTATGTGGGGAATGATCTGAACACATGCTCCTAAATATTCTCCTTTTCTTTCTGCCTCTATTACTGAGGAATAGACTTGGGCAGTCGTAATGTTGTGACTTTTTGGAATATTCTGGTTTAGGAATCTCTCATAGTTTCCAATATCCATATCACACTCCCCTCCATCATCTGTCACAAACACCTCTCCATGCGCTACTGGATTCATAGTCCCTGCATCATAATTCAGGTATGGATCTATCTTAATGCAAGAGACCTTTTGATCTGCTAGCTGTAATAATTTTGCAATTGAGGAAGTTGTTACGCCTTTTCCAAGGCCAGACATCACACCACCTGTGACAAAAATAAACTTCGTCTGCACATTAATGAAACGAATATCTGGTTTTTGTATGTTTTGTCGATCAATGGTGTGGTTGAAATACTGTTAATCACATTATACATTCATGAAATCTGCACTAACTGTTTTACCCTTGCTTGCAATATTGGTGATGGGATTTACGGGGATTGCTTTTGCTGAAAATTACGAAATAAAAATCCCTTCAGGCGCATCTGATGAGAATTTCCCTTACTTTTGGTCTCAACAAAACACAGGCATAACCACTGGTGAAATCACTGTTTTTCCAGGAGACTCTGTAACTTGGTCAAACGCTGATACTGCATTTCATACTGTAACTTCTGTCTCTGCCTCAAGTATTGAAGTTGGTGATTTTGAAGAAGACGGTTTGTTTGATAGTGGATTTTTCTCCCCTGGAAAGTCATTTACCCAAGAATTTAATGAACTTGGTGATTTTTACTATTATTGTACCATTCATCCTTGGATGAACGGTGTGGTTCATGTGATTAATAATCCTGGAAGTGTCAAATCAATTGATCGGGTTGCCTCCGGTTTTAGTGAAGATGGATTAGGTTTTGAAGTAAAATACTTTTTAGATGTCTATTTGGCAGATGCTGTACATGTTGATCCTGATGAAAAAGCCATCACATTTACAATTTCTGGCAACACAAATAATGAACAAATTGTGTTGACTCTGCCTAATGACCTTATTGAAAATCCCACATCTGTATGGGTTGATGGAAAAATGACTGAGTTTCAATCTGATTCAAGCTTAAGCGATGGAGATGTTATTCAATTAATCATTCCACTTGAATCTAATTCCCGAGAAATCAAAATTATGGGGTCTTATGTAATTCCTGAATTTGGAGGACTATCTTTCCTAATTCTTACAATTTCAATCATTACAATTGTAATCTTTTCAAAAAGAACCAGTTTGATTGCTCTAAAATAAACTGATTTTTACAATAACCTCCTCTTTTAGGCTCAATTCCTCTAAATTATCTGGTGAGAGAGATTCACCTTAAACTAAATGACCAAGACTATTTTGGATTTCTAAGTGTTGCAACTGAGGATAACTTGACAGTTGAAGAGAAATTAAAACAAATTATTAACTATCATCTGATCGTTTATCGAAACAAGCAGAAATTAAAAAATGAGCACTTGATGTAGTTCAAAAACTTAAGTTTGTACAAAATCCAAACATTTTATGACAAATAATGTTGATTCAAACTACAAGGCAATTATAGTAATTCTAAATGACATTGAAAAAAATGGATTATACCATTTTAATCGTCAATACCATGACGAAAAGTTTTTTCTAAATTTTATTGGTTTTGAAAAAGGATTTTCTCATTCATTTTCTGAGATTATTAAAAAATTAGATAATTTTGAAAAGCGTGATGATGTAATACTTTTTGCAATTTATTCGATGATGTCATATATTAATTCACATCTAAAAGTATTTGAAAAATTTCTAAAAATAATAATTGATCCTACCAAACTCAAAGGTGGGTTTGATGAAAACACTACATTAAATCAAATTCTTAAAAAAACTTGCAACAAGATGCAATACAACCCAAAATTAAAAAATGCAATTAGAGGTTTGTTTTTAGTTGATTTTGCAGATGCTGTTGCATACCAACAATATCTGATTCAAAATGATGGATATTTGATAATCTATCCAAATGATGAAACAAAGAAAAAACAGATTACACTAGATGAACTATATGATAATTCCTTGCAGGTACGAACCATATTTTGTGCAATGCTTGATTGGGCAGATACCACATATAAGCCAAAAGAGCCTAAAGCAGAGGAAATTAGTGATATTGTAAAAAAATTGGTTAGCCAGGTTGATTCTTTGGATAAAAAACTAGGTCAAATCTCACACTAGTTTTTGATTAAGTTTTTGACTATGTTCTATCAATATGCTTAAGTTACTTGAATGCTCATTTGGTGTTATGGGATTTATGAAGACTCTTGCAAAATTCTGTGTTATGAAAAAAGTAAGAGACAAGGCAAATGAGCCAGACGAATCTGATGAAAAATAACTTAATCTTCAAAATCATACAATTGTAAAAAAAAATCTTGATTTTTGAACATGTATTAGTTTTTGATAAGGTGAATTTTTTATTTTTCTTTTACTATTATACACTGAGAACATCTAGTAGGTGGTCATAACTGAAATTGAGTTTCCCCTCTATGCCAGTTTGTAAACTTGGCCACCTAACTTAGACGGTTCTTATTTTTTCTGCAATGTCTGTTTTTTGAGAGATTTAGTAAACGATTCTATTTTTGATTCTAATTTACTTTGAGGAGTTTTCTCAATTAATTTCAAAAAAGCACTTCCTACAATTACTCCATCTGCTCCTGCCTTGATGTATTTTTTTACGTCATCTGGGGTTGACACTCCAAATCCTACTCCAATTGGAATCTTTCCATCGGTTTGTTTCTTTACATTCTTGATTGCCTTTATGGTATAATTTTTAATTCCTGTTTTAACTCCGGTGATTCCATAAATTGCAACAAGATACAAGAAGCCTGATGATGCTTTTGCGATTTTTTGAATTCTAGTTTTACTGGTGTTAGGAGATATTAGAAAAATAGTGTCCGCAATATTTTTTGCAGCTTGGAGATATTCTTTTGATTCTTCAACTGACATGTCTGGAAGAATGAATCCATCAATTCCTGCATTTTTTGCATCTTTGATGAATTTTTGATATCCCTTATGATATAGAATATTGGTATATGTCATCAGTACTAGTGGAATATCTGTCTCTTTTCTGATTTTTTTTACTAGCGCAAAAAATTTGTCTATTTTTGTGCCTTTTTTAAGTGAAATTGTGCTCGCATTTTGAATAACAGGACCATCTGCCAGAGGATCTGAGAAAGGAAATCCTAGTTCTATAATGTCTACCCCTCCTTTTACTAAACCTCTTACAACTGATATGGTTGATTTCTCATTTGGAAATCCTGCCATAATGTATGAAATCAGAGCTTTTTGATTTTTTTCTTGCAACTCTGCAAATTTTTCACTAATCTTTGACATTTTTACTCAAATAGTTTTGTACTTCTTCTACGTCTTTGTCACCTCTTCCAGAAAGTGTCACTACAATTGATTCAGATTTTTTACTCTTTTTTGCAACTTTGATTGCTTCGGCAATTGCATGAGCTGATTCTAAAGCTGGAATGATTCCCTCTGTTCTAGTTAGCATCAAAAATGCTTCAATTACTTCTGTGTCTGTAGCTGAGTGGTATTTTACACGTTTATTGTCTTTGAAATAAGAATGCTCAGGCCCTACTCCTGGATAGTCAAGACCAGCTGAAATACTGTGTGTCTCTGTAATTTGTCCTTCTTTATCTTGAAGTAAATATGTCATCATTCCATGAAGAACACCTTTGCTTCCAGCTGATAGTGTGGCAGAATGTTTTTTTGATTTTAAACCGTGACCTGCAGCTTCTACTCCAATGATTTCTGCATTAGAGTCTACTAGCGGATAAAATGTACCAATGGCATTTGATCCTCCGCCAACACATGCAATTACACTATCTGGTGTTTTGTTTAGTTTTTTCATCTGTGATTTTATCTCATTACCAATCACACTTTGAAAGTCTCTGACCATTACAGGATATGGATGAGGCCCTACTGCTGACCCAAGTAAATAATATGTAGTCTCAACATTTGTGATCCAATCCCTAATTGCTTCATTAATTGCATCTTTGAGTGTTTTTGAGCCTGATTTGACTGGATGAACCTTTGAACCAAGTAAATTCATTCTAAATACATTTAGCTTTTGCCTAATGGTGTCTTTGTATCCCATGTACACTTCGGCTTTCATTCCCAGTGCTGCACATGCCATGGCAGTTGCAACCCCGTGTTGTCCTGCACCTGTTTCTGCAATGATTCTCTTCTTCTTCATTTTTTTTGCAAGAAGTGCTTGCCCAAGTGTGTTGTTTATTTTATGAGCTCCGCCATGCAACAGGTCTTCTCTTTTTAGATAGATTTTTGCCCCTCCTAATTTTTCTGATAAGTTTTTTGCATAGTATAGTGGTGTTGGACGCCCTGCATAGACTTTGAGATAATAGTCTAATTCTTTTTTGAAATTTTTATCATTTTTGAATTTCAGATAGTTTTCTTCTAATTCTTCTATTGCTGGAACTAGTGTTTCTGGAATGTACTTTCCACCAAATTCGCCAAATTTACCATTTTTTGGATATTTCAATATGCATTCACCAAATTTCTTACCTGCTCTTCAATGTTGTCACTTTTCATTATACTTGAACCTATTAGAAATGCATCTGCGCCGCACTTTTTTAGATATTGAATGTCTTCAGGTGTTTCAATACCACTTTCAGAAAGTATCAGTCTTGTCTTTTCTGTTCCTGACAAAATTGTTTCAGTCGTTTTAAGATTGATCTCTAACGTGTCAAGATTTCTGTTATTGATTCCAATCAAATCAGCTTCAGTCTTTAGTGCATTTTCAAACTCCTCTTTTGTATGTACTTCTAGGAGAATCTGCAATCCTTGCTTGTGTCCATATGCAATAAAATCATCAATATCTTTTAGGTAATTTTTATCAAACAATGATTGAATTACTAACATAAAATCTGCACCAATTCTTTTTGCTGCATCTATCTGTACTTTGTCTATCATGATATCTTTCATCAGCATTGGGACGTCTACTGCATGCCTTACCTTCATAAAATATTCTGGTGAGCCATGAAACAGATGTGGCTGTGTTAGGACTGATAGTGCTTTTGAGCCTCCTGCTATCATCTGGGATGCAACACTTGCTGGGTCAGTTAGTGTACGTATTTTGCCCAACGATGGGGATGCAAATTTTATTTCTGTGAGTAGTGGTGCATGGCCACTTGTCTTAATAATTTGAATGAAATCTTTGGTTGATTTTTCTAAGTTAGCTTCAATTTCGTACACACCATCATCAATTGCCATTTGTGAATTATTGACTAGTTTTCGAAGAATGTTTTCAGCCATCTGTTATCTCCTTTAACCTTGAAATGTCTCCTGTGTCTTGAATAAATTTCTCTAATAATGACATAGCTTTGCCATCTTTAATTGTGTTTGATGCTAACTCTACTGCCTCTTCAAAATTATTTGAGATGTTTGCAACAATTAATCCACCAGCTGCATTAAGAACTGTCGTTTCAATCATTGCTTGGTTTGCAGTATTGTTTAAAACATGAACAAATGATTTTACTGCATCTTCTTTTGTCTTAATTTGAATGTCTTTTAATGATGATTTGTGTAATCCTACAACTTCAGGATCAATTGCATTCATCAAAACTTTGTCATCTCTTAAAACACATACTCTGTTTATTGAACTTGTGGAAAACTCATCCATTCCATCATCTGAGCGAACCGTCATAATGTTTTGAGCACCTTTTCTCTTTAGTATCAGTGGCAATCTGTCCAAATATTCTGCTGAAAACACACCAACTAGTTGGTTTTTTACCCCTGCAGGATTTGAGAGTGGTCCAAGTAAATTAAATGCTGTTCTTTTTCCCAATTGTTTTCTTGCTGCAGAAACATGTTTCATTGCAGGGTGAAATTTCTGTGCAAACATAAAGCAGATATTGTGTTTTTCTAAAATTTCTGCAATCTGTATTGGCTCTAAGTTTAGGTCGTAACCAAAGTATTCAAAAATATCTGCGCTTCCTGAAATCCCTGAACTTGAGCGATTTCCATGTTTGGCAACAATTCCTCCAGCTGCTGCCACAACAAATGACGCTGTAGTTGATATGTTAAATGTCTGAAGTTTGTCTCCACCTGTCCCACACATGTCAATAATGGTTCCAGTGTTTTTAGGCTCAATTTTGAGTGAAAACTCTTGTATTTTATCAAGCATTCCTAGCAACTCATCATCTGTCTCACCCTTATCTGCCAGATTTGAGAGAAAATCTGCATTCTCCATATCAGTTGTCTTGCCAGAAAGAATGTCTGTCATAACTTGATTCATTTCCTCGTATGTTAGATCTATTTTTTCTTGTATTTTTGAAATTAGTCTTGAAATCATTTCTTTTTCTCCTTTACTTGATTAATGAAATTCAAAAGAATCTTCTTTCCATCTTCTGTCATTATTGATTCTGGATGAAATTGTACTCCTTGAATCAGATAGTTTTTGTGTTCTATTGCCATAACTTCGCCGTCATCTGATGCAGTTGCAGTAACTTTTAGAATATCTGGAATAACTGTCTTGTCTCCAACTAAACTATGATATCTTGTTGCTTTAAATGGATTTTTTACATCTCTGAATAATTTTGAATCTATATGTTTGACGGGACTTGTTTTTCCATGTCTTACACATCCTGCATTAGTTACCTTTCCTCCAAATGCATCAATTATTCCTTGGTGTCCAAGACACACTCCGAGTATGGGTGTACTTGAACCCATTTCTTTGATCACATCACTGCACACTCCAAAATATTTTTTGTCTTCAGGTGTTCCTGGACCTGGTGAAATAATTATTGCATCATATCTTTTTTCTTGAATCTCATTTAGAGTAATCTTATCATTTCTAATTACATCACAGTCTACTCCTAATTCTCCTAGATATTGTGCAATATTGTATACAAATGAATCATAATTATCTATGATTAAAAATTTCATGATGATGCCTCCTTTAGTGCTTGCAGCATCGCTCCAGCTTTGTGTTCTGTTTCTTTGAACTCATTTTCTGGAATCGAATCTGAAACAATTCCTGCCCCTGACTGGACAAATCCTTTTCCGTCTTCGATGAATATGCTTCTAATGGCAATTGCGAAATCACAGCATCCATTATATGAGAAATATCCTACTGCCCCTGCATAAGGTCCTCTAGCTTCAGTCTCAAGCTCGTCTATGATCTCCATAGCCCTGACTTTGGGCGCACCTGATACTGTTCCTGCTGGAAACACTGCCTGAAAAGCATCAAACATGTCATTTTCAGGTGCTAAATTGCCTACCACATGGCTAACAATATGCTGAACATGACTGAACCGTTTTATCTCCATTAATGACTCTGGATGAACTGTTCCGTATTTGCATACTCTTCCAATATCATTTCTTCCCAAATCCACAAGCATGGTGTGTTCTGCCAACTCTTTTTCATCATGAATTAATTCATCAGCTAACTGTTTATTCTTCTCTTCATCAGATGTAATTTTTCTAGTTCCTGCAATTGGAAATGTTTCTACTTTGTCCTCTGTAATTCTAACTAACATTTCAGGTGAAGCTCCGATTATTGTTTTTTTATCTTGCTTTAGATGGTACATGTATGGTGATGGATTTAGTTTTCTTAATGTTTTGTAAAGTGTAAGATTATCTCCGTCTGTATCAAATGCGAATTTACGTGATAATACTACTTGAAAAATATCTCCATCATGAATGTATTTTTTTGCTTTGTTTACAATTTCAGAAAATTTTGATTCATTCATGTTTGGTTTAACATCACTTGAATGAAATTCACCAAACTTATCATCACTCATTACTAATTTATCAAATCGATTCTCATCGTGATAAAAATAAAATAGTTTTTTGTGTACATTATCATATAATAGCCCATCATCATATACTCCAAACTCCATTAACGGTTGTGGCGAATTGTGACTATCTGGAATGTCTTCGACCATTCTAATTGCATCATAATTTACAACTCCTACTGCTCCTCCAAGATATCTATAGCTCTGATCCTCTGATTTTCCAAGAAGTTTTTTCAACTCTTCAAATGGATTTCTAGTTTGAATTGTGCTGGTTTTATCATTTTGTATGACTTCAACTTTATCTGAATAGCCTTTTAGAATTATTTTAGGATCAAAACCCATTACCGAAGTTTCAGCCAAAACCTCTGGACCTGTTAGTGATTCAAAGAGAAATGAATGAGAATAATTTCTTGAAATTTTATTATAAATTTGAAATTGGTTTTCAGATAAATCTAGGGGTACTACTTTTGCCTGAGTCTTTCCAAAGGTGTCCACCCATAGACAAAATTCTAGTGGTTTATTATTTAAATTGTAAAGTAGGCTTTGATGAAACAATTTTTGTCTAAATTGACTCATCTCCCAGGCTTAACTAAATTACCGTATAGTACGGTACCTTTATAGGCTAGTTGATCGTAGTATAGTTACCATGCAGGGGGTAAATCGAGCAATTATGCACGACATGCAAATTCTCAAAAAACAAAATGTTCAGACATCGGTAAGTAAAGTTGAGTGCTATGTTTGTGGTAAGGGATTAGAAGATGGTCATTCTATTACTGCAAAAACATTGCCAAACGGAACTGTTCTGTTTTGTGATGTTCATTATTCATTACAGTAATTGACCATAAACGAGATTATTTACTAATACGTTCTGATTTCAATATGGTCATTCAACATTCTTTGATGATTTTTCAAGATCATGTTGATTTTTACAATCTTGTTTCAAATTTTATGGGTGTATTTCTTGATCCTATGGAAGATAATATAGAATTCAAGATGTTAGATCAACCCTGTCGCTGTGGTCCAATGCACATGCTATTAGCCATAATTAATCAAAAAAAATGCATTGCTTTCAAAAGATGTTGGGATAATGATCGCTGGATCCGACAAGAATTGATAGTTGCTGATGCCAAAAAGAAATTAGATTTTCCTTACTATAAAATTATGAAAATTAATGGATTAAAAATAAAGCATGTTTGGCCCAATTTTGATGTTAGGAAAATTAGAGAATTTTATTCTTTGGATACATTGATGATTGATTTTGGAAATTACAATTCATGTAAAAATTTTACAAATTTATGTATAGGTAATATCAAAAATCTTGATAATTTTTGTTATGATTATGGGAGATGGGCTGCTTTTAATTACCTGTTAGGTGTAAACGATAGAAAAGAGGAAAATTTCATCTTCGATATTGATAATCAAGTTCTTCATTCAGTTGATAATGAAGAAGGACCACTTGAACCTAATAGAAGACATCAAATAGGTACTTCTAATATCTTGATTAAAACACAGAGAAATATCTCAAAGTTTATCGAAGGGAAAGATAAAAAAGAACTTGTTGCATGCTTACAGAGAGGATTTTTGGATGGATTTTACCAAGTTTCAAAAAACTTGTCATTACTGCACATGTTTACAGAAAATGAACGTCAATTAATGTATCAAAAAGCATCTGTTCCCCCTAGAATTATTTCTGAAACATTATTCAGCGTATCATAAACATTTTAGATGCTTTTTCAAGGTATTTTTAGAAAGTTTTTATTTGAGCACATATTTTTTGTACGAGAAAATATGTCTGGTAATATGGTTGACAAGTCAGGTTTTGGATGCAGTTAGATTACGATACAAAACATCAGAAGCATTTTTCAATGACTGGGATTGATTTTCGTACAGTATGAGATATGTTGTAATCTTGCTTATTGTTTTGAGTATTGTTTTTGTTTTACCTGCTCAATCTTTTGCATTGTCTTGTGCCATTCCTCCCTTTGATGAAGCATTCAAAAGACATGACTTGTTATTACACGGAAAACTAGTTGAAAAGACGACTCCTCCATTGGCAACAAAGGAGACTACTTTGGTTTTTGAGACAATTAATGTCTACAAGGGAGAGTCTCAGAACCAATTCACAGTAAAGGCTGATTTGAGCTGGGATGACTATTACCGAGAAGGTGAAGAATACATATTGTTTGCAGACAAAATGGAAGATCATTATTTCAGAGATCTCTGTGTTGGCAACTATATTGCAACAAACGACATTCTGAAATTTCTAGATGACTATGTTGCAGGCAAATCCACAGGGAACAATGTGAATGGATTGTACGATGTAGTTTCAATCTTTGAGATGAATCAACTTGAATCAAAAATGAATCTTTATACTAAAATCAACAGAGGTAATGTCTTGTTAAATAATCTCATAAACGATAAAACAGAATATGACTATTCTTGTAACTTTGAAGAAGATTTGAAACAAGTAGAGAATCTATTTGCAGATAACGTGTATGTCTTTAACAAACTAAGGGATACCAGTCATGATTACACCATCACAACTGATGCAACATTATCTACAAACCCGCAGACAGGTCTTGTGGTAATTGAAAGCCCAGAACATAAAGCCATTATAAGCATACTAAACAGTCAACACTTTGAAAATTGCTTTTTTGTATATAATCAGAAACTAATTGACAAGACAACAGGAGAACTGGATGTGCACAGAGACAGTTTGGAGAAAATGTGCAATGCAGAAAATTCAACTGCAATACTGCCTGATTTGTGCAAACCTCTCAACACTTTTGACATAAATGATATTTTGTATATTGTTGTCCCGCTTGTAGTGTTTGGAGTGATATCTTTAGTTTTTATTATTTATAAGAGAAGAAAATGAAAACTAGACTTTTGGTAATTGTTGGAAATTGTTATAATGGGACTGATTATGATTTTAAGAGTTGAATACCGTAATGAAAGTCAGTATTATCAGTGGTACAATAAGCGTAATAATATTGGCTTTTGTCTTTGTAAATGCTGATGGTTTTTTTGTAAATGTTGTAAAAGAGTTTTCAAGTGATGCTGATGTTACTGCTGTTGTCTATTCAAATAAGATCAATACCGAATGTGAGTTGGTTAATTTTATCAACAAAGGAGACAATCTATCCAGCATTCAGAATTTCATAAAATCAAATGAAGACTTGTACCAAGATAGGTTTGAGGAATTATACAGTGAACAAACAAATCAGTCTGATTCACAAAGCATGATAAAAGATGAAGAAATTGCAAAAATAGTTTTTGCAGAGATGATAATTGAAGGATTTTCGATTAATCCTGACTTGAGAGATTTTATAATTGCCAGTTCCAATGACCCTTCTCAACAACTTGTTGAACGAGTAAGGGAAATCGATCCTGATTGCAAGATTGACCAAGGGCAGTTGAATCCAAAATCTACTCCAATACCTTCCCCCGAAGGTGTGGGAAAGATAGGTAGTGAGCATTCTCACGCTGGAATTTTGGTGAAAATTTTTGGAGACAAGTTTGATTTTTCAGCACCTGCATACCAAATCAAAGCAAGTTGGATTCACTTTGAGGCAGGAGATGGCACCACCATTCACAAGCATGCTACAGGCGTTACATTGGGTTATCTATTTAAAACACTGGGATTGGGTTTGACGGATCATTGTTTTGTATTTCAGGATGGAAGGAGTTTTTGCACAAATGATGAGTACTCCCTTAAATTCTTTGTAAATGAAAGTCAAGTGGATGATCTTAGTCAATATGAAATCAATGATGGTGATAAAATTCTAATTTCGTACGGAGGAGAAACTCCTCAAGAAATTAAACGCCAATTGACAGAACTGGACAAGCAGCCAATAATTGTATAAGCATAACTCAAAGCTTAATTACAAAATATTTTATTTGCTAGTCTTGGAATAAACCAATAAAAAATTAATGTAAAAATAAAAACTATGTCAAAACTCATCTGTTGGTAGTAAATAAGTAACATCATTTTTATTTTAAAATTATTTCTTATACTCCGTATTTTCTTCGATGATTGCTTTGCCATGTATTTGCAATTTCTTTTTCCTGTTTTGTAATGTCATCAATAATTAAAGGGGGTTCTGGCAAAACACCATATCTTATCAAAACTGTTCGGTATTTCCTATAATATACTTCAATCTCTTTTAGTAATAGTTCTACTAACTCTTGAAATTTTTTTGATTCTTTGTGCATCTCTTGATCACGTAGCCTGCTTGCTTTTTTCTGAGTAATTTTCATTTGTTTGAATCTTCTGTTATACTCTGCAAGTATTCTCAACTCTGAGGTATTTTCTAATGATTTTGAATTTCTCTTAAACTTCATAACCTTTTGATTCCATTTGCTAATTTACTACAGCAATCAAATATGTGATAAATTTTAAAATCCATTATCTTGATTCTATCTTTTTGATCTCTTTTTTAATTTTTTCAATATTTTGTGTCCAGATTTTTATCATTTTTTTATGGTTTTTAATTCCTTTTGAATCACCTGTATTTTCAAACTCTTTCATTTCTTGAATGTACTTTTTCAATGTCCCTTCAGCTAAGTCTAGTTTCTTTTTTTGAAAGTCTACCACTTTTTTTGAAAGAAAATTCAACAAGAATAGTTCTTACTCATTCAATAAAAAATTAGATATTTCAAAACAATCAAAGTTTGAGCCTATAATTTCCGTTTTTGACCCCATTTGTGTTCGATTTGAAGATGATCCTCTAATTTTCTAGGAGTTCCTAAAATCACGTTGCAAATAAGACATCTGTATCCCAAGAAGATAACCTATGGTAATTTTTGTTTAAAACCCACGGTTATTATGAAAATCTATTCACTGTCAATTTTTTTGTTATATTCATCTACTTTTTTGTTATATTCTTCAATCTCCTTGTTTTCTGAATCTCCATCTTCAAACAACTCTGGATTATCTTGTTGTGCTTTTTTCATTAATTTTGCAAATGTCTCTGGATCATCTTTTTGTAACTCCTGTAATATTTTTCCAATTGACTCATCTAGGTCGCTCATAATTTGAATGATAAATCGTGATACTTAACAATACTAAAACTCTTTGTAAAAATATGCCCTTAGACAAAATGACCAACACTGAAGATTTTGTACCAACCCACAAATCGGTCATTTTACATGTTAAAGGAAAACCGGTTGCATGCCTAATTGATACTCAAAATAATTATGATGTGATCAAAAATGATCCTTCTCTTAGATCTAGTCTTGTGGGATTTTTAAACAAAGATGACGAATTAGGTCTTTTTATGGGATTTCAATTAAAAATTAAAACTGCTGAGCAATTCCTTCAATTCACAGTATATCCTAATAAGGAATTTATTGAAACGCTAATCTTTGATGAACAAATTTTCATAATTAATAAAAAAATGGATCTTTTATTTGCTCTGAAAATTAATACAGATCAATTCGTAAAGACAAAATCTGAATTTGACAAATTTCAAAAAATGATTAAATGACTTAGCATTAAATTACTAGTATTCTAAATTTATTCATGCCCAATTTTGCCCAGATGCTAAAAATGCGAGAGCCTACATTGCTTGATAGAGAAGATGGACACTGGTATCAAACAAAATTTGATAAAATCTATCCTTCGATAAGTACAATTTTATCTTCAACTGCATCTGACGAAAAGAAAAATGGCTTGTCTGCCTGGAGGGAAAATGAACCTGCTCATGAATACATCACCACACAGTCTCAACACATTGGAACTCAATCTCATAAAATTATTGAAGATTATTTGAGCAGAAATTTGAATTTAGAAGAATTTGATTTACTTCCAATTGCTCATTTTAATAATTTAAAGCCCTTCTTAGAAAATATTTCAGATGTAATATGTATTGAACAACGAATGTATTCTGACAAGCTAAAGGTTGCAGGAACAAGTGATCTAATAGCAAGATACAATGGAAAATTATCTATTATTGATTATAAGACAAAAAGAAAACCCCAAGTTGATGAATACATGTATGAATATTACCTACAAACTACCTGTTATGCCAAAATGTTTCAAGAAGTTACGGGAGAAAAAATTAACCAAATAGTAATTCTTGTAAGCAGTGAAAAAAACACTCGTCAGGAATTCATTAAAACATGTGATGATTATGTTGAACCCATGAATGAAAGAATAGAAAAATACTATCTAAACAATGAGATGATCTCATGAAATCATGGGTTCCACCAGCAATTTTGATTGTGATTTTATCTGGAGTTTTAATCTACATGTCAAGTGGAAGTTAATTACTCTCTTGCGCATCCGCACTTTACATAGACTACTTTGAATTCCCCTTCACTTTTTATGTTGTGTGACATTGGTCTTCTACAATGTTGGCATTCTGTATATCCGTGATATTCTTCAACAGGAACAACTTTGTATTGCCATGATTTTGTTTTTTCATCCCAATAGACTGAATTTATCTCAGTTGGGTTTCCCATGATGTGTTTTTTAGATAACAATATTTGAGAATTTCTAGGCTCAATCTATGTGGAATCGTAGATAACCATAATTTTATCAAATGTTGTGATGATAGTTATTTTTGATAATTTACTCATCAATCTCTTTAATTAATTCCTCAACAAATTTGATCTTTTGTTCCAATTCTGTAAACTCTACTTCAGAATGTTCTAGGAGTCTGTGATTTGGAACATCATCCATTTAGGTTATAATATGAATTTAATACATAAAAGCAGTTTTAGAATTTCCAAAAATTAGAATGATTATGGAATTTCAGAAATAGTTTTTTATTTTCTAGGTCTTTTACGAGGATTTTTCTCATAATATTTTTCCACATTCTCATTCCACTCTTTGTTTTCTGGTAAGCGTGAACGTGGATGTGGGCGTTTTCCTTTTTTAGATAAAAGATCACTGTTCTCTTCATAAAATCGGTCTATTTCAGAAATTAATACATCTAGAAACTTTGATGCATCTATTGCTTCTTGACTTTTTGGTTCTCTATGAGTCATAATTGATTTTACAAGAGTATCCACTTTGGCAGTCTTGATTTTGTATTCATAACGGACTCTATTTTCAAATGTAATCATTAGGCTTTTTTGTGTAATCTCCTAGTGTATATTCATTTCATTTTCAACCCATAATTGATTTTCATTGTTGGTAATTAGACTGCATTTTTTATTACTCATTGACTTTTTGAAATTATGAAATATGCTAAGGATTACATGCATTCTCCTAGAACCATCAAGTATGAGTCAAATCTTGATGATGTACTTAAAAAAATCATTGATGAGAAAAAAAGTAGATTACTTGTTACTCAAAATGACAAAATTACCGGTTTAGTGTCTGAAAAAGATCTTGGATTGTTTCTTCTTACTGATAATTCTGAAAGAAAACTCAATGACATCCCATTATCTGAAATTTATAAAAAAATAATTAGCGTTAATGAAAAAACGGAATTGACAGAATGTGCTGAACTTATGCTTAGACAGGGCATTGGTTCTTTGGTTGTGACTACAAATAATGAGGTGTCTGGAATCATAACAAAAACAGATCTAGTGAGATTCTTTACAAAAATACATGCTAATCAAAAGACTGTGGGTGAATACATGTCTCCTTATTATGCGTGGCAATATTCAGACACTCCTCTTTACAAAGTTGTACTCAAAATGATTGATGACAAAATTTCTCGTGTAATTATTCGTGATCATAATGAAACTCCTGTTGGAATTGTAACTTTTCGTGATTTGTTTAATCTGGTACTAAAATTAGGACAGCAAGATGATGTTCTTGATAACAGTGATCCTCTCATCTCAGTAATTTTTCCAAGAAAAGGATTTGTTTCTGATTCTGGATTTGGGGGCAGTACAAAAATTGATGAAATAATGAGTAAGGATATTGTATCTGTGATCTATGATGATGATTTGGCAAAAACTGGACAAATTTTTTTGGATAAAAACATTAACGGTGCAGGTGTTTTGTCTGGTCACAATAATATTATCGGCATAATTAGCAAGACTGATATTGTCAAGGCATTGGCATTTTTAAAATAATTTTATGTCAAATTTTATATCTACTAGTTTAAATCAACTAAACTGGAAATAAAATTATGAGTGATAAACCCAAACATAGTGATTTTGAATTATTTGAAAAAATTAGTAAAAAATATTTTTTAGAACTTGAACAAAACGTTCCACATATTCAACAAACACTATTTGATTTGCAAAATGAATATTATAAAGTATGGAAGAATTTTGTAAATTCTAATCTTTCTCTTCAAAAAGAATTCCTAACCACATCTGGGCTTGATTCTAAATTACCTGATGCTACCAAAGATATTATTGAAAACATCGCTGATGAAACAATCCAATTTCGTTCAATATTGCATAAAATTACTATCAGCAATATTGAGTATGGAAAAAACTATGCAAAAAAACTCAATGATAATGCTGATGCATTTGTTGATCTTAATAGAAAAATAACCCAGTATTGGACATCTGCATTTATTCCACGCTAAGATATTTGATGTGAAAAAATCTATTGCTAGATATTACTGATTATTGTCTCAGTCTTGTGATGGTGTTATGGCATATGGGATATCTTATTCTAAATCTTTGATAATATCTTCTTTTTAGTTTCTTGAAATTCTTTTGCAGTGATTAATCCTTGTTTCCTTAATTTCCCAAGTTTTTCTAATTCATCAAGATGATTTTGAGTTGAGGTTTTTAGTTTCTTTGAAATCCTTTTTCTAACTGTGCCTGATTTTGCTGTTTTCTTAATCTGTGTCTCCAAATTTGCTTTTTTCCTTGAAATTATTTTACCTATCTCAAACCCTTTCTTTTTTGCGTGATTTATGATCTCTTCTGATTTTTGTTTGGTTACATCATCTACAAGCTTTCGTTTTTTTGCCATTTTCCCCAATTCTCGAGTTTTTTTGCGGGCTAGTCTGGCTTGATATTTTAAATCTTTGATAATCTCATCTTTTGTTTTTCTCTTGAATCGCTGTGTATATTCTTCAATCACTAGTATTGGAAATGGACTGTATTCTACATCCAGATAGTATTTGATTATTGTGTCATCTGGTAATTTTTTGAGGTACTCTTTGATTGATTTTTCAGATTTAAACATCATAATTGTTCTTTTAGTTGTTCTCTTAAAAAGATTGATTTGATGTCTCTACTGTGAATCTATTTTCTTGATATTCTTCGTCATAGATTTTCTTTATCTTTTTTTTAATAACAAACTCATCAAGAATTTTTTCTACCTCTTCCTCTGAAATGCCAAATCTTCTATGAATATGTCGTATTGCAGTTGTTTCATTAATTTCTGCTCTGTTTTTAATAAAATCAAATATTGTTTCTTTAATGTCTGTAGTTTCAGTCATAATTCTATGCTGCATGAACAATATTTAAAATTGGCAACGTTAATTTTGATGTTAACTATCTTGTTATCAAATCATATACATACAAATTTGACGTATGTAAATTATCAATATGGCTGAAAAAATAACTGCATCTGCGCTAAAATCTCAGAAAAATGATTTTGTAGTTATTGATGTGAGAGAAGATGATGAACTTGAGGGTGGAAAAATTGATGGTTCAATTCACATGCCTTTAGGTTTGAGCATTAGAAATGCAAAAAAGAAGCAGATTGAGGATCTTCGAGGAAAGAAAATCTGTACTTATTGTGGTACTGGTTATCGAGGAAATCTTGCTGCTGATGAATTAATTAAAGAGGGATTCATTGCAGTAACATTGGAAGGCGGATATCCTTCCTGGACCCAGTCCTAATTTTTTATTTATTCCAGACTGATTGAATTTTTAGCCATGCGATCAAATCTTTGTATAATTTACTTTTGTTCATATTTAGAATGCCGATCTCAAGGTTTGTAGATGATTTGACTGTTTTTGAATAGTTTTCATATTTTGCAAAAATTATTTTATCTAGATACATTTCATTTTGCATCTCTTTTTTTGCCAGCTCTTCAGATTCTGTCATTGCAAAGCTTGCAAACAACACACCATCAACCCAATATGCATTAGCTGACTCTAGAGATGACATCATTCCAATTAGATCATCAAGATCCAATTTTATCATATCTCGAACATAGATTTTGTCATATGGCTTATGGATAAACTCTGTCATGTGCTGAATCTTGTGTGGAGTTTAATGAGTATTTGGAAATTTTATAACTGGTTTTAAACAAATTATTTTATGGTTGAAACTAGTGGAGATTCTTTTGAACATGATTTGTTTGTTACAGAATTCCCAAAACAAGGCTATGGCATAGTTGATTACTTACAAGGTAGAGTTCATTTTGCTTTACTTGATCAAATGAAACTGATGCACACCTCTGGCATGACCCAGGAGAAGATAAAAGAAACAATTCTTATGCGCGTTACTGAAATTATTGAAAATTTTGAACCTAATTCTGACTCAAAAGGTTCTTGATTCTAAATTTTTTGAATCAGCCATAATGATCTTGTGGCATTTACAATAGCAATTAGTATGTGGTATATCATTATCCATTCGGTATTGACATTCTTTGGTATGTTCTATTGCTGACAATTTCCTTATTCAGATTATGCCTTGGTTGGATCACGACTAAGTATGTTTAGAACATGCTCAACAATTTGTTTCTGACCACCTTCATGAACATCTTTTCTTACCGTATCTGAACCCATACTGACAAAGATTAGGTTGTCATCTCCTAAAGGAAATGTCATTCTTGTAATCTTTTCAAATGCAGCTACTGCATACAACCCCTTTCCAATTTTTGAACTGAGTTCTTTTCTTCCTTTCCATGCTTGTGCGGCTCTTTTCAAAGATGCTTCTGTTTCTTGTTGTGACAGATAGTTTGTCACGCTTTCTCTGTGGCTTGTAGCAAGTATGTTTCCTTCATTATCTGTGACTATACTATGTCGTATGTTTACATCTGAATCCATTATTCTCTTTAAGAGATTTTCAAAATTCATACAATACTATATATCAAAATGTTACTTAAAAAGTTCTAAAAATTATGATGATTTTCTATAATCAAAATACTCTTGTATCTCATTGTTGAGTTTTTTTATTAAATACTCATCAGTAAAATCTGATTTTTTTAGTGATTCCCATGTCTCCTCAATTCCTTGTTTTAAGACAAATAATGTTCTTTTATCGTCACAGTGCATGATATTTCATCTTAATTATGAAATTTATGTTTACCAGAATTTAAAAAAATGATTAGAGTTTTCTCTAAGTTGTTTTGACTGTGTTTTTTAGCCTAGTAATTTTGACTGCACAGAAATTCAGGCATATCAGTCTTCGGATATTAGCCATGAAAGCCCAATTGCTTCTTCCCATGATGAATTGTTATTGTTATTTTCCATGATTTGGTATGAGTAATTTTCTATTTAACAAGAATGAATGAATTATCAGTATTAAAAATATGAACAAATCAGTAGTGATTCTTTATATTTAATCTCAGTAAAACTTCTTACCCGACCATGTGGTGGCGATTCAAATTTTTTTGAATCTTACCACTTTTAATTTTCTAAATTTGACATTTTTTCATAATAGTATTCTTGTTTTTTCAATTCTTTTTCGTTTATGATCCTGAATTTTCTTATTGGGATGAGTTTTGAAATCTCTTCATAAGTGGTAATGTCTATTGCATCAGCTGCATACGCAATTTGTAAAAGAGGAGCTTTTTCCTCAATTATTGGTTTTACTTGATTGTATCCGCTACTTTGCCTCATCCCAGTTCTAAATAGCCCAATGTGTTTATCGCTTTTTGAAACTTGAGGATCTTGATAACAACAAATTGCAAATTCATCTTCTTCTTTTTCAATAATCGTCAATCTGGTAAATTTTTCACTCCAATTTTCAATATTTTTTGAGATTTCAAGTGCTTCATCTTTATCTTCAAAAACAATTGATACTACTATCCTATCTTTTTCATGAGCCCATGATATGCCATAAAAATTTTTTCGCCAATCAATTTCAAATGACATAAAATCCTTTAAAAAATCTCACATTAATTCTTTCTAATAATCTATATTCTTAGAAAAAAATGATGAACTAACAATCTTTGTCACATTCACATTTTCTGCTCGTAAACAGATTTTTGAATGCTTCAAATCTTGACTGGTTAATTGATGGTTTTGTTCTTCCAACAATCTTGAATAATTTGATCCCAGTCTCCGCGCTAGTTCCTTTTAGTGCCCATGAACCATTTTTCATAAGGTATGGTTGTGGGTTCTTCATTGACACTTTTTTTCGTGCCTTGATATCATATGCCTCTATTACTGACATGTGCCTTTATTGCCAAATTTCTATTACTAGTCAAAAGTGAATTTTTTCGCAGCATCTAGCTCAAAAATTATTTTTTTAAAACAAAAAGAGAAATTAGGACGTAACATTTAGTGCGGATATCTCACATTCACACGCTTCTCTTTTTCCACAATATGGACAATTGCAGTCACAATGTAGTAATGGAACGCCGCAAGTTATGCATTTGGTATATTCTGCAAAGTCATCTCTCATGCTGTTATATCTCATTCAAAATTGATAAGTTGTCTGCTAAAAATTATGTAAATTAGTTTTAATTTGAATTTTTTTTTAAACAAATGTTTGAAAATTCCCTCCTGTCTCTTTTATATCTCGAGCCCATAATTGTATTGACGCCTTCGATTAGTGGTCTAGGCATGCTATAAACGACCACTATTCCAAGACGTTACTAGTCTCTTTTTTTCAATAATGCCTCTTGTGGGGATTTGTCTTTATTGGATTCCCAATGCCAACCATGATGTTTTTTCCAATGCTTTTCTAATTCCTCTGTTGTCGGCTCTTTCCCTAAGGGTGTACCACATAATTTACACTGTATCATTTTTGACTATCTCTTGTTTTTTCTTTTTTGGTTTTATTGTGGGATGACACTGTGCAGGTAAATTTTCATCATCCATGAGTTTTTAGAATGGTTTGCTGAAAATAAGTATTTGTTTAATTTTATGCAAATTTTTATTTTTTATTTTTGAAATTATTTGCTTTTTGTCTTTTTCTTTTTTGTTCTGAATTCATTATGGAGTACGTTTGACCTACTTTGCACAATTTCATTTCTCCTGAAAATTCATCATGAACTGACTCAATTGTTCCATTTGATAGTAATTCGCCAATAACATCCCATGCTTTACTCTCCGATATTTCAAATTTGTAGGGTATTGTTGTGACTTTGGTAAAAAATCCATTTTCTGAATTTCTCAAAATAAATTTTTCAACCTTTTGCTCAGTAGTTAGTGAAGGTCTTTTTTTCGTAAATTTTCTAAATGGCTTTTTTTGAGACAATATTTGATTAAAAAATAATCTAGTATTTTAGCTATACATCATTTTGCATTAATTGTATCTGGATCATTATTTCCTGGCAGATATTTGTCTCCTAAGATTCCTTTCATATTCTCATCAAATTCTTCTTGAAGTCTTGTAAGGTACATTTCAGCTTCTGTTTCATCCTGGGGAATACCCGTGTCTGTATCGTAATTGAAGCCTGTTGCGAGGTGGTAAAATTCTTCAAAGAATTCTTTGCAATCAATTACATCTGCATCTGAGTCAATTGATACTACAAAGCAACCATTATCAATTTTAAAATTCAAACATATTTCTTCCTCAATCATTACATCTGCCATTACGGCCATTAGATAAGGTACGTATTTCTCATCAATATTTCTCTGATTCTTGTTTGAAATCCATAATTCTTCTCCGTCAATCATATGATCAAATGTTCTAACTACCATATCTCTTATCTCCACATCAAGATGGGCTGATTTTGATTTCCATAATTTTTCATCATAGTTTAGAGGCTTGACATAAATAGCATCAAATCTTAAATCTTCATTTAACTGATCAAATTCCCACACCTGCTTGTTAGTCCACATTGGAGAAAATTTTGCAATTAATGCTCTAGTTGTCTGATTCAATAGATGTTTTCCACTTTTTCTGTAGTTTAATCTTACCTAGATTATTTGATTCCTGACTTTAGATACTCTATAGTGCATTCTGCAAGCTCTTTATCTTTGTGCTTTGTTATTTCGTGTTTGCAATTAGGGCAGATCCCCTCTTGCCCTTCTGTATATTCATCTCCGACTTGTTTCATACAACATTCCATCAATTCTGATGTTGAATGTGATTCCATTGAAAGTTTGCATGTTGGGCATTCAGTCATACTATTGCAACTTTATGACTGGTAATAAATTATATTTAATTTTGAATGCATTATTACATGAATCCACAAAAATTTCATAATACAATCAAATGTGTTTGTAACGAATCAGTTAATTTTGAAATAATTGATGAAATTGAATGTGATTGGGGAATTCATTCTGTAATACAATGTCCAAAATGTCAAGAACTGTTTTCAATTGATAATATTTGTCCTGCATTTTGTGATGTTTTAGATTTAGAAAAAAATAATTTTAATCTATTTTCTGAAAAAGAAAAATTTGATTATACCTTAAACTCTCATCCTAATTGACTTAGGCCACAGATAAAAGTTGATAATCAATGTCGTGTTGCGTTAATGCTATTATCAACAATCCAGCTACACCTATGGCAATACCTTAACTATTAAAATATTAATAAAATAAAAAAACAATGCAAAAATTGATTTAGGCAATTAAAAAAATTAATCAAATTTAACTAAACAAAATTATGAAACCTACAGCTAGTGCAACTATTGAAATTCCCATGCATACATAAAACCTGTTATTCATGATTTATGCTAGAAATTATCTAAAATTAATAGTTTGGATTTGGAAAGCAAGCAAGTTTGATATCTTTTATGCATCGACTCTTTGGGAGTTACAGCCAGATATCAAACAGGCAAACAACCTTGCTTCCAATATTTGTAATGGTTTGTATTCCCAAAAATTCTTAAAATAAAACATGTCTTGCATATTGATCAAAATGGGTTGAAAAAATTATCCACTTTGTGCTCATAAATCTGAGCCTAGGAGCATTTTTTGATGCATATTTAAAAAATACATACACTTTCTTTTAGTCTGAATTCACGTTAGATATATTGAGTCATCCGTTTGATGGCGTTCTAAGTTTGCCTTAACTGACTATACTCCTAGAATCATGCCGTCAAATACACTCCACTTTTAACAAAAAATTTTTCAATTCTAAAACTTAATGATACATGTTTGTTAATCACATGTAAAGGCGTCCAGAAAAACAATAGACATGAAAAATGTCCATTCCTCCATGATGGTGACTGGGGGGATTCACAATTAGTAGACCATCAAAACTATCACAGATCACAAGAAACTCAAAATTATTCGTGGCTTGGATTTGAAACCTCTCAACCTATTGGAAAATTCAGTGGACGAGATGGAAAAAATTCCTAATCACAATCTAATTATTCTAAAATATCTAAATCATCCTCAAGAAAATGAGCGAAAATAATACTTTGTCTTGGTCAAAGAACTACTCACTGAAATGGTCTGATTTCAAAGCAGAACATAACCCTGCAACTTTTGAAGATTCTCACAGTGTGATAAAATATGGTTTTACTTGGATAGTTGACTCTGAAAAACTGGGTAGTGAAGTACTATTTTTTATAAAAAATATTGATCTTTCTGTAGAGTTCTGCCCCCTATTGTCTTCTGTTAGAATATCTGAGGCGAATGATCGTTTGCTAAAACATGAACAAGGGCATTTTGATTTGGCTGAATTAGTTAGACGTGAAAATATTTCAGCACTGCAGATGAAATTTGAAGGAAAGAAATTTCAAACAAGAGGAAAAAATGAAGAACAAAGAAAACAATTTGCAAAAGAAGATTCTGGCAAATTAATTGCTCAAGAAGTTGAAAAAATACAAAAAATATTAGATGAACGTATTAAGAAATATGATAAAGTTACTGATTTTGGTAATAATTTAGAAATACAGTCTGAATATAATTTAAAATTTGAACCGTTAAGACTCTGATTATGCTTCTGATTTAGAATTATTAGAAATTTTCCGTTAACATTAGTTATCCGTACTGGTTTTGACTAATCTTAGTGTGACTTTTCAAAAATCTTGTTTTCTTGAATTGAGTTTATGTAATTTACCAGACTGCGGTAATATTTTAAATGAAAATCTAAGTCTCGAATCTCTGTTTGTTTTAACTCCTCTAACTCTGGCCCAAAATCCCTTTTGTCTGATTGAATTTGATTCAAAGTATTTTCATTAACTTCAATCATGTGAAATAAACTGTGAAGAACCTCTTCTTTGGTCAATGTTCTTTCGCATGATTTTCTTAATAATGCCTCAACCCAATCCATATTTTTTTAAAACCAAGTTGTTATATCACCACCTAAATGTGATTAATTCTTACCTTTACTCTATTTTTTTTAATTGAGGCTAAAATTACTTTTTTTCTGATTTCTTTTTTCTATCCATTATTTCCTTATTTCTTTCCGTATCTGAATGCACTTCTACATGGTCATAAAGTGCCTCTTTTGAATCAAAAATCTGTTCACAGTAATAGCATTGATGCATTTCTAAATTACTACATTCTTAGATTAATTGTTTTCTCCAATGTAAGGCTAATTCATTCGTATTTCAGTATGCAGTAAAATGAAATTCTGGATTTTTCTTACAATCTTGTTTTTTCAATTGGACTCAAATCTTGCAGACTAACGTCTTTGAATGTAGATTAAAAATGGGTGTGCTGTCCATATTAGGACATATCTATTTGTAAATAATTTTTTAAATATGGTCTAAGCTTGATGAATTCTGAGAAATCATTATTTTGTCAGGTCAAATGAACAAATCTTTGTCTCAAATAGTATGATGTCCATATGCCCTTTATTCAATAGTTTTTGATTGGGATTTGGATTTTTTAATGTGTCTCTATCTTTATCTCTGAATTACATGTGGGCAATTCATTTGTCTCACTTCTAAATTGATCAATCAATTGTAATTGAAGTTCTTTTGAATTATCTGAGAATACTCTTTGATAAAATTGAGTTTTTTGTTTGCATTCATTTCCTTCAAAATCTGTGTCAACATATTTTGTGAATGTTTTTTCCAGATTATTACTTTCTCCGATGTAGATTGGGTCTTTGTTTCTGTTGTATAGAACATATACGCCTGGATTTGGTTTTACAAATTTTGCGCTCTCTAGCCATACTCTCATCTTATCATCTAATAATTCCATGATCTATGATGTATTTACTAGATATTAAACTAGATTACTATAATTCAGATATTACAAGAACCTTCATGCTTTTAATATAAAGGAGAATCCAGATTAATCCTGTCTCTTTTAGAAAAATTTCCTCAACAATTTGTTCCTAGAAATATTCAAAAGGAAATACTTTCTGATATTGAAGAGCAGTTCAATTCTGGACATAAAAAAATTATTTTGTGTGCTCCTACAGGGGTTGGCAAGTCTCTTGTGGGTGCAACAATCTCCAAACATTTTGATAGTTCTTTTACTGTAACTGCATCAAAACATCTTCAAGATCAATACATCAAAGACATTCCTTTTCTCAAACCTGTAAAGGGCAAATCAAATTTTCCTTGTCTAAAATTAATGTCTGCTGAAAAAGTCGATAATTCTAGAAGGGCAATGAGGTGGGGCCTGACATGTGAGAAAGGAGAGTGTCAGGAAAGGACTAGCAAAAATGGCAAAGAAGTAGTTGAGGTTTGTAAATTCAAGCCTACAATAAAACAAGTTGAGGAAAATACCCAGGATTCTGATTCTTGCCATTACTATCTTCAAAAATACGATGCTCTGGTTTCAAAGCATTCACTTTGGAATTACCATGCATTTTTTCAAATTATGAAATTCAACAAGAAATTATTTGAAGATTATCTAGATCGTAAAGTGTCAGTTTTTGATGAGGCCCATAAAATTGAAGATCAAATTATTCAGTTTGTAGGATTCGATATTTTTAGTGGCCAAGTAGATGAATGTAATCTTAATGTTGACAGATATGATTTTACAGATTTAGATTCTATGATAAATTTAACTGATGATATTGCATACTCTTATGCTAAAAAAATTAAAGACATCAAAGAAAGTCCATCATTTGAAAAGGAACCTGACTATGAATTAATTTCAAGATTGGAACGACGTTATGATAGAGCCGCACAGGCCAAAATTGATATTGCATCTGATAAAGATAATTTTGTTGTAAATGATCCTGTTAGGGATTTAAATGGAAATTTTAGAACAATATCTGTAAAACCAATTGATGTTTCAAAGTTTGCAAATACTTTTTTTGAAACAGAATATCAGCTTTTCATGTCTGCAACAATTGATAAAAACAGTTTTTGTGAAAATATGGGGTTGAACAAAGATGATGTTGCATTTGTTGATGCTCCTAAATCTCCGTTTCCTATTGAACATAGAAAAATTGACTTGCTAAATATTCGACGACTAAGCTATGGTTCCACAGAAGAAGATGAATTAGAAGTAATCAAAACAATTGATAGGATTTTAGATGAACACTCTGATGAACGTGGATTGATTCTTACGTCTTCTATTCCAAGATGTCACAAAATCTTAAGATATCTGTCTCCAAAAAACACTAGAAGAATAAGGATTTGTCATAGTAAGAATAAAGATGGGAAAACCCAAGATGAAGTGATATCTGAGCATGCCTCTGATCCTACAGGGGTCTTGTTATCCTCTTCATTGTGGGAGGGTGTTGATCTCAAAGATGACCTTTCTCGTTTTCAAATAATTGCAAAGGTTCCATATCCAAATTATAAAGAAAAGCGTACAAAAGCCAAGATGGATAAATTCCCTCTTTGGTATACTTCTCAAACCCTTACCAAACTACTACAGGGATTTGGGCGTTCTATTCGAAGTGAGGATGACTGGGCAAGAACATATGTGCTTGATGCTGCAGTAAATAACGTCTTTTTTAAGGCACAACAAATGATTCCAAAATCTTACTATGATGTTTTAGGAATAGAAAACCTGTAGTAGGTGAATCTCTATAGATTCAGTAAATAGACTAGATGTGAGGATCTACATTTTTGTTGAATATATTCAAACAAAAAATTTGTTTTAATCATTGTATATTTCGTTTTTCTTTCTATTGAATTTGTTGTATCCTTCTTTATCGTAATCTGGGTGATCATATCCTAGCACATCGTACCCGCTACTATCATACCCATCTTTGTCATACCCATCTAGATCATATCCATACTTGTCAAATGTACGACTGAATCTGCCCAACAAACCCATAACAGAATTTCATGAATTCAATTCAGATAAGCATTTTCCTATCTGATACGTCCAATTTTATCCTAAAAATAGTTGTTCAATCCACGTGGGCAAAATTTGTAACAACTCTTTTCTAATTTAGAGAAGGAGAGAAACTAGTGACTAAAAAGAAACAATTTTGCAATTATTGTCCTGAAAACAAGTGTTTGCTAGATTGCAAAATCTGTAATCCAAAACTTGGAACAGGATACATTTGTGATTGTTAATTATGAAAAATTATACTTTCATGATTAATAATCTAACAGTTTCATTACATCATCTCGTGAAACTGCAGTCATTGTCTGAAAACGCATTACTTCACTTGCCATAACGCTAAGCTTCATTGCATCTTTTTCAGATGGTGCTTCGTAGATCCATACGGCATCAAATTTTCCAAGAGTCCAGTATGTTCCAACTATCTTTATTCCTGAAGGGGGATTTTTCATAATTTCTTTTCCAGATTCCACTACATCTTTTGTTTTTTTCTTGAATTTGATCATACTAATGAAGATCATTTCAAATGATTAATCTCGATTATCTGATTTAACAATATTGAATATTTTACAAGTTTAGAATTATACAAATTATTATTTATTTTTGAACAGGGATTTTCATTTTTGCTTATTCTTATTTAACTTCTGCACCCCCTGGTTTTTCTTTTTGCACGTAGGTGTGTTCTGCAGCATGGGCACTGAACTCCCTCAAATTCTAGATATGCATCACAATTTGTGCATCTCTTGACCCCTTGACTGTATCTTCTACTCTCAGAACGATACCTTTCACAAATTCCTCTACAAGCCATTATGGGATCAGCAATCCTTTGCATTTTGGACATTTGTATTTGTATTTTGTATAGTGAATTGTGAAAATTCCTCCACATAAACTACAAATTTTCAGAGATGACTGTCTACTCATTTTTCAAATTTGGATTTTTAGTAAATAATATTGATGGCTCGAACTCTTTGATGGTGATTGTGACATCTTTTATCATGCTTTGATAATATGTGACTATGTGTCCATTTTCTGCAAAATCTGATTTTTTTAAAATCAATGAGCAGTCTTTGAGACTTTGAACTCTTTTGTAGGCTGAACTTAGGGGAATCTTCAACTCTTTTGCTATTTCTTGTATTCTCTTTGGTTTTTTTATAATTGAAAATAAAATATGTCTTGATTCTAAATTTATTAATTCATTGAAAATTTTATGTGAAATATCATATTTTTCTACTAGCAACGGTCTGAGTTTTTTTGCCACAAGAGATTTTAAATTTTTATGGGATATAAAAAAACTAGAGACTCTCATCATCTAGAATATGATTCTAAAATGAAACTTGATTTTAACAAAGAAAACATTAACACAGTTTATTCGAAGTTATGCCAATAGCAACTTCCATGTGGATGAACCTTGAATTGCGTTAATGCTTTCTTTGATTCAAACCTTGCTTGCAAAAAAGTGTCAGGGTAAGAAAACATGGCTTGAACATATTTTGATATAAAGTATTTGTAATAAAATAGATGATTATTTTATTATGCTATTCTAAAGTTTTGACATATCAAATTGTATTATGCTATTACAACCATCTCTATCTTTAATTTATAATTTGCAGATAACACATTATGTCTGATCAACTAAAACCATGGGTTATAGTAAGCTCAATCAGTGATGATGCTTCTGAACAAGATATTGATAGGATTCGCCCCCAAATTATTTCCCTAGTAGATAATTGGCAATCCTCTAATGGAACTATGTGGTCTGGCTCTTTTAGTGGCAAGCCAAGCGGAATGGCAGTGTTTGAGGCAACAGAGCAAGAGGCAAAAAAATTCTACGATGAGTACTCTAAGGTATGTGGAGATGTACTGGTACATCACATGTATCAGTGGGATGCAATGCCCATACTTTCAGTTTTATCAAAATGACTGAAAGATTTTTTATTTTTTAGGTGCCCAAAATGGTAAATAGACCACTGAGTTGAATCTTAATTGAATCATGATTTGTAATCTGTAAATTACATCAGTATTTTTTTTGCTCAAGAATCATCTATTTTTAAAAAAGTAGGCATGAAAATACGGATAAAACAATTACTATTTGGTAACCTGTAGTAGATAACAGTAATTAACAATATGATAATTTCATTTTCTTTTCTGTTATCTCTGAACTAATTTTTGATCGCTGATCTATAAAGATTGTGGACAAATTGATCATCTATCCTGACACTCTCAAATCCTTAATTGATTGATATCATTTTGTTGCCATATGAGTGCCTCAAAGTTTTTGGTAAATATTAAAAAACAAACACATTTTGCCAAAAATTCGGTTATATCTAATTGACAAGGACAAATATTATTTCATTAACTAGGGAACAAGAAAAATTTGATTTGAAAAGACTTTCTATGGATTAGCTTTGGTGATTGCGCCTTCTGCTGCTGAACCAACTAGAGTTGCAAATTTTGCCAAAGCTCCTGTTGTGTAATTTGGTTTTGGAGGATTCCACTGTTTTCTTCTATCTTCCAATTCTTCAGATGATACGTGAAGTTCAATTAGATTAGTCTCAACATCTATTGTGATTTCATCATCATCTTTTACTAGTGCTATTGGTCCTCCCACATATGCCTCAGGTGCTACGTGGCCTACCATGAATCCTCTTGTTCCTCCTGAAAATCGCCCATCAGTTACCATTGCAACTTTTTTTCCTAATCCTTGACCTACTAGTGCTGCAGTTGTAGCTAGCATCTCTCTCATACCTGGACCTCCTTTTGGTCCTTCATATCTGATTACGACAACATGACCTTCGTCAATTTCTCCTTTTTTTACGGCTTCAAATGCAAATTCCTCTCTATCAAAAACCCGTGCTTTTCCTGTAAATTTTGTCATCTCTACACCTGCAGTTTTTATCACTGCTCCTTCTGGTGCAAGTGAGCCTTTGAGTATAACTGCAGTACCTACTGTATGTATTGGGTTCTCTATTGACCTTACTATTTGCTGATCTGCTTCAGGCATACTCATTGAAGTTAAATTCTCTTTGATAGTTTTTCCAGTAACTGTAATACAATTTTCATGTAATAGTCCTTTGTCAAGTAACTTCTTTAGTACAAATGGGATTCCACCAATTTTATCAAGTGAATTCATTACATAGTTTCCACCAGGCTTCATGTCTGCTAGATGTGGTGTCTTTTTTCTCACTCTTTCAAAATCATCATATGTTAATTTGATACCTACTTCATTTGCAAGTGCAAGTAAATGTAAAATTCCGTTAGTTGAACCCCCAACTGAATTTAACATGGTAATTGCATTCTCAAATGCCTCAAAAGTAAGAATCTCTTTAGGTCTAATATTCATCTGTAATAATTTTGCACATGCCACTCCTGTATCATATACCATCTTTTCTCTTCTATCATCTTCTGCTGGAGGACTGGCACTACCTGGTAATGCAAGACCAATAGCTTCTGATATTGATGCCATTGTATTTGCAGTAAACATACCTCCACAAGATCCTTCATTTGGACATGCAGTATTTTCAATATTTTTGAGTCCTTCTAATGATAATTGACCTGCATCATATGCGCCAACTGCCTCATAGACATCTACAACTGTTAGTTCTTTTCCATCTAGCATTCCTGGCATGATGGTTCCTCCATAAACAAATACTGATGGGATGTTTAGTCTTGCCATTGCCATCATTGTGCCTGGAAGACTCTTATCGCAACCTGCAATTCCTACCAGTGCATCATATTGATGGGCTCTTACCATTAATTCAATAGAATCTGCAATTATTTCACGAGAAACCAAAGAAGATTTCATTCCTTCATGTCCCATAGCAATTCCATCACTTACAGCAATTGTTGAAAATTCTCTAGGTGTTGCACCTGTATCTGAGACACCTTCTTTAGCTTTTAATGCTAATCTGGGAAGATGAATGTTACATGGTGTTGCTTCGTTTCCTGTATGGCATACTCCAATGAACTGCTTTGATAAATCATTGTCATCTAATCCCATAGCTTTGTACATTGCTCTTTGTGGTGCACGGGAAGTTCCTTCTACAACGTTTCTGCTAGAAATTTCCATAATATTGAATTCTTGATTGCTATAATTTAGACTTTGTTGATTTAGTCAATTCAAAAATTTTCATTGAGTTTAAATTGTAATTGTTTAGTTGGATTCCATGGAGCAAAAAGCACTTGAATGCCCAGTTTGTAAAAGTAACAAAGCCGAAATTGCAGGTGAAAATGTTAAACTTGGTGGTAGATTCAAAGACAAAGAATTTCTCACAACAGAACTTACTGTATTAAGATGTGCTCGCTGTGGATTTTACATGTTCTTTGATAAAATGGCACAGTTTACAACAAAAGAAGAATCTTAGAATTCTATTTGACTATTCTTTGGTTTTCTAACTCAATTAATTGACCTTCGATTTCTTCAGGTGTTTCGCCACCATATGAAACTAAAATTCTATCATCTTCCATAATTTCAATGTCTCTGATATCTGGAACTTGTTTTCCGTTATAGTAGAATTTCAGAGAATAGTCCTCATTTGTACAGAACTCTCGCCCATCCTGGAAAACAAAGCATTTGTCATCAAGACCTAATGACAGTGTCTCAAATAGATATCCTAGTGTAACTCCTGTTGCATGTTTGTGTATTGTGGAACCATCTCTTCCTTCAAAGTGAATCCAACTTGATTTGATTTGATATGCTGGGGCTGAAAAGTCGAAATAATCTCCAAATATTCTTACTGCAATTGCAGCGTGTGCATGATCACTGCCTAATGCACCTGCATTTTCTGGCCCACCTGGAGCAGTACTTTGATCCATTGTGACAAACATCCATACGGCATATCCTACAATTACTGCAATTACTGCAAAGACACCAATTGCAATCAGGGTGTTTTTTCTTTGCTCAGCTGAATGTTTTGTAGCATAGTTTTCACGTTTTTGTTCACGTGCTCGTCTCTCTTTTCTGCCCATAGGATGTTCAAACTCTCAAATTTGCCCTAATTAACCATTCGATAAACTCTTTTCTCAAAGTATTTTTTTCTAAAAAATAATAAATAAAATTACAAACTGCTGAATTTATGACTTGTATCTTTTGTGATATTTTAGATGGCAAGATTGATGGTCACTTTTTGTACGAAGATGACTCTCACGTTTCATTTTTGGATAAATACCCAATCGATGTGGGTCATAGCTTGGTAATTCCTCGCGAACATCATGAAAGGATCACTGACATGGCCTCTGAAGATGTTGGAAAAGCATTTTCTTTGGTCCCAAAAATTGCAAAGGCTATACTAACTGCTACAGGAGCTGATGCGTTTAGCCTTGGCCAAAATAATGGACGTGCTGCAAAACAAATAATTCCTCATGTGCATATCCATATAATTCCCAGGTATAATCACAAGGGAACAATTTGGACTAAACGACAAATATCAACTGATGATGAACTCTCAGAACTTGCAAAAAAGATTCGCAGTGTTATTTAGCGTGCCCTGGGTTGTATCTTAAAATCGCGCCAATTTTTCCAAGACTTGCAAGCATATTTCCGTGTTCTGCACTTCCTGACACCACTTCTAATTTTGAACCTGTCTTTGATGAAAGTAATTCTAGATAGTCTACAATATCTTGTTCGTTTACCTCCACTTCCATGGCTTTACATCCAGGACATGGGTTGTTAGAATACTCTGTCTTTTTTGGGATTACTTGTGGCCTTTCAACAATTTCTTCTTGCATGTGTTGACAGCGTTTACATTTTCCTTCTACTCTATGCAAATTTGTATTATCTGTAATGATCAAGGTTTCTACTACGTTATTTTTTAGAAACTCGATTACTTCTTTTAATCCATATGATCCTTTTCCAGTATTTCCGTTAATCTCTCTGAACAAGTCTTCAACTAGTTTTTTTTCTTCAACTAGTCTAAAGTTTCCCAAAATATCTGAAGACTTTGCAAATGCTTCTCTAATTCCTTCTGACCCTGAATATGATGAATCAATTGTTGCAATGATGTTGTTTTGTAATCGATATTCTAGATAATTTCCATTGATAAAATCTTCTTTTGTAGGTCCTGGACCTGAAATGACAAGTCCCTTTACTGGATAGATATCAATAAAATATTCTCTTGTTGTTTGTGCTACTCTGTTAAAATAATATGTCAGCTCCATTTCTCTTAATTTTTGAAACCTCTTTGCAGATTGTCCTCCTTGTCTATGTTTTCCTGCAACTCCTGAACCTGTTTGGGCAAGTACTTCAATTTTGTCCCCATGTAGCAATCCCCAACCTGCATCTTTTGCATCAATTGCTAAAAACCCAATCAGATTGTCATCCTTGAGCATGTCTTTTAAAATGTCGACATGGAAATGGTCATCACATCTGTACAGATATTGATTCAAATCTTTTGGTGGGTCTATCTCCCAAACTTTGACAACTTCGCTTCCTAATGGACCGCCTTCTTCTGGAGGTAACGCTCCACAAAACATCACTAATCCTCTTTCAGGTGTTTTTTTGTAGAGTTTTAATCTCTGAACTACTTTCCCCAAAGAATCTACAACATGACTTCTAGTAAGATCTGATTTGATATTGTCTGCTGTACCTTGTTCTTGTTGAAGTGTTCCAATAATCTCATGAAGTTGCTTTCCTTTGGGAATGTATACTGTGATTAGTTCTGTTCCGCGACCAGACTTTTTTGATAACTCTTCCAATGTTTTTCTAATTTTATAGATTTTAACAGAATCTTGTTTTTCTATCTTTATTTTGCCCATTTGTGCTTTCTCCAAACTATGCGGATATTAATTTTGATTGATTGATTTGGGTTTTCTAATCATAATTCATCAAATGTTTTAAGAAATACCTCTAATGGTTGATTTCCTCTAATTTTGATAATTTTTTCATCATTGAATACTAAAAATGAAGGTGTGGCATCAATTCCTATCTCTCGACCAAATTCATACAATTCATTTACTTTGTTTTGATATTTGTGTTCATCAAGACATTTGTTGAACATGTCTAAATCCAAATTAACAGTTATTGCAAAACTATCTAATGAATTTCTTGTAATCCATCCTGTTCTTTCTCCTCCCCAATTTTTGTAAAGTTCATTATGATATTGCCAATATTTTCCTTGATCTTCAGCACAATATGATGCTTCAGCAGCCAATAGTGAATCTGGTCCATTTAATGGGAAGTCTTTGAATACAAGTTTAATTTTACCAGTTTTGATAAAATCCTCATTAATTACATCCAATGTGTTTTGATGAAATTTGTAACAAAATGTACATTGATAATCTCCCCATTCTAAAATGGTGATAGGTGCATTATTCTTACCCATAACGGGTGACCCGTTTTCGATTAGTTTTGATACTGTTAATTTTTCTGAATTGTCTTCTGGCTCTGGATAAAATACTAGAAAACTGCCTGCAATAATGCCTATTACAATAGGAATTACTAAAAGATAGAATTTACTCACACCATCTTTTTTTTGTAATACATGTAAAAATCTTGTTTAACTTGTAGCAATTGTCCACAATGCAGAGTTTTTTGCAGATATCTCTGCAACAAAGGGATCATCTGATGATGAAATAATAACTATGTCTCCTTCTGATGGGTTTAATTTTTCTAAAAGCGTTTGTTTGATTTTTTTGTATGGTGCAAGGCAGTCTTTGCCTTCCCCTGGAAAGACAAATCTATTGTTTTCAAACATCAATGTGATACATCCTGATGAGCCATACATTATCGCATAATCTCTTTGTTCTAATCCTGTTTTTATTACTGAAGAGAATTTTTTGAGAATAATTGCATGATTGTTTTTGCTTTTGGTCAATCCATTTTTCTCAATCTTACATTCATTTGAAATAATTTTTTTTAATTGCAAAGTAATTTTTTCCCCTTTGTCTGTAAGAAAATTCCCAGATCTTGTTGATTCAATTATTCCTGCTTCTTTTAGATGCAAAACAAGTGTTTTTACTGCACCTTCTCCTAGATGGATTTCTTTTCCCAATGTAGCTCTGCTTACAAATTTTTCTTCTGATAATAATTGAAGGGCTTTGAATACATGCGGAATACTAAATGTGAGTATTTTACTAGATCCCTTTCTTGATACTATGTTTTGTAATGTTTGAATAGTTTTTTTCAGTTTTTTTCCTTTTGTATTATTATTTATAAATTGGATAAATCATCCAAGAGCTTAAATACGCTCAACTGATGCTAATCTCATGTCTGAAACAAGACAAATTAATGTGTCTAAAACAAGCGTACCTAAACTTGCATTACTTGCATTAGGAATTATCTTTGCAGCCGGATTGTTTGTTGTAGGCTTTGATCAAGGACACATCTTTAGTCTAGTTTATGGTGAGCAAGCATTTACAGATCTTTACATCCATGAACTTACTCATGATATGAGACACGCTGCTGGATTTCCTTGTCATTAGAGGTCTTTAATCATGAAAACATTTCTTTTTATCATAATTGTCTTAATTTCAGGTGCGTTTGCAGGTTTTGTTCATGGAACTGTTAATTTTGCAATTGTAGAACCATATCTTGATCAAGCAATTGGAATTGAAAACCAAAATCTATTTGCAACTGGTGAAGAAGAAGACACCCCTGAGTTTTGGGTAGAATATGAAGGATATCGAACTTGGCAAAAAGGTGGACAGATTCTTGCTGGAGTGATTCTAGGTGTTTCAGTTGGCTCTTTGTTTGGAATAGTTTTTGCATTGTCTAGAAATTCATTACCTGGAAGTAATGATGTCAAAAAATCACTTGTATTGGCTGGCATCATGTGGCTTACTCTTTATTTTATACCCTTTCTCAAATACCCTGCAAACCCTCCAACAGTGGGTGATACTGAAACCGTTGTATTGCGTGCAATTTTGTATTTGACATTTATTGCTATTTCTGGATTTGGGGCCGTGGGATTTTATCAGTTATCAAAGAAACTACAAAATAACAAAAAACTCCTTGCGTTACTGGGTTATGGCGTTTTTATTTCTGCAGTATTTCTTGCAATGCCAGAAAACCCTGATGAGATTACAGCCCCTATGAATTTGGTCAATGAATTTAGGATAATGTCTGTTCTTGGAGTAACATCATTTTGGATATCTGTTGGCATAATTCTTGGGTTATTGTGGAATAGACTTTTAACTAAACAAGAAACCCCTCAATCATACAGCTAGTTATTCTAAATCTCTAGAATGAGAATAAAATATCTAGTTTTAAATACACCAAATAATTTTTCAACATTATGTCCAGAAAATTAACTTTACCGCAATTAAAAAAATATGATATCACTCAAAAGGTAATAGAGGCATTAGCTGATTCAGAATCTCGCGCAATACTATTTTCTATTATTAAGAAAGGAAATACAGCTGCAGAACTTTCTGACAAACTCAAAATCCCTCTTAGCTCTGTATACAAAAAATTATCTGACCTTGAAGAACTCACTCTAATTGAAGTTGAAAAATGGATGTTGTCTGATAAAGGTAGAAAATACAAAGTCTATAGAAGTAGAATCAGCAAAGCAGATATTTCTATTAAAAAACCTGAACCTGTTCTTGTGTTACTGCCAAACAAGTGATATGAATGTCCAAACCTAACATTATTCAATTATCCGAATTCGATATCACTCAAAAAATTATTGAATCTCTAAGCAATGTTTGCACAAGAGCTGTATTGTTTTCTGTAAAAAATGAATCAAAAGATGCAACCCAAATTGCAGATGAATTGAAACTTTCTCTTTCAACAGTATACAAAACACTCTCCAATCTTGAAGTTCTTGCTTTAGCTGAAGTGGACAAGTATGTAATTTCTCCAGAAGGAAAAAAAATTAAACTGTATCGTAGTAGGATCGGAAAAGTTGAGATTACATTAGATGATCTAGAGCCCAGCTTGAATCTATATCCTAACACTACCAATCCAAAATCAAACCTATAGATATTCTCATTCTAGAGATTTGGAATGATTTCTTGGAATGAAAATTCAGTTTAAATAATTTAGCTACTCCTAATTTTTTTAGAAATCATGAAACAAAAAACAACCATGGCAATTATTGTTGCATTTGTAGCTATTGGCATAGCAACAATTCCTTTGAGCCAGACTGCACAAGCACAGAGTTCTATTCCTGATTGGATTAAAACAAATGCTGGTTGGTGGGCCGAAGGTGCTGTAGATGATACCACTTTTCTAAATGGAATTGAATTCCTAATTGAAAATGGAATCATCAATGTTTCATCTGATTCAAAATCTGTTGATGTTGACACACTAACAATAGGATTCATTCCAGTCGAAAAGGCTGATGAATTAACTCCAAAAGCACAAGCCTTGGAGGCATTCCTTGAAAATGAGTTAGGTGTTGATGTCGAAGTAGTTGTACCAACAAACTATGAGACCATTATTGAAGGAATGAGGTTTGGTCACATAGATGCTGCCTTTATGGATACTGGTCCTGCATGGATCACTCATGAAAGAACAGGAGCAGAAGCAGTTTTGGCAGAACTTGTTAAAGGAAAAGTGAACTACCAGGCAACAGTTTGGACCCTGGCAGACAATGATTCTTTGCAATCAATTGAAGATACTGTTGGCAAAAAAGTTGCATTTACTAGCATTACTGGTTCCTCTGGTTTTGTTAGACCAATGGGAACTTTGGTAACTGATGGACATGTAACAATTGAAGGTGACGATATAGTTGCACTAGAATCTGCATTGGCAAAAAACTTTGAAAGTTATACCTTTGCAGGAGGATACAAAGCAGCATTAGAATTATTACTAAATGGAAATGTTGATGTTGCATTTGGTTCTGATATCGCCCCACAAAAGTATCTTGAATTAGAGGATCAAAAGAAATTACGTCCGATAACAACTATTGGACCAGTACCATCACATGTGTTTATGGTAAGTGCTGATATGTCAGACTCTACCAAAAATGCACTAGTTGATGCTCTCATACAACTAAACTATGATGAGCACAATTCCATTTTGAGGGATTTGTATGGTGCTGAAGCACTAGTTCCAACAACAACTACGATGCATATAGGCGAATTTGGAGAATTCATCAACGCATTAACAGGACTTGATCAGTTGATTCTAGACAAATACAACAAGAGCAAATAAAAACAGGAATTCTGAAAATGATTCAAATTCAGATGACCAAAAACCCTTCTTTTTCATTAATCTCTACAAAGAAAATTATTCAAATGAATGATGTTTGGACATCTTATGATTCTAAGAACTTTGCATTGGAAGGAATTAACATGTCAATTGACAGAGGTACAAATTATGCCATAGTAGGACAATCGGGTTCTGGAAAATCCACTTTGTTAAAACTGCTTAACGGTATGATGGTTCCCAGTAAAGGAATTATCAAAATTGATTATGTGACTCCAAACATGAATGATAAAAAATTCAAAAAAATGATGCATTCAATTGGATATATTCCTCAAAGTCTTGGATTGGTAAAAAATAGTACTGTTCTTGAAAATATTTTGATTGGCTCTTTACCTAGAATAGGGAAAATCCAATCTTTTCTAAAAAATTTTCCAGAATCTGAGATTCACGATGCCAAAAAAATTATTTCTCAAGTTGGTTTGTCTGGTAAAGAAGAAAGAAAGGCCTACATGTTAAGTGGTGGTGAGAAGAGAAGAGTTGCAATTGCTCGAGCCTTAATGCAAAAACCCACTATCTTGTTAGCAGATGAAATTGTTTCAGAGTTGGATCATGTAACTGCTCGTGAAATTATGGATTTAATTGCAGATGCTCAAAAGAGAATGAATCTCACTGCAATAATGGTACACCATGATATGCAACTTGCCTTAGAATATGCAAATCGTGTTGCTGTTATCAAAGAAGGACAAAAAATTCTTGAGATAGGTGTTGAGGGTGATACTATTGTTGATTTTCAAACGGGGGATATGACTACTGAAGAAATTATGGAGATGTATGCTGATGACGCCCAAAAATAATATTCTCATTGGAATAATCGTTGCCTTGGTAGTAGTTGCATCCTACAATGTGGATGCAAATCCTGTTGACTTTGTTCAAGGATTGCCAAATATTGCAATTGTAGTTGAAGAAATGCTTGTAGTTGAACCAAAATATGTGCCAACAGCTCTTTGGGCAATGTTTGAAACAGTTCAGATGGCATTTATTGGAACAATTGTGGGTGTTGCAATTGCATTGCCTTTGAGTATGCTTGCTGCAAGAAATCTAAATAGCAAATATGTCTATGCCCCAATTAGGGCATTATTAGCTGCCATTCGTACATTCCCTTCAATATTATGGGCAATTTTGTTTGTGATAATGGTTGGATTAGGCCCATTTGCAGGTGTTCTTGCAATTATTATGTATACAATTGGATTTGTAGCAAAATTACAATACGAAGCAATTGAAACAATTGATTCTGATCCTATGGATGCAGTTAGTTCTATAGGTATATCAAAATGGCAATTAATCAGATATGTTGTAATTCCAGAATCTGCATCTCATCTTTTAAGTCAAATGCTTTACATGTTTGATTACAATGTACGTCAAACAAGTATTCTTGGATTGGTTGGTGCTGGTGGAATTGGATTTTATATTATTAATTATATTAAATTCTTTGAATATGGAAAAGCTGCAATCTTTATGCTTGTAGTTTTAGTAGTTGTATTAATTATTGATTGGATTAGTGTCAAGATTAGAGACAAGTTTATCATAAAATCACAACATGGAATGGAAGTAACTGCAAAAAATACGTAATCTTAGGTTGTAATTTTATCTAGTTGGTTAGATTCTTGAGCAGTCTTTACTTCTCTTGCTATTCTTTTACCCATACTCATGTTCTCATTGAATAATAATGAATAATATGGAGACCCATCCATGTAGATGTTAGTTCCTGCTACGATTCTTGCTGAAAACTCAAATGATGTGAATTTTGCATTTTCATCATATACTCCTTCAATACAAAACGGACCATTCATTCCAGGTGGGACAACTCTTTTTGCAGCTTCAACAAAATTTTCCCCCATTGTATACACATCATCTAAAAGTGATTCCCGTAAAACTAATGGACTATTTCCTATGACGTTAAAAGATGGCACTTTGTTATTTTTTAGTTGTTGTTCTGATGGAATTCTAGCTAGTCCTTCGATATCTGATTCATGTCTTTGATCAACTCCAAAAAATTCCAACTCTTCTTTTAATGGTGAATAGAAGAATTGTAAATAAGCTAAAACACCTGCTGCATATTCTTGAATGTATAGTGTTTCATCTTTTGAAATGATTCCTTCTGAAATCAGTTGATTTCTTTTTGTATTATAGTCGTCTTGATTTGCCACCATAAAGTAACCCTTTCCTCCTGCGGCACCTTGTCTTTTCACAATAGAGAGTTTTTCAATGTCTTTTGGATCTGTAACTGGTTTTGGAACTGGTAAATTTGCCTCTCTCATGAGTTTTTCTTTCATTTCTCTGTCTGATTCCCATCTTAGAATCCACTTGTTTCCAAAAATTGGTGTCTTGATTGATTCTATTTCCTCAGAACTCATTTGTGCAATTAATGTTCCATGTGGGATTAGCACCGCATCGTTTTGCTCTAGAACTGATTGACACTTTTCATCAATAACCTCTTTGAATTTATCAACTATGATCAATTCATCAATGAATGGAAATCTTTTGTAAAGCCTCTCTCGTTTTTTCTCACATACTAGAATTGTTTTTAACCCTTCATCTTTTGCGCCCTTGAGAACCTGAAGTGAGCAGTGAGAGCCTAATGTTGCAATCGAGGTCATTTTATGCCTATTCTAGTATTTTGTACTTTATGAACTATGTGCGGATGTAACATATTGGAATACTTCATCTATCAACTCTGCACTAAGTTCTGATTTTATATCTTCAGGAATTACTTTTAAAACAAAATCATACATGGTTGTATTTTTTGGAATCTCTTCTCTTTCTTGTAACAATGAAAATACTGCAATTCCATTTGAAATAACTGCAACAATCTTCTCTTTATCTGATAGAGTCATAACATTTGTAAAAATTACTGGTAATTTAATGTAAAACTAGTTTAGGTGATGGATTTTGATAGTTCAAATTTTGAATTTGAAGGGAATTCTCATTCTCATTGACTGATTGAATTTCTAGTTTCATGTCGTGTCCTTCTGCATCATCTACCTGCTGGGAGGCATGATATCCTACAAATCCTGCTACGACTATGATAAATGCTATTACAATGCCCATTAGTATGTCCATCTTGTTTTGTTGTGGAATTAGTGCTGGCTATAAGCATTATGAAAATTAATGTGTTCATTAGTTAAATTATATAAAAATTAATTACACCATCCAATTGAGTAATGTAAATTATGATTGAAACTGAATTAGGAACATTACGTAGATCACATTATTCTGATGAAATTAACTCCTCAATGGATGGTACACAAGTAACAGTAATGGGATGGGTTTTGACTATTCGAGGACATGGCAACATCAGTTTTGCCACGATCCGAGACAAAAATGGTGATGTTTCTGTAGTTGCAAAGAAAGGAGATTGTCCAGATGATATTAGAGAAAAGATATCTTCTCTAAAGGCACATTCCTCAATTGCAATAACTGGCAAAGTAAAATCTTCTGAGAAATCCCCGAGTGGATATGAAATTGTTCCAACAGAACTTCGAGTGTTTTCTGAGGTTGAAAAAATACCTCCTTTTGAGCCTATTGCAAAGACTGTCAAAAATATTGATACTAGACTTGAGGTAAGACCAATTGATCTTAGACGAAAGGTTTTGCAACATATCTTCAATACTAGAAGTTTAGTTTTAAAATCAATCCGAGAATATTTCAATACTCAGAATTTTGTTGAAATCAATACTCCAAAAATGATAGCAACAGCTACTGAGGGTGGCGCTGCATTGTTTCCAATATTTTACTATAACAAAGAGGCATTCTTAGCTCAGAGTCCGCAACTGTATAAAGAACAATTAACGATGAGCTTTGAAAAAGTATTTGAGATAGCACCAATCTTTAGAGCAGAGCCTTCTAGAACTAATCGCCATTTAGCTGAAGCAATATCTATTGATTTAGAAGAGGCATTTGTAGATTACAATGATGTCATGATTAGAATTGAAGAGATTGTTAAAATTTCAATCAAGGCTGTTAGTGAATATGCAAAAAACAATCCTGACACAGAATTTACTATTCCATCATTACCAGAATCCATTCCTCAATATTCATATGATGACTTGGTTGATAGAATGCAAAAGGCAGGAGCTAAAACTGAATGGGGTGATGACCTGTATCCATCAAACCTTAAAAAAATCGGGCTAGAAGGATTTTACTTTATCAAAGACTGGCCTTTGGCACCAAAACCATTCTATGTTAAGGATAGTAAGTCTAATCCAAAAATTTCCGAATCCTTTGATTTGATGTTTGGTGATTTAGAATTATCTTCTGGCAGTACAAGAATAGAAAAAAGAGATGAATTAGCTGAGAGAATGAAAAACAAAGGTATGAACACTGATGCATTTGAATATCATCTTGGTGCTTTTGATTATGGTGTCCCCCCACATGCTGGATGCGGTATTGGTCTTGAGAGGTTAATTATGGCACTCACTGGAACAGAAAACATTCGTGATGTTACATTTTATCCACGAGATGTCGATAGACTAACTCCATAGTTTTTGAATTAGTTTCTAATGTTAATCACTAGCATTATATCAAAGAAATTCAATCTCAAATTGAATTAAGAATGAAGCAGTTCTGTGTTGATTTTTGGGCACAATTTACTCGATCAGACTCAAAAACCTTAGAATATGTGGATAAAAATTAGCACTTTAGGTGAATTGTTGTGGTAAGTGAAGAAGAAATTGAAATTGTAACAAAGATGATGAAAATTGATGTACATGATCATAAGGAATTCATTGACAAAGTCCATACGATGATTGATTATTTTGGTATTCTAGATTCAGCAGGAGTTGAAGGTGAAGAGATTGTTATGGATGATATTTCTATTTCCTCTTTGAGAAAAGATGAACACATTCCATATCCTGATAAACTAATTGAAAAACTAAATCACTATAAAGGAACCTACGTTAGAGCCCCAAAGATGGTATAATTGAATCTGAAAATTTCTGCTTTAGAGTATGTGCAAGAAGTTAAAAATGGAAATATTTCTGCTGAAGATTTTACTGCAAAAACAGTTGAAAGAATCAACCAAATTGATGACAAAGTACATGCATTTTTGGATGTTAATTCAGATGCAGTAGAACGTGCAAGGCAGATAGATAAGAAAATAAAATCTGGTGAAAATGTTGGTGGATGTTTTGGAATGCCAATATCAATTAAAGATAATATTTGCATCAAAGATAGCAGAACTTCGTGTGCATCAAAAATGTTGCACGACTTTATTGCGCCCTATGATGCAACTGTAATTTCAAAACTTAAGGCACAAGATGCGGTATTTATTGGAAAAGCAAACATGGATGAATTTGCAATGGGGTTGACAACTGAATTTAGTGCATATGGACCTACGCACAACCCTTGGAATCTTGATTGTGTTCCTGGAGGTTCATCTGGCGGAAGTGGTGCATCTGTTGGCGCACTGGAATGTGTTGCGTCTCTTGGTTCTGATACTGGTGGGTCTGTACGAAACCCTGCAAGTTTTTGTGGCATTGTGGGATACAAGCCAACATACGGTTTGATTAGCAGGTTTGGACTTATCTCTTATGCTAACAGCATAGAACAAATCGGACCGATGACTAGAACTGTAAAAGATACAGCGTTTTTGCTTGATATTATTTCTGGACAAGATCCTAATGATGATACAACCATATCTAATTCAAATCAAAATTACTTATCTGGTATAGATGCTGGAATTGAAGGTAAAAAAATTGGCATAATTCAAGAGATGATTGGAGATGGAATTGATCCTGCAGTATTATCTGCTACAAAAAATGCTGTTTCAAAATTTGAAGGGTTGGGTGCTACTTGTGAGTATGTCTCACTTGATATGGTAAAATACTCTGTTGCCGCATACTATACAATTACTGCAACAGAGGCTGGAAGTAATTTGGCACGATATGACAACTTGCTATATGGTTATGATTTTCCAGTGGAAGGTTACGAGTTTAATTCCTATATTTCAAAGGCCAGAACAAAATTTGGACCAGAGGTAACTAGAAGAATGATTCTCGGAGGGTTTGTTCCGTCAGCAGGACATGCAGGAAAGTATTTCCTCAAAGCACTCAAAGTAAAACAAAAACTAACTAGAGAAATTACAGAGTTATTTAAAAAATATGATTATCTTATAGCTCCCACTGTTCCAATATTACCATTTAAGATTGGAGAAAAGATTGATGATCCTATTGCACTATTTTTAGTTGATATTAATACCGTAACTGCAAATCTTACTGGCATACCTGCAATCTCCGTACCCTTTGATGTCTCAGATGGTTTACCAATTGGAATGCAAATCATGGCAAATACCATGGAAGACAAATCACTATTGCAAGCAGCATTTGCACTTGAAAGTACTGTGAAATTACCTGAGGTTCCAATATGACTAAGATAGGGCTTGAAATTCATTGTCAATTAACAAATCTTGAGAGCAAGTTATTTTGTCCATGTAAGGCAAATTATCGTTCATATGAGATTAATACTAACATCTGTCCAATATGCATGGGTTTGCCAGGAAGTTTACCTCGTTTAAACCAAGAAGCAGTAAAAAAAGCAACAATGATTGCGATGGCTCTAAACTGTTCAACTCCTGAGAAAATTGCATTTTTTAGAAAAAATTACTTTTATCCAGACTTGCCCAAAAATTTCCAAATTACTCAATTAAACATCTATGGCGATACTAGTATTGGTGGTGCTGGTTCTGTCATGGTTGGAGATAAGAAAATCAGAATTACTCGAATCCAACTAGAAGAAGACCCTGGTAGATTGATTTACGAAGGAAGTTCATCTAAAAATCAGATAACATTAGTTGATTATAATCGAGCAGGCACACCCTTAGTGGAAATTGTAACAGAGCCTGACTTTGAGAATCCAAAACAAGTAAGAGAATTTCTTAATATTTTGTCTGATTTACTTGAGAATTTGGGAGTATCTGATCCTAGTTTGGAAGGTGCAATGAGGGCTGATGCCAATGTCTCAATTGAAGGCGAAAAAAAAGTTGAGATAAAAAATATCGGCTCATTTCATGATTTAGAAAAAGCGGTGCATTTTGAAATAACTAGACAAGAGAGCTTACATGCACGTGATATTGAGATTGTTCAAGAAACTCGTCATTGGGATGATAAACGTAAAATCACAATATCGTCTCGCTCAAAAGAAGAAGCACTTGACTATAGATATTTCTTAGAAGGAGATATTCCTTGGGTAAAAATTGATTCAGAAACTTTTGAGAAATTAAAATCTAACATGCCTGAAAGTATTAGTTCTAAAAAAGAACGATATGTTTCTAACCACCATATCCCTAATCAAGTCGCTGATGTTTTATCATCAGATAAATTCTATTCTGATTTATTTGAACAATCATATACAGAATCAAACGCAAAAGAGATTGCAAATATCATTACCACTGATTTGATGGGGTTAGTAGATACAAGAGAAAAACGTGAATCTTCAAAAATTACACCTAATCATCTTAGAGATTTAGCTGATTCAATACAATCTGGAAAAATTTCAAGAAATTCTGCAAAAAATGCATTGTATGAAATTGTAAAAACCGGAAAAGACTTGGCCCAAGTAATCTCTGATTTAGATTTGGGAAATGTTTCTGATGAATCAGAGTTAACAAAAACTATTGATGAAGTAATATCTGAAGAAGCAGGAGCAGTAGAGCAAGCAAAAACAAATCCTCAAACCATTAACTATCTTGTAGGAAAAGTTATGCAAAAAACAAAAGGCAAGGCAGATCCCAAAATGACATTGGAACTGTTAAAAAAGAAAATTGAATAACTATGCTTTCACTTGAGAATGTTGAATTTATCAAAATATTGGCAACTTCTGATGCAACAATCCTTCAGGCAGGCATGACTGAGGCAATTAGGAGGAGACTAGATGAAGAAATAGGCGTAATTTTAAGGGAATATTACCGTGAAAATACTCAATTTACTGGAACCACTTGGACTGATGAATTTCAAAAGGCAGGAATTACTGAAGACCAAGGAAAAGCTGCGATTGCATGTGCTAGACGACTAGGAATTGACATATCTTAATCTGAAATCTTTTTACACTCAATATCATTTTAACAATTGAATCTTGTCTAATTTTGAATTTGTTCCAACACAAAAACAAATTGAAGAATCAAATATTTTTCGTTTTATGCAGAAACATAATATCAACTCATTATCTGAATTATCTGAAAAAGCAAAAAACAATTTAGAATGGTTTTGGCAAGAAGTCGATAAAGATATTGGAGTTGTTTGGGATAGTATGTATTCACAAACATTAGATTCCTCCAAAGGAATAATGTGGTCCAAGTGGTTTGTAAATGGAAAGACAAACATCTGCAAGTCTACTGTTGAAAAATTTGCAAAAATATCCCCAGACAAAACTGCATATCATTTTATTTCAGAAGGTGGAAAAATATCAAAAATATCCTATTTAGAATTAGATCATAAAGTATCAAAACTTGCAAATGGTCTAAAATCTCTAGGTGTAAAGAGAGGTGACGTTGTTGCAATTTATCTTCCAATGATTGAAGAAGCAATATTGGCAATTTTAGCATCAGCAAAAATTGGTGCAGTTCAAACAGTAATTTTTTCTGGGTATAGCACAGAATCTCTACATGTTAGATTGCAAGATTGTAATGCAAAGATTCTTTTTGTTACTGATGGATTTACTAGAAAAGGAAAACCAATGTCTCAAAAAGAAATTGTTCAAAAAGCAACATCTCAAACAAAAATCGAAAAAATAATTGTTGTAAAATATGGTGATGTTGATGTCTATGAAAAGTCTGAAAATATTGTTTTTTATGATGAATTAGTTTCAGATCAAAATTCAAACTGTGATACAGAAATAATGGATTCTGAAGATCCTCTCTTTATCTTGTATACTTCTGGAACTACTGGTAAACCAAAGGGTGTTGTACATGTTCATGGAGGTTTTTCTGTTTTTGCAGGTCATCAGGCAGCATATTTGATAGATTTACAGCCTAGGGATGTGCTGTTTTGGCCTGCAGATATTGGTTGGATTACAGGTTTAGTGTGGAATGTTTATGGTTTGCTGATTATGGGGGGCAGTGCAGTAATTTATGATGGTGCGCTAGATTTCCCAAATTCTGACAGAGTCTGGAAAATTTTATCTGAATACGATGTTACAATATTTGGAATTTCCCCCACTGCAACAAGATTATTTAAAAAAAATAACGAGGAGCCTTTGAGAAACTACTCTCTTGATAAAATTAAAAACATTCCAACTACTGGTGAACCACTCGATGAAGATTCTTGGTGGTGGCTGTTTGAAAAAATTGGTCAAAAAAAAATACCGATAATGAATTTGTCTGGTGGCACTGAAATTGGTGGTGCAATGTTGTCTGTACTTCCTGGAATGAGTATTAAGCCATCTACCGTAGGAATACCTGTTCCTGGAATGAATCTTGACGTAGTTGATGATGATGGGAATTCTATTCAAAACCAAAATGGATATTTGGTGATAAGATCCCCTTGGCCTGGAATGACTAGAGGATTGTTAAATGATGATCAGAGATTCATTGAAACATACTGGTCTCGATTTGATAACATTTGGTTTCATGGCGATTATGTTTTTGCTGATAATGATAATCTTTGGTTCATGAGAGGAAGAACTGATGATGTAATCAATGTTTCAGGTCACAGAATGAGTACTGCTGAAATTGAACACACAGTAATTTCACATGAAAAAATTTCTGATGCTGCCTCTATTGCAATTCCTGATGATTTAACAGGTGAGGCAATTGTTGTTTTTATTGTATCTGACAAGAAAACTAACTCTGGTTTGGAATCTGAAATTTCAGATTATATTGGAAACAAGATAGGCAAAGTTGCCAAACCCAAATTTGTTTTCCAATTAAGTGATTTACCAAAAACTCGAACTGGTAAAATCATGAGAAGGCTCTTAAAATCAAAACTTTTGGGAATGGACATGGGTGATTTATCCTCTCTAGAAAACCCCAACATTTTAGAGGAAATTCCAAAAATCAGTTAATATTTACTCGCGCTCTAATACTTTGTATTTTTACAAAACATCAAATCTTTTTTAATTTTTTTTCTAGCATTTCAAATTCTTCTATTGTTATCTCTCCTTTAGCTAGTCTTACCTGAATTTTCTCTAAAGATTTGTTTCTGATAATTGGATTAAAAACAATCTAATTTTGTGGGCAAATTTGAAGAATGTCCTTATTGTAAAAGAGATGGTCTAAGCATACCTTTACGGTTTAAAAATGAAATTAAATTCTGCCTAATATAAGATGAAGCATAAATTTAGATAAAAAACTTCAAAACATGATATATTTGATTATTTCTTTTTTCTAATTTGTTGTGCAACCATGGGCAAGAATGCTCCTACATCTGAAACTATTCCAAGTGCTTGCCATGTTCCTCTATCCATAAGTTTTGTTACGGTTGGCTGGTTGATATCAACAACAATGACTTTGACATTTGCAGGTAGCATGTTTCCAGTTGCAATTGAATGAAGCATGGTTGAGATCATTATGACCATCTTTGCATCTTTTAGAACTTTTTTGTATTCTCTTTGGGCTTGTGCTACATCGGTAATTACATCAGGCAGTGGACCATCATCTCTAATTGAGCCTGCCAAAACAAATGGGACTTTATTTTTTACACATTCATACATGATCCCTTTGGTAAGTTTTTTTGATTTTACCATATTTGCAATAGATCCTGCCTTGAAAACAGAGTTAATTGCATCCATATGGTTTCTATGACCACGATATGCTAGAGTTGCATCATGAACATTCATTCCAAGTGATGTTCCCAAAGTAGCATACTCAATATCATGTACTGCCAAAGCATTACCTGCTAGTACTCCGTCAATATATCCTGCTCTGATTAGCTCAGATACTGCATCAGATGCACCTGTATGAACAATTGCTGGACCTCCTACTATGACGATTTTTCCCCCATTCTTTTTTGTATTGTATATGTCGTCTGCTACTTTTTTTGCAATATGCTGCGTTGGTCTTTCACTAGAACTTGAACTTCCCATAAATTCAAAGACGTTGGAGCCCTCTCGAGGTCTTTCAGGAGGATTAATCTTAACCCCATCTTCACCTACGATGATTTGATCACCTTTTTTGACATCCCTTACAGGAACACAAAATGCCTTGTTGTTTTTTACAACAATACACTTGTCCATCATCATATTTTCTACTTGAATCCATTTGCCTTTGTGAAAAACTTGGGTGTGATTATTGGTAGTACTGTAAAAATTATCGGGCATTACATAGTTTTTTGGAGATCTTTTTAATTTAATTTCCTTTTGGATTTTAGATACTGCTCCTTCTCTGTAAATTGTTTGCAGAATTTCATCAAGATGTTTTTGGTTTTTTCCTTTGACTAGCAATCTTGCATAGGACTGATCTTTTTTTCTTTTCCCAATACTGATTTCTTGTACTTGAAATTCACCTTGCAAATCCATAATTTTATCAAATATTTTGGTTAAAATTAACGAGTCAATCAAATGGCCACTGACTTCGATCTCTTGAGAAAATTTACTCATTTTATTATTCTTGACACAATCATAACTAAAGCTTTACGTTTTATTTGAGGCTAAAATTATACAGGAAGAATTACCTTTCCCTCAAATTTTGGAATATTATCTGACTGGAACATTTTTTCTAACTTTTCTTTTTGTTCTTGAGTAACTCCTTGAACAATAGTTTTAGATGCTCCGCTATTATCAACTAAAGCCAAGATGTAACCGCTGTTATCTGTTAAAACAAACCCTGCTGATTCATCTACAAATGCATAAAGATTTTCTTCACCTACAGGCTTCCAAACATTGGATTTTGTATCAGTTAACGCCAATGCTGGCATTGCTTTTCCATCAGTTAACTTATTGAGATATTCTCTTGCTTCTGCTACTCTTTTTTGGCCAAGCTTTAATGCCTGAAAATATTGCATATTTGGCAAAGTATCTAATTGTTATAAAAACAGTATTGCCACAAAAGATAGTTATAGAATATTATTCTAAACAAATCGATGCCCCTTACAAATAATGTAATAATCAAATTAAATGAAATTACGACTATGATTGAGGATAAATCAAAATTATCTGAATCCGAAGTTGACGAAATAAAATCAATATTCAAAGGGCTAGTTGAAAGTGGAGAGAGATATGATGTTGATGAGATTGAATTCTGGTTTGAAAATGAAGGTAGTTGGAAAAATAAAGAATCTCGGGTAAGAATTGCAAATCTTTCAAACTATGTTCAAGACAAATACCAACAAACTGCTCATCTAAGAATACTTTCTGATGATGATTGTAGTTGCGGTCATTAGGTTTCGAGTTGTTCTAACAGTCTACCTACAATCTTTGCATTTTCTTGTCGTTCTTTTAGAATCTCATCTAATCTTGATTGATCTTTTTTTTCTTTTGTAATTAACTCAAAATACTCTTCATCTAAATCACTGTTGGCTTGTAATCTTTTAATCACTTCAAATAATATTCCAATAATCTGTTTTTGTGCTTCGATTAATTCATCTTTTTCAGATTCTGACATTCAATTACTCTCTACAATCTTTGTAAATAATTCTTTTAATCTTGGATGGGTTATGCTTTTTTTTGCAGATTCAAAAAAAGTGTCCAGTTTTTCTTTAGAAAGTCCTTGAGATTGATACATTTTTGCTTGAAGTGCCATCTCCAACTTGTCAATTTGATGAACAATTTGACTTTCTGCAGTAGAATTTTCCTGATACTCTCTCCACATATCAAAATACTGTGAACTTGTTGCATCCGGCAAAGTTTGGATAATTTCGTCAAATGCAGAGTTTTCTAGTTTTTCTTTTTCTTTTTCGTTTATTTTTTCTGGAACAATATCTCCAATTTTAGATTCAGCCAAATCATGCAATAAAATCATTTTTAGAATTTTTTCCGAATTTAGATTCTCTAAATCAGATATTATCATTCCTATAATACTCATAGAAAACGTATGATCTGCAACAGATTCAGGGTTGTTGATTGATAATTTGTCTATCCATCCCTGCCGTGGTACGTTTTTCAGATTTACAGCAATTTTTAAAAAATCTTCTATCATTGTAAGTTAATACAAAGTATTCTCCTAAAGAGTTTTGAGATTTTCGAACAACATAATAGTTGAGTTGGATTATACCATCATATGAAAATATACACCAAAACAGGTGATGATGGAAATACTGGTATTCAAGGAAATTTGCGTATATCCAAATCTCATCCCAGAATTATTGCCTATGGGGCAGTAGATGAGACAAATGCTGCGTTAGGAATTGTTTTAGCAAATTCAGTAGATAAGGATATTTTTAATTGTCTTACAAAAATTCAAAATGATTTGTTTGTTGTAGGATCTGATCTGTCAAATCCCAATCTTAATGATGTAAAAAATAGAGTTACACTGGAAATGATTCAAGAATTAGAACATTATATTGATAAATTCGAATTAGAATTACCGCCTTTGACAAATTTCATTTTGCCAGGGGGGGCAATTCCGGCAGCTCAATTACAATTTACGAGAACAATTGTCCGAAGAGCTGAAACCTTAACAGTAGATCTTGCAGAAAAAGATGAAATTAACACTAATTGCTTAATTTACCTTAATCGATTATCTGATCTGTTTTTTGTTCTAGGTCGTCTAATCAATAAAAGACAGGGGAAAAAGGACATCCTCTGGAAACCATAGAGAATGAAATGCAATAACTCTTGCAACGGATTCTTTTTGGGATGCAGATGTGGTGAACATACATTTATGATAATAATTGATTATGATAATACTCTAAAAGACCATTATACAATCCCAAAAATAATGAATTATTAAAAAAAAATTAACCTTGAACCATCCCTTGAATCACAATTTTATTTTAACATTCCCCCCCATACATAATATCAAATGTTAATCAAATGAATACTGTAAACGGTATCTTGGTCGAAAAAATAACTGAAATGCCAATTTCAGAACATAATGTTTACACTAAATGAAGAAAAAACCAAAATGCAGTTTAGTCAACAAAATTATTAAAAACCAGTGACTTTTTTGTCAATATTTACAATATAATTTCTTTAATGTAAAAATTCTAGATAACAACAATGAAGTTTTCTCTAGATTTTTATAATTTCATATTCAAAATTAGTTCCCAAATTAGATTTATCGGCATATATCATCATGATCATTTAGATGGACAGATGAAATGGGGTTTAGAAAGTTATATGACAAAAGAAGAAACAAAAAAATCTCTCCAAAACGCACTGAGAAGATGGAACGAGCGTAAGGAATTATCTTCAAAATTAGGATCTCCAGTTTACACTATGACTGTCTATAAATTAGTAAAGAGAGCAACAATTGAATTATCTGATAAAACATTAATTTTAATCAGTACTGACATTGATGCAGATATAGAACAAATAGTTAAAAAATTACTAGGCAATAAAGAAAAAATTCTAGAAAAATTAGAGATACGATAATACGTTTGATTATGTTGGATTAAAAACTTGGATTAAACATAATGTATTTGGGATTAGAAAAATACTATTATGAAAATCTAGACGGATGGACACACTTTAATTCCTCAACCAGCAACATTTTTTGAGTGCCGGGGTAGCTCAGCCTGGGAGAGCACTCGGCTGAAGACCGGGCTGTCGCGCGTTCAAATCCCGCCCCCGGCATTGTAATATCACATTAGTGCCCTTACATGAAAAATAATGGATTATTCTAAATTTTCGTAATCTTGTATAGGGGTATGAAATCCAAATTATCGCGTCTGTTGAACGTGTGGTTGGCCAAAAGAATCTCTGAAATCATGATAGCGCAGACTAATGCTTCCCCCTCCAGAAGAAATTAATTCAGTACCTGATTTATTGCAGATTTTAGTTGGTACTTTGAAGGCGCCCTCAAATATTCCAGAACTTGGACTTGTTTCAACAAGCGTAAACCCTGTAGATGCCAATCCTCCATGTTCTATGCCATCAACGGTACATCTTTGATACCTCACATCTTTGATTCTAACTTCTAATAAGATTCCACCACTAGCGGACCCAACGGTATCAACAAATGGAGAATTAGGATTATTTACGACCAGGTAAATATCTTGCAGGTTACTGTTCAAGTTCAAGTCAGGATCAATCAGAGTAATTGTGACAGGTTGGCCAAAACGATAATTTTTAGGAGTAATAAAAAGAGTAGCTGGATTTTTTGGGCTGTCTTCATCAAGTAAATATTGAAGTGACTTTAAAAATTCAGAATTTGATAAACGGCCATCACTCCACCATTCAGAGTTTTTTCTAATCTCTGCAAGATCTTTTCGCATGTCTTTACCTTTCATGGATACGTCTTTTGGAAAATCAATTGTCTTTTGCTTTATCAGATATTTGATGCCTTCAATGAACTCAAAATCAGATATTTGGTTCAATGACCACCATTTCGCAGTACTACGAACCCATCCTGGAATAAGTTCTTGTGATTCAGAATTTGTTGTAAAAATATCAGTATTGACGCCAATATTTTGATTTGGGTTAGGTTTCTCATACGAATTAATTACAAAGCTAATCTCTGCGATTTCAGAATACCGTCCGAAATTAGATTTAATAGTATATACGCCAGTTTTTTTGAAATCAGCCGTATCAATAAATATTGAAAAATTTTTCTCTGGACTGACATCCGTTTTCAGCAGCGATACTATCTTTCCAGTAGGAGCATAAAGGATTATTTGGACGGATTCATTTTCATGGTATTTCTCAACCGCGCCCGTAATGTTTATCACCTCACCAATCACGTAAGATTCTTTGTCGGATTCAACAAGCAGGTATTCATATTCTGATTCTAGTTGATAGTTTCCATATGCACTAGCTTCGATAATTACTCCGAATGCAAGTAAAACAACAACTAATAGAACAAGCACCTTCACACTATCATATGGTTTTCATTTTAGATAAACTTGAGAACTTTCATAGTCTAACTACAGATTACAAATTATCAAAGTGTTAAAAGTCTGAAACAGACAATAAAATTATGAATACAGCACCAGTATGACACCATAGACAGATGTGTTCAGATTGCAAACAAGTAAAATGTATGAGTGGTTGTGATTGTCAGACATGTAACTCAGAACATGGTTTCCAATCAGATGAATCCTGGTTTCCTGCTGTAATTATTTTTTGAGCCATTTAGCAATGTTTGTTGCATCTTGTACTTTATCTCCAAAATCATCAAAATAGTCTCCCAAGAATACAATTTTGTGAGGATTTTCTTGAGATAATTTTTTGCTGTATTGTAATCATTATGAATATCGGGAATAATCAATGTTTTTTCTGATGTATCTTTGACCATGATTTTTATCGACATGATAGTCTGAAACCATTGTTTCCGTTCAAATCCCTATCAAGGAATTTACTGTGGCGTTGGGATACTCTGTAGGGGCACTGAACACGTTTTGCAAAAAATTCAATTTCTCAAAAAAATTTTTTAATTTTTTTGAAATGTTAGAGTACTCATGTGATTTCATAAATCCCGCCAGGCACTGTTTTAATATTAAAAAAAATATTAAGTATGGTGATCATGATTTTTTTAAAATATCATACATCTACTAAATTATAAAAACTCTTTCCAGAAGCGGATTTTTCAGAGACGCATTTAACTGGTCCCAAAGCATTTCCATTATTTACATCTGAACGTAATTTCTCATTACTGAATTTTTTAACAATTGCTACTCTTGTTGTATGGAATTTATTTACAAAATTACCTTCAACTTCAAAAGTTTCTTTAGTGGTAATCTTTACTCCTTTTGTGATTATGTCTCCTTGAGTATAATCTGAATCTTCAATGAATGTAATGGTAAACGCTTTATCGCCAATTTTTGCCAAGCTGACTGAATCGCCAATAGTTGCATAATCTGCTAACGTTGCTATCTTCTTTCACCTCCCAAAATTAATGATTAAGATACTTTTGATAAATTGATCTTAAAGTAAATTTTTGACTCAGATGGCTACTTTCATCTACCATTAACAAAAAGTTTGGTTGATCGGAAAATATTTGTACAAAATCCTCAAAAAACCAATTCTACAAAATATTTAAAAATAAGGCGACCTCTAGATTTTCGACATTCATGGCTGAAAAAAAATCTGTAAAGAAGACTAAATCAAAAAACCCTAAGGCAAAAACTACAAAATCTAAGGCTAAAGCAACCAAATCAAAGGCTAAGGCAAAAACTACAAAATCTAAGGCTAAAGCAACCAAATCAAAAACCAAAAAAGATGAACCTGTTGGAGATATGGGGATAGTTATAGTAGATGATGATATTGAAATTGATCAGGAAAAAGTCAATGAAGAAAGACGTGCATATTTAGAAGAAGCAAGGTCTCAGGAAGCATTTGACTAGGAATCTTTATCCGATTCAATAACATAGTACCTGTATGCGTGCATTATGTCTAATTACTGTAAAACCAGGAAAAGTAGACTCTGTTGTCCAAATTCTAAAAAAGAAAAGAAAGGTGGTCAAACAGATTATGGTAGTAACAGGTCGTGCAGACATTAGTGTTCTTTTACAAGGAGGAATCGAAGACATCAATAACATGGTAATAGATTTCAAGAAAATCAAAGATATTGTAACTACTGAAACTCTAATTGAGGTGGAGGTAAATCTGGGATGGTAAGGGCCATAATTTTAGTAAAATCTCCCAAAAAATTAATTGCGGCAAGATTACGTAAGATCAATTCAGTGTCTGATTCATTTCCTACTAGTGGTCAATTTGATGCAGTCGCTATTATTGATGTTAACCAATTAATACAAATTAAAGAAGTTGCCAACCAAATCCAAAAAATCAACGGAGTTGAACGAACTGAAACCATGGTCGAAGTTCAATGACAATTAATTTAAAGAACTTCGAGGTAGCATATCTGTGAATATTAAAAAAGTTGGAAATGTGATTTTGGCCGTAAAGGACCTAGACAAATCAGTTCAATTCTACAATGAAATTATTGGACTCCCAATAAAAAATCAGAGAAGAACATGGGTTGATTTGGGCACTTCAGGAGCTTTACTGAGTCTCCATCCAGCTTCCATAACAGAACAACATGGAAATGCTCTTGAAAGTGGAATCACAATCGGTTTTCTAGTTGGAGATGTAAAATCCGCAGTTGAAGAATTAAGAGAAAAAGGAGTCAAAATCCATCGTGAAATTGTTGAAAAAGATGCAGGAAAAAATGCTGTAATTTCAGATCCTGATGATTATTTGATTTCCTTGTTTGAGCCAAGTTTCTCAGATAAAGCTGAACAAACTGGCGGATACCACGGATTTACACCTGCTTAGACTATCTTCTTTATTGAAGAAATAATTTTTTCTAAGCCTTTTTCTTTTCTATTAATAGAAACATAAAAGGTAATGTCATTTTTTTGCAAAATGACAATTGTTACTTTTTGATGTTGTAAAATAACATGTTCTAATTTTCCAACAGTACTTGCAGTATTTTTTCGCAAAGACATCAAAGTTGAAAGAATAAAAAATTCATTTTTTACTTGTTCAGATTTTAATAGAGGTTTAAGATTTGGTTGTACCATTCCAGCTAGAGTTCTACCATATACATTGATTACACCTGCATATCTTATGCTCTTTGACACTTTTAGGATTCGTTGACATTGTTTTCGATATTTGACTACAGTATCTTTCCATTTATCTGCAGGAGTTTTGCCCATATTAAAAATTGGATTTGGAATTAATAAGGATTCTTACCATTTGCAACATATGAATTGCCACATTTTCAATTTTACTTTTTAGATTTTTTTTCTAATTTTTTCTTTAATTCGGTATTTTCTTTAAGCAATTTATCGTTTTCAGCTTTTAGTGTTTGCACCGAATTTTGTTTAGTGTATAATGGATGGCTTGGAGGGATGATTGGATGACCTGATAATAACCCTGCTGCATATTGTTGATACATATGTTGGAATCCTTGAAGCTTTTGACTAACTGTTTCTACATTTCTTGAAAATTGTTCTTTTACTGGATTTTCATGTATCTTAAACATTGGATGTGTCAATCCAGGTGGTAATCTAGGGAATTGTAATGCCATATGAGGAATATTTGGATTCAATCCATACAGGTCTTGAAGATGTTTATTCACTGAGTTTTCCATGAGATTGGTTTGAATTTGCTATATTTCTGCCTTGCTTTAGGCATTTGATATACCGTTTAGTAAAATCTGAGTCGTTTTTGCTCAATTCAAGCTGATCGCAGATCCTTATAGATTCCCAGTTTAGATCGCAGGTACGCATGGTCGAATCAAAAAAGACATGTCTTAGATGTAAAAAAGACATTGGAGAAAAGGAACTACATAAGATAGTAATCTACGTGGTTCAAGAAAAATTCACAGAACATCATTATGAACATGTAGAATGTCCTGACAATTTCACAGTATGAACAAAAATTTCAGACTATCCTTTGAATTCATAAACTTTGTAAATTTCCCCAGTTACTCTGGAACGATATTTCCATTCATCCTTTTTCCACACAACACTCACAAAGTCTCTTTGAAGATTTGGGTGTAATCTTTGATACACATCATTGCCAATCAAAATTTGATTAGGTTTTGCCATATTTTGAATTTTAGCAGCAATATTCATGGCAGGCCCCATTAAATCTACATGTGAATGCTCAGCATCAGCTCCATATCTTACCACCATGTTTTGTCCAAAATCCACTCCAATCTTTACCATCAAATCTGGATAATCATATTGATTAAGAATTGGGTTAATTCCTTTTTGAATAACTGAAATCATTGATTTTGCACAATTAACAGCACTATCTGATGCAAGCAATCCGTTACTTTGAGCATCAAAATATCCGATAACTGCATCACCTACAAATTTTAAGACATATCCTTCATGTTGTCTAATTACTGCTGCCATTTCTTGTGCAAAGGAGCTAATTATTATCGCAATTTTTTCTTCAGGCATTTCTAAAGTCATGGTAGTTGAACCAACAAGATCAACATAGATTACAACTAAATCCACTTTTGAAAATACATTTTTTCGTAAAAATTTATCAGATTCATTTGCAACTCCAGAATACTGATATCCTTTTTTTAATGCCCCCCAAACTCGTTTTTGGGTTTCTAAAATCATAGATTCTGAATCCAATGTTTTTTCAGATGCAGAACTAAGTAGCATATCTACTACCTCTTTCTTGTTATTAGAATCTGACTTTTTTTCGACATTATTTTCTTCCAATATTCATCACCTATTCTAGTGGGAATTCATGCCCACATTGAAGACATTTTCCTCTCTTTCCCTTATATCCTTCATGATAATACTCTACAATCTCTCCTTTGCAATCATGACACCTGAAATCGGAATCCCTCATGCCTAGAATCACCTTATTCTGTATTTAGAGATTGATGAAGGTTTAAGGAGAACAATAATTTGGTAATTCTTGTGCGTTTAGGAACAAGATCTCCAAATGAATTTATTCAACTTTTGAATCAAAAAAATGAATCAATCCAAAAATCATTTCTATCAAAAATTTCCGATATGACAAAAATGATCGATGTTAAAGTGATGTTAGGAGACTCTACCGTGTCTGAACAAAAAACATTTGATCCTAAACTAGTGATGGATTATTTTCAAAATATAAGTAAAAATCTAAAGGAATGGTCTATTCAAGATGTTACAATATCAAATAATGAAGACATTAGAAGGATTTTTATGAAATTTGAAATCATGGAAGGAAATTATTTAATTTCAGGACACATTTCAATACAATTTCATGTTTTGCTATATTACAAACCAGTTCAAAGAGTAATTGATTGTCAAAAAGAGTTAGCAGAGATAATTGATATGACAAAAAACAAAGAACAAGAGTTTTCAGATAATAGTGATCAATTTGTTTTAGATAAATTAAAAGAGATGGGGTACAAGGATTTTGATCATCAAAAATTATTTGAAGTGTTTTATGAAAATGATGAGTTTAGGGAAAAAATTTTCGCCGAAATTGAAAAACAATCAGGTGTTGATTTTCAAAAACTGTCTGAAAAAAAGACAAAATTATTTAATGAATTAGATTCTCTTTTAGTTGAAACATATCAAACAACTCCGACATTAATTGATGATTCAAAACTCGTTACAGGTGAAGAAGGATGTTTATGTACATTTGATTTAGAATTTGTAAAAAATAATACTAAAGAAGGGTTATTTGATCCGCGAAAAATGTCGAACTCTACAAAAGAAAACATCATAAAAAGATTAGATGAGTTTTCAGATATCATAAATTCATAAAGATCAAGGAACCAGAAAATGAGAAAATTTTCTCAAAGGGGAGTTTCTGATTCCTTGATATATTTTCAACGGGATTTCTAAAGTATTTAGGCATTCCTGGAAATTTACGTATAAAATTTGACTAAAAAAATAATTTTTGTATAGAAGAAGTCAAATACATCGTTTTCTTAGCAACATTTCCAATGGACCCAACATACGATGAGATAAAAAAAGCAAACTCTATGCGAGGAAATGAAATAAAAAAGACTCCTTTAATTCATTCTCCTACTTTTAGTGAACTTACAAATTCAGAGATTTTTCTAAAAGCAGAATTTCGGCAAAAAACTGGATCATTTAAAATTCGTGGAGCATACTATAAAATCAAATCATTGTCTGATGATGAAAAAAAACATGGAGTAGTAGCTGCATCTGCCGGAAATCATGCACAGGGTGTTGCACTCGCATCGGCATTAGAAAAAATTCCATGTACTATAGTTATGCCAAAAAATGCTTCTCCTGCAAAGGTTGCAGCAACAAAAGGATATGGCGCAAAAGTAATCTTAGAGGGAATTAACTATGATGAATCATCTGCCAAAGCAAAAGAGATAGCAAATGAAACAGGTGCAACTATGATACATGCATTTGACGATCCACAAATCATAGCAGCACAAGGAGTCATCGGATTAGAAATACTTGAAGAGTTACCAGATGTAGAAGAGGTTTATCTTCCAATAGGTGGTGGGGGTCTAGCAGCTGGGGTATTAATTGCCATTAAAGAAAAAAATCCTGATGTTAAAGTAGTAGGTGTTCAATCAAGATCATTTCCATCTATGTATGAATCAGTTAAACAAGGTTCAATAACTGCAACCGGAGGTGCAAGAACTATAGCAGATGGCATATCTGTAAAAATCCCGGGACAATTAACATTTAGTGTAATTAACCAATTGGTTGATGAGGTTGTTTTAGTAGATGATACTGAAATTACAAAAGCCATGTTCTTATTAATGGAACGAATGAAATTTGTGGTTGAACCAGCTGGCGCTGCAAGTCTGGCATATCTAATTTCTAAAAAACCGGCACAAGGAAAAAAAGTTGTTGCGATTTTAGCAGGAGGTAATGTAGACATGTATCTATTAGGCCAAATTGTTGATAAGGGACTAGCTGCTATGGGTAGATTATTAAAATTATCAGTTTTGTTGCCTGATAGACCAGGAGCATTCAAAGAAATTGTGGATGAAATCACCCTTGCCAATGCAAACATCGTTGAAGTCGTTCATGATAGATTAAGCTCAAATGTTAATGCTGGTTCTGCAGCAGTTACTATGAATCTAGAAACTCAAGGAAAAGAGCAAGCGGATGCCTTAATTGAGGCATTACGAAAGAAGGATGTTCAATTCACATTATTAACTTGAATCATTTGAATTTAGTTTTAGTAAATTTTGATAAGCCTTGTTTTTTCAATTGTTCAGATTCTTTAAGAACTGATTTGTGTTGATCAGATTTATGTTGTTTCAATTTATTTTTTAATTCAGGGAATTCATTTGCAAGAATTTTCATTGCATAAATTCCAGCATTTCCAGCTTTATTGACTCCCACAGAAACTACTGGTGACCCTGAAGGCATTTCCGTGATGGACAATAGTGAATCTAAACCCCCAAATGCGGAAAACTTTGCGGCATCTGTTTTCTTTGGGTGCTTGTCATTGTATACTAAAATAGGAACTCCAATCACAGGAATGATTGTATGAGATGCAATCATTCCAGGCAAATGTGCAGCTCCTCCCGCACCTGCAATTATTACTTTAAATCCCATCTTTTCAGCATGTTGTGCATATTCTGCCAATCTGGAAGGAGTTCTATGTGCCGAAATTATTTGATCTTCATGCTTAATTTTAAATTCATCAAAAATTTCAGCCGCACCTTTCATGATTCTGCTATCTGAACTAGATCCCATAATTATTCCAACTAATGGTTTTTTTGAATATGTCACAGTATTAGAAAAAACTAGAGAGTAATTAACAATAACTGTTACAAAAAGAATAGGAAAAACAAAACAGCATTAGCTATATTTGTTCGATAAATATTGAATACGATAATGACAAAAATTCTGGGGATTATAGGAGGTGGACAGCTTGGAATGATGATTACTGAGGCAGCTAAAAAGATGCCAGAACATGTTTCAAAAATCATAGTGCTAGATCCAACTGAAAATTGCCCCGCTACCCAAGTTGGAGCTGAGCAAATACTTGCAGATTTCAAAGATAAGGCAGCCATAATTGAGCTCTCTGAAAAATCAGATATCATTACATATGAGATTGAGTCGGGAGACAGTAATGTACTAAAATCCGTTGAAAAAAATGCTGAGATAAATCCCTCGCCAGAAACACTACATACAATTCAAGACAAATTTTTACAAAAAACATTTCTAAAAGAACACAATATTCCTGTTCCAGAATTTATAGAAATCTCAAATACCGATGATGTGAGAGATGGATTGAAAAAATTTGGAATTCCTGCAGTACTAAAAGCAAGACGTGATGCATATGATGGACGAGGTAATTTTAAAATAAATTCTGAAAATGATGTAGAAAAAGCATTTGATTATTTCAAGGGCCAAAAATTAATGCTAGAAAAATTTGTTTCATTTAAAATGGAAGTATCAGTAATTGCAGCTAGAAATACCAAAGGTCAAATCAAAACATACCCTCTAGTTGAAAATATCCATGAAGAAAACATTTTACGTGAGACAATTGCCCCCGCAAGAGTTTCTTCAGATGTAACAGAAAAGGCTGAAAAAATTGCCAATCAAACAATGGATGTGTTAAAAGGAGCAGGGGTATTTGGAATAGAAATGTTTGTAACACAAAATGATCAAATAGCAATTAATGAAATTGCTCCACGAGTACACAATTCTGGACATCATACTTTACAATCAAGTGAAACATCTCAATTTGAACAACATTTGCGTGCAATTTTGGGATTAGAACTTGGTAGCACCAAACTTTTACGTCCAACAATCATGTATAACATATTGGGAACAAAATCATTTGAAGGAGAATACAAACCATTAGAAATTCTTGATGAAAATTTATTTCTTAAAATGTATGGTAAGAAAATTTCTAAACCCATGAGAAAATTGGGTCATTTTAATCTCATTTCAACTAACAATGAATCAATTGAAGATTTACTCAAAAAATTAGAATCCATTAAACCTAGGGCAGTAGTACAATCAGTCTAACTAAGTTTATTAATTGTGAAGAAAAAAAATCATTATGGCATTAAGTGCTGCACTAGTTATTACAGGAATCGCAATAGCATTACTTGTAATTTATGCGGCAGATGTAGCAGTTGCAATGTCTTCAGATAGCGATAACGGATTTTTACCACTTGATCACATGCAAAGAGGTATGGGCTTAGGTGGACCTGCATTAATTTTACCAATTATTGCATTCTTTATTTCTAGAAAAGAACCATCAAAAGGATTAGGAGTCATGATCGTTATCTCAGGAATTTTGATCATTATAGGTGGAATTGTGGTTTTAGCAAATCCTGCCCCGGGAGCAGAAGCCTCAGACAGAGATCCTGTTGCATCTACTGCAATGTTGTTTGCCCCTGCAATAATCCAGTTGGCTTTAGGTGGAATTAAAATAGCAAAATCTTAACTGAGAACATCATGCCAATTTGTGCTAAATGTAACAATGATGTAAAAAAAGTATATGATTGTGATCATACAGACTATGAAGAATATTGTGTAGAGTGTTACACTGAACTACACTACTATATGACAGAAAGTGAAAACGATGCTAACTGAACGAGAGATAGCAATTTATGCTCTAGGTAAAACCGAAGGACTCAATTCCATTGCAGAAACATTAGGAAAAGGATTTGATGATGAAAAATATATCGAGTCTTGGCATAAAACTATGAAACTTTTAGGAACTGAAATACCTTTAAAAGATTTAGAAAAAATCTACAATGAATTTGCAAAAAAAATGGATGCAGTTGTAGAATCTAATGAATCAAAAAAACAAGAGTAGACATTTTCATATACTGTATAGATAGAATAGTTTTATTGAGAGCAATAATTTTAGCTGGCGGTCGTGGAAAACGTCTAAAACCAATAACAGATTATGTGCCAAAACCCCTAGTTCCAATAAAAAATGTCCCTATAATTGAATGGCAAATAAGATATTTGAAAAAATTTGGAATTAATGAGGTTATTATTTGTACAGGATATAAGACAGAAATGATTGAAAATCACTTGAATATGAAAGATGTTGGAATCAAAATCAAATTCTCTATAGAAAAAACTCCTTTAGGTACCGGAGGAGCAATTAAAAAAGCTGGAAAGATGATTAAAGAAAAATCATTTTTTGTATTAAATGGAGATACAATTACAAACATTGATTTAAAGAAATTAAGAGAAAAGAAAAATGCAATTGCTGCAATTGAATTAAGGACAAAATATGGTATTTTAGAAACAGATGATGATAAAATTTTGAATTTCAGAGAAAAAAAAGAAATTTCAGATACTTGGATGAATGCAGGAATTTATCACTTACAAAAAGAAGTCCTAAAAGAACTTCCAGATATAGGAGATATTGAAAAAACAGTTTTTCCAAAATATGCAAAAAAAGGTATACTAAACACAGTTAAATTCAAAAATGCAAAATGGTATTCAGTAGACTCATTCAAAGACATGGAAGAATGTGCGCTAGAAATAAAGAAAATAATAAAATAAAATTTTAATTTAGGCACCAGTTCTGTGCAATGTAACCATCATGTATGCCACTTCTTCAACAAAGGATTCATCTTTGCTCGCAGAGGCATATTTTGTAGCGTCATTCCAAAAATTGGATTCATAAGATGGTTTTTGTACAAATACTTGTTCACTCATCAAGTTGTATTTTAGGGATTTTCTGATAATACGGCGCCTCAAGGAAAATTAACCCAATGCTAAAACAGAACACTAGAATATCCAAACATCGTATGGTCTTCATGCGTATTGCATGCAGTTTGGGTTCAATGCTTTCAGTAAATGAGATATTAAATTGTGCCAAAATCATGTCTAATACTCAAACAGAGACAATTTGGGTGCCTGAAACATGGGGAATGGAGAATTTTTCCATGTTAACCGCAGTTTCTGGAAAAACATCTACTCAAAAAATAGGCTCATCAATTATCAACATCTATTCTAGAAGTCCTGCAGCGATTGCAATGGGTGCAGTCACAGTAGACACCATATCAAATGGAAGGCTGATCCTAGGTCTTGGGACTAGCAGTCTCCCGATAGTAGAAACTTTTCACGGATACAAATTTGAAAAACCATTAGAGCGAATGAAAGAATATGTGGAAATAATTAGACTAATCTCATCTGGAAAAACAATCACTTATTCAGGAAACATTTTCAATTTAAAAAATTTTAGATTACTAATTAAACCACAAAGAGAATCAATTCCAATCTACATTGCAACAGTTAATGAAAAGATGGTAAATTTAACATGGAGTATTGGAGATGGAGTAATTTTTTATCTTAGACCAAAAAATGAAATGAAAGAAATTATTACAAAAATGCAGTCAAAAAGAAAAATCGATGTTACGTGTCAAATAATCACATGTGTTTCAGAAAATTCTGAAAAGGCAATTGAACGTGCAAAAAAAACATTGGCATTTTATATATCTGTAGGTAAAGTGTATAGAGAGTTTTTAGCAAAAAATGGATTCAAAAATGAGACATCAAACATATATGAAGAGTTCAAAAAATCTGGTTTTTCATCAAATCATGAATTAGTTTCAAATTCCATGTTACAAAAACTTACAATATGTGGAACACCTGAGGAATGTAAGAAACAACTTGATGAATTTAAAGAAACAGGGATTGATTTACCAATTATTCAATTCAACCCAATAGATGACACTATGGAATCATTTAGATTATTACAAAAAACATTTTTGGATGAGTAGTAATGAAGAAAGTAGGAATTGCAGGATATGGAATTACCCCTTTTACCAAAGAAGATAAAAAAATAGAATCCATACTTTTTGAATCTACAAAATCTCTGCTTGAAAACAACCCAAAAATCTCAAAAAACAACATTGATGCAGTACTAGTATCGACAAATAATAATTCAAAATACCTCTCACCTATTTTGTCAGAAATGATGGGCATTCAACCAAAAATTGCTCATTCAGTAGAAAATTTGTGTAATTCAGGCACAAATTCCATAGTGTCTGCATTTTCATATGTTGCCTCAGGTCTTGCAGATATGGTATTAGTAAGCGGGGCTGAAAGATATGACAGTCCAGGTCAGATTTTAGAATGGGATAATTCTCGTGGAGAATTTAAACATCCAATATTTTGGGCATCAATTTTTACAAGTTCCTATAAACGACAGTTTGCTGTTTCTGATGAACAACTAGCTTTAGTATCTGTAAAAAACCATGCACAGGCACAAAATAATCCAAATGCCATATCAAAAAAAACATATTCAATACAAGATGTGATTAATTCTAAAATAATCACAGGTGATCTAAAATTACTTGATTGCTCAAGATCATGTACTGGCAGTGCATCAATCATTTTAGCATCAGATGAGATGATTAAACAAATTACTGATCAACCAATATGGATTTCAGGGATAGGACAAAAAACAACATCAGCAGGATTTACAAAAAATGAATCGTTTAATTCAATGGAATCAACAAAAATAGCTAGTCACACAGCATTACAGATGGCAAATAAAAAAATTCAAGATGTTGATGTAGCAGAAATACATGATGCATTTTCAGTATGTGAACCAATGGCATTAGAAGCAATTGGTTTTTCAAAAAATGGAGAGGGATTAAATTTGGTTAAAGAACTGTATGACAAAAAAGATTACAAAATTAATCCCAGAGGGGGATTGATAGGTTCTGGACATCCACTTGGAGCAACAGGAATTGCACAAACAATAGAAATTACTCAACAATTAGAATCAAATGCAAAAAATAGACAAATTGAAAATGCTAAAGTAGGATTAGTACACAACATGTCAGCTGCTGCAACATCTTCAACTGTTTTGGTGTTGGAAAAATGAATTTTGAATCAGAGCTTGCTCAAGGAAAATTTTTCATTCCAGAATGTACTGTATGTGAAAAAATTGTATGGCCTCCTGCGGAGTTTTGTAATAATTGTATGGGAACAGTGTCTCTAAAAAAAGGAGATTTTATGGGTAAAATCTTGGAGTATTCAGTGCATAATGAAGCGTATTTTTGCATTGTAGAGATTGAAAATACGTTTAGAATTATGGCAAAAATATCTGAAAAACCACACATAGGCCAAGATGTAAAAATTTCAAAATGCGGTATTAATAATGGGAATTATTTTTTTCAGGTCAATTGAATTTAGTGTAGATGTAAGGTGTTTCGCTAGTCTGATCAAATGTCCACACTGTAGGAAGTGAAACGGTTTTAATCACTTGTAAATTATGATTTTGGATTAATGAACTCCAACCACCATCGGATAGATTTCCAGACAATTGTCGTTTGGAATGAGTTCCGGCAAAAACTATTCCTGTTGATTTTTTAAGATTGTCAATAGAATTTATTTTATCAATTATACTTGTAGCCAGCATATCACCTCCCATTTGAGGTAATCCTCCAATAAAAAATACAGGTGATTTTAATTGGAATTTTGAATAATCAAATTCTAATGCATCATCGCAAACAGGATCAAAATTTTGTTCAATGTCATTGCAAATTAGTTTTTGTAATTCTACCAAACCATCATCGATTTCAATACTGTGAGAAGTAAACCCTAAAAATTTTCCACAAAAGGCAATCCGTCCATCACCTGAACCAATATCGATTAATTCTTGATAACCTAATTTTTTTGCAATTAACACCATCAAGTATGCTGAAAACATCCAAGTTGGGTAAAATGGTTGACAGCTAGTTCCATGTTTAATGCTATTGAGCCAATAATCATTGATGTCTCCTTCATATACAACACAGTCAATTCCTAAAATTTTTTCTTCAAATGAATTAAAGTAGATAGGGTTTTTTTCTACAAATTTATGAATATACTCTAGATGAGATTCTTCTAATGGGAATTGATCTGAGGTGGATGCAGGAATTACTTCCTGAATATGTGCATTTCCTGAATAATTTTTAGCAAAATCTTGCTTTATTGAAACAAAATTTTTGATAATTTGATCAAACATAAATTTTCTAAATACAGGGGTTTGATAAACTCACTGCAAATTATGGTGATTTTCTTGATAAAAGATAAGCAATTTCTTGTTCCACTTTTTTTAGTTGATGAATTGTTGTTACCTGTAACTTTTCAATATCATTATTTTCATTTTCAGAAGGTTCCATTACTAGTTGGAATTCAAGTTGTTTTAGGGTATTGAGGTAGAAATCACGTTGTTCCAATAATTTTTCAATTATAATTTCAGACAATTAGATAATTTTGAATCAGGTTCTATTTAGATAGAGTATTCGATGACCTCGGAATAGTTGAATTAGCAACGATCACGACATTCATTACTAAATTAATAGATGAAATTCAAATTATTTTAAAAATGTTAATGTTAAAATGACTTTTTGTTGAGTTATTATGTAATTACCCACCTTACTATACCTAAAATTAGGAACTAAAAGGCATGCAAACAAAAACAATGACAATCTCCAAACTAGCAAAAAAAACAAAAACCAATAATCAAAAAGCTGCCAAAACAAGAAGACAACGGGGCTATCAATGGGAAGACACACTAGTTAAACGATTCAATACAACAAAAAACTGGAAAGCATTCAGATTAGGTTCACCAAGTATTGCGTTGCCTGATGTATTAGCGGTAAATACAGATAACAGCACAATTTTTACCATTGAGGCCAAATCAGGAACAAGTACATCCCTTCCGGTTCCAGCTGATCAAATTGAACGATGCTTAGAGTGGATAAAGACATTTGACATATATCAAAAAAGACATGTTTTGCTAGCCTTCAAGTTTCTATCTAAGAAAAGGATAGGAATAGGCCAGTATGAGGGTAGAGAACTCAGAGAATTTTACAAGATATGGGATGATACTCTGGAAATTACTGATTGTGTCTGTACATATGAAGGCAAATTCTTTGCAAAAATTAATGGAGAACGAAAAGAGATTCCTCTTAAAGAATGTACAATGCCATTTAAAACAAAACAGCGTAAATAGTGCCTAATTTTCCAAAATCTGCAAATCGTTTTTTAAGGATAAATAAGAATCAAAATTATTGTCTGATGTAAACAAAGATGAAGAGGCCCAGTCGCTATGGGAAATAGAATCAAAGAGAATTCAAGAAATCAAAAATCCTCCAAAACCTGAAGAGGTAGTTACAGAAAAAGTCGATATCCCAACTGAAAAAATACCTGAATCTGAGGAGAAATACATACCAAAGTCCAATACAGAACCAGAACTACCCGAAATCAATATCAATACAAGTTATGATGAAAAACCAACCTCTGAGTTGAATTCAGCAGCACTTTTGGAAACCGTTTCTGATGCAGAAGTAAATTCCAGAATCAGTTTTGAGGAATTCACTGATGAAAAAATATTGATCAGTCACGATGCATTTGGAAATAAGCAGATGAAAATCAAAGTGTTAGAAGTATCTGATGAAACGCCACCATCAAAATGGAAGTTTGGAGACAGAGTCAAAGTAACTAAAATTCTTGTAACAATAAAACATCTCACAACACAAGAAGTTGAAGAAGGGGAGTTTGATGTTGAGGCAATTGAAAGAGAATTACAAGAAAAAAGACATTATACATCTACTAATAGATGGATCCCTGCTAGCGACATTAAAAATGGCTATGTTGTAGGTTCAAAACATACAAGATTGATTAGTGATGCTTCAGCACTAGATTATATCGTATTCTAAAAATTCATTATTTTTCTCTGAAAAACATTATAAAGATAAGAATTCGAAAAATGGTATGAGTTCAAAAGAATTCGAGGTAAATGGAACCGATTACCGGATTGTGATTACAGATCAAGTAGTAGGACATGTAAACAACCTCAAAAATCTCTATAATGCAGCATATGAGGATCCTGAAAGCTTCGAGGATGTTAGTGCTGAGATTTCAAACACAATTAATGAAATTGCCGCAACCGTAGAGCCTGATGCAGAAGATAGTGACCTTGACGGATTAATTCAAGAGATTATCAAGGCAGTAGATAGCAAAGCTGAAGAAATTGAAAAAGAGTTAGAAGGGAAAGAATCTACAGGAAAGAAATCAAAATCCAAATCTAAAAAATAATCTCATTTGACCTTAAACTCATAAAAATTTGGGGGATAAAATATATTCTAAATAAGACTACAAACAACATGTCTGGAAGTTGTGAATGTGGGATTTGTGGTCATCATTCTGAGTCAGAATGTCTTGAAAAAGAATGTAAATGCTGTTTGAATTTCCATGAAAGATCTGGACCTAAACGAAAATAATTTTAAAAATTAACTTTCTTCTTTATAACAACTGCAGTTTTTTGACATATGTCTATTACAACCAAATAATTTATGATCCTTACACCCACACAAGACACATTTTTTTTCACTCAAACCTTCTCTAACAACTCCTTAACATCTGCCATCATTTTATTTTCTTCTAGTGACTCTAAAATCTTTAATCGCATATTTTTCACCCTATGCAGATCCTCATGATAGAGTGGAGCCATAGTTTCAATTTCTTGCTCAAATGAATAATTTGTTAAATAATGTTTAAATTTTAATTTCAAAGGTTTAAAATCCGAATGATGTATTTTACTTTCATCAATCTTATTTGAGATTACTTTTAGAAATCCGCTAATTTTGAGTAATTCTTTTTTAATAACATCCAGATCTCCAGGTTTTTCCTGAATCTCAGATAGATGATCATATGATTCAAGAATTTGGGATAGAATACTTTTCAAATATTCATTATATGTGGTCACAATTATTTTCCAAATACATCTAATCTAAAGTTTAGGAAAAATAGCTTGACTTGTCTAAAAATTACACATTTGCTTTAAATTATCATTAATTTTTCGTAATGACTATGCAGGGAGACGCTTATCTCAAATGTATTGATCCACAATGCGGATTAGAATATCCAATTGAGAGCACAAATGTACAATGTGATAAAGGTCACTTGCTAGATGTAAAATACAAAAAAACACCATCCACAAATCTAAAAGATGTCTTTTCTAATCGACGAAATCCACAAGGAAGTATTTTTAATGAAAGTGGGGTTTGGCGATTCAGAGAATTACTAAATTTTTGTCAAATTGATACAGAAAATATTGATGAATGCTCAAAGTACTTAGTATCATTAGATGGGGCTGAAGGAAGACAGTCAAAACCATACCAAATGTCAAAGGCTGCTGAATTTGTTGGAATTTCAAGTAATAATTTATGGCTACAACCAGAAGGATACAATCCAAGTGGTTCATTCAAAGATAACGGAATGTCTACTGCAGTAACACATGCTAAGATGATCGGTGCAAAGAAAATTGTTTGTGCGTCAACTGGAAACACATCAGCTTCGGCAGGGATGTTTGCAGCAAATGAAGGAATTAATTGTGATGTGTACATACCAGCAGGTCAAATTGCGCCAGGGAAGCTTAGTCAAGCATATCAATTTGGAGCTCAAATTATAGAAGTTGATGGAAATTTTGATGATGCCTTAAAACAATCATTAGAAGATGCTCAAAACCATGAAGGATACACAGTAAATTCCATTAATCCATTTAGAATCGAAGGACAAAAAACAATTCCATTTAGGGCATTAGAGTATCTCAACTGGGAATCCCCTGATTGGATTGTCTATCCTGGCGGAGCACTTGGAAATACTTCGAGTTGTGGGAAAGCATTAATGGAACTCTATGAATGGGGATGGATTAAAAAAATTCCAAGAATTGCAGTAATCAATTCTGAAGGCGCAAGTACACTATCTGATTTGTATAATGGTAAATTCGAAGGAGAGGAATTAAGGTGGAATAAGGGTAAACCAAATACGGATTTAATCACAAAATATTATGATCATTTGGATAAAGAAGGAATACGTCCCAAAACTAAAGCCACTGCAATTCAAATTGGAAGACCCGCAAATATTTTGAAAGGACTTCGAGCATTAGAATTTACAAATGGAGTTGCAACTACGGTTTCAGATTCAGAAATGCTTGATGGAATGTCCGTAGTAGGATTAAATGGGTTTGATTGTGAGATGGCATCGGGGGCATCAGTAGTAGGAATTAAAAAATTGATGGATGAGGAAATCATCAAAAAAGACGATACAGTAGTAGGTATTCTTACAGGTAGACAAAAAGATGCAATGCTTCCAGTTGATTACCACAAAAATCCAGAAAACAAATTTGCCATACCTCCAAAAAGCTAGCCTCAGATCATCTGCAAAATAACAAATGCTCAATATCAAGAGTTAAATCCAAGAACAACAAAATGATGGTAACCAAGAGATGGTGTTTGACACATAAAATGAATGACCGTTATAGTTGTTCTAATTTAATTTTCAGGAGAAAGAAATGGTAGAACTTTGGATGGAGTTAGCAGCACTTGCAGGATTAATTGGCCTCTCAGGTTTTTTTAGTGGATTAGAAGTTGCATTAGTGGGAACTAGTCAAGCGACAGTTGAACGTTTACTTAAAGAAAAAAAACGTGGCTCTAAAGCACTTTACAAATTAAAATCAAATCCAGGATGGATGATGTCCTCTGTTAATCTAGGCAATAATTTAGTAAATGTTGGGTCGTCTGCATTAGCAACGGTTGTTGCCATAAAAATTTTTGGAGACGAGGGTTTAGGAATTGCTGTTGGGATTATGACATTTTTAATTATTATTTTTGGTGAAGTTACTCCAAAAACATACTGTAATGCTAATGCCTCAAAAGTAGCATTAAGAACAAGTGGAATATTGATTTTCTTTAGTTATGCAACATATCCTGTTGTTTGGATTTTAGAAAAAATAACACGAGGAATGATAAAAATTACTGGTAGCGATTATCACCCCCCTGCTTTAACAGAAAAGGAGATTAAAGGAATTATTGATCAAGGATTCAAAGATGATGCATTAGAGAAAACAGAAAGGGATTTGGTTCATAGTGCACTAAACTTTGATGATACCGTTATCAGATCAGTAATGACACCAAGAACAAAGATGTTTGTACTTCCAGCAAAAATGTTGATTTTTGATGCATTACCATTAATTAATAAAAGTACACATTCTAGATTTCCAATTTATGGCGAGACTAATGACGACATTATAGGATTTATTCATGTTAGAGATGTTTTGAGAGAATTAGAATCAGAAAACAAAATGGTTACATTAAAAGAAATCTCAAGAGAGCCAGTCTTTGCGTCACAAGAAAAAATGGTCAGTGCATTACTAAAAGAGATGAAGGGAAGGAAAACACACATGGCCATTGTAATTGATGAACATGGAGGCGTTGAGGGACTAGTAACACTAGAAGATTTGATTGAAGAGATTGTAGGGGAGATTGAAGATGAAACAGATGCAGAAATAAAGAAAAACATTCGGGTTGTAGATAAAAATACCTTAATTGTAAGTGGAGATATTCAAATAGAACAAATTAATGAATATTTCAAGTCAGATATTCCTGAAGGAGATGACTATTCAACATTAAATGGATTGTTACATCATGAATTACAAGACATTCCTCGTTCAGGTGACAAAGTGGAGTTGAATAATTTGAAAATCATTGTAGATAAAGTTGTAAAAAATCTACCCACAGAAGTTAGAATAGAACGAATGCGTGAAAAAAATTAGAATTTTTTAAAGTGCTCTTGTAATTTTTGTTTCTTTTCAGTCATATGGAATATAGATTCAGTATGTGCAAATGCCTCAGAATATGATTTTTCAAATAACATTGCCTGCATTAACATATGATTTTCAGGAATAACAATTCCTGTTTGATCATCAGAATACATCATTTGAACTGTATCTCCAATTGAGGTAGTCATATTGGCATGAATATGAATCATGTTTGTATCAGTAAAATTGAAGCCCATGTTTTGAGCATAATCTCTAACATCTTTTGTGCCTTTTGCAGTCCATAATGTTGCGACCCCAAACTCATTTGTAAAAAGTTCATGAATTTCAGAATGCTTTGGGGCAGTTCCATTGAATCTAACATCCATAATATGCAGATGCATCTGTCTTGTTGGTACTTTGATTGCTCTAACATAAAGAGGGGCATCTTTGCCAAAATACAACTTCACATCATCTCCGTGATGAGGTTTTTCAGTCATTTCAATAGTGTCAGAAAGTTTCTTTTCAGTTTGTTCAATGTCTGCCCATCTTCGCACAAGTGTTACATCAAAGCGAATAATACTGTCTCCAAATTTTTCTCTTAAAGGTTCTAAAATTCTACCCATTCCAGTAACATTACAACTTCCCTGCATGACATGGTTTTTTCCTATTGCAAGATCATAATTTGCACGAGAGTTAAACAATAAATCAGAAACAGCATTATCTCCCATAGTGGATTCCCCACCCTGGTAAATTGCAGAAATGTTACGTGGCTCATACAGATTTTTTTTATTTTTAAAACCATGACCGCCAGGTGCAGCATCAACTACAAGATCAGATTTGTCTAATGCCGATTCAATTGAACCAGAAATTTTAAAATCTTTGAAATCATCTACTTTACTTTCAGGTACATAAACATCAAGGCCTCTAGAAATAGCAACGTTGACATCTTCATCAGGAGAATATTTTCCAACTCCAACAACAGAGATTTCTGGATCATCTTTTAGAAAGGCAGTAATTCTACTACCAATGGATCCATATCCATTAACAAATACATTCTTCACACATTATCACAAATTATCCCGTTTTTTTAGGTATTGATATCTAACAGATAGTAGCCTCTAGCAAAAAGAACAAAAACTAGTATAATTTGATAAAAATTCTTTTTAGCGTATTCATACAGTCAAAATCATGAATCATTATTTACTCATGGGGATTTTTTCATTAATGTTTGGGTTTTTCTCAATAACTACAGCTTTTGCAGAAGTAGATCCACTAACAGAAGTATCATTTATGAAAACAGGCACGCTACACACAAACGAAAATAAATTTCAAATAAGTAATGAAATTACCGTTAGAGAATTTTTCAATGGTAAAATAATTCGGATTTCAGGACAGACCTTGGAAGGATTTCCATACATAACATATTCTAAAATTTTAAACGACGATATTCAAACTCATGGAATAATTTTTGTGGGAGGAAAATTTGTAAAACTGTCATTTGAGGAAACGCTCCCACAAAAAGATGAATTAGAAAAAGAAGATAATTTGCAGATTCTGGTCCAGTACACACAAAGAGTTCATTCACAAAAAACTGCACATGTAGACATCAAAGTATATGATCCAACACAAAACAAACTAAATGATTTTAATCTCAATTATGGATTTCTAGCAAATACAAGTATTGAGGTAATTGTTTTAGATGAAGACGGTAAAAAATTTCATTCATCTACAGGATTTACGAACAACAAAGGACTTTTTGAAACAGAATTTTATATCCCTGAAAGATATCCTAGAGAAACATTAACGGTAACAATTAATGCTGAAGACCAAGATTCAAAATCATCTAAAATATTACAGATTTTCACATTAGGTGCAGTACCGGAACATGGGAGTTCTCCATAGCGCAAAAGACTAAATGATATAAATAATTTCAAAAATTATTGATACATGGTCCATCTTTGGCAATAGGTGCAGGAATATCTGCAGCTGTACTAGTTGTTGTGTTTCTTGGATTTGATCAAGTTGCTAATGAGCATGAATTAGTAATTGAACCCACACCTAATGTACAACCAGAAGGACCAGCAAAGATTACAATGAGTACATTTTTGGAGAACGGTTCTTCAATATTAGGAGATTCTAGTGCACCAGTAATATTAGTAGAGTTTGGAGACTACCAATGCCATTTTTGCAATGTCTTTTTTCATTCAACTGAAGGAGATATCTTGAAAAATTATGTAGAAACAGGTAAAGTTCGCATGATCTTCAAAGATTTCAACATTATAGGACCCGATTCAATTAATGCATCTCATGGAGCACATTGTGCAAATGATCAAGGAATGTTTTGGGAATACCATGATATCTTGTATTCTAATTGGACTGGAGAAAATAATGGATGGGCATCATCAGAAAACTTGCTCAAATTTGCACAAGAGATTGGATTAGATATTGATTTGTGGTCTGAATGCATGATTAGTGGAAAACATTCACAAACAATAGTTGCAAGCAATGATGATGCAAGATCGCTTGAATTAACTGGAACTCCAGCATTTTTTGTGATTGGACCTGATGGAAAAGTTACCCGATTGTTTGGAGCACAACCATATTCAACATTTGAAAATATTTTTGAAATTGAATTAAAAAAAATAAAATAATTTGCGATCAATTTACGAATAAAGTTAAAAAAAAGTATCAAAATTCCCTTCCTAGTTAGATAGAATTTACACAATAACCTTATTAATGAAATATCGGACGCAAGCTTATGGCAGCGGGAATTGATGACATTGCAATATACATACCTAGACTATACATTGACGCAGCAGATTTTGCAAAAGCTAGAGGACTAGACCCAGTAAAATTACAAAAAGGTCTTGGAGTATCTCAGATGGCAATAGTCGATGCCAATCAAGACCCAGCAATTTTGGCAGCAAATGCATGTTTGAAGATCATGCAAAAAAACAAACTATCACCAGAAGATATAGGTCGATTATACGTATCAACTGAATCATCATTTGATGAATCAAAGGCAATGAACTCTTTTGTTATTGGAATGCTCGAACAAGTTTATGGTCAAGGCGCATTTGAGCACTGTGGAGGAGTGGAAACAAAATTTGCATGTGTAAGTGGCTCATATGCATTGTATGACAATACAAATTGGATTAGAGCAGGAGAAGCTGAAGGAAAACACGCACTTGTTGTAGTGTCTGATATTGCAAAATATGATATGGGCTCCAGTGGAGAAATGACACAAGGTGCAGGAGCAATGGTAATGCTTCTAAATGACAAACCAAGATTATTAGCATTTGATCCTAGAGTAACATCAACATCAATTAAAGATGAATATGACTTTTACAGACCCTTTGGAAAAGAGACACCAATTGTTCATGGACAATATTCCAACATGTTATACATGATTCAAGTAAGAAAAGCACTTGAAGCATACAAGAAAAAAGTAATCTCATCAAAACTAATCAACATAGAACCAGGAGAAACAATACTAGACCATATGGATTACATTAACATGCACTTGCCATATAGCAACATGGGAAAGAAAGCATTAGCATACCTAGTAAGACATGAATGGCGTCAACTCCCAAGATGGAAAAAAATTCTGCAAGAAATTGGAATAGAAGAGCCAATTCCAAAAGATCCTAGAGGAACCATAGAATCAGTGTTAGGTGATGAGGAGTTTATGGCAAAAGATCATGAATTTACTAAACTATTTACTAAAACACCAGAGTATCAAGAAGTCTATGAATCAAAACTTGCAAGTTCATTAATTGCATCAAGTATGATTGGTAATTTGTATACAGCATCACTATACCTAGGGTTTAGGAGCAGTCTTGAATTTGAATATCAAAAAGGAATCAAATTGGAAGGAAAGAGAGTAGGATTTGGATCATATGGTAGTGGAAGTAGTGCCATGGTGTTTAGTGGTGTAATTCAACCTGAATACGAAGAGATTGTGAAAAACATGAACTTGGAGGCAGAAATTGGAGATAGACGAAAACTAACCTGGGAAGAATACGAAGAACTTCATGAGAACAAATTATCACCTGAAGACTCCATGCTACATTCAAAGAAAGAATTTATTCTAGTTGATGTAAATAAAGAAACTGAATCCAAAGGCGAAAGACGTTACATCTACAATGAATAATGGATGAAGAATCAAATCCAATCAAGGATTACCTATTTGATTATATCAAAAACTCACAAACAATACCAGAATTAATCTCTAAAAAGAAATTTGATGTTGTCATTAATGAAATAATTCAACATTGCTATGATAAAATAATTTTAATGGATAAAAAAGATGTAGCAGTTGGAGTACTTGCAACAGGACTTCTTCATTATTTGTTGACTAATGCGTTGCTGAATAGTCAAAGAAAAATAGAGTGTCAAGGAATTGAATTAGATATCATAATTCCCGATATCAAGACACTAGAAAAAGATCCAAAAATGGCTCTGCTAATTTGTATTCCAAAGTATTCGGACAAAAGAATCATTGAAGAAAAAATAGAACAGTTAGAAAAAATTCAACCAATCAAAGAAAATATTTGGATAGTTCTATCTGAAAACATAAAACTAGACAAGAAGACATTTGTTTTATCCAAACAAGATTCCTCTTTTTCAAAGATAATTTTTGAGATTGCTCAGTTTAGTAATGTGGGTGGGGCAAACAAATTCAAAATTTTACGAGTGTAAGATTAAAAAGAGAATAAATATCAAAAAAACATACAAAAGTTATGGCATCAGTTATCATAATTCCAATAGTTATAGTTGCGGTGGCGGGATTGAGTGCTTACTTGGTGTATAGATATGCCATGTATGATTTTCTATGTAAAAGATCAGTCAATCAGACCCTTAAAAGATACAATATCAAAAAGACACCATCTCAAATCATCAAAGAGTATTATGAGCAAAAAGATGAGAAAAAATCACACAAAGAGATTCTAAATTTGGAAAAATACTATAGGCAAAAAGAACCAGACCAGTTCCTAGCCATGTACGATGTGCTTAGAGAAAAATAAAACAACTAATTTTGAAACACTATGGTTGCATAGGTATCTGGATAAATGGAGTTCCACCTTCACCAACTACTAGAGGTAATCTTCCATCCCAAGCTTGTGTCTTTAGCCATTCCAAATAGTTTGGATTTTCAGAAAGTGCTTTGTTGATAATTGCAATTGCTTCAGCTTCACCTTTGGCTTCTGCAATATTTGCATTAGCAAGACCAATTGCATTTGCTTCACGTTGTCTTGCCTCTACTTCAATTCTTCGCAAATCATTCTCTGCTCTTAGAGCGTTTTGCTCAGCTTCTACTTTGGATTCAATGGCTTGAGCAAATAATGGTGAGAATTCAAAATCTGTAATTGAAATTACATCTGTTACAACATTAAATTGGTTTAATCTTTCTGTGATTGCAGCTTCAATATCTTGTTTAACAAGAGGTCTTTTTGTAATTAGTTCTTCAGCATTATATTTTGCAGTTACTTGTTTTACTGTCTCCTCAATTGCAGGTTGGATTACTCTATTTTCATAATCAAGCCCTAAATTCTTGTATAATCTATGTACACTTTCCTTATCAGGGTGATAATTGACGGTAACTGTTGTTTCTACTGTTTGTAAATCTCTTGATGCACTTCGGGCATCACTTGCATACTTTAGAGTACGAACTTCAATGTTAACTACTTCATCTTGAAAAGGGACTACAAAATGCAATCCTTCATCAAGAGGCGGTTGTGTAAGATCAACTGCATTCCAGTGTAATAATACTCCTCTATGACCGGAATCCACTATCTTTACAGATGCGGTTGCTACAACACCTATGAGGATTAGAATGATAATTCCAATTACAACACCTTTGGCAGCATTAATGTTAACTGACATTTTTGGAGATTGGTATTTTGACAACCATTACACTAGACATCTACTCCTTTTATACCATCTGTAAAATCACAAATCGCATTAAAACACCAAAAATGAACAAATTTATCACAAGAATACAAATGTAGTCTATGGCAGATCCAAACTATTCTTGGTTTTATTTGGTATTATTTTTGGCCATACCCCTATCTAGAATCATTCCAAGATTAATTTCAAAACGAAGGGAGAAGACTGATGGATATAAAACTAAAGAAACACAAACAGAACAAAGTACTGAATGGAGACCAAAACAAGAATCATTAAAATCACAAACAAAAGAAATGCAAGTTCTTGGAATAATGCATCAAGGTGCCAATACATTTGATAAAATTCAAAAAAACACCCAGATTGAAACCAAAGTACTTGATTCAATTTTACAAGAGTTAGAGCAAAAAGGCCTCATCAAGGTAGTAGAAAAACAAGGAATGTTTGGTCCAAAAATTGAGTTATACTCCACAGATAAAGGATTCAAAGAATATTATTCATAGTTATTTTAATAGCAATTTCAAATCAATATTCTTTTTGAAGATTTGATTCAAAGATGCATCACTCATGTCTTGGATAAATGGAATAGAACCCAATACTTTGATTCCTGTAAGATTTTGCAAATCCCTTGTCAAGTCTTTGATTGGATAGCCACTTTCAAAGTCATTAATGATTATTCCCTTGATTGGGATTTTGTACTTTTCACACATCTTTACTGTCATTACAGTGTGATTAACAGTTCCAATTTTACTACGTGTGACAATTACTGTTGGAATTTTCATCTCTTTTATCAAATTTGTAATGTAATAGTCTTTGAGAATAGGAGTCATGATACCCCCCATACCTTCAACTAGAATCACTTTGTGAAGTTTTGATAATTTTTTGAAACTAGATAAAACTGTAGAAACTTTGGGTTTTATTTTTAGTTTCTTCCAAGCAGTATAGGGTGATGCAGGAATTAAAAAGAATTGAGGGTTTACCAAATTTTCAGGATCACATGTTTGGGCAGCACTAGATAAAATTTCAACATCTTCGGATTTGTAGCCTTTTTTTTGAGCATCTCCTGCAGCAAATGGTTTCATCACACCAACATCCACACCCATTTTGCGCAGCACTACAGCAAGCCCTGCTGTGATGTAGGTTTTTCCAACATCTGTATCAGTTCCTGCAATAAAGAGAGATTTCAACAAAATATTTTTAGATGTATCCATTGATTAATTCATCGGTTAATTATTAAGATCTGACATCATAGAAAATCAAATGAAAAGTTATGTTTGGCACCCAAATACCCAGATGACTGAATGGGATTCTTTTGATAAAATTACCAAAGCCAAAGGAATGTGGCTAATAGATTCCAAAGGCAACAAAATGATAGATGCCGTAGCCTCTATGTGGTGTAATGTTTGGGGACATTCAAACCCTCAACTAGTCAAGGCAATCACAAATCAGAGCAAAAAACTGCAGCATTCATCAATGTTCAACATCACAAATGAGCCTGCAGAGAAATTAGCAGACAATCTAGTCAAAATCTCCCATGGAATGCACAAAGTGTTTTTTTCAGATAATGGATCATCAGCAATGGAAATTTCAATCAAAATGGCGTTACAGTATTGGAAAAACATTGGAGAGAAAAGAACAGAGATTGCAACACTAGAAAACGGATACCATGGAGATACCTTTGGCGCGATGGCAGTAGGATATGTGCCAGAATTTTTTGGGAAATTCAAAAAACAATTATTCAAAACAATACAATTTCCAGTTCCAAACAAATATCGACTGCCAAAAGAATATACGTTTTCTGATTATCAAAATGAATGTCTTGAAAAAATTGAAAAAAAGTTTTCAAAAAATAAAAACATTGCAGCATTTGTAATGGAAAGTGGTGCACAGGTAGCTGGGGGAGTCATAATTTATCCAAAAGAATTTCAAAAAAAGATTAGTCAATTATGTAAAAAATATGATGTATTGTTGGTCTTAGATGAGATTGCAACAGGATTTGGCAGATTAGGTTCTATGACTCAGCATGAAGAGCAAAAATCCACTCCAGATATTGTAGCATATGGAAAAATGTTAACAGGGGGTTATCTTACCATGGCTGCAACACTTGCAAACAAAAAAGTCTATGATTCATTCTCAGGAGAATTCAATGATTGGAAGCATCTCTTTCATGGTCACACATACACTGGAAACCCACTTGCAGCATCAGTTGCAAATGAAAATATCAAAATGTATCACAAAAACAAATTGATTAAAAAAATTCAGAAAACATCCAAAATATTTGAAAAATACTACAAGGAAATTTCTGAAATTGATATTGTTGGAGATATCAGACACAAAGGAATGTTAATGGGAATAGAACTAGTCACTGATAAAAAGAAAAAGATCCCAATTCATCCCAAAAAATCAATCAATAAAATATTCTATGAAGAAGGCAAAAAGAACGGAATCTATCTAAGAACCCTTGGGAATATAGTCATGCTTGTTCCACCCCTGGCAATATCTGAAAAAGAACTTGATTTACTCCTAAAGTGTACAATTAAGACTATTCTGAGTGCAAGGTCTCAAGTAATCTGACTGCTAACCCCCTAGATCGTTTCAAATCTTTTAAGATTCTATCTAAACAAACTATTGAAAAAATCAGTCATTGAAAATATGACTTGATCAAATGTATGAATCCAGAAATCATCATGGAATTTCTCATCTGCCAAAATATGTGAATGAGAATCTGTTAGTTCAACTGTAGCATGTGGGTGTGCTTCTACTATTGAAATAATTCCGGGGATTAAGAGAATTGATACAATTACAAAAATTATCACATGTTTCATACCTGATTTTCATAACAAAACTATTTTTACTTTTTTGAGATACTGACCTTTACAGATACAAACTAATGCTTGCAAACGTATTGTTTTGTGAATCTATTGCTGATAGAAAAATAAATTGATTGAATTACAATTTTTTTAATATACTTTGGAATTATATCAAATTTCTTACAAATCAATCTAAAAAAATGAATTTTATTATCTATGTTTTCTATTAATGCCTAAATACTATATTTCCTCTATCTTATTGGGTATGGTGGGGGTTGTAAGTGGAAGTAATTGATAATTCTCTTGTAGAACCTATTGAAATTCGAATGATCAGACCATCTAAATTCCCAGTTAGATACAAACTCCCATCAAATTCCTCAGAACTTGTAAACCTCAAATCTAGCATTAAAGAACATGGATTACTTCAGCCAATTGTGATCAGACCTCTTGATCATGGATTTGAGATTGTTGCAGGTCATAGAAGGTTTTCTGCATGTAAATCAATGCGTTGGAGATTTATTCCTAGTAAAATTAGAGATTTGTCTGACAAACAAGCATATGAAATCCAACTAACTGAAAATATTCAAAGAAAATCAATGGACCCAATTGAGGAAGCCGAGGCATACCAAAAATACGTAAATGAGTATGGCTGGGGGGGCGTAAGCGAACTAGGGAAAAAAATTGGAAAAAGTGAAGAATATGTATCTCATAGAATGCAACTTCTAAAACTCCCTGATGATGTGAGAGAAAAGATTGTTCACAATGATTTGAGTGTCAGTCAGGCATTAGAACTCACAAACGTTGATGCGTCTATGAAAAGCGAGTTTGTAGATGAAATTGTAGGTAATAAGCTTACAGTAAAACAGATCAGAATCATGAAAAAGAAGACCAAAGAAGAAACCGAACTTTACAAACCAAGTCCTAACAAGAATTCTAAAACCCTTAATCTGGTAAATAAAAGTAACCTTGCACTTAAAATCACTCTTTCAAGAATTGATGATTTGATTGAAGATGCACATGGTATTGATCCAAAACAAAGAGTAGAGATGATCAAATTTTTGATGGGTCTCAGATTGAAAACTCATTCAATGATAGATGAAACTATTAAATTTAAAAAGAAATTTTCAAAATAATTTTGTTATTTTATGATCCAATAAATGGCGGCGCCCATTCTTTGAGGAATTTTTTGTATTCATCTTCAGTGTATGTCAGAGCATAAATTGATGCTTCTGTCTGTGGAACAAAGTCATAGACCTCATAAGTTTGAATAATATCTCCAAATAGATTTCTATAGATGTCATTTTCCTCATCTGCCATCTCATTTGACAAAAATGATTTTACTGTGATCCAATCATATCCACCACGTGTCCTACCTGAAAATAATACAAATGGCGCATCATTAAGATATTTTTTCAAACCTACTAGACGTTTTGGAAGTGCTTGTGATGTTCTAAATGTAACAAGATCTACTCGAACAACTCTATGTGGAATTTTCTTTACATCTACTTTGATTGTATATCCCTTAATAATTTCATCTTCCTCAAGTTTTGTTATTCTAGATTCGATCTCTTCTTCTGCTAAATCATAGTTGAAACCTTTTAGATAATCCCATATCTCAAATACATCTTGTTTTGAGTTTTGGGAAAGCGCTGAAATTATAAGTTCATCAACCCTATCCACCATTATGCATAATCCCACAAATCAACTATTTAACAAATTTTCTAAATCTGTATTTTAGGGAAGAAATTTTTTGACTGTTTTAATTCTATTTTAATACCTGTTTTTTTGATACTATTCTACTGGTCTCTATATTACCTGAAAACGTAGGATATGTTGTACTGATAGGAGTTGGATTGATAATGGCATTATCAGTCATACTGATGGTCAAGGCCGAAACAAAATGGCTTGGAACTAGAAAAACCTCTGAGTGGTTTTATACTGCTGGACGAACAATCAAAACGGGATTAATTGCATCATCTATAGTATCTGCATGGACATGGGCTGCAACTTTACTTCAATCTTCTACTGTGACCTATGAGTTTGGATTGGGAGGGTCGTTTTGGTATGCAGCAGGTGCCAGTATTCAGGTTATCTTGTTTTCAATTCTTGCAATTGAACTAAAAAGAAAGGCGCCAATGACTCACACTTTTCCTGAGATGATCTATGTTAGATATGGAAAACATTCTCACAAGATTTTCTTATCTTTTGCATTAATGACTAACACAATTGTTACTGCGATGCTTGTTTTAGGCGGTGCTGCAGTAATCCACTCGCTTACTGGAGTAGATATTACTATAGCCGCATTTCTAATTCCTGTTGGAATAATCCTATACACTATTGGGGGAGGTCTTAAAGCAACATTTTTTGCAGAATATCTTAATGCAGCATTCATCTTTGTTGTGGTTTTGATTTTTGTAACTGTTATCTATTTTGCTACCCCTGAAATTGGGGGAATTTCTGGAATGTATGAAAAACTCCGTCAAGCATCTATTTTAAATCCTGTAGAAGGTAATGTATTTGGAACATATCTGACATTGGCATCAATTGGTGCTCTGATATTTGGCATCATCAACATTGTTGGAAACTTTGGAACTGTTTTTGTTGATCAATCATATTGGCAACGAGCAATTGCATCACGACCACGGGCTGCTACTGGCGGATTCATTATAGGTGGTTTGGCCTGGTTTGCCATCCCATTTACACTGGCTACTACTCTTGGTCTAGCGGCAATTGCTACTGGCGTCGTTCTAAATGAAAATGAGATAGAGTTGGGTCTTGTTGCCCCCACTACAGCCACAAATCTAATGGGTGATCTTGGAGCCGTTCTAATTCTTACAATAATATTTACAGCAGTTACTGCTGCGGGGTCTTCTCAATTAGTAAGTGTGTCATCTCTTATCACGTATGATGTATTTCGTACCTATCTGAAACCTTCTGCTACCGGTAGAGAATTGATTAGAATATCTCGATTTACCATCTTAGGATTTGGGATTGGAATGGGTGTTTTAGCATCTCTCCTATTTCATTCTGGATTTAGTTTACAATATGTCTATCTGATGATGGGTGTTCTGATAGGGTCTGCAGTTGCTCCGATCTCCTTTGCATTATTGTGGAAAAAGACCAACAAATTTGCTGCCACATCTGCTGCAGTAATTGGATTGGCATGTGGTGTTTTCTCATGGATCTTTGTAGCAAATTCTATCTATGGAGAAATCACACTTGCTTCAACAGGGAATTTAATTCCACTTTTGATTGGAAATGTTGTTTCAATCCTTGTCAGTTTGGGAATCACAATTGTTGGTAGTTTGATAAAATCTGAAAACTTTGATTTCCAAATAATGAAACAAAAAATTCTGGTTGTAGATGATAAGGTTCGTTCTATGCTAAGACGAGATACTGATGAAGAATTCCTTCAACGTTCTTTGAGATTTTGTAAAAGAATTGGATTCTCAATTTCAGTATTTCTTGTTATTGTTTGGCCTACCTCTTTTTATCTAACAGAGTTTGTTTTTGAAGAACAGTCATTCCACCTATGGGTTTGGCTTGCTATAACTTGGGCATTTTCGGCAGCAGGAATAATCATCTTTTTACCATTAATTGAGGCTAGAAGAAACATTACTGAGATTTTCCATAAAGCACAAATGAATCAAAATGAAGAGTTTGATGATTCTCAAGACTCTAAATATGATCTACCAATAATGAAAATCCTAGTCCCAGTTGACGGTTCTGCAAGATCACTTAAGGCATTGTATCAAGCAAATTATTTGTTTAGAGGTGCAGCAAAGGTTAGGATATACCTACTTCATGTGATAGAATGGACTGATGAAAATGAAGAAAATATTGATGAAGCATTATCAGAGCAAATTCAAGAAGAAGGCCGACTGATTCTAAGAAGTGTTGTTGTCCCCAAAAATATTAGTGACTATAAGAGAATTGTAAAACTGGGGGATCCTGCCCAAAAGATTTCCGAACTTGCTGACAAACTCAAAATTGATGTGATAATTATGGGCAAAAAGGGAATAGGAAAGTCCACTTCAGATTTGGGTCATGTTACACAAAAGGTACTCAAGTTAACTTCCAAATCTGTTGTTCTATCGGAATAGGAATAAAATCTTTGTCTTTTGATGAAAAGCTAAGAATTTTTTTTGGAAAATCATCTATCTTTGCCTCAATTGAAAACTTCTTGGTATCTTTGAGCATATGAATAATACTGTAATGTCTTGAGAATTCCTTGGTTAGATTGTTTTTAATTTTTTCTACAGGGGATTTTTTTCTAATCTCATTTACTACATGAAAACCACATACTATTATCAATTGGTCTAAACCTTGTTTTTTTCTTTGTATGATAGAATCTTTAGCAATTTTATACAATATATCAAAATCTTTCTCATGACTTTTACAAAACTGAATTTTTTTTGTTTGTTTGAAATTATTAATTTCAATGTTAAAATAAATTTGAATCAATAATTAAAATATGATATTATGAAAATACTCTTTTATTGCATAAAAAAATTTATTAAAAAGAAAAATTTTTTGACCTAGACTAACTCATTAATCTATACCATAATCTTTGTATGTTTTTGGACTCATCTTCATATTGTGCATCTTCATGACTGCCTCCACTCCGTATTCGTCAATGTATTTTTGATATTCATAGTGATATGGTTGCATTCCCGTACATGTTATCTCAAAATTATCGACCAGTACAAAGACTGATGCTTTATTATAACTATAGTCTTTGTCATTTAGAGTATCTATTGTATAGTTTGTAATGTCACACTCTCTGTATGTCATCTTTCTAATTGGAAGATCTCCTTGTTCTAGGTATATGGACATTCCAAATTCTGAGAATTTATGTTCTGCACCAAATGGACCTGTTCCTCGATTAAACTCTTCATCTGCAGCTCTATATAGAATACTTTTGTCAATTCCTACCATTCCTTGTAGATTTACAACTGGTGTTTCTCTGTTAAATCCAGATACATGTTGATACACATCAAAACTATTGATTTGTATAGTTTCTGAATCAAAGCTAAATTCGGTTATGATATTGATATCATTTAGACTGTTTCGTGGCATCATTCTTGTAGATTTGACCTCCTCATAGTCTACTTTGTAATCTACAACAAATGGACTGTTTTTGAAAGTGTGTAGTGCCAAAGCATTACCGACAAAACTCCACTGGCCAGTTGTAGTGTACTCGTTTACTAGAGTTATTTCATAATGTGTTTCTCCATCTGTTGTCCAAATGAATTTACCTTTATCTTCTCCTGGTTCTAGTGGACCTCTAAGTGAGACTAATTGTACAGGTTCAGATGCAGAATAGTATAAAGTCCCTGTATACTCTTTTTCGCTAATGGGGATGATTACTGCTAGTTGATGATTTTCATGTCCTATACCTGGATCTCTTTCTGAAATAATTCTATCAAACCCCTCAACAGGAATTTTTTCTCCTAGTTGGGCATTACTTGAGAATAAACTTGTTTGCTCTTTAATTGCCTTTTGACGTATGTCTTCTTGACTAAAAGTTTCTTGAGCAAATGATTGTGTAAATTCAATAGATGTCAAAGATACTGATAGTATAGCTATGAACATGCTGATTTTGATTTTGTTATATGTCATTGAAGGTAATTAGAAAAATTTGTTAGTTATGTTTGAAACAGATTTTGCTGGTTAAATAACACAAAACATGTCTAGTCGACGTCGACTATATATCTAAAACAACATATCAATATCTATTACTATTTTTTTATATTGAAAAATATTTTAAAATTGTTTTACAAGTATCTCTGTGGTAAATACCTCAAAAAAAACAACTCCATTTTTAATGACAATAGATAATTCAGTTTATCAAAAAATAAAAAAACTTGCCTCAAAACGAGGAATTACAACTCAAGAATTTATTCGCGCAATAATTATTCCTGAGTGGATTGCAAAGGAGAGAAAATCAAAAAAATAATCTAATATTTTTTAAAATTTCTAATAATTTTCAATTGTTTTTCAAAGTGATGTTTAGACTTGTTTAAGATCTGATTTGTTCAATTAGAAATTTCATCTCTTCACTATTCCTAGGATTGGATGTGTCGGTTGGAATTCTCAATAACTTCTAACTTTTCCTAATTTTACTAAATGGCGCATCAAGAGTTTTTTTCCTTACGATCTCTACAATTTTAAAAATTCCTTCAAAAATCATATCTGTTTTGTTTCCTAAAATTCTGATAATGACTCCTGATTCGTCAGACAAGATAGATGTTCCAATTGTTATTTTCTCAAATTTTTTTAGTTCTTTTTCAATAAGATTTTCTAGTGCAATGATTTCTTCTTTTTTTGTAAGGATGTAAACTGTTCCAACAATTTCATATTCACCTAATATTCCAAAATCTCTTACTCGTTGTTTTTTTGGTTCAATCTTCGTATTTTCTAAAAATCTAATCTTATTGTCTTGATTTTTGCAATGTGTTCTAAGATAACAAATATCATACTCAAATGACTCATCCATTGCAACTCTTCCCGGAGTTAAGATTTCTGAATAAATCAAAGTAGAATTGTCATGAACATTGAGATTCACCTTTTGATAATATCTAGAGTTTTTGTAAGGGATTATCTGATCCGGAATATATTCAAGATAACAATTCTCCTCAACTGTAATGTTTAGAATCTGTGATGCAGAATTTGCGTTCATGCTATAGATTCTAGTGGCCCCTTGCGTTGTAATATGAGAAATTGCCTTATTTTTTAGTAGGATGTCTGTTCTATATCGATCACCTTGTAGAATTCCCCCTGATGATGAAATTACATAAAGAAATGCCATTTGGGGAAGGAAACTTTCAGTGTATAGTGCTTTTTGAATTTGTAGAGGAACTTGTGAAAATTGCTTTGTAACAACAGTCTTTCCGCTTTCATTTACTTGGAGTTCTACATCTAAAATTCCTACCTTTCCGGATTTGCCCACCCCTAACTGTTTTACACTGGCATCATATGCCTGAATCTCTTTTGGAGTGTCATCAGGAGTATAGTATTCTAGTTTATTCAAGAATTACACCTTTTGGGCAATTATTGATTTTGGTTGTGCATCAAATAATACATCATGAATAATATGTTCTGTAACTTTCATTATTCCTTTATCCGTTTTACAGTTTACAAATTCAAATGGCTTTTCTTTTCTAATTTTTAGTGCATCTCTTTTCATTATTTCTAGATCTGCCTCAACTAATGGTGCAAGATCGATCTTGTTAATTATCAAAAGATCACAACTCTCAATTCCGAGTCCTCCCTTTCTTGGATACTTGTCTCCTCCTGCAACGTCAATAATGTAAATGAAATAATCAGCCAGGATTGGACTAAATGTAGTTGTAATGTTGTCTCCACCACTTTCAATTATTATGAGATCCAAATCAGGATGCTTTGCCTCCATCTCTTCAATTACTGAAAGATTCATTGAAGGGTCTTCTCGGACCGCAGTATGAGGACATCCACCTGTTGCAAGACCAATCACTAAATTCTCAGGGAGTAACCCCCTCTTAGTTGCAAGGTTATTTCGCATCCTATCGGCATCTTCTTTTGATATGACATCATTTGAGATGATACTTACACTGTATCCTTTTTGTGCAAGCATTGGAACTAGTCTCTCAATAAGCATACTCTTTCCAGAGCCTACAGGCCCTCCTATTCCAATTCTAGGAATATGTGTCATGATAAAAAAATCTAATTTTTATGTAATAAACATTTTAGAATCCATTTTCTCATGGGACATCTGAATGACATCCATTTGAGGTGCAAACTGCCACATTTCTGAAAGGGATTTATTTGAATTTTCTTTAATTGTCTGAGCAATTACAGGTTTAATTTTATGAATGATTTTTTGTCCTTCAAAGTGTTGAATTAGTCCTAATCGTAATGCCGCTCCCACTACTGCAACACTAAAACCGTAAAGCATCATCATCATGCTTTTCTCTTTTTTTATCTTCATGGCATTACAACATATAGCAAAGGCAACAGGAAAAATTCCATTTGCTTTTTTCTCTAAAATACTATCTTGATACTGCTTTAGCATTTTGTCATCTTTAACAAATTCTGCCACACACTTTACTAATTGAATCCCTGATCTTACTGATGCATCCCTAATTTCTTTAATTGATTTTGTTGCAAATAATGTATTATCTGCTTGAATAATTCTATCAAAATTACCTTCATTTGAATTCTCAAATATGTCTGCAAGTGCAATGCAATCAGTTGGTCCTATCTGCTGAATAATATTGATTTTAACCATCTCAGCTAGATCTGTCATCCCATGAATCTTATTTTGAGAGAAAAGATATTCCAATCCATTTGAAGTAGCAAATATTCCTGTAGGAAAAAAAGAATCTGATAACTGCATTACTCCTAGTTCTTGTTCAATCTCATCAATGTTCATGTACATCTGCCCCTGAATGCGGAGAAAATACCCGTTCTTCTACGGTCAACTCAATATAGTTGATAATACTATGAAATAGTTTCTCAAAGACTTCTTTTTCAGAATCAGCCTGTATTGGAAAGATTATCTCTTCTCCCTGAATAGAGATTGGTCTATGCCTATTTCCAATGATGTGGCCCAAAAGTATCATCACCTTTTTGTTGTTGCTAGTTTTTAGTCTCACTCTAATGACTTTTTCAGATAACTGCTCTATAACAATTGGATTTTTTCCATTAACCAGAACATCTCCATTACGTAGTTTAATTCCAGAATTTAAATTCAAACCAATATCAGTTCCACGATCAGTCTTTCTCCTGAGAATTTTTTTGTCTAATTCTATTCTGGAAATCTTTAATCTCTCAAAATTACCATCTTTAAGAGTATCAAATCCTTCATCTAGAAAAATATTTCCGATCGGTACATTGACCTCTAACACAACAAACTTTGTATTTTGATAAAGTTATACTTTCTTAGATTGTTTTTACATTTTTTAATTATTAAATACATTAAAACATAATCTCATTCAATGATGCTTACTCCTAGAGAATTAGAGAAACTCAATGTTTTTGTTACATCGGAACTTGCTCGCAGAAGACAGACTAGAGGACTTAAACTAAATCATCCTGAAGCAGTTTCTATTTTAGCTGATCATATCTTAGAAGGTGCAAGAGATGGAAGATCTGTTCCAGAACTAATGAGTTCTGGCAAAAAAGTTCTAACAAAAGATGATGTTCTTCCTGGCGTTGCTGATCTAATCCATTCCATCCAAGTAGAAGCAACTTTTGAAGATGGAACTAAACTAGTAACTATCCATGACCCGATTGTGTGATGTAAATGATTCCTGGCGAATATTTCCCTTCAGATGAACCAATAATTGCCAATGTGGGTAAGGAAACAGTTTTTGTTAGTGTTAGAAATACGGGAGATAGACCAATCCAAGTCGGTTCGCATACTCACTTTTTTGAAACAAATAAAGCACTTGATTTTCCAAGAAAGCAGTCCTATGGTTATCATCTTAATATTCCTGCAGGAACTTCTGTAAGATTTGAACCAGGTGAAACAAAAGAAATTGAATTAACAGAATTTGGAGGAAAGAAAATTGTTTATGGATTTAGCGGTTTAGTAAGTGGAAGCTTAGAAGAAAAACAAGAAGATGCTATCAAAAAAGCAGCAGAAAAAGGATTCAAGGGAGTGGCAAAATGACACTAACCATTCCAAGAAAAAACTATGTTGATTTGTTTGGTCCAACTACAGGTGATAAAGTTAGACTTGCTGATACCGATTTAATTATTGAAATTGAAAAAGACTTGGTCAAGTATGGTGATGAGGCTGTTTTTGGTGGAGGAAAAAGTATACGAGATGGACTTGGTCAAGCAAGTGGAGTGCTTCGTGCAGAATCACTCGATCTGGTAATTACTAATGCAATAGTTATGGATCCTATTTTGGGAATCATCAAAGCAGACATTGGAGTAAAAGATGGAAAAGTTGTATGTGTAGGAAATGCAGGAAATCCAAACATTATGGATGATGTTGACATGATAATTTCTTCAAACACTGAGATTATTGCTGGTGAGCATACAATTTGTACCCCTGGAACAATTGATTCTCATATTCATTTTATTTCTCCTCAACAAGTAATCCATGCAATCTGTAATGGAACAACTACAATGATTGGTGGGGGAACTGGTCCTGCAGATGGCACAAACGCCACTACATGTACTCCGGGAAAATGGAATATCCATAGAATGATTGAATCAGTTGATGATTTTCCACTTAACTTTGGATTCTTGGCAAAGGGAAATGATTCCCTTGAGACGGCATTACTTGAACAAATTGAAGCAGGAGCATGCGGATTAAAATTACACGAAGATTGGGGATCAACACCTGCTGCTATTGATTCTGCTCTAAACGTTGCAGATAAAACTGACACTCAAGTTGCAATACATACCGATACTCTAAATGAATGTGGATTTGTTGATGACACTATAGAAGCAATTGCAGGAAGAACAATCCATACTTATCACACAGAAGGTGCTGGAGGGGGTCATGCTCCGGACATTATGAAAGTTGCAAGTGAACAAAATATTCTTCCTTCTTCTACCAATCCAACAAGACCATTTACCGTAAACACACTTGCTGAACATCTTGATATGATGATGGTCTGTCATCATCTTAATTCTGCAGTTCCTGAAGATGTATCATTTGCAGAATCTAGAATTAGAGGTGAAACAATTGCAGCGGAAGATGTTTTACATGATCTTGGAGTGCTAAGTATGATGTCATCAGATAGTCAAGCAATGGGTAGAGTCGGTGAAGTGACAACTAGAAACTGGCAGACTGCCGATAAAATGAAAAAGATGACCGGACCATTACCTGAGGATAATTCTGGAAATGATAATTTCAGAGTAAAGCGATATCTTGCAAAAATCACAATCAATCCTGCCCTAACTCATGGAATCTCTGATTATGTAGGCTCTATTCAGCCTGGAAGACTAGCTGATATCGTTATTTGGTCTCCTCAATTCTTTGGCATCAAACCTAAAATGATCATCAAGGGCGGCTTTATCACCTATTCTCTAATGGGTGATCCTAATGCCTCAATCCCTACAACTGAACCCATATTGTATCGTCCTATGTTTGGAGCATATGGCCAAACAAAACATTCTACTTCTATAACTTTTACATCACAACTTGCACTAGACAAAGGAATTGAATCTGAAATTAAATCCCAAAAGAAATTGGTTCCTGTAAAAAATTGTCGTAATATTAGAAAAAAAGATATGTTGTATAATGATCAAACCCCCAAAATTGAAATCAATTCTGAAACCTATGAAGTAAAAGTTGATGGTAAACTTGCAACAATTGATCCAGCTGAAAAAATTTCTATGGCACGACTTTACAACTTGTTTTAATACTTTTCAATTTTTATTTTCTTCATGTAAATTTTCATTTAAGCCGACGTCGACTAGAATTATTTTTGATTGTAGGGTTTTATTTTGTCTTAAAAATTGAGTACATAAAGGTCCTAGTTTGTTCAATCAATAAGTAAATCTCAGAATATTCATTTTTGTGTACACGGCAAAATCTTTACCCTTTGTATTAACTACATTTTTTGCTATTGTAGTGTTCCTTGTCGGATCTCCACAAACCGTTTTTGCAGCAGGTGCCATTTCAGAAGGATTTGCAATTGGTGAAGCATTGCCTGAATGGATTGGTTGGGCTATTGTTGTTGGTTTAGGTGCAGTTTTTGCTGTAATAATTTCCATTGAAGTAAAAATTGAAGAAAGATACCTTGGAGTTAACCAGACCTCTGAGATGTTTAATACTGCTGGACGAACAATCAAAACGGGTCTAACTGCGGCTGCTATTGTTTCTGCTTGGACATGGGCTGCAACTTTACTTCAATCCTCAACTGTAGCATATCAGTATGGAATAAGTGGTCCATTTTGGTATGCAGCAGGAGCATCAATCCAAGTGTTGTTGTTCGGAATTTTAGCTATTGAATTGAAACGTAAAGCCCCAAACGCACATACATTCCTAGAAATCATTCGTGCAAGATTCGGTGATGGTTCTCATAAAGTCTTCTTGGTATTTGCATTAATGACTAACATGATTGTAACAGCCATGTTATTGCTAGGCGGTTCAGCCGTAGTCAATGGTCTTACTGGAATGGATATTTCTCTTGCTGCCTTCTTGATTCCAGTAGGTGTGATGATCTACACTCTAGTTGGAGGGCTAAAAGCAACTTTTGTTGCAGATTATATGCATACAATAATCATATTTGTTGTAATTCTAACCTTTGTTGCAGCAGTATATTTCAATACTGACATCACTGGTGGTGTTGAAGGAATGTATGAAAAATTAGTTGCAGCTGCAGATCTAAGACCAATTGAAGGAAATGCAGCAGGTGCATTCTTGACAATGGCATCAATTGGCGGTCTGATGTTTGGTATCATTAACATTGTAGGAAACTTTGGAACTGTCTTTGTTGACCAAGCATATTGGCAGCGAGCAATTGCAGCAAAACCATCATCCACTGTTAAGGGCTTCTTACTTGGTGGTGCATGTTGGTTTGCAATTCCATTTACACTTGCAACTACTATGGGGCTGACTGCAGTGGCACTTGATGTTGACTTGACCCCTGCACAAGTTCAATTAGGATTGGTAGTTCCAGCAGCAGCTACAGCGCTAATGGGGGAAGTCGGTGCTATCATGGTATTAACTATGTTATTTATGGCAGTAACTTCTGCCGGTTCTGCAGAACTAATTGCAGTCTCTTCTTTGATAACTTATGATATTTACCGAACGTACAAGAATCCAAATGCCTCAGGTAAACAACTAGTCAAAGTATCTAGAATAACGATTGTTGGATTTGGGCTTGGTATGGGGGGTTTAGCAGTCATACTCTTACACATGGGATTAAGTCTTGGCTTTGTCTATCTGGCAATGGGCATCATAATTGGTGCAGCAGTAATTCCAATTGCATTAACAATACTTTGGAGAAGAACAAACCGAGTAGCTGCCACGCTTGGAGCTATTATCGGTTTGATGGTTGCAGTAACTACCTGGGTATCTGTTGCAGCATCATTGCCAGAATTTGGTGGGGAAATCAATCTGGCAAGTCTTGGTCATAATTACTCTATGTTATTTGGAAACATTGCTGGAATCTTAACTGGTGGAGCAATTACCATCTTTGGAAGTCTTGCAGCTAAAACTGAGTTTGATTGGGCTGATCTCAAAAAGAAAATCACTCTTGTCGAATTATCTGAAGCAGAGTCTGCAGAAATCACTGAAAACGAAGAGACTTTGAAGAAAGCCTTCAAGTTTAGTCTTACTGGTGGCGGTATCATGACTCTGGTCTTAATCATTGCATGGCCAATGCCCTTGATTGCTGCCGGCGTAGTATTTGATATAATGGCTTATAGTATTTGGGTAGGAATCTCCGTAATTTGGGTAAGTATTGCTTCATTCTTCATCATATTTCTGCCCATCATTGAGGCAAGAAAAGGAATCGCACAAGTATTTAGCGGACAAAAGTCAGTTGCAGAAACTTCAAGAGGCGACAAGAATTGACTTCATGTTCTGGATGTAATGTTACATTGGGTTGGAAGAAATACAACTTTCAAAAGCAATGGAGAATTCCCGGATACTTTTGTAAAGATTGCATGAAAAAGATTGGGCATGACTTTGATGAACATGGAAAGATTACTCTTCCAAAAAGAACCTGTGATTCTTGTCACCAAGAATTTTTCTTTTTAACTACCACCTGGCAAAACAAACAACGACATAGATGTTGTGATGTTTGTAAAGACCTTGATAGTATAGAGTCATCATCAAAAACTGCATTGTTGCCCTCTGTTCCTTCAAGAATCCCAGTAATGATGGCGATCTTTGCAGCTTTTGGCATTATGCTAATGATTGGTGGATTTGCATATGTGATGTTAGTTGCACCACAGCAAGAATCTAGCATACTTCATGTAATTATTGGTAGTTGTATGTCTGGTGCAGGGTTTATGCTGGCAAGAAAGATGGTAAAGGTTAGAAACATGATCTTAGGCAAAAATTCACAACTTACAACTGAGGAATTAAGATAATGGCAAATAGATTATACAAAAAAATACTTGTTCCGTTAGATGGCTCAAAGTACTCAGAGCGAGCGTTTGCTGAAGCAGTAACTCTTGCAAAACAATGTGATGCAAAAATAGTTGGATTGTCCATAGTTCCTTTTTCACCACTATCATATCGTGAGATTAGAATTGCAAAAGAGACAATGTTTATTGAATCAAAAAAGAATCTTGCAAAAGCTAAGAAAAATGCAGAGAAAAAAGGTGTGACCTTACAAGAAAAAATATTGGAGGGGAATCCTGGAGAATTAATCTCTAATTTTGCAAATCAAAGTAGAAACAAAGTTGATCTGATAGTAATGGGTTCTAGAGGACGAGGTGGTCTTAAAGAAGTATTTCTTGGAAGCGTATCAAATCATGTAATGCACAAATCCAAAGTGCCTATAATGATCATAAAGTAATTTATTAAATTTACTAGTTGATGACTCTAAAGTAGATTAGGTTGTTTCTGTAATTATTGTATTACCCACAGACTAACTGGTAATGTACAATTCTTCATTGTGAAAATAGATAAAATTGTTGACATTACAGCCAAGAAAAAGGTGTAGAATAACTTTATTGAGATTCTATTAATTTTTAAATGCTTTTTTAACTTACATTCTGCTATGCGAACACGTGATCCTAAGTATAGAAAATACATGTATGCTTTGATGGGTGTATGCTCTGCAGTAATTTTGTTAGTAAACATGTAATGTGTGATGAATTCTGCAAAAGATACAAGGCTGAAAGTAATGATCTTGTAAGAGATGTACTGATTTTTCAAAATAAAATATTTTCAGAATTTAGTCTTGAAATTCATTAGTTATTCTTTACAAATGAATATCTTTAATGTAATTTTTACGTGTAAAATAATGAAGGACATGAGATATCTTGACAAGTCACCTCTAGCCCTTGTAATTTGATTTGACTCTTACAACTAAAAATAATTTCATGATGGGATTTAGTGATTATCTAAATGAATTTAGAAAAGAAGAGAATTATTGAATAAATCATCATATCATAATGGGTAAAATCCATTTGTATGAAAAAAATACAAAATCAAAATTAGAATTTTTGTTGAATAACTAGAATTCATGCGTGGCCAATTCTCGCTAAACAGTATTTGGCGTGCAAGCCAATCTACATCCATTTTTTCCCAAAATATAGTTGGGCATATTGGATAAAATTATTGAAAATAACTTTTTTAAAACCTGTGTTAACCCCCTATAGCATGGAGGTTAACGCTTTTCTAAGTTCATAGCAATAAAGGGAAATTTTTGACTACCTTCATTGTTATAAATGGAAAACATAAACAAAAGATCATGAGTGTCGTGAATTTCATAAAAGAGTGCCAGGAAAAAGTATTCTCAGGAAATCATATCACAGCAGAGGATGCTGAAAAATTACTAAACATCCCAGAGGAAAACCTCAAAGATTTGGCAAGATGTGCAAATGAGATTACTCGAGATTTTAATGGAGAAAAAGTAGATGTTGAGCAATTAAACAATATTAAAAAAAATGCATGTAGTGAAGATTGTACATTTTGTGGACAATCTGCATTCTTTGACACCGGAATTGAGACATACCAATTGCCCTCACCTGAAGAAGTAGTATCTAAAGCTCAAAAAGCAAAAGATGAGGGCGCAGAATCATATTGTCTTGTAGCAGCGTGGCGTGAACCATCAAAAACAGATTTTGAAAAAGTTTGTAAAATAATTACTGAGATAAATGACAAAGTTGGAATTAGTGTTGAATGTAGTTTAGGGTTTCTTACAAAAAAGCAAGCTGCAAAATTAAAAGAACTTAAAGTAAAAAGATACAATCATAATTTAGAGACAGCAAAATCAAAATTTCCAGAGATTTGTACAACTCATACATATGATGACCGGCTAAAGACATTAGGCATCGCGAGGGATGCAGGTTTAGAGTTATGTACGGGTGGAATCATAGGACTGGGTGAAACAAGAGCACAGAGATTAGAACTAACATTAGAACTTGCAAGACTGTATCCTGAAGAAGTTACAATTAACATACTTGTTCCAGTTCCAGGAACACCACTTGAACTTCAAACAGATTTACCAAACTCTGAAATTGTAAGAATGTTTTCAGTGATCAGATTTCTATTGCCTGAATCAGTTATCAAAATTTCTGGAGGCAGAGAAACTCAACTAGAGGATTCAGGTGAAGAGTTACTACAAAGCGGAGCAAATGGAATCATTACAGCAGGGTATCTTACCATGGGAGGTAATGAGGCCAAAAAAGACCGTAAAATGATTGAAAAAATTGGCCTCCAGGCATAAACTTGACTTTGTCGATGCAGAGTTACAAGCAATAAAGCAAAACAATCTCTATCGAGAATTACGATATGGGAAAGCTCAAGGCTCCCACATCACAATTAATGGAAAAAAATTAATCAATTTATGCTCAAATGACTATCTAGGAATTCCTACAACAAGGATTCAAGTGAGTCAACTCCAATCAAGTTCTAGACTTGTATCAGGCAATGACGAGTCATACAAAAAATTAGAAAAAATTCTTGCAAAACACAAATCACAGCAAAACAGTTTAATTTATCCTACAGGATACATGGCAAACCTGGGTTCAATTTCAGCAATTGCAAGAAAAGGAGACTTGATTCTAAGTGATGAGTTAAACCATACAAGCATTATTGAATCATGTAAGTTATCGGATGCAAGAGTTCTAGTTTACAAGCATAATGACATAAAAGATTTGCAAACAAAATTAAAACAAAAAGGAAAAAACAAGTTTGTAATCACTGAGGGAATATTTAGTATGGATGGAGACATGTCAAAACTAAAACAAATCACAGAGATATCTCAAAAAACAGATGCAATTACAATAGTAGATGATGCACATGGAGACTTTGTAATAGGAAAAGACGGAAAGGGAACACCAAATTATTTTAATGTTGGAAAAAAGATTGACATGTATATTAGTAGTCTAAGCAAAGGACTAGGATCATTTGGAGGATACGTTGCAGCAAAAAACAATGTAATTGACTTGTGCATAAACAGATCAAAATCATTTATCTATACATCAGCACTTCCTTCATTTTTAGTAGAATATTCATTAAAAAGATTCAATTCAAATAGAGAAAAACAAAAACTGAAACTAGAAAAAAACACAAAAAAATTAACAAAAGGACTCAAAGAGATTGGTTTTAAAATAAACTCAAAATCTCAAATCATACCAATTATTATCGGAAATGAGAAATCCGCAATGGACTTTGGGAAATTCTTATTTGAAAATGGGGTATTTGCTCAGCCAATTCGATACCCAACAGTTCCAAAAAACCAGGCAAGGCTTAGAATATCGGTAACTGCATGGCTAAAAGACAAGGATATTGAAAAATCGCTTGAAATATTCAAAAAGGCATACTTGAAATTTTGCTAATTATCTCATAGCGTCAAAGCCACCAAACATTGGAGACCCAATTAGAACAGCAGCCACAACGATTAGTCCTAAAACAACTCCAACTACTATGAATCGCTTGTTCATGCCAAAATTTGGTATAACCCAGTTAAAAACGGATTGTATCGACATATGATAAAAATCTGGAAGAATGCTTTAATGGAAAAATTGTAAATCTAGTGTGTGACAGAAATAACACTAGCAGTTGCAGCATTAGCAGGATTAAGCTCATTTGTAGCTCCGTGCATATTACCAATGATTCCTGCATTTCTTGCATATATCTCAGGAACTACTCTTTCAGAATTGAATCAAAAAGATGGAATAAAAACAGTATCAATTAACAGATCAAACATCATTTTAAATTCAGTATTTTTCGTGTTAGGTTTCTCGGTAGTGTTTTCCACATTAGGAGTTATAATTAACAGTACACTGTCATCATCATCAGGCGAACTAGTAGAAGGACTCAATCAGATAGGAGGAGCAATCATAGTAGCATTTGGCATATTCTTGCTTCTTTCAATGAAAATAAACAAACTAAACATGGAAAAAAAATTCTTTCCAAAAAGAGCAAAAGCAAGTTATCCAATGTCATTTGTTTTTGGTTTAGCATTTGCAGCAGGATGGACACCATGTGTAGGACCAATACTAGGAACAATACTTACACTTGCAGCAACAACGCCATCAGTTGCATTTAATCTACTATTAGTATACTCATTTGGATTAGGAATTCCATTTATTTTGATTGGTGTGTTTTATTCAAGAGCAAACAAAATTATTTGCTCAATGAGTAAGCATCTAAAATATTACAATATTGTTTTAGGTGGATTTATTGTGATTTTAGGAGTTCTAGTATACACAAATCAACTAGCATATATTGCCAACTTTCCACTTCTCAATGAATTATTATTTCTAGGGTAATAAAATGAAATCAGAAATTAAAACAGCAGTCATTTTGGCGGTAGTCATAGGTATGGGAATAGCTGCAATAAGCATATCATTTTCTACACTTGATGAGACAAATGTCTCAAACATTACCAATCAAGATACTAGTAAAATAGACAAATCAGGATTCAAAATGGCTCCTGACTTGGTAGGTATTGCACACTATCTGAATACAACACCTGAAGAACTGTCTCAAGAGATGGAGGGAAAAATTGTGTTATATGATATTTGGACATATAGTTGCATTAATTGCATCAGAACACTTCCATATATCACAGCATGGGATGACAAATATTCTGATCAAGGATTATTAATTATTGGAGTTCATTCTCCTGAATTTGAATTTGAAAAAGATCCTGAAAATGTAAAAATGTCAATTGACAAACATGGAATAGACTATCCAGTTGTAATGGATAACGATATGGAAACATGGAAAGCATTTGAAAACAGATACTGGCCAAGAAAATACATTGCAGACCATGAAGGATATATCAGATATGATCATATTGGCGAAGGAGGATACCAAGAAACTGAAAAAGTGATTCAGCAATTACTAAAAGAAAGATCAGATGCATTAGGAATTCAAACTACATTAGCTTCATCGCTAGTAGATATTGAAGAGTTTGAGCATACATTGTTTAGAACACCAGAATTGTACTTTGGGTACTACTTTGCACAAAATAGAAATCAGTTAGGTAGTGAAGAAGGATTCCAACCAGGAAAAACAGTAGTGTATGAAGAATCAGAAAAAATTGAACTACATAAATTCTATCCAATAGGGACTTGGAAAAATAACAAGGACAACATGGAGTTAATTTCAGATGCTGGAAAAATCAAATTGTTATACAATGCAAAGGAAGTAAACATTGTTACTGCAAGTAATGCCGAGTTGGAGATTTTTCTTGACGGGGAAGAATTGCCTGAACAATATTCTGGAACAGACATACAAACAAGAAACATTCTAAGGGTTTCAGAGCCAGGGTTGTATAACATTATCAGCAGTGAGGATAGTGCATCCCACGTATTAGAAATCAAAGTTACTGGTTCTGGCTTTGAAATATTCACATTTACCTTCGGGTAGTGTAACCATAACTGTCTGTCACTCCAGTTACACTAGCTGCAGTGACAAATCTCTTTAAAACAAAATTTTTGACCAATATCGAGAATCAGATATGCTAAGCAATTCTTGGAATAAATCACAGGGAGAAAGTATTTCCCAAAAAGTAATGGGAAAGGTACGACCTGATGAACCATTAAAGAATAAAATTGACTTTGCACAGAAAAAATTACAATTTCAAATTTCAAAATTAGAAGGAATAAATGAAAAACTTAGAGTAAAACATGATCAGATTTTTGATAAAATAGTTGTGGCTCACAAAAATAACAAGAATGCCTATGCACAAGCATATGCAAACGAATTGGCACAAGTAAGAAAGATGAAAAATATGGTAAGTGGTGCCAAACTTTCAATGGAGCAAGTAAAACTTAGACTAGATACAGTTTCAGAATTAGGAGACGTGGTAGTTACCCTTAGTCCTTGTATGTCAATTATCAAGGGATTGGCTCCATCACTTAATGGAATTATGCCAGAGGCAAATGCATCAATGCAAGACTTGTCATCAATACTCGGAGATGTAATGTCAGGCTCATCAATGGAATTAGGAGATACTATGAATGTGGGTGCAGAAACTAATGCAGACACACTAGCAATATTAGAAGAAGCACAAGGTGTTATTTCAGGTCAAACAAAAGCTTCTATTCCAGATGTTCCTGATACACTCAAACAACAAATTGTTGAAAGAAAATCCGACGTTTTCATTTAGATTTCTTTTTACTTTTTTGAATTAGAATTTTCTTTATTCTAGAAATTGTTGGATAGCTGTATCCGCGTCTTCTATAATTTGCAATCATCATCTTCCAATTTTTTAATCTCCATTGAGCTTGTTCAGTAGTTACAGAGTGAACTTCTTTTTGGATAATGCTTTTTCTTCCAACCTTTAGAGTTCCTGCATCTTTTGCAGACCATCTATTTTTTGCAAATTTTAATCCAGTAAGAATTTGATCAACAGGCATTTCTTTGAAATAATCTTTGAGTTTTTTTAATTCTAAATCAGTAGGTTTTGCAGAAATAGGTAACTCAATAGTAGGTTTTGCCATGAAGCATCTATTGAGTTGTGCTTTAAGAGAATCTTGCTAAACCAGAATTAACTAAAGCTAGAAAATATTGAGTCAACAAGGCAAAGAAACAAGAGCATTTTTGCACAATGTCATATACATTCCAGCACCAATAATCAGGGTAGCAAATGCAGCCAGAGGTATCAAAATAAAGAAATTAGTTTTACGACCCATTAAACAAAATACAGTTGATGCCTATAAAATTGTCACAGTTTTAATCAACTGTAATGGCAAAAGTACCTTTAGTTTTTGGATCTTGTAACAATGAAACCATTTTTCTAGGTAGTAAATCAGATGCCTTATCACAATTTACTGCAAGGGTTCTAGGACATACAAAATCGCTTTTTCTAATTACAATGTCATCAGTGTGTGAAAGGATAAGATCAGGGTGTCCTTTTCCCTCTACAGTGAAATTATGATCTCCAACACTAATGGAAAATGTAACAATTGAGTTAGAATTTTTGAGTTTATCTTTTAGATTTTGAGGCAAATCTGCACATGCGTAATTTGCACAAACTCCAATGATGCAATCGCCTTGCGGAGTCAAATGAGAATCTTTTGTAATCTCTATAGTCTTTTGATGATTTGATCTAATATTTTCATGGCCTGAAAATTCAATTTCGAATCTCACGGCAAATTAGATAGGCTAGACTTAAATTAAACTTTCAGAGCATTTGAATCAAATGCTTCCTGCACAACAAGGTTATGATAGAGCAATTACAGTATTTTCGCCAGATGGCAGGTTATACCAAGTAGAATATGCAATTGAGACTGTAAGAAGAGGAACAATTGCAGTTGGTATCAAATGTAAAGATGGCATCGTAATTGCAGTAGAAGAAAAGCCACGCAAATTGCAAATTTCTACAAATGCACAGAAAATTTTCCAAATTGATGATCATGTAGGAGTTGCAGCTGCAGGATATATCCCAGATGCAAGAAGTCAAGTTGACAATGCACGATTCTTTTCTCAAAGTAACAAAATGATTTATGATGAACCAGTAGAGGTTGAAACGATTGCTAAACACTTAGCTGATCAATCTCAACAATATACACAATATGCAGGAGTAAGACCATTTGGTGTTGCATTAATTCTTGGCGGAGTGGTTAACAACAACCCACAATTGTATTTGACTGATCCAAGTGGAACATACATCTCTTATGATGCAATTGCAATTGGTTCAGGTTCTGATCAAGTAACTGACTTTTTAGAAAAAACATACAAAAAAGATCTTTCGTTAGAAGATGCGTCAGCATTAGCTGCAGCAGGAATTTATCTATCAAGTGAAGATAAGGAGGGAACTAGTCATATCAGAATGGCACATATCAAAACAGATACTGGTTTGTATGAAATAGTTTCAGAAGAGCAGATTGCAAACTATGCAAACACTGCCAAAGAAAAATATCCACACGACAAAAATTAATTGTTTTATCTGTTTGTGAGACTCGATTATAGTGAAATTATCTGTTGCAATTCCTGAATCGTCGTTATCAGATGAATCATTAAAGATAGACAAGACTAGAAAAATTTCAGTACTGGCAAGAGCATGTGCAATTTTCAAAGTTGATACAATCTATGTTTACCAAGAAGGAAACAACAAACAAGATGGAAATCTCATGATTATGATTTTAAAATATCTAGAAACACCTCAGTTTTTGCGAAGAAGAATGTTTCCAAAAATGAATGATTTAAAATTTGCAGGAGTGTTACAACCATTAAAAATTCCTAGCCATATAACACCTGCAAACCCAAAAAAAATCAACAGAGGAGATGTCAGAGAAGGAATAGTCGTTAGTGTAAAGGGAAAAAGATTTGTAGATGTGGGCATAAACCAACTAATTCCATTTTTTGGAAAAACTTCAATTGGTAAAAGAGTAACAATTCAATTCAAAGAAGGACATCCAAATTTTTCAGTTAAAGAGATTAACAAAAGTGAGGCACCAGCATATTGGGGATATTCTGTAAAAGAAAGAGCAAATCTCTTCTCAGTACTATCAGAATGGAAGGGAAACATAATACTTACATCAAGAAAAGGCAAGACTGCAACAAAAGAACAAATTGCAAAATATACAAAATCAGATCAACCAACACTGGTTGTGTTTGGCTCTCCAGAGAAAGGAATTCATGAGATCCTAGGAGGAAAGATGAAAAATGTGCAAAACGCAAAATCTCTAAACTTTTTTCCAAACCAAGCTACCCAAACAGTACGTCTAGAAGAAGCATTACTTGGAACATTATCAATAATTAATGCACAAACTACATCATAATCATGGCAGAGAGAAAAAATTTTTTGTTGTTGGCAATCGGGGTTGGAGCTGCAGGAATTATCATTGGTGGAATAACAATTTGGAATATGGTAAATGATCTCTTTAGTCCTTAATTTTTAGGCACAGTTGGTTAACCAATATTTTTTTAGTAGTTAACGACATCTCACATGGTTTAATAGAGGGCAATCGATGATGCGTTTTAGTCATGGGTGCTAGAAAAAGACATTCACCACGTAGAGGAAGCCTTGCGTATTCACCTAGAGTACGTGCCAAAAGCATGGAGGCAAGAATACGTGCATGGCCAAAGTTAGATTCTGAAGAACCAAAAATTTTAGCTCACTGTGGCTTCAAAGCAGGATGTGTTCAAATTGTCAGTATTGATGATCGTGAAAAAGTACCTAATGCAGGAAAACAACTAGTAAGTTTGGGAACAGTTCTAGTTACACCACCAGTCTTGATTTTGGGAATTAGAGGTTATTCAAAAGATCATGATGGACTACATGCAGAGTTTGATGTTTATGCAGAAGATATTCCAAAAAACATTGCCAAAGAGATTTCACTAAAAAACAAACAAGAAAATGCAATAGAGAATGCAGAAAAAAGTTTGAAAAAAATTAAAGAAATTTTTGCCATTGTTGCAGTATCACCAAGTGCTGCAGGATTAGAACAAAAGAAACCATACATCTTTGAAGCTTCAGTTAGTGGAGGAGACATACCAAAACAATTTACACATGTTAAAGAATTACTTGGAAAAGAAATTAAGATTGATCAGATTTTTGAAACCGGTGCAAGCGTTGATGTTGCAGCAATTACAAAAGGCAAAGGTTGGCAAGGTGTTTTGAAAAGATGGAACGTAAAGAAGAAGCAACACAAATCAAGAAAGACCGTTAGAGAAGTTGGTTCACTAGGTCCAATCTCCCCACAAAGTGTCATGTATACTGTTCCAAGAGCAGGACAATTTGGATTCCATCAAAGAATAGAATACGACAAAAGAATTATGATTATGGGCAATACAGATGACGATAAACTAAAGATAAATCCAGATGGAGGATACAAACATTTTGGTTTAGTTAAAGGAGATTTCATCATTCTAAAAGGTTCAGTTCCTGGAACATATAGAAGATTAATCAAACTAAGAAGTCAAATCAGAAATGTTCCAGCCAAAGTTAACAAACCAAATATCTTGGAGGTAGTAGTATGACTAAAACAGCAGTATACGCAACAACTGGAACCAAAGACGGAGAAGTAGAACTCCCACCAGTATTTGCAACACCATTTAGAAGAGAATTGATTCACAAAGCTTTCACTAATCTAACATCACACAAATTCCAACCACAAGGAAGACATCCAACTGCAGGCCAAGACGTAGTTGCAGATTCTAATGATCCGCCAACAGGTCAAGGGGTATCTCGTGTAGCAAGAGCACGAGGTGGTGGTGGCGGAAGACAAGGACAAGGTGCAGAAGTAGCATCAACCAGAGGTGGAAGACAGGCACATCCACCTATTGTTGAGAAAGTAATTTACAAAAAATTAAACAAAAAAGAAAAAAAGTTGGCATTATGTTCTGCAATTGCAGCAACAGCATCAAAAGACAGAATAGAATCAAGAGGTCATAAGGTAGAAGGAATCGAATCATTTCCAATTGTAGTTTCAGACGACATTGAAGCAGTATCTAAAACAAGTGAAATTTCCAAAATACTAGATTCATTAAAACTAACACAAGATCTACAAAGATTACAATCAAGAAAACCACGTTCTGGTCAATCAAGACTCAGAGGAAGAAGTAAAAAAGTTGGAAAGAGCGTGTTGTTTGTAACTAAAGATTCATCAAATATATCAAAAGCAATTGGCGCACTTCCAGGTGTAGAGGCAACAAGTGTTAAAGATTTGAGCGTATTAGATTTAGCTCCGGGTTCAGACCCAATTAGATTAACCGTTTATTCCAAATCCGCAATAGAAGAAATTGGAAAAATAAAATCAACACATCTAGAGGTAATGGCGAAAGTACAATGAATGTAGATCAAGCAAGCAAAATCATAATCAAACCATACATTACTGAAAAGACATTTGCAATGGTGGAAAGTGAAAGTAAGATTTGCTTCATAGTAGATAGATCAGCAAGCAAACCAGAAATCGCTGATGCAGTTAACACACTATACAAAGAAAAAGTCACTAACGTCAATACAGCTAGAACAATATATGGCAAGAAAGCATTTGTTCAGTTTGAAAATACAGAAAAAGCAAGAGACCTCGCAACAAAGATAGGAATGCTATAATAGGGAGATTGAAGGTGAAGAACAAAAATGGTTAAAGAATTTTCATACAGAGGAATTCCAAAAGAAGAGTTAGAGAATATGTCATTAGAAAAATTATTCCAATTATTCAATGCAAGACAAAGAAGATCACTTACCAGAGGAATTAATGATGGTAAAAGAAAATTAATTGAAGAGATCAAAGCTGCAAAAGCAGGCAAATTAAAAAATCCAATCAAGACCCATGTCAGAGATTTGATTATCCTACCATACATGGTAGATGTTACAGTAAATGTTTTCTCAGGAAAGGAATTCAAACCAGTTCTAATTAGAACTGAGATGATTGGCCATTATTTGGGAGAATATGTCATAACAAACAAGAAGGTTTCACACGGTGCACCGGGTGTCGGCGCATCAAGATCCAGCCTCTATGTGCCATTGAAGTGATTATTATGGGTAGATTCGATTACGCTTTTCAAAATTATGATGCAACAAGACACGTACGTTCATCATTAAGAGAAAAAGATATCTCACATAAGCACGCAAGAGAAGTAGCAGTTGCAATCAAAGGATTGTCAATTGAAAAAGCAAGAGACTACTTACAATCTGTCGTTCACAAAGACAGAGCAATTGCATTTAGAAGATACAAGAATCAAGTCGGACACAAAGGTGATCCTGGAATGATGGCAGGACGTTACCCACAAAAAACAGCAAAAGAATTCATCAAAGTTTTAGATAATTTAGAATCAAATGCAGAATACAAAGGAATGGATTTAGATAGATTAAAAATTGTAAACGCAACTGTTCACAAAGGGGTTCTGATAAAAAGATTCATACCAAGAGCAATGGGTAGAGCAACTCCAAAGAACAATGTATTGACTCACGTAGAATTGGTGGCCCAGGAGATTTAGAAATGTCGTCAGTCAAGAATGTAATTAAAGACAACTACAACATGATGCTTCTCAAAGATTATCTTAGAGAAGCAATCAAAGAAGCTGGATTTTCACATGCAGAAATTTCAAAGACACCAACAGGTACAAGAGTTGCACTTCATGTTACAAGACCAGGAATAGTTATCGGAAGAAAAGGTTCAGGAATCAGAGACCTTACAGATAAACTTGCAACTGATTTTGGATTAAAGAATCCACAGATTTCTGTAGTGGAAATTGAAAAGCCAGAGTTATCACCAAGTGTAATGTGTAATAGAATGGCCTCACATCTTGAAAGAGGAACTGCGTTTAGAAGAGCGACTATGTGGACACTAAAACAAATTATGGAAAATGGCGCAATGGGCGTTCAAATTACAATTTCAGGTAAACTAAGAGGTGATCGTTCAGCTTTTGAGAAACATACTGCAGGAATCTTACCACGGGCAGGTCACCATGCAGAAGTAATAGTTGCTGAAGACATTGCACATGTCAATACAGCAATGGGATTAATTGGAATCAGAATTAGAATTGCAAGAAAAGAAAAATTTGTTCCAGAATTTGAGATGAAAACGGAGAAACCAAAGAAAGCTAAACAGGTCAAAGATGCAGATACTGGTAAGATGAGAGATGAAACTGCTGCTGAAAAGAAAGCAAGAACAGAATCAGAACAAATTGCACTAGAAGAAGAAAAAATGAAAGAACTTGAGACATTAGAAGAAGAGGAGGCAAAACTCAAATGACAAGAATTAGTATGAAGACAATCAAGAATCTAAATGAAAAAGATCTAAAAAGTAAGATTCAAGAATCACGAAGTGAACTTTCAAAACTTAGAGTTGATGCAGCTAAAGGTACATTAAGAAAAGAAAGCGGCAAACTAAAACCACTACGACACGACATTGCAAGAATGCTCACTAGATTAAACGAGATGAAGAAAGAGAAATGATTACAGCAGACAACATAACAGCACATGAATTTATTGGATTAAACACACAGATTGTTGAATCAACCAATCCACAAGTAATAGGATTAAATGGAACAATTGAAAATGAAACAAAATCAATGTTCACAATTAACACAGAAAATGGAAAAAAATCCATTGCAAAATCTACAAGTAATTGGAAATTCTCAATTGAAAATAACGATATAATTGTAAAAGGATCAAAGATTGCAAAAAGACCGTTTGATAGAATAGGAGCAAAGGCATGACTAGAGATATTGGATTAAAAGTAAAAGCACCAGAGAGAGAATGTACAGATAAGAATTGTCCTTTCCACGGAGGATTGGCAATTAGAGGTAAACTCTTTGATGGCAAAGTAACAGGAAGTAAAGCAAAACAGACCATCACCTTACAAAAAGACGCACCAATTTACTTTAATAAATTCAAAAGGTATGCAAGAGGAAAAAGCAGTATTCATGCTCACGTCCCAGGATGTCTTGATGTAGAATCAGGAGATAAAGTATTGACTGCAGAATGCAGACCAATATCAAAATCAGTGTCCTATGTGGTAGTGGAGGTTAGATCATAATGGCAAAGCAAGCAGGTAAGGGAGTAGAAGAATTCCGCCCATATGTAACTAAAGTTATTCCAGTCGGAGCAAATATTGTATGTGCAGATAATTCTGGCGCTAAAATTTTAGAAGTAATTAACGTTCCAAGGCACAAAACAAGAGCATCAAGACTCCCATCAGCATCAGTTGGAGATTTTTGTAATGTTGTTGTAAAGAAAGGTCCAGCTGAATTAAGAAAACAAGTGTATGGTGCAGTTATAATTAGACAAAAATATGCAATTCGCAGATTAAATGGTGTAAGAGTTTGTTTTGAAGACAACGCAGCAGTACTAATCACTCCAGAAGGAGAAACAAAAGGAACAGACATCAAAGGACCAGTAGCAGCAGAAGCTTCAGAGAAATGGCCAAGAGTAGCTAACTTGGCATCAATGGTGGTATAATAAAATGAAACCAACAAAAATGCGTAACAAGATGATTTATCGTGCATCATACAAGACAAAAAGTAAGCAACTTGGAAGTGCACTATCAAAAGATCTACATAAAAAATATGGAAAAAGAAGTGTCAGAGTAGTTGAAGGAGACAGCGTAACTATTCTTAGAGGAGAATTCAAAGGTGTAGATGGCAAAGTTTCAGAAGTATCTACAGAAAAAAGCAGTGTTGCCATTGAAGGAGTAAAGAAAGAAAAAACCAAAGGTGACAAATTTGATGTTTTTATTCACACCTCAAATCTGCTTGTCACATCATTAAACACATCAGACAAATGGAGAATGGCAAAGTTGGAAGGTAAAGATCCAACAAATCTACCTAAAGAGACACCAAAAGCTGCTGAAGAAACCGCTCAAGATACATCAAAGAAAGAAGAGTCACAGAAAACAGATACTAAAGAAACAAAAGTGGAGAAAGAATCACAAAAAAAGGAAGATGAGAATTAATGGTAAGCATTTCAGGTAGTAAAAAACTCAAACGACAAATGGCCCCTCAATTCTGGGGAATTACAAGAAAAGACAAAAGATTTGTAATTACGGTAAGACCAGGCCCTCACAAAAAGGATCATTCAGTACCTACAGCAGTATTTCTTAGAGATATGTTAAAGATTGTCACAAGTCTTAGAGAAGCAAAAACTGCAATCTATTCTGGAAAAGTAAAGATTGATGGAGTTGTTAGAAAATCACTACATCACGCAATTGGATTAATGGATATAGTGGAACTAGAAAATGTTCCAGATGTTTATCGTCTTGTGCCAACAGAAGGTAAGCTGCTAAAACCAATCAAAATTAACGATTCAGAAAAAACTAAAAAACTTGTTAGAGTTATCAGTAAAACTACAATTAACAAAGGAAAAATGCAAATAGGATTCCATGATGGGCGTTCAACAATTTCAGATACCAAAGTCAATGTTGGAGATGTATGTTTAATTCAAGTTCCAGATCAAAAAATTCTTGAAGTAATTAAATTAGAAACAGGAAACCATGGATTAGTAACACGTGGAATTAACGCAGGCCAGATTGGAAAGATTGAAAGTATTGAAGAAGGCACATTCATCCTTCCAAAAAGAGTTATTCTGTCTTTAGGAGATAGAAAAATCGAAATTCCAGCAGACATCATCATGCCAATAGGAAAAGAGGAACCAATAATTCAATTAAAGTGATCATATGTCTCAAACAACAGAATCCCCAATGAAAAAAATCTCTTTAGAGAAAGTAGTACTAAACATGGGAGTTGGTAAATCTGGAGATGTAATTGACATTGCAAGAAGAGCATTAGAACAAATTTCTGGTAAAAAACCATCAGCACGTAACGCAAAAGAAACACAAAGAGATTGGGGAGTAAGAAAAGGAGAACCAATTGGAGTTGCAGTTACAATTCGCGGTGATGATGCAAAAGAATTATTGAAAAGATTACTTGAAGCAAAAGGAAATACTGTAAATGGAAGATCATTTGATAATTTTGGAAATTATTCATTTGGAATTAAAGAACATATTGATATTCCAGGTGTGAAATATGAACCATCAATTGGAATTTTAGGTCTTGGAATTTCAGTTACACTAACTAGGCCAGGTTATGGAATTAGAAGAAGAAGCAAACACAAAGCAAGTGTTGGTAAATCTCACATTATTACAAATCAAGAAGCAAAGGATTATCTAGTAAAAGAGTTTGGAGTGACGGTAGCATAATGGCAAAAGATAGATCATACGAATTTACAGGTAGAAAAAAGCACGATTTTGGCAGAGGTTCAAGATGGTGTAAAAGATGCGGAGACTATACAGCTGTTATACAAAAATACGACTTGATGTTATGCAGACGATGCTTTAGAGAAGTAGCAACATCTCTGGGATTTAGGAAAAATAGGTGATATCATGCCAGCAACTAACATTTTAGCAAATCTATTTGTCACATTATACAATAACGAAACAAGAAGAAAAGGAGAGTGTACAATACTTCCAACTTCAAAATTGGGAATTGAAGTTCTCAAAACACTTCAAAAAGATGGATACATTGGAGAATTCGAACATATTGATGATAAAAGAGGAGGAAAATTCAAAATCAAATTATTGGCAAAGATTACAAAATGTGGTGCAATTTCACCTAGATTCAAAGTAAAAACTGATGAGTTTAACAATTGGGAACAGCAATACTTGCCAGCATACGATAGAGGAATGCTTCTTGTTACAACTAACCAGGGAGTAATGTCACATCATGATGCAGCACAGAAAGGAATTGGGGGATTTTTGATAGGATATGTCTACTAGTCAACTTGAAAAAATGCAAGATCAGGTGGAAATCCCAGAGGGAGTCAAGGTTACACAAAATAAACACATGTTATTGTTTGAAGGTCCACTAGGAAAAACACACAAAAGTTTTCGAAACATTCCAGTCAAAATTGACATTTCAGATAATAAAGTAAATCTCAAAACAATTGGTGAGAGAAAAAGAGATTATGCAATTTTACACACTGCAAGATCAATAATCAGAAATATTTGTGAAGGTCTCGTAGAAGGATATACAATAAAGATGAAAGTTGTTTTTGCACACTTTCCAATCACAGTAAAAGTTGAAGGAAAAAAAATTCTAATTGAAAATTATCAAGGAGAAAGAGCACCAAGAACTACACACATCATGGGAAATACAAAAGTAATTCCTAAAGGTGAAGACGTAATTCTCACAGGAGAAGTTTGGACAGACATTACCCAAACTGCAGCTAATATAGAATTAAAAACCAAAGTAAAGAATAAAGATCACAGAGTTTTCCTAGACGGCATCTATGTCTATGAAAAGAAAAAAGGCATAGAAAAGTAGATTTTAGTTTTTTCTAATGACCCTAGATCCTGAATTTGCCAAACAAACAACTGATTTAATTCAACAGACTTTAGAATTATACAAAAAATCAGGAGCTTCACCAAGAGTAGGAGAAGTTTGGGATTGTGAAAAAATTGGTGATTTTTTGTGTGGTTTTTTTGTTGGCGAAATGGTAGGTTCTGCACTTAGTGCATTTCAAGTTGTTCATCAAAGAGAACCTACTGCTGATGAGCACTTGGAAATAATTGAACTAGTAGAAAGTCATTCAAAAGAAATCAAAGAATTTTTTGCCAAATTTAACTAATCTACTATAACTTTGGTCTAAATTGTATAGTCGCAAGGATTAAATCACTTTTACCGAGGTACAAACATGTTGCCGCCCTAGCTCAGCGTGGTAGAGCATCCGACTGTTAATCGGACGGTCGTCAGTTCAAGTCTGATGGGCGGCGCCACTTATTTCTAAACTCGAGTTTTGAAACATTTTATTTTGATTGTGTTAACATATTACAAGGAGTGAAAAAATAATATTTCTAAATTCGAATTTAGAAATATTGATCGGTTGACAGTAATTGGTTTACACTATTAGACAACATAGATCTAATAGATGATCGCATATTTAGAATAATGCAGGAGGTTTACATTGGTCAGAACTAGAAGGGCCAACAGATATTGTGTTGACTGTGGCGCAAGACTAGTGTATTACCCAAGATTATCAAACCCAAAAGCACCAAATGAACATCGCGTACTAGTTTATGCATGTCCAGATTGCACAGATGATTTTGAAAAACCAAAAATGTTCTCAATTAAACGAAACCAAGTAGAAGATCCATTAGAAACTGTTGAGATAGAAATTACACAGTTACAGAAAAAAGCAGCTACTGCAAAATAATTTTAGGAAATGACATATCCAGAAAGACAAAGAAGTAATCTATGGTTTTTGTTGCCAATATTTTTTGGGATAATAGGGGGGATTATTGCATATTTTATTTTGCGTAAGGATGATCCCAAAAAAGCAAAAAATTGTTTGTATGTTGGAATTGCATTAATGATTGCAGGGTTAGTTTTTAATGCAATAATTGCATCACTCATACCTGAATTTGGCCCTGGTTTCAGAGTAAACGTTTAGCAAAAATGTTTAGTTCGCAGGTAAAGATTTAGAATATTTCAAAATTCGAATTTAGAAATATTCAAAATTTAGTACTAATCATAAATTTAGAATCATATAGAACCACTTTGCAATAATCCATTATGAGTGCATCAAGAATGAGAGATAATGTTGAAAGATGGTTAATTCATGAGGGGTTATCCTTTGAAGATGTTAAAAATCCTGAAAATGTATTCCAGATTTTGGTAAAACATGCAGGTCCAGCAGGAGTGCCAGTAGAAATTTTTGAACCAAAGGCACAACAAGGAATCTTAGTAGTAGGATCTAAAGTGAACATGAAAAATAATCAGATTGCAAGGTATTTGGGGTTTAACGAAGAAGAGAAAGAGAAGTTTGAGAAAAAAGTAGCAGATTATTGTTATTCAATCCAGGCAATTAACAAAAATACCACAGAAGATGGAAAGCAAAAGATCGGGGTTTATGTTGTGTTAGATAAAGAGGAAAACATCAATCAGCAAGGCCTGCTTGATACATTAGATAGAGTTTCAGAAATGCATGAAAAAACTGCAAGATTTTTGATGAAGACATTCTAAAACATAGATGATTTATCAGTTCTACGCGGGGCTTATAACAAAAATTACCTATTTCATAATATGAAAAGAAATACAACAAAATCAAAACCAAGAGAGATTACAATTTCTACAACAGAGTTGTCAAGATTTGGTATGGGGGTAATGAGCAGAGCCCTCAAAGTAGTTAATACTGCAAAAAAAGGCAAAATTACAATCAGATTAGAGAAGCAATAAATCTCAAATTTTGTAATTTTAACAAAAGGGATTTTGTCCCTTTTTTATTAAATTTCGAAGTAAATATTGCCAAACCCCCCCCCCCATTTAGGGGCAAGCAGTAGGTAAAATCAACACATCTCAACATAAAACATGAAAATCAATTTTTTTCAAATTGATGAGAATTCAATAAATGAATCGTTTGAAACTACCAATAATTTGTTTGAAGAGTTTAGAATTCTCTCATCTAAAATATTCATTCAAGTTTCAGAGTTTATAGGAGATATTACACAAAATTTTCTAAAATAGAAGATTTGTTAGAATTATGCCTAGGCGTTAAACCCCCCTCTAATTTTACCCTAATTAGGCACAATGTCAATTTTTCAAAAGTAGGCGTTTTGAGGGGGGGTTGAACACTCGTGCCTAGATATGAAATGCAACCATCAACCCACCAAGATGTCCCAGCTAAACATGTATGATCTTTTTGTGTTGTGCCTAAAAGCTCAACCCCTCAATTTTGACGAAAAATTACCAAAAATTACCAAAAAAATAGACCAAAAAAGACCAATGTGGAAACGTTGATCGATATAATTTTCCGCGGTTTTTATCTCATAAATGGTACCCGCATTATCGAGTTTTGGTCCTGCCCATTTCACTTGTGCAATTTTGCACTGGGCCTAAAGCCCTTTTTTTTCCAAACTATGCAACTATATATTCAAAAAAATGATGATTTTTTCGTGGCAGGATTAGGAATAGTCATTGTAATTGGAGCCATAATTGCATCCATGGCAGCTGCAATGTACATGTATACAGAATATCAGACAAATTACATCGAAACTACCACAGGTGATACTGTTACAGTAGGGCCTGTAGAATATGTCATCACATTTGAAGGCACACATGAAGGAAGTAAAGAAGTACAACCAGAAAACACGTTTGTAATGATTGGAATTACTGCAGAGTATACTGGAGATGAAGAGAAAACACTACTGTCAGGAGGACAATTTTACATTGTTGATGAAAAAGAGCAAAAACATGAAGCAGTTTATGGCGAATTTTCATCTAAAGACTTACTTTTAGAATGGTTAGAACCAAACAAGCCAGTAGAAAAAACGACACAGTTTGATATTCCATTTGATGAAGACAAAACGTACAAAATAATCATAAGACCACAAAAAGAACAGTCAACAGTAGACACAGCTGTTGTTTGCATAACAAATTGTTGATCGATAATTATCAAAATCAAAAAAAATTGTCAAATTTTTCTATAGTTTGCGTAATATTGTGTGACTTTTACTATATAACACACATGATTTTTGAAAAAAATCATGGCAATATCTAAAGCCAAAAGAGCTGAAGCAGCTAAGAAAGCAGCAAGAACTCGAAAGAGAAATGCAGCTAAGAAAGCAGCAGAGGCAGCAAAAGCAGCAGCATCTCGTAAGAGAAAAGCTGCAGCAACTCGAAGGAAGAATGCAGCTAAAGCAGCTCCAAAGAGAAGAACTGCAGCTAAAAGAAAAGCCGCTCCAAAGAGAAGAACTGCAGCTAAAAGAAAAGCAGCTCCAAAGAGAAAGGCAGCAGGAAAACGCAAAGCCGCTCCAAAGAGAAGAACTGCAGCTAAAAGAAAAGCAGCTCCAAAGAGAAAGGCAGCAGGAAAACGCAAAGCCGCTCCAAAGAGAAAGGCAGCTAAACGTCGACGTTAAGCTGTCTATGCTAACTTTTTTATGAGTTACATTCTTAATTTATCATATTTCTAAACTCGAATTTAGAAATATTGTAAATTGTTACTCGGACATTTTTAATTCAGGTAAAACAAAAATTCTGTTTGGTTTTATTTTTAGTATAACTCTTTTTTCAGCATCACGTTTGAATGGATAGTGATCACGTCCCATATATTGTTGCGTCAATTTATCAGCATGTTTGTAATCATAATCAGGAATCAATTCTTCAACAACACCACGAATTGTTGTCATATCAAGAGGGTTATCTTTTGAGACAACTGAAACTGCAACACGAGGATCACGTAAAACATTTTTGTGTTTTATTCTCCCTTCAGCAGTATTCACCATAACATACCCATCTTCATAATTTGCCCAAACAGGTGAAACCTGTGGCGAACCATCTTTCATAACAGTTGCAATAAAGACAAGATTTTTTTCAGAAAATAATTTTACAGCTTTTTCATCCATTAATTTCATTTCTCCAGATTGTTGGAAGTTGTTCAATTTTTGTAATGATTTCAAGTGCTTTTTCATTGTCTTTTTCTTGCATTGCTACTGAAAACTCATATCCAAGTCTGATCGCCTCGGGTGAAAGATCCTTTATTGATTCTAAATCTTTGCCTTCAAGTTTTATTCTTTCACCAATCGCACACATTTTCCAATTATCAGACATGTCTTGATGCTCCTGACCAAGTTCTTGCTGAACTTGTTTACGCCAATTAGTCAGAGTCATCTTTTCAATGAGGTCTTCTGTTTTTTGGCTGTAAAATATACGTACCATATCAGAATTTCTTGCACGAAATACTTAGGTTTAACGATTATTTTTTACCAGTATTCTCAAGTACATTCGTCATGGCACGATTCATAATTTCCATTACCAAATATTGAGAATATTCTTCAGATTTCTTTCCTTTTGATTTTCCAGTCTTTGGGGTCAATCCTTTTAGGATTTTTTCAATTTTTGTAGATGTGTTATCAATGAGTTTTGAATATTTTAATTCAAAATCTTCAGGGGTTTGAAAATCAAGAAGTTTTGTAGATGTGCTGTAAAATTTGGTTATTGCACCTCGAGATTCTTCAATTTTTACAATTTCAATCAGCCCTGATTCTTTTAGAATTTCCAGGTGATGGCGTACAGTGGTTAATGCTTTTTTGAATCCAAATTTTTTGAGCATGGTTGTAATCTGGTCAGCAGAAAGAGCTTGATGATATAATATCTCAACAATTTTTGCTCTTGCAGGGTCTTCAATTGCTCGAGCATGTTCAATACTTGTCGTGACAATACGATTTACTTTAATTGGTTTTTCTAATAACGTAGACATACTGAGATTACCTTTAATTCTGATCTAAAAGATCCTTGTATCATATTTTTTTGTCTAATCGCATCAATTTTTTTTCATTTTCAAAAAAATCATACTATTACTAAATTATGATTACCACTACAAGAATTATTGTATTATAATCACTAAAAATTATACCACTATGATAAAGATAGTAGTATAGAAAGAATTATTGTAGTGGTCTAAGATTTTTTATAAAATACCAAAAAAAGGACAATCAAGAAAATATGTCTAAAAATACCCCCATCAAGACAGGATTTTGTTAATTTTCAAAAACACTATTCGAGTTGAAAGTTAACAAACAGTCAACATTGAATCAAAATAACAATTACAGTGATTTACCAGAGAATTTTTCATATGCAGTAACATAACGTTCTGTCATTTTAGAAATTATATCAGATGGAATTTCAGGAGCCATAGGTTCTTCACCACGGTCACGAGCATCATCAAACTGTTTTTGATACCCATTTGTAGTTAGCCAATCACGTAAGAGTTGTTTGTCATATGCTTCTTGGATTTTTCCAACTTCAAAGGAATCCTTTGGCCATAAACGATACTCATCAGGACCAATTGAATCACCCAAAATGATTTGGTTATCTAAAATTCCAAATTCTAATTTTAAATCAGCCAAGATAAAACCAACATTATCAGCAATTTGTGCCATCTTTTTGTAAATATCAATTGAAGTTTTTTCTAACCAGTTGTATTGTTCCTCAGAAACTAGTTTCATTTCAATTGCTTTTGTTTTATCTATAGGAATATCATGCTCGGATTTAGTGGTAGGATCAAATATTGGTTCAGGCAGTTTTGCAGCTAATGTAGTATCAGTGCCTTCAGGAACTTTGAATTCTCCTTTTTTCCATCGGTTTACAAGACTACCATAAAAATATCCACGAACTACACATTCCATTGGAAGCATCTGCATTTTTTTGACTATAATTTCAGTGTCAGATTCGCGTTTGATGAAATGGTTGGGTACAGGTAATTCATTGAACCAAAATTCAGCAAATTTGCATAAAATCTCCCCTTTTCTAGGAATATCTTGCTTGAATTTTACATCATATGCAGATACACGGTCAGAGAATTTGAAGAGCAGTGTATTTTCATCAACATCATAAAGATCCTTTACTTTTCCACTGGTAAGAAATTTCAAGTAAAAATACTGAATGTTTACAGAATTTAACTGCTAGCAAATATCATGAACCCATCATACCTACCATTTTAGGCATTTCACGATATGCTTTATTGACAAATATGTCATTATCAGCACTGATCATCACAAATTTCATTGAATTCTCAGGAGGAGGAGAGACAATAATTTTTTGTCCCACTGCGATAGTTTGAATATCCAATGTATCCCCATCACCAAAATTAATGTGAACATTTGTTATTGGCTTGGCACCAATGTTTTGGATTGTCACTCGCCCCATAGTAAACATTCCCTGTTCATCTAAAAGAGGATCTACAAAAATTTCATAGTCTTGAGTAGATATAGAAAATTTGAAAAAATCTGCCCCAAAAATTACACCAATAGTTGCAATTACTCCTACACCAATACAAAGAAGTGCGGTGTACTGCTTCACAAAAATCTTATAGTATTTCTAATAATTAAATTGGTTACTTTACTTCAACGCCATTCCAAAACGCAACCATGCCTTTAATTTTCATAGCAGCATCATTAGGTTCAGCATAATACCATGCACAATCTTTGTTTGTCTTTCCATTAACGGTTACAGAATAATAATTGGCCATACCTTTCCATCCACAAAAACTAGTCAGGTCAGATTTTTCAAAGTATTCTTTTTTGATAGAATTAATAGGAAAGTAATGATTTCCTTCCACTACAACAGTATCATCACTTTCTGCAATAATTTCACCATTCCAAATTGCTTGCATTCTAATCATGTTTCTCCTTTGATTTCTTCTCGACTCTTAAACTCGGGGGTAATTCCAAGGGATTCATAATTTCCAGACGCACATGTAAAACACATAGAATCAACAGGAATTCCTACTGCTGCTGCAAGATTCTCAGCGTCATTATACCCCAAAAAGTCAGCACCAATACTTTTTCTTACCATGTCTATAGTTTCTTCTTGAGACATGTCTTTTCCATTTGAAAATGTTGCAAGTTCCTCTTGAGAGGGAAAATCAATACCAGCATAACATGGGAATTTTATTGGAGGATAAGTAATGACCATACTAATTTTTCGTGCCCCAGCACGTCTTAATGCTTTGATTATTGCTTTGGAGCTTGTACCTCTAACCAAACTATCATCAATTACAACAACATGTTTTCCGTCAATAATTTCTCGAATTGGAATAATCCATCGATTAATTTCTACCCTGTCTGTTTGATGGGGTTCAATAAAACTTCGCAAAGGCCCTTTCTTGCTGTATCTGTCTTTGAGTAGTCCCTCATCAAAAGATACACCTAATTCTTGTGCATAACCTAATGCTGCAGGTCTTGCAGAATCAGGTACGGGGATAACCAAATCAGCATCTTTGATTGGGAATTTTTTTGCCAAAAATCGACCAATGTTTTTTCTTGCAACATAGATGTTAGTTCCTTCCATGTTACTTGTTGGATGTGCAAAGTAAGTAAATTCAAAAGAACAATGTGCACGTTGTGGATCATCAGAAAACATTTCAGTTTCTATACCGTCTTTGCTTAATCGGATTAATTCACCAGGAGTCACATTTCGTTGCATTTGTGCACCAACTGCAGAAACTGCAGATGATTCTGATGCTACAATGTATGTATCATCAGATTCCTTATGACCTAAAACCATAGGACGAAAACCTTTTGGATCACGCGCAGCATAAACAGAATTATCATCAGAGATAAATGTAAAGCAATATGATCCAACCATTTCATTTTTTAAAACAGATAGGGCTTTTCCCATTTGACCTTTTTCAGAAATTAACGAAACAAGTCTTTGTGCAGCAACTAGTGTGTCACTTGCATTTTGAGGGGTAAAAGAGCAGCCACCTACTAAATTTGAGAGTTCTTGAACATTAGCTATTGTTCCATTGTGTGCAACACAAAGATCCTTTACTTTGAGAGGTTGTGCATTTTCCAATGAACTCCTGCCCATAGTAGAATAACGAACATGTCCTATTACACAAGGAGAAGAATATTCTTCAGCAATTGCCTTGAATTCAGAAGATGCTGCAGACACAAGACCTAATCTTTTGAGTGGAGGTTTGTTTGGTATTGCAATACCCCAGGCCTCCTGGCCCCTATGTTGTAAAGCACGTAATGCATCAATTGCCATTGGAATAACATTAGTACCACTAAGGCTGTAAATTCCAATTACGCCACAATTTTCTTTTGGTTTATCATCAAGAACATGCAATTTGTGATTGTTATCCATGCAATACCAAATCCCTTAACGAATTTAACCAAGTTTTTTGTGCTTTATCAACTCTTAGATCTATAATTGATTTTTTACCATTAACAAAATGAATCTTTTCTCCAGTAAATTCACCAATAACGCTGTACAAAGCTTTATTCTTTTTGAGGATTTTTTCAATTTTTGAGAGATTTTTCTTATCAAATGTTAAAAGATAGCGAGAGTGACTTTCAGAAAAGAGGATTCCATCAACATCCAATTTTTTACAAGGGACTTTTTCCAAAGATACTTTGCAACCAATTAGATTGTTCATAGACAATTCAGATACTGCAATTGCCAGTCCACCTTTTGAGCAATCATGAGCTGATTTCAAAAGTTGTCTTTCTATAATATCTAAAACTGATTTCATATTCTTTTTTGATTCTGAAAAATCTACTTTTGGACATTTTCCACCTACAAATTTGTGAATATATTCAAAATATTCAGAACCCCCCAATTCATCTTTTGTATCTCCAACAATTATCAGGCAGTCACCATCACTAATTTTTTGAGGAATTTGAGGATTTTTGTCAATTAATCCAATGACCCCAATTAGAGGAGTGGGTTTAATTGGACCGACAGGAGTTTCATTGTATAGACTAACTTTACCACCAATACATGGGATTTTGAAATCCTTTGCAAAATCAGTCAACCCCTTTAGGGATTCTAAGAATGTCCAAAAAATTTCAGGATCCTTTGGATTTCCAAATTGTAGATGATCTAACATTCCAATTGGTTTGGCGCCAGTACAAACAACATTTCTGCATGCTTCCTCAAAGCAACCAATTGCACCTTCTCTTGGATTGATGTAGCATTGTTTTGGATTACCATCAATTTTTACTGAGAGAAATTTACCATTGTCTAATCTTAAAACAGACGCATCTCTTCCTGGCTTTACCACAGTTCGGATTCCTACCTCATGATCATATTGCCCATAAACCCAAATTTTACTTGCAATGTTTGGGGATGCAAGTAATTTCATCATTGTTTTAGAAAAATCAGAAATTGTTTTGAACTTTTTTTCTTGTTCAATTGTCTTAAGATATGATGGTTTTTTTGATGGCAAATCAAGCAAGGTAGCATTTGCAACAACATCTGTTGGAAGATTTGCAAATGTTTTTTTTCCTTTTTTGACATGCATACGGTTATCAGATTTTACAGTTCCAATAACAGAGCAACCGATTCTAAATTTTTTACATATTTCTTGTAATTTTTTAAATTTAGGTTTACTAGTAACAATTAGCATTCTCTCTTGAGATTCAGAAACCATAATCTCATCGGGATGCATATCAGATTCTCGAGTGTGCACCTTACTAACATCCATCTCAATTCCAATATCTAATGCATCTGCAGTTTCAGAAATAGCACAAGACAGTCCACCGCCACCCAAATCTTTCATTGCGTGAATGAGTTTTTCATTTCGTGCCTCCAAAACGGCTTCAATAATTAATTTCTCAATAAAGGGGTCAGGGATTTGAACAGCAGAACGGTCTTCAGATTCTAATGAATCAGAAGCAAATTGTGAACCACCAATGCCATCTCTACCAGTAGAACCACCCATTAGTACTACTATGTCACCTTTTTTTGCATGGTTTTTTATTAAATTCTCTTTTTTACCAAAACCAACTGCTGCAACATCTACTAATGCATAATTTTCATAGCATTGATCAAATTCAACTTCTCCCCCAATAGTTGGAATGCCCAAGCAGTTACCATAATCGGCAATTCCAGTAACAGCATTTTTGAACAGCCATCTTGCTTGTTGATCTTTTTCAATATCTCCAAATCGCAACCCATCAAATATTGCGATAGGCCTTGTCCCAGCTGATAAAATATCCCGAATTACACCACCAACCCCAGTTGCAGCACCACCGTAGGGCTCAACAGCAGAAGGATGGTTATGACTTTCAATATGTGCAGTAACAACATATCCATCACCAACATCCAATACACCAGAATCATATCCTTTTTCTGTAATGACAAGAGGGCCCTTCATGGGCAACATTTTGAGATGTCTTTTTGAGGATTTGTAAGAGCAGTGCTCAGACCACTCTGCTGCAACAATTTGTAATTCAGTGGAGGTAGGATCTCTTCCAATTTTAGATTTTAATTCAGATAGTTCTTGAGGTTCTAAACTCAATTGCTTACACCTATTTTTTTCAGAAGAGATTCAAAAATTAGAGAAGATGGTTTGCTATCAATTGGATTAATTTCTGATTCTACTGCTCTTTCAGGATGAGGCATCATTCCAACAACATTTCCATCTTCATTACACACACCTGCAATTCGGTCTGATGAACCATTAACTACTCTGTCGTATCGAAATACAATTTGATTTTTTTTCTTTAATTGTTTCAAAGTTTCATCATCCACATAGTATCTACCTTCACCATTTGCAATAGGGATTGGGATTTTTTGATTTAGTTTAAATTGATTTGTAAATGGAGTTTTATTGTTTTCAACAATCAGATTTGTCCATTCACACATAAAATTAAGAGATTCATTTTTGAGTAAAACGCCAGGCAAAAGGCCAGACTCTACAAGAATTTGAAATCCATTACAAACTCCCAAAATAGGTATGCCTTTCTTTGCCATTTTCTGTACATCTTTAATAATTGGACTATGAGCGGCGATAACTCCGGCTCTAAGCCTGTCTCCATATGAAAAACCACCTGGAAGGATTACAGCATCAATGTTTTTTGGCAAAGATTTTTCATGCCAAAAATATTGAGCATCAAGATTAAAGACATCAGTTAAAACATGATACATGTCACGATCACAATTGCTACCAGGAAAAACTACAACACCAACTTTCACAATTACATTTAGATCTGGCGATATTTAATTTGAGTCTAGTCAGAAAAAATTATTACTGGAAAATACATCATGATCGCATGGCTCATGTGAGAGACATTATGCAAAAAAATGTCATTACAATCGAACATGATAAAACAGTCCTTGATGCGTCTATTGTTCTTAGAGAAAAAGAGATCAGTTTTTTGGTCATAATTAAAAAGGGAAAACCAGTAGGGGTTGTTTCAGAACGAGATATTGTTCAAAAAATAGCAGCCAAAGATCTAAAATCATCATCAGTTTTAATCGAAGAAGTCATGTCAAAGAAATTCAAGTGGGTGAGTCCAGATACAGTAATTGAGGATGCTGTTCAAAAAATGTTGAATAACAACATACGACGGTTAATCATCCTAGAAGATGAAAAGTTGGTAGGAGTAATCACACAAACAAATCTGGCGGAATTTTTACGCAGTAAACTCTTGATTAATGCAATGATAGACAATATTGATTCAGAAAAATACTAAGCATCAAAGACGTCAATTGTGACTTTACTCACCATGGGATTATAGATGCGTAATTCATCACATATTTCTTGTATTTTAAATTGTGCGGATTTTTTGTCTTTTTCTTTAATGGTGAATTTTAGCATTTTTGCAGTTTTAATTTTAGATACTGTTTTGTGGGTACCCTTTAATACCAAATCATTTAGAATTGTGTCCCCTTCAGGATCACTAATCCCAGGTTTATTTTCAATTGTTACATGAACATTATACGTATCCATAATAATTTAAAAAATTGAATCGAGGTTAATCTATCTTCCGAATAATTTTGTGCTTTTATACTTATTTTGAAATAATCAGTAAAGTTTCCGGTTCTGAGGACTTGTGTTGTGCAGATATACCCAGCCCAGAATCGGTTACTTGAATTTGTATTATTCATTAATCTTCAAGAAATTTTCTAAAAAACCAGAAATACGAGATCTTGTTAAAAAATTAGCAAACAGAATAACCAAAAAATTTTTCTTGTTCAATAAAATTTGAGAAAATCCAAAATTTTTAGATCAGGCATGGATTAGTAATAGTTAATCAAAATTAAAGATTGAAAATAAATAATTGCATTATTGTATTATACTTTGAATTTTTTTAGTCCTTCATTTAGGACTAGGTTTACAACGTGTGAGAAGCTAACTGACTTTATAGAAGTTCTGATCATTTTTGCTTGAATGTTTCTAATTTTTTCAGTATTCTCAGTTTTCAATACAACAGTAATTCGTTCTCCCAACAACCAGAATACTTATTCATGATATAAAAAGAGCCGGATAATTTCCCAAAATTGAGTATTAGTCACAAAGCCGAAAATATTGGAATTTATATCAGAATGATTTGTACAAAATAACATGGCAAGATCAAGATATTGGAAAATTACAGCTGAAGAGATGGAAGGATTTAGCTATAATGAAGAGAATTTGTTGAATTGGGAGATAAAATGTGTCAGAGAACCAGAAGATGAAGCACATTTTATTGGGGTTTTCATGTATCGTAACGGTACAGCATATGATTATGAATCAGTAAAGGGGATTTGTTATTTTTACAATAATATTGATAGAAAAGAACTTCCTGAAATTACTGGCTTCCTTCAAGGAAAGTTTGGAGGTAAAGAGATGGAAAAAGGTGAACGTGTAATTCTCAAAGGTTCACAGGAAATCTATTCAAGCAAAGATCTTGCAAGTTTAGCAAAAGAGATGGAATCCAAATTTAACACAAAGGCCATCATTTCTCTGGAATTTGAGGGCATATCAATAGAGCAACTCAAAGAAGACGGATTGCCTGAGGCAAAATTATTACCAATTCCCGGCAAATAGATATAGCTTTAAGCACAAAGAGATTAGATGTCAGAGCTTGATGGTATCAATCAGCATTTTGAGGAACTAAGAAAGAGATTACTTCGAATTGTACTAGTAATTGGAATAATTACTGCATTCATTTTGACATTTCATGCCGAACCAATCCAAGTAGGTCAAACCACATTATACTATCCAACACCTGAACCATTAAACAACATCGCAGCACAAATTACGAATCATATGAAAATTAATCTAGTACCAGAAGATGTACAGTTAATTCAAACTGCTCCAGGTCAAGCATTCTTTGCACAAGTGTACATTGCAGCACTAGTAGGAATTGTTGTTAGCATGCCAATAATCATCAAAGAGTTAGTTGGATTCATCAAACCAGCTCTAAAAGAAAATGAAATTAATGTTAGTAGAAGTATCACCATTCCCGCATTAGGGTTGTTCATTACAGGATGTGCATTTTCATACAACTTAGTAATTCCATACATTTTAGATTTCTTATACCGATATGGGGAATCTGCAGGACTAGTTACATTTCTCAATGTAATAGAATTTGTAACTTTTGTATTACAATTTTTATTGGCATTTGGATTCTCATTTCAACTTCCTCTAGTAATGTATGCAATTTCTGCATCAGGGATGGTCGATACAGATTTTTGGCGTAAAAACATTAGATATGCAATTGTCATAATTGTGATCTTTGGTGCAATTATTACTCCAGATGGAAGTGGTGTTACTATGTGGTTTATTGCAGGACCCATGATAGCACTGTATGCTACAGGCATGGTACTCATTGAACGCAAAGAACGTAAAAAGTTGAACACTTAAATCCGAATTTAGATAAAGAGACACATAATGTTTGGAATGAATTTAGCCAATTTCATTGCAGGTCAAGAATGGATATTCATCATAGTTATAGCAGTAGTATTGATTTTTGGTGCTAAAAAAATTCCAGAACTTGCAAAAACCTTCGGTAAAGCCAAAGGAGAATTTGAAAAAGGCAAGATTGAAGGTGAAAAAGAGCTTAAAGACTTCAAAGATAAAGAAGCAAAATCAGACTAGTTTTCAGCAATTTTTATAAAATTATCTAAAATTTCTTCGTAATTCTGCAGATATCTATTTTTAGAAAACATACCACCAATTTTCATTTTTCCTTTTAATTTGAAATCCACATCAACTAGAATTTTTGTGCCTTGAGGGATTTCGATGAACTGTTCTTGTATATGAGAGCCTTTTGCATCACCTCCAATAACAAATACATCATGTAAAACAGGTTCATTAGTAACATGCTTTGCCATGATCACAAATTCATCATCACCTAGAATCAGATGTTCCTCAACTACTGCAACATTATCTCTAACAGAACGGATTCTAATTGAAGGGAAAAATTCAGAAGAGATTTTTTGATAGTTTTCATAATCTGAAAAAATTTTGTATACAGTATTTCTATCAGCAGTAGTTATTTTTTCAAAGGAAAATTGCGGCAATTATAATTTAGAGAGTACCCCATCGAGGGTATAAATTGTGTTCTATGTCAAATTGGTCCAGACATTTTCCAACACCATGATTTACAATATCATCAATAGATTTAGGTTTGGTATAAAATTCAGTCACAGGAGGTAAAATAACAACCCCCAATCTTGAAAGCTTTAACATATTTTCTAGATGAATTGCAGATAGAGGAGTCTCCCTTACCATTAAAATTAATTTTCTTGATTCTTTTATTGTGACTCCAGCTGCTCGGGCAACAAGTGTATCGTCATAACCGTTTGCAATTGCAGATAATGTTTTCATGCTACATGGGGCAACAATCATTCCGTCAATTCTATGAGTGCCACTAGAAACACTAGATGCCATATTTTTTTCATCTGAGACATTGGTTGCAAGTGATTTTACATAATCAGACGTAAATTCAGTTTCCATTGGAATACATTTTTCTCCCCATTCAGAAATTATCAAATGAGTCTCAATGTCTAATTTTTTCAAAGTTTCAAGCATTCGAATTCCATAGATAACTCCAGTACTTCCAGTTATTCCAATTACTAGTTTCAATGATTGTGATTAGAATTCAGAGTATTTTATGTATTAGATAGGAAGTTATTCTTAGCACTAGACAGGAGGCTCATCATCAGCAGATGCTTCTAATTCCTTTCTTTCTTTTCTTCGCTTTATCCAAAGAGTGATTCCACCAACAGCCATTGCAGTTAGTAAAATTACACCTGCCATCTGTAATTCAAATTGATACAGCACACATTAGAGCAAACATCAATTCACAAAAATCTTGTGATTGTCTCCGATCGTAAAAAATGAAAATTAGCTATATTAGATCCTAATTTCAAGACATATCGTGATTAAAAGTTCTGAGATCAAGAAAATTGTTAATGACTATTCAGATGTAAAGATAGGTGTTCTTGGAAGTCATTCAGCACTTGAGATTATGGATGGCGCAAAAGATGAAGATTTTCAGACAAGAGTATTTTGTCAAAAAGGTAGAGAAGGACCATATCAAAGGTTTAGTAGAATTGCAGATGAAATTACAGTTTTGAATAAATTCAAAGACATGGCTTCAGCTAAAATTCAAAAAGAGTTAAGAGATTCAAATACAATAATTGTACCACATCGTTCCCTTACTGTTTATCTGGGGTACAAAACAATTGAAAATTCTTTCAAAGTACCAATTTTTGGAAACAGAAAATTATTCCAAGCTGAAGAGAGAACTGCAAAAAAAGGTCAGTATTATCTTTTAGAAAAAGCCAAAATAAAATATCCAAAATTATTCAAGGATCCTAAGAGAATCAATAAACCTTGTATCGTAAAAGTACAAGAAAAGAACAGGCCTCTAGAAAGAGCATTCTTTACTGTATCATCATACAAGGATTATGTTAAAAAATCTGAAGAGAGAGTTAAACAAGGGGTCATAGCTAGAAAGGATCTAGAAAAGGCAAGTATTGAAGAATTAGCAATTGGCACATACATGAATTTTAATTTCTTCCACACACCAATTTCAGAACAAGTTGATTTTATTGGAATTGAGAGAAGACTTCAAACAAATATTCATGACTACAATGCACTTCCTGCACAACAACAATTAGACATTGATGTGGATTTACAAAACATCGAAGTGGGTCACACACCTGCAAGTATCAGAGAATCTCTTTTAGAAAAAGTATTCAAAATGGGAGACAAATTTGTTAGAGCAGTAAAGAAGGAATACACTCCAGGAATAATTGGACCATTCTCACTTCAAAGTGTAATTACAAAGGATTTAGAATTGATTGTATATGATGTTTCATTGCGTGTTCCAGGAAATCCAATTGTTGCCACTACTAGCCCATATACAAAATATCAATATGGAAAAACATTCGGAGTTGGAAGAAGGATTGCAATGGAAATAAAACGAGCACATGAAGAAGATAGATTAGATGAAATAGTTACGTAAAAAATTTTTGAGCAAATAATATTTTTAAGAATTAAAAAGGCGCAACCCCCTTATTGCAGAACATTGAGAGATTCCCTCTCACGGTCAGGTCGTTAAACGCCTGATTGCCTTTATCATTCTGCGGGGCTACGCGTTTTATTCGTTAGATTTTATAACTAACGACATCAATATGTATAGGAAATTTTAGTATTTAATATTTATCATGAAATTTTACAATAATGATCTAATATTATTGTAAAAATTTTGTTATACACACATAAACTAAAAACAAAAACATATTTTCAAAACACATCAACACAGATTGTTAATTGGTTAGATTGGAAATACATTGAATACCATTCGTTCTAATTTTGAGTGATTAAAACGGTTTGACACTCGAAATGGAATTGCTGATACCAATTAACAATACAAACTCTTTTTTGGGCAATTCATAACAATCCAATATGGGCAAGACTATTTTTGTAAAGGAGATAATCACAATCACAAAAGAGCCTAAACTATGCCCCACATGTGAAAAAGAGGACAGATTTGAAAGAGACATTGTCAGAGAAGAAAGGTCAGATGGAAAAACAATTCTCTGTACTCGCTGTGAGGCGTTAATTGTAGTCACAAATCTTAATCTCAGGAATGTAGAGTTGTCATCAAGAAAAGATGACACAATTATGCTAAAAGAGCCTCATCTAATCAGAAGAGTGGCATATTAGTCATCAGATTTTGAAAGTAACTCCTCAATTACATGACGTCTAACATTTGCAGTTTCCCAATCTCGGAGATTAGCAATTTTGCATTCTTCCTTTATGACTAATCCTGCCAATCCATCACTCCACATGTGACGCTTTGGATCATAGACTAGAATAATTTTTCCACGTTTCTTTATCTTGATTCCACCATGACATCGCTCTATTACCTGTAATGCAACTTTCTTGTAGAGTTTTTCAAAATTCACCATGTTTGAAAAGTAACTGCTTGTATCAAAAAGGTTCTGATACATGAATAATAATATACTATTAACAAACAATACAATTTGCTGATGATTAACCACGACTAAGCTATCACTGATAGATGATGAGTTTGCCGAATTATGAAGCAGAATTTTTAATTATGAAATTCTTTCTTGAACATTTACAATCATTGAAAGAGGTGGCGACAGTGCTTCAGGATTGTCAATACTCTCCCAAACAAAAACCTGAATGTTGTATGTTCCAGGAATAATTGGAGTCCATGATTGTGCAGGAGAAAATGATTGTCTTGGGGACAACGAACCTGTCAACCAAGATAATGATATTACAACATCTTGATTATTTTTTACTTGTGTCAAGTATGCAAAGTTTTGGTGGATGTCTTGATTATTTGAAATGTCTGCCATAATCATTATCTGCTCATCAACATAGTGTATTTTATCTTCAAAAGGAATTTCAGTTGAAACAGGTTCAGCAAAAGCCAGCCCCATACCAAAAATTATCAAAAATGCAAAAACTATTGTGATTTTCATAACGGGTATTAGTAAGATGAATATTTAATCTAGCTAATGGGTAAACTGCCAGAAAAATTTCCAGAGTATTCCATCATGTATAAGACAATCACAAATCAGATCAAATCATTAGAAAAACAAAGAGAACAGATGCCAAAAAACGAATTAAATGAATTAAATTTAAAAATTCAAAAATATGAAAACGAGTTAGATAAAATAAGAAAAATGTTTCCAAATAGTTTTTTTGAAGACATTTAATTATTCATGATGATCATGGCCACAATCACATTGACGATCTGACCCATTTGCGGCCATTAATTTTTGAACCATTTCATCACGGATTTGAAGCAAATCGCCTACTTGCTTTTTATGAGAATCAGAATCCCAATTTCCATGATGCAGTTCTCTTACAACATCAATAATTTCAAGATCCACATTTAGCAGATTGTCCATCAGTTGTTCTTGCTCATTCATGACAAATCATAATTAATGGTGGGAGAAAAACTGTTCTAATTTCAGGTTTATGCTTCCAAACTTTCCTTTAGTAGGTTTTTTCTAACAAGAATTGGAATATTGTAATATGCTGCAAGTGCCATTGCGTCTGATGCACGATAATTTCTTAACACAAGGTCTTTTTTACCTGTAAAATACAGATTAGCTCTAAGAACTTCACCACTTTCATAGATTTTGACTTTGACTAGAACAAGTTCATTTTCTTCACAAATATCCTCTATCATTTTGTAAATTGAAGGTACAGGTTCGCCGCCCTTATCATCACCAAAACTTGAGATATGTTTTGCGACTTCGCCAGAAAATGCTCTCATGTGAAATTCTTTACCATTATCAGCTTTTAGAACAACCATGCCTTCAACTGCGTAAGGGTCAACAAATCCAACATAATCAATTTTTACAGAGTCGTAATCAGGCTCTTGTGCTTGATTGATATCCATTGTCTGGATAAACTTCACGCCCAGTGCTTATAAAGATAGCAAAATTGGGAGATCAGTGAGAATAATCTAATAAGGTAAATTTTTTTTAGACGATCAATTCTGGAGCCCAATCCCAAATTATTTAAAATCCCTAACTAAGGGTAGCTTAATGTCAAGTAATCCAGAACGAGCTGTTTCGTATGTACTAAACAAGTACGTTACAGAATACATGGACAAGGATGTTTTGATTCTAAGCCAGAATACTCTAACCAGGGAAGCAGCAAGGATGCTACGACATTATGAAACAGATGACATCATCATTACAGATGAAAACAGAGTGCCAGTTGGAATTGTCACAGATGAGGATATTCTAAGTAAAGTAAGTGATGTTACAGTCTATGCAGAAGCGACAAAATTAAAAGACATTATGAGTACACCACTTGTCACAATAAATGAAAAAGCTACATTACAAGATGCATTACACAAAATGAGAGACAACAACATTAGAAAATTACCAATTTTAACAAAAAAGAACGAAGTTGTAGGGATGATTTTTCAAACTACAATTGCAAATGTTATCAGAGATGCAACTGCTGCTGAACCTCGATTATTGAGCCCTCCAGTAAAAGCAGTACTTGGAAATCTAGGGTTTGTTTTACAATTTGCAGGAGTTCTATTACTTGTCCCAGCTATAGTTGCAACAATTTTAGAAGATACAACAACTGCCACAGGAATTTATCTTACAACTGTTTTGTTGTTAGTGACAGGTTTCTTTCTTAATTCTTATGGCGAGAAATCTAGTTTAAACCTACAACAGGCGTCAATATTGGTCTTTTCAAGCCTGTTTTTGCTGTCTCTGTTTGGAACTGTTCCATATCTGTATGTTTTGCCAAGTGATGAGACCAATGTAGAGGTATTTGGAAATGCGTTCTTTTCAAGTGCTGCAGGATTTACCACAGGAGGAATATCACTATTTGATGAGCCTGAAAATCTTACTCAGAGTTTTACCTTTTATCGTAGCTATACACAACTCATCGGAGGAATGAGTTTCATTTATTTGGTAATTACAGCATTTTATCCAGAATCAAAATTGCAATCAATGCGTGGCTTTATCTCAGGAAGAACACTACATATGAAGGAGCTTTTCTCAACAATTACTGTAATCTTTGCAGTATACATCATAATTGTTGCAATGTTGTTGTATTTCTTTGGACAAGACAATCTACTTGATGATTTCTCATTAGCTATGAGTACACTTGCGACAGGAGGATTTGTTCCATCATCTACAATTGTTGAGAACTTAGGGTGGCAAGAACAAGTAATCTTGATGGGAGCAATGATACTTGGCGCATTACCATTTACATTCCACTATGCATTTGTAAGAAAAAAATTCCTTGCACCAAAATTAGGAAAAGAGGTTCTCACATATTTTGCAATATTAAGTGGCGCCACAGTATTATTTATTGGAATAAGTGGACTAGAACCATTAGAGAGTGCATTTTATTCAGTATCAGCTAGCACAACAGCAGGTCTTCAACTCCAAAGTTTAGCAGGGCTAAATGGAGTTGCACATTCAATATTGATAATTTTGATGTTCATTGGAGGTTGTGGATTTTCAACTGCAGGAGGTCTAAAAATTTTCAGATTATTCCATCTTAGAAATTGTAGATCATTTTTCAGTAGCATAAAAAGAAATGAACTCCCAACTCAAACAAAGAAGGAGGTAATATCTACGCTAATAATCATAGCATTATTTCCAACAATATCTGCAATTACAGGATTACACCTTGCAGAAAGTGAAAATGTACCATTTCAAGATGCATTTTTTGAAGCAGCAGGTGTAATTACTACTGGAGGACTATCTGCAGGAGTCATAGATTTTGATACAGACCCAGCTACAAAGATTGTTTTAGCATTTTTGATGATATTTGGAAGGTTGGAAATAATTGCAATCATATACATTTTTGTGCCCAGACTTAGTTAAGATAGAATTTAATTTCATAGAAAAAACAAAACATCATGAAGCAGACAAATTCAATCAATAAAGGCAAAAAACTAATTGTCCTAGGATTTGTCACAATTGCACTTTTGTTTATCATTTATGGTAGATATCAAGATCCTGAACTACTAACACCAAGTGCAATTGACTCAATTCAAAGAATTGCATATGGATTTTACATTACTTTACTAGCATCATTTGGTGCAATTGCTTTTGGTTTGTATAGATATCACAAAGGCAAGATACAAAATAATGAAAAAAACATTTCAACAATAATTGCACTAGTTGCATGGAATTCCAAATCAAAAAAAATATTCATTGCAACATTCATAGGCTATGGAATATTTTTCTCTCTTGTATCGGGAACACTAGTATATCAACCAGAAGTTAGTTTTTCAATACATTATGGCGCAGAAATACCCTCAGGATTTGTTGCCCCTTGTTGCGGAGATATAGGCTATATGCCAAAAATCATCATTTATCTTACTGAGCATGTAGGATTACAAATAATTCCAATTAACTTGGTACTTCAAATTATTGTTTCATATCTAGTTGCACTAAACACATCAATTGCTATTAATGCATATACATTTTCTAAAAAAGGAAGTGGAATGAGTGGGATAGGTGCCATTGCAGGTGCATTCATTGCATGTCCTACTTGTGCAGGTACCTTTTTCTCAGTGTTTATTGGAACAGCAAGTGGAATAGCATTATCCATTGCACTAGCTCAATTACAGACAGCACTAATTGCAATATCAATACCAATTCTTTTGGTTACACCATACATCATGGCAAGAAAATTACGAAACCCAGATGGAAGCTGTAAAATTCTATGAGTTAATTCAAAGATATTCTAAAGAACCAAAGTAAAATTTAAGATTGAAACCAGTGATTGAATTTTTTCACATGAGGTCTTTTCCAATTTCCAATATCATAGCCATCACGACGTAAATATTTGAGAGTTAGTTTGTAAATTAGTTCGTCATGATCTACTTGTTCTAAAATTTCAGTCCACAATACTTTCCCATTTTTCTCAATCTTTGATTTAAAATCAGGATTTAATGACTCTACAATTTCTTTACACTCTTCAAGTGTTTTTCCGTTCTTGTATGCCCGAACACGTCTATCACATCGATCCATATTATTCTGACATTATGAAATTATTTTAATCTAATTTAAGGTGCTTCAAACAAATATGAGTAGAAAAGTGAATCAGCATGGGAATTAGTAGTATTTCAGAATATGTAGATTTTTTTGTTAATCTAAACATGGGAGAAAATGTTAGTTTGATTAGTTTTGTTAATAATGAAAAGTTGGTGTTAAAACAAAAGTTAGAATACAAAAACCTACCAAAAGAACCAATCAAAAAAGGAATAGAAATCTTAGAACAACTAGCAAAAGAGATTAGTGAGATTGGGGAGAAAAAGGTCATAGAGAAATATCAAGAATAGTGAAAATAGATGGATAAAAATTCAGAAATCATTAGAACAGAAATCATTAGAATTTTAAATAAAAATGGGAAAATCAGAGGCACAGAATTAGCAAAAAAAGTGATGAAGAAAGTAGGAAATGAAAAAACAGTGTATAGAGAAATTAGCGCCCTGGTAGAATCTGGAGATATCGAAAAACAGGTTCACAGTAGATCACATATCGAATACGAATTAGTTAATCTATATGAGTCAGTAAACAATCAATTAAAAAATTTACATAAAGAAGTAAAAACAATTTTTGACGAAATAAGCAATTTTCAATTAATTAGTAAAGCAGAAAATCTTTCATTTCATGAAAGACTAAGATCAATTATTCATCTAATCCAAATAGTACAATCAACTGACGGAATCATGACATTATTATCGTTTTACCCAACATTTAGAAAAGACAAAATGTTCCCTCAAATAAATAGACAAATTGATGATTGCTGGCAAGCAATTATGACCTGTATTTCACAACAGCCTGAAGACGTATTTCTTAATGAAATTTTAGCAAATTTGAGAATTTCAAACATTGATTCAAAAAATATTAATTAAAATCTTTTAGTTTTTCAATAATTACTTTAAGAATTTCTTCATCATCAAGTAAGATCAATGGAAAATTATTTTCTTCGCTTGCTATTCTAAATTCTGTATCTTTGGTAACAATTATCATATTATTTTCACGCGCATAATTAATTATAGAATAATCTGAACCGAGTTTTTTTCCAGTCATTTTTAATTTTCGTACACTTTGCGCATCATATCCATGTTCTTTTAGGCGTTCATCCATTCCATCCAAGTTTTCATCTACAAGAATTTTCATACAATATCTGAATTACATTTCAATATTAGTGTAAAATTATTCTAGGATAGGCAGAACAACCTTACATATCTCTCCAATTAGATTTCCAAGGCTATTCATGTACTAAATCACGCACAGTTTTTGCAATATATTCAATGTTTTTGGTAGATACATTTGGATGAATAGGTAATGACAAAACGTGTTTTGATGCCCAATCAGTATTTGTTAATTTTGATTTTATGTTGTAAATAGGGATTTTATGGAATCTAACGAAAATGGCATGTTATGTATTGTAAAATTTATTTTCAAACTTTATCCCACCTAAAGTTTTAATTTATCAACTAGCATGTACGGATTGAGGAATTTTCTTCTTAACATAGCGTCCTAGGGTTTCAGGAGAATATTCTATTCCATGCTCATTAGCCATATGATTCCAATAGGCAAAAACAACTTGTTCCAAGTCACCACTTACTGAGTAGTCACAATCAAAGCCACAATCATCACATCTTATGGAAACCATACGAAGTAATCAAATTGCTAGAATAAAAACAGAGATTAAAAAATTCAAAAATTTGTTTAATATTTTGAATAAATTTGTATGAACGTAAGTAAATAAGAAATTACAAACATCAAATACTTATTTCACAGGAAATAGACCATTTTGTGGATATAAAAGAAGAAGACACATCAGAAGAATCAAAGAAGAATCATATTGAATATTACAAATCATTGACAAAAACGATTTCAGATATTAAAGAAGAGATGCAGGATGAAGAAGACCCAGTGATCAAAAACCATCTTGAAAAGAGAATCGAGGCCATGGAAAAAGATAAAATGAGAATTAAGGAAATGTTTCCAGACATTATTAATGAGTAAAATGACTACGCCGACAGAAAAAAATCATAATAAACATTTGGATTTATTGCACGAATACAAGATACATCTTGTAAAGTATATCAACGAACTAGAAAAATTAGATCAGCAATCTGAATTTGCAAAGCAATGGAATGAAACAACGATTAAAGAAAGAAAACAAGAACTAAAAGTCATAGATAAAATATTAAAAAATTTAATTAGATTCTAGTCATTTTGAGTCAAATCATATAGGCAATTACAAAAAAAATCAACATTATTTTTTGAAACACCATCAAACCAGGCTAGATCAGAAGTTATGTTGTATCCTTGTATTTCAGGCTCAGAAATTGATTTTAAAAAATTATTTTCACTTTCAACCATTTTTTGAACTGCACTATGATCGTTCTTTGAAAATTTGTAATTACAAGTTACCAAATCAATTTGGATAAAATAATTTCCATGTTGTGGATTTATTTTTGCTTTGATAAACGGCTGGTGGAGCTGCTGGCAATCTCTAAAATGCTTGTCATATTCAAACATCTTTGAATCACCAAGATATTTTTTAAAAGTCATGATAACTTTGGAAACAAAATAACTAGACAGAGCCTAAAGATCTGTTGTGAATTTTTTAATTTTTGTAATTAATCTAATTTTTGTATTTATTGGCATTTCAGGCTCCATTGTAAAATAGATAATGTTTCTTCTTGCATACACTACCATTTGAGAAACTTTTTCCCGTTCAACATGGACATATCTTACCTTACCAAGAGATTTATCAAATTCCTTTCTCATAGAACGTCTTTGTGCAACTTGCTTGCAAAAATGTTCTTCCTCCCTTTGGGATTTTAGACTAGTTTTACCAGTTTTCATGATAGCCTCTCGAATATTGCCTTTAGGATCAATTATTGCTGCAAATCTCATTTTAGAGTCTAAGTTTATGATTTTTTGAACAATTTCAAGCAGATCAATTTTCTTTTTTGCTGCCATATAGATAAGAAAAATTATTTGGCAAATATAATCTAATAAAAATAATGCAAGATCTTAGAATAACTAATGATGGAGGAGAATTTTTTTAATATATAGAAAAAATACAACTTCAATTTTTTCAGTACTTAAAAAATTAGAAGAGCAATCAAAATTAGAAAAAACTAGAAAGATAGATGTTCCTGCAAATGAGAGAATGTTAGCAATAACAAAAGAGACAGGTGAGCTTCTCAATATGATAATTCGATTAAAAAATGTAAAGAACGCTTTAGAGGTTGGGATGTCCGTCGGATATTCCACAATATGGTGTGCAGAGGCAATTATTGAAAATGGTGGAAAAATCATCACCATAGAACAAAACCCAGAAAAAATCAAAAGGGCAAAAGAAAATTTTCAAAATGCAAATGTTTCAGACATTATAACAATTCAAGAGGGATTTGCAATGGAAATACTAAGAAGTTTTAGATTACAAAAAAAATATCAGAACTTTTTTGATTTTGTATTAATTGATGCAGATAAGGAAAATGTAATAGAATATTTTGACATGATTTTGCCATTAGTATCAATTGGGGGGGTTATTGTCACTGATAATATGTTATATCCTGAAAAATATCAAGAAGATATGAAAAAATATTCACAACACATACAATCAAACCAAAATGTTAGAACAATAACATCACCCATAGGAAATGGCGAGGAGATTACAATAAAATTAAAGTGATTTTTTCTTTTTAGTACTTTTTGTAGATTTAGTTTTCTTTTTTGGAGTTTTTGTAGTAGATTTAGGTGTTTTTACATTTAATGATTTTAATTTTTTATTTTTTTCAGAAATCTGCTGTTTTAATTTTTGTTGTTTTTCTTTTAATTTTTTATTTTTTAATTTAATTTGCTGTTCTGTCTTTTCACGTTTCTTTTTAAGGGATTCATAGAGTTTTTCTTCTTTTTTGAGTTGTCTTACGAAACTTTCTTGAGACTTTAATCGTTTATTTTCTTCTTTAGTTTTCTTAGCAATCAGTTCTTTTTCTTTAGATATAGTGTTTATCAAATTAAGACGGGCTTCCTTTGATTTTATTAGATCTTCTTCCTGAGATTTTATTAAATTTTTTAATTTTTCAGATTCAGCAAATTTTGCTTTCTCTTCATTTACTTGCGAAACAATAAACTCATAATCTTTTTTAGTTTTTTCCAAGTCATTTTGTTTTAATTTAATTTCATTTGCAATAGAAGCTTGTTCTAGTAAACGTGATTTTTGTTCCTCAATCATTTTAGTTAGTAAAGATTGTTCAGTTTGCACCTGTTTTTCTATTGCCTCTTGCTCCAACTGTGCTTGAACTAGTTGTTTTTTCTGTTTTTCTAACTCTTTTGAGATTTTAGATTTTTCAGAATTAATATTTTTAATAATTTTTGCTCTTTCTTTTTTTACTTTTTCAAGTTCTTCTTTTTGAGCAATAATTTCTTTAGATAATTTTGTTTGATTCTCAATTTTTAGTCTTTCTTCTTGTATTTGGTTTTCTAGTGCTTGCTTTTCTTGAGTAACTTTTTGTTCATACTCTTTTCTATGAGACATTAATTGAGTTAATTTTGAGCGATGTTCGTTAATTTCATTTGAAACCTTTTTTTGTTTTTCAATTTTCTCTTCTTCAACCAGTATATTTTTTGAAATATTTTCCATTTCAGCAGAATTACTTGGAGAGTTCCACCCTTTTGGCAATGTTCCTCTAGGAATTGGTTTAGGTTTAAGAGGTTCACGTAGAAGTGTTGAAATTTGGGGGGTCTGTTTTACTTCTCTAGTTTCAGGTTCTAGTTGTTTTGGGTAATAAGCTTTGTTTAGTTTTGATTCTAAATATACAGCATCAGAGTGATACAAAGTTTTGTTATTTGCAATCATATCAAAAATATGTTGCAGTCTACCTGGATCACCTTTTCCAGAATCAATTAATTCTTTAATTTTTGGTAAAACATTATTTTCTGTTTTGGTTTCCACTTCATCTTCCAGAGTTATTGGTGAATCAAGTTTTTTTTCAAGATACTTTTGATCAGAATGGTATAGTGGACGATTATTTTTTAGATATTCTAGGATATGATGCAATCTTCCAGAATCGCCATTGCCAGAATCAATTAAGCCTTGTACATTTTCTATTGTCTGTGAAAGAGTCAATTGCGACATATCTTCTTCGTCTTTAGTTAATTTGTCCTAGTCTAGTAAAAATAACTTTTTAAAAATAATTTACACATGCATAAATTTTAGGTGATTTATTAATTAGAAAATCTGCATTAAATTATGAAAGCAGGGATCCCTATGATCTCCATAGGCGGAGGAATGTTTTTGGTCGGATTAATCATGTTTTACTCAATAGAGTTAGGTCAAACGGAGCCTATTTTGAGATTGATTAAAAATATTGGTACATTTGTGGGTCTAAGTGGCATAGGCGTCACCGTAGCTGGGGTATTGTTATATCTAATTAGTAGAAATCAGCCACCCATACAAGAAAATTTTGAATCATAAAAAAATCAGTTCAGCATTCAACTGATAAAATCAGATACAACAAGTGACAACTTAATTATTGTACTTGTGTCAAAAATTTGTAAATGTCTGAAAAAATATGGATTGGTGCAATTTTCCTAAAGGATGAAGGAGGTTATGAAATCCTACTAAAATCATTAAAACATTATCGAAAAAGATTAAGAACTATCGCAAATAGTCCCGAGTTAAAAGATTCAGCTGCAATGTTTGCATCAGTATTAAATCAACAAGCAATGAAAACAGTTCCAAAAATTGATGAGGTAATTAAAAAAATTCAAAACAGTATGGATGACATCCAAACAGTAAAAAGTTTAAGTGATGAAATTCCATTTTTTGAAAAAGCACTTAGGTGTTATGAATCAGATATTCACAAAGCTCAAGATACAGGACATGAATATTTTGTAAAATTGGTTGGCGACATGGTAGAGGCAAAAAATGATTTAGAAGTTATTAAAAATGCCATAAATAAAATAAAAGAATATTCAGAGTAATTTTAGAGGCCTTGAAGATACCAATCAAGATATGGAGTTAATGCTTTACACTGCTTCATTTTTTCTGATTCATCTTTTGCATCCAAAATTTTCTGAATTTTTCCATCAAGGTATTCAGATGTTAAAGTACTCTTAAACTGAGGCTGAATTTGCTTTAAAACAGCGATTATCTCATCTGAAGAGGTATTTTCAAAATTTTCTAAAATTTTAGAAATTTTCTCATTCAATGACATGTAAATAATTTAGAGAAAACCCATTATAATTTTAGTCATAGTACATCATCATCATCCCAAGTTAGTCTAAATCTTCCAGTTACACGGAACATCTGAATTTTACCACCTTTTTTAAAATTTAATTTGTAAAAATTGTGGGACGCATCATCAATCTCTAATGTTACATTTTCCTTTTTGGTTTGAAAAACAATTGGATCATTTGAAATCTGATTCCAATCACTTTCATCAAAATCCATATAAAATTTGGTGTACAGTAACCCCATCATTCCAATCTAAAATGAACCTGAATAAATAACTAGAGAATAGACTATTTATCTAATGAGTACTTTGGGACTATTATTCCTAAGAAACTAAGAACAGTAGGAAGTAACAGTTCAGAATCTTTATCGTTTCGAATAATCTCAAAGACCTTGAAAATTAACTGTTGAATTGTTAAATGTTCGTCGCGATACAATGTTTTTTTGGGGTTTTTTACAGAATCTAAAATAGTAAACCCATTATCTGTTTGAAGTAATAGTCTTAAAAGAGAATTTGCAAGAATAATTTTTTCATCTATATCCTTATGTGGAAAATCAGTTTCTAATCGATTGACCTGAGATTTTACATCATGAAAAGAGTTGTTTGTTGTTTGCTCTATATGCTGAGATGATTTATGGTCGTAATTTTCAGTAAGATGATAAAATTTCATATTACTTTTTGAGGTCACAAAAATGATTTCTTTGTCAATTAACGAATCTCTGGTTTTCTCAAAGGTTGATTTTGCCATAAATTTTGGAACAATTAGTTTTATGAGGGCATTATGGTGCAAGTTTGGGTTTTCTTGGATATTCTCTAGTAGAATTCTTTCACGCTCATATTTTCTCAGTGGAGGCTCAAATTGACTCATTGTATCTAGGTCAACCTTATATTAGTAGGTCAACTATTAAACAATTTCTCAAATCGAAGTGCATATAATTCAAAATATCCTCTTGAATTGCCCATCAAAGTTATTCTAAACTTAATGTACGTCAAAACTGCACAAACAACAGATAACAAGACAGGCAATATGTTCAACCCTGTTTTAGATACATGTCTCATGATTTTGTCATAAAAAAACGGCATTGGAGGTGATTAATGTCATTTGCAACAGATACTGTATGTACCACTATTACATTGGATATAGATTCAGAAAAACTAGGCGAGTTTTCCTTAGAAGAAAAAGCTGATGATGTGTTTGTCTTGCAGAACGGGTTTTACAGATTCAATGGAAAGTGGAAGCAAAGAGGAATTGGAAAACTTGGAAGTAAAGAGATTGAACATCTAGATACCATAGAAAAGGATGGAAAATTGTTTTACAAATTCAAAGTATTACGTGCAGGACAATTACGTTCATCAATTATTCAAGACAATATTGAGGGGATTGGCAAGTTCTCAGAGATGACAAGGCAGATTGATCTTAATGCCGATAAAAAAAGAACATGGTTAGGAAATATTACAAATATTAATGAACAAACAACAAATTATTCTATTCCAATTTGTTTAAATTATTTTAAAAATATTTGAGAGAATGGACAATAAAAAACAATTTTTGATTAGCGGGGGAATTTGTATACTAAGTTTCATTATAATGTATTTTCTATTGACAACTGACTTTCAAGATAATTCTTTTATGATGTATCAAATTGTAGAAAACGTTAGAATCCATCATCTTTTTTTAATTCCTGTTTTGACTTATTTTGTATTTTTTATTGTGTGGATTATTACTAGAGAATACATTTCAATAAATTTAGAAAATTTAATTTATGATTGGCCAAAAAAGGGTTTAGTAAAAATAATAGATTCAAACACAAAAAAAGACATTCTTGGTTTTTTTCTTCTCAGTACCGTCATTACTGGTTTTGTTTGGTATGTGTTAGGAATATCTACTTCAGAAGCATTTTTAGCAATAGTTCCTTTTACAGAATTTGTTCCTGAATTACAAGTTCCTTGTGAAGCATTAGCTGAAATTTCAGATAATTCTTTTGGGGATATCGAATATGTTCTTTTGTTAGTTGGTCCAATTTGGGTATTGATCCTTAAACAAAGTAGAAAATACGAAATCCGAAACTCAATAAAAAAACAAAGAGGGATGAGAACATTAGTTTTGTTCTTTTGGGCCTCAATAGCATTATTTGTAGCTGACAATAATTTTGAATTAGGATGTGAAGACGATAGACCTTCTGGATGGTATCTTGCACCCCCAGGTCCTGCATATAACCTCTATTCAGATATGTTATCAGCCATGATTTATGGGGGTTTGATTACTTTGTTTATTTTTGTTTTAAACAAATATTTTGAAAAATGGATTACTACAAAAAATTAATTATCCTAAAAAAATTTCTATGTTATAAAAATAATTTTTCATATATTCATATTAGATTATGATTACAATACCTTTTAGTATTCCTTGTACACAGAATGTCTGTTTGAGATTAATAAAATTTAGAATATTTCGTTATCGTTCAATAGAGGATTCAGGAGAAATACCTGTAGATGAGAAAATTACTACCTTTGTAGGAATTAATGAAAGTGGAAAAACTAATGCTTTACGTGCATTAAGAAAATTAAACAATAAAGCTGATACAAAATTCAATAGGTTGACCGAACAACCTGTCTGGCATTTTAGAAATTTTGATGAAAATGAAATTTTTATTACTGCCACATTTTCTATAGAGAAGGCAGAAAGAGACGAAATAAAAGAAATAGATGAAAATTATGGGAATTTGCAAGAAATTTCTTTTAGTAGAAAAAAGAATATGGATTTAATTTGTCATTTTGAAGAAAATGACCAACTTGCAATTCCTTATTCAAAATTCAATGTTGAATATATTCAACCAATCAAATCCATAATTGAAGGGATTAATGTAACTACATTTGAAAATGGTGAAGCATTAGTCAACAATGTTTTAAGTTCTATTGAGCAAATAGGCGAGGGATTAGAAGATGATCTAAACGTTAGAAAACAATCAATTTTAGATCAGATAAAAACAAAAATTGACGCGGTTACACCTCATTTAGATGCAATTTCTCCTCATCACGATAATTCTGAAATAGAAACAATTCTAAAAAAAATTGAAGATGATGTAAAACCTGACAATGGGGAGGAAGTAAAAAATTTCTTAATAAGTAAACTGCCACGATTCATTTATTTCGAAAATATAGGTGTACTAGACAGCCGCATCAATCTTCAAACGTTGGTTGACGATATTAAAACAGGTGACTTAACAGAACAAGAACTTACTGCAAAAACATTGTTAGATTTAGCTAATTTAGATGCAATTGAACTGTTAAAGTTAAGTTCCGAAGAAAAGAAAAGTCAGCCCAGAATAATTCAGGACAAGGATACTTTATCTCAATTATGCAATCAAGCATCATTAAGTCTTAGCAGAGAGATGGATGACATATGGAATCAAAATGAACATGATGTGCAAATCGAAGTTAATGGGAATTTTTTGAGATTATGGGTAACTAATAGGCAAGACAGATTAAGATTACAATTAGAAGAAAGAAGTAGAGGTTATCAATGGTATTTTTCGTTTTATGTTGTATTTAATGTGGAGTCTGAAGGAAGGCATAAAGATTCAATATTATTATTAGATGAACCTGCATTGTTTCTTCATGCTTTGGGCCAAGAAGATTTCTTAACAAAGGCATTACCGCAGCTATCCCAAAAAAATCAAATCATCTATACTACTCATTCCCCATTTTTACTCGACTTAACTAAACCATTTTCAATACACACGGTAACATTAGATAAAGAATCTTCAAGACGCGAATCACATATTTCAAAAGAACATTGGGCAACAGACAGAGATGCGTTATTCCCATTACAATCTGCTGTAGGATATCATCTTGCACAATCAATGTTTATTGGAAAGAATAGTATGATTGTAGAAGGATTAACTGATTTCTGGTTACTTAGTAGTGCTTCAGCTGTTTTTGAAGCAAATGGCAAAGCAGGTTTTAACAAAAATTTTGTTTTTAGTCCTGCTGGAGGCGGCACAAAAACCATTATTTTGGCAAAAACTTACGTTTCACAAGAATTGAATGTAGGTGTTCTTTTAGATTCAGACAATGAAGGTAAAATTACAAAAGAAAAATTGGTTCGTGAACAAATTTTGAAAAGTAATAAAATTTTAACACTGGGAGACGTGCTTGAAAAACAAGGAGTTACGATGTCTTTGGAAGATATATTCCCTGAAGATTACTATCTAAAATTTGTAAAACAAGCATACAAAGATGTCATAGGAGAGAAGGAAATTAAATTAGAAAGTGATAACCCCATGATGGTAAAACGTGTTGAATCATATTTTTCAAAAAATCAATTAGGAAAATTTGACAAAACAAAACCTGCATTGGAAATTACTAAAGAATTTGGAAAAACAGATCTTGAAAAACTTCCATCTGAATTGATTGCTAATCTTGAAAAAATATTTTCAAGTGTCAACACTATTATGAAATGATAGAAATCCCTCATAATTGTATTATACAAGATTAGAGAACTTTTAGCATTGAATAAAACAGAAAAAATATCGTTAATAACTGCAATTGGAACAGTTATAGTTGCTTTTGCAGTTGGAATTCAGTCATATGCATTACTATCAGAATTTGAAAGTATCAATAGACCATGGATTGGAATTACAAAATTTGAAGAAACCCCAGAGAATAAAATAAATTACATCTATGAAAACTTTGGAAAAATTCCTAACACCGATGGAAAGATAAGAGTTGTTTGGACGGAAGACATCTATGATGATTTTATAGAAAAAATGTATGATAAACCTGCACAATTAGAGATGGGAGTTTTGTTACCCACTCAAACATTAGAACAAACGATAAACGATCTGCCTTTAGAATTAATACAAAAATCAAAAAATGGTGATCCTTTGTATGTGGGAGTTTTAATCAAATATGATTACCTTGATAATAAAGAAGGAGAATATGGCACAATGATGGAATTTGTTAATGGGGAATTCTCTATTGTTAAAACCTGGTTAAAGTAAATCCTGACCTACAAATTCAAAAAAAATTAGAGGTCAAAAGTATTGCATGAATTGCAATTTTGACCATCAGGCAATGTATCTATCATATCTTTTGGATGGGGCATTTTGGAACAAGTTGGGCTCGAATTGCTTCAAGATTATACACATCTGTATCAGTAGAATCTATGAGAAGTTTTTCAACTTTGGTAGGCTTCTTTGGGTCATAATTCCACTGCTTGAGAAGTTTTTCCATCGAAGTCTTTTTGTGGTTTATCCACCAATCCAAAATTTTTATGGCTTTTTTTACAGTCATTGATTAATGATAATTTAGATTTTGTAAAACTTTGTGAAATTTAATTATTGACTGTGATTCTAGCAATATTTTCAATATTTCTAATCATTAATTCTTGTTGTATGTGTCCCCAAAATCTAGAAGGGTTTACAAATCCTTCATCATGGTCAATGTTTAAAATTAATCTTTGATTCTTATCTTTAGGAAAAATTTTTGTAATGTTTTCTCTGCTATAGATGTAAAATTCATTGGATTCTCCTTCATACACAACATGATTCAAATTGTCTCTAAGAATTACTGATTGTCCAATTCTCAAATTTCTAATATAATCATTTAACGCAGATAATCTGTTTCGCGGTATCAAAATTGTATCTGGTCTTTCAATTTCATTTACACTCGTAAATGCTTGCTCTAATGTATCATACAAATTTGCTTGGTTAGATTCAGATGTTAGTTCTAATTCCAGACTACGAAAATGGTTTATGAAATGTGCCATCTCTATTTGTTGTAATCTATTAAACACCCGCTCATCTAATTTATCAACTGATACTGAATCAGGTCTAATCAATGTAGAAGGAACTGAAATATCAAAAGCATGTGGAGTATAATGTTGATTTTCATTTGTGACAAAAACAGGTAATGCAAATCGAATATTTTGCGTCCAAGTAATGAATCGTTGTCTTATTGCATCTTCTAATTGTGATATTATGTCTTCACTCATGATTTTACTAACGTATTCTGATAAAAACTCATTAAAATATGAGCTACATAATAATTCTGTATTATGGGCAGTTTTAGTAGTGGACCTGGATTTGCAGGTGCTAATAACATGATGATCTTTATTGATGGGGGGTATCTAAGAAAAAATGTCAAAAATTTAGTTGACAATGATGATATTAATTATCAAATTCTTGCACATTATTTACGAGATAATGGCAGATTAGATACAAGATTTGCAGCACATGTAATTAGAAATTATTACTATGATGGTATTGCCAATGTAAAAGATGCTGAATCAAATTATGATGGCAGTGACAAAGGATTAGAACTATTAGATGTGTCATCAGAAATGATTCAAGAAAAAGAAGAAAAACAAGAAAGATATGTTACGCCAATTAAAAACTTAGAACTTTTTGAAGTACGGTTAGGACGTCATGTATTATCTACTGTAGGCGGTGTTGAAAATAGAAAGAATTGGTCATGGAGACAAAAGGGTGTAGATGGTCTGATTGCAATCGACATGATAACTAAAGCATATGAAGGGCAATACAACACTCCAATTTTACTAGCAGGAGATGCAGATTTTATAGAAATTGTGAATTCTGTGAAAAATTTAGGCACAAATGTTGTAGGGGCATTTTTCCCAGGCCATGTCTCTCAAGAGTTAGAATATTCACTTGATAAAAAAATTGAATTAGTAAAAGGTGAATTATTAAACCAAAAAATTATTCATGAAAACTAAAATTTTAGAAATATTTTTTCAATGCAATCCATCCCTTTGCTAGGAGTGGTTCGTATTTTTTAGAATTTTCAAAATGAGCCTGTAGATCTTGAAATGATTTCCTATTCTCAATGTCATTACTATGATCTTCTAACTCAATAATCTGATTTTTTTCAACATCAGGAACAACTCCTTTGATTCCCGCAGATTTTGAAGGGTTCTCATGTAAATCTTTGAGAAAAATGATTCGTCCAAGCAAGTTTTCTGCTAAATGAATTATTGTGTAATTCATGGCATATTGATCATCTTTAGGAAATACTCTAAATGATTTCCATTTTTTCTCAGTATCATCCCAATCACTGTAAAAACAAAGTTTCTTTATCTTGTTGAATTTTTTTAAAATTTCAAGCAAGTCTTTACGTTTTGAAATAGCCTCTTCTTTTGATTTTTCAGCTATTTTTTGAACAGTTTCTTGCTGAAAATCAAGATAAATTTTCATTTCAGCATCAGACATCTCATCAATCATTTTCATGTTTTCTTTTTCTAGTTGGCTTAGCTTAAAGTCATGATCAAGGAGGGATTTCCAATCTTTTTTAGTGACACCATTATCTTCTTGCAGTTTTCTTAGTAACCAATTAGCTTTGGCAGACTCTTCATATGATAAAATGGCAAGTGCAGTAGATTCAGCATGCTTTTTTTGATTGAATAATTCTTCTGATGTAATAAGTAACGAATTTGCATGGCCTATTGCAAAATTCATTCCTTTTATGATCTTATCCGATGTAATCAAAAAATCAGTCATAACCTTGACTATGATTTCATTAATCTAAAACTTTACGACAACTGTCATAATTTTATTCGTAAAAGGGGGGCTTTGCCTTTTTACTCTTTGTCGATAAATTCTTCTGCTCTTGGAGGGTCTGGAGCAAGTCCCTTTCTCTTTCGAATGTCAGCAACAGCTGCTGTAAGCATGGATTTAGGAACTTCGGTCCATGCCTTAAAGGAAGTATTCCATGTTGCACGTCCTGCAGTTTGACCTCTCATCTCTTCAGATAATGTAAATGTCTCAGAAGCTGGTATCTCACCTGTAACAATACTTGATGCACCTTTTTGTGCCATATCTAGAACTTTGCCACGTTTTCCAGAAAGAACTGTTGCAACATTTCCAACTAGATCAGTTGGTACACGAACTTCAATTGCCAAAGTTGGTTCCAAGACAGCAGTTCCTGCAGTTAGCAATGCACCCATACATGCTCTACGAGATGCAGGTCCTAATTGAGATAGACCTCTGTGTGCAGTATCCTCGTGAGGAACAAAGTGAGTAAATATGAATTTACAGTCCCTCATCTGCTCTTTACAGAGAGGCCCCTCTTTCATTACTTCATCAAATCCAGAGTTTATAGAATCAGTTGATTCCTGTACAAATTGAACACCTTTTGTTCCGTTAATCAAAACATTACCACGAGAATCAAATCGCATAACTCTCTTTATTGTATCAGTATCCCATCCGGCGCCCTTTAGCAAATCTGAAACAATCTTCTTGTCTTTCATATCACTGATTTCACCGGTTCTTAGCATGTTTGCAATTTCAGGCTCTAGTGGTTCAACTTTCATGAATATTTTGTTGTGCCTGTTTGGAGATTTTGCCATGATTGGTTCACATGCAGATTTTACAGTTTCTCGATAGTTAATCAAAGGCTCAGATGTAACAATCTCTACTTTAGCATCCTGAATACGGTGAGTAGCAACATCAAGGTGCAAGACACCCATTCCTGCAACAATTGTCTCTCCGCTTTCTTCATCAATTTTTACAATCAAGTTAGGATCTTCAATGGTTAGTTGTTTGAGAACTTCGACTAGTTTAGGTAAATCTTTAGGATGTTTTGGTTCAATTGCAACTTGGACAACAGGTTCTGAAACATATTTGACTCCTTCAAACATTGGAATGTCTTTAACAGATGATAATGTGTTACCTGCTCTAGCTTCAGTTAATCCTAATAATGCAGGAATGTTTCCAGCACCAAGTTCTCCTACTTGTTCTCTTTGGTTTCCCATAAAGAAATTTACAGATTGAACTCTTCCTTCACGTTTTGCATCAATGATGTTGATTGTTTGTCCATCTTTGATTGTTCCAGAGAATAATCTTCCAATAGCAACAGGCCCTGCTGCAGGATCCAATACCATGTTTACAATCATCATAATTGTGGGACCAGTATCATCACATGCAAGTAATGCCTTTCCAACATCAGATTCTAAATCACCTTTCCAAATTTGAGGAATTCTGTATGTGACTGCCTCATGAGGGGCAGGATGATGTTTTACAACCATACCAAGAACTGCATCAGCTAGTGGTGCTTTCTCAACTAGATCGTCGACTTTTTCATTTTCATAAGCGTCAATAACATCTTTGAATGTAATACCTCTTTCTTTCATTAAATCAATGTTGATTGCCCATCTATCTTTTGCAGAGCCAAAGGTCACACTTGCATCTTGAATTGATACCTTCCATTTTTCTTTGTATTCAGGTTCTGCATATGTATCGATTAATTGATTAAAGTTTGAAACTACTTCTGCTAATTGAGCCTGCATTTTTTCAGGAGTTAATCGCAGTTCTTTGATTAGTCTATCTACTTTGTTGATAAATAAAACAGGCTTTACTCTCTCTTCAAGTGCCATTCTAGTAACAGTTTCAGTCTGAGTCATGATTCCTTCTACTGCATCACACACTACAACTGCACCATCAATTGCCCTAAGACTACGAATTACCCTTCCACTAAAATCTACGTGTCCAGGTGTATCAATCATGTTAATGACATATTCAGTACCTTTTTGGGAAAAGAGCAAAGTAACATTTGCTTGATAAATTGTAATTCCTCTTTGTTGTTCTTCTTTATCAAAATCCATAGCAAGTGCTTTTCCAGCAGCTGATGGGGCAATAATTCCAGAGTAAGCTAAAAGGCTGTCACTCATAGTAGTTTTTCCATGGTCAACGTGAGCAATTACACCAAAGTTTCGTATCTGATCCTTATTTTTGATAATTTTCATTACTTCACTTGTTGACTTGAATTTTACCATATTCGCAAACCCTAGGATTCAGCTATTAAACCTTAGCCTTCCAAAAAGATCAATAGATCATGTCATTACTTACATTACGAATCTTTTTTGCCGTCACAAAATAACAGTCTTTTTTCCGTTTTCTTTTTGCCTCATTTAGTGCAATGAATTGAGAGAAAAATGTACAGTACAACACTTGAGATATTTTATCAGATGGCATACTGGGATGAACCACATTAATTCCAATTTTTTTAAGATTTTTTGTCAATTGCACATTATGTAGATTTTTTTCTTCAAAAATTATGACAGTGTCACCACTTTTAGCTGAAAATAACTCCATGTGAGAAAACTGCTCTATTCTACAATAGTGTGCATCATACCCCAACACCTCATAGAATTTTGCAGCACAATACATTGCAAGAGGGAAAGTCAATAAATTGCCAAGGATGTAAATTTTTTTAGAGATTTGGACTCGCTTGGAATCAGATTTTGCTTTTGAATATAATCTAGCAGGATGGGAGATACGTATAGGCGCAACTAGAGAAATGCAACATAAGGCACTTTCTAAAAATGAGATGCTGCCTGCAGTAAAAACTCCATTATTAGGAGAGTCAAGTAGAATTACATCATTAGAGACTTTAGCTAATTGGCCATCAGACTTTGATGTAATTGCAGTTGATTTTTTTGTAATTTTTGCAACCTTGACATTAGTAATGGTGTTACCAGAAATTGAAACAAAGTAAACATGTTTTGATTTTACTAAAGATCTATTTTTGTACAAGTCTAATGGATCCATTGCCTTTACCAATCCATTAGAAAAAGATTCAGCCAACATAGAAGACACCATTGAATCACCACTTCCAGAAAAAATGATATTTTTTTGCAGAGTCTTTGAAATAGGTTTTTGCTTTTGAAAGGATTTTAGAAAATCTACTTGGAGATGAATGTCTTTTTCAAATGCATCCATAGTATTCATCAATTCAAATAATTTTTTGGCATATATTAGAAAATCTGTTTTAGCTGTGTTTTGATTTTTATTACGACTAGAATTGAACTAATTATGGAAATTTCAGTAGGGCATACTCCTGATTCGGATGATGCATTCATGTTTTATGGTATGTTTACAGGAAAAGTTCCATCTCCAGATTTTGAAGTAAATCATGTCATTGAAGATATTGAAAAATTAAACCGCAAAGCAACAAATCCACAACTAGATGTCACAGCAGTTTCAGTTCATGCATGTGCATATATTCCAGGATACACTGTTTTACGAAGTGGCGGAAGTTTTGGAATTGGATATGGCCCCATAGTTACTGCAAGAAAACAAATGACTATTGATGAGATAAAAAAATGCAAAATTGCAATTCCAGGAAAGATGACATCAGCATTTTTACTACTACAATTAATGATCGGAAAATTTGATTATGTTGAAATGAACTTTAGCGACATTCCAGAAGCTGTAAAATCAGGCAAAGTCGATGCAGGGCTAGTAATTCACGAGACACAATTATCATATGAGCAAGAAGGGAATGCCAAAATTCTAGATGTAGGAGAATGGTGGGATAAGACAACTGGCGGATTGCCAGTACCACTTGGAATTAATGTCATGAGAACAGACTTAGGATCAGAGACAATACAGAAATTTGACAAATATCTTCAAGCATCAATTGAATATGGATTAGAAAATTTTGATGATGCACTAGAGTATGCAATGCAGTATTCCAGAGAAAAGCCAAGAGAATTGATTGAAAAATTTGTAAAAATGTATGTAAATCAAGTAACAGTCAATATGGGAGATTCTGGGGAAGAATCCATAAGAAGAGTATTTGAGATGGCAAAAGAAAAAAATCTAGTTCCAGATTTTGAACTAAGCATAGCCATCAAGTAATTATAGAACAAAAAATTTTTACAATTAATGGGTGACGGAATAGGCGGTCCAGTAATTGGCATTCTAACTAACAATGCATTTGAATTACTTGTAAGTCATGTTAGAAAAGACAACAAAGATGAATATGGTAAAACAGAAAAAATTATCATGAGCAAAATTGACAATCCAGACGACCCACAATATGAAGAAAAAACAAAAGAAGACTTGGAAAGAGCACTAAAAGGAAAGTTTGTTTCATGCAATGTTCAATACAGAGATAAAAAAACAGATGCACTCATTTGCAATGTATTTGTACAAAAGCCACCTGAAGGATTTTGAAATTTTAGCTAGACTCAATGATGTAATGTAATTTTGTCACACGTGATCGTTCTTTTATGCTAATAGAGCACAAAATTTTCGTGAGATACATTTGAGATTTACAGCATGACTATTAGTATTGTATTTATCACAAAAATGGAGTCTGCAAAGTTGCAGATTCAGCAGGAATGCTGATAATTAATTCAGGAGATCAAGGTACAATTTCACTCAAGTTGCACATGGAAGAAAAATAAATACGGAGGATCCAATTTCCTAATATATGATAAATACAAAATAATATCAAATTGGTACTAATTGACAAGAAAATTTTTGGTGGAGGCATTGCCATGATTGTTGCAGGAATTGTTATCGGCTTATCAATTGGAGAGCCACCCACAGGTCAAGCTGGAATGTCTGAAGAAGAGATTATTGATTTAATGGTAGCAGAAGATGAAAACCAGGCTTTGCAGTTATTGTATGGACTTTTAATTGGTGTAGGATTTTTGTTGATTTTAATTAGTTTTGGAGCAAGGCGTAGAAAGGGCAGTGCAAAAAGATCAGAGAAAAAGCCTGCAGAGTAATTCAAACTTTTTAATCCAATTAAAGTACAGAAATAAAGTTGATTCATGCAGAAATTAGTATATATCCAATAGCGACAAAAACTACTAGCGCAAGTTTTTACATTGCAAAAGCAATTGAATCAATTCAAAAGATAGAAAATCTCACATACGAAATTAATTCAATGGGGACAGTTTTAGAGTCAGATGATATGGATGTAATTAACAAAGCAACAAAACAGATGACAGAAACAGTTCACAATCTAGGAATTGGTAGAGTAGAAGTTGTAATTAAGATAGATTCAAGAAGAGACAAACATCTAAAGATGCATGAAAAGATAGAGTCAATTAAAAAACATTTAGATTAAAAATTCTTTAAAATTCCAAAATGAGTATTACGTTGTGCAGGAGTACGGCCTATTTCTTTTACCATAGTTGCAAGCTCATCAACTGATGATGTTGTAGGTTTTCCTGCAGCACGATAAATCTCCTCAGAAAATGCAGTTCCAACCAAGTCACTTCCACCATTAGACAAGGCAACTTGAGCAAGTTTCTTTCCATATGCTACCCAATAAACAGAGATGTTGTTTAGAGTATTTGCAAGCATAAGTCTTGATAATGCAATGATTCTCAAATCATAAACAGAAGAACATTCATTATTTACCAAATGCTCTTGTTCTAGTTCGGTATTATCTAAACTGAATTTTAGTGGAATGAGTGTGATGAATCCATTTGTCTTTTTTTGTAACTCACGAATTTTTACAAGATGATCAACAATGTGTTCAGGTTTTTCAATGTGTCCATAAAGCATAGTTACATTACTTTTGATTCCCATATTATGGGCCTCTTCAATTACATCTAACCATTCTTGACCAGTACATTTTCCTCTTACAATCTTTTTTCTAATTTCTGGATGAAATAGTTCTGCTCCACCACCAGGCATTGAATCAAGTCCAGCATCTTTCAGTCTAGACAGAATTTCTTTAGTGGAATTTTTTGTAAGTTTTGATAGATAAAAAATCTCTGCTGCAGTTAATGCTTTGATGTTTAGTTTGGGATGATTTTTCTTAATTATTTTCATCATGTCTTCATAGTATTCAAGGGGAAGTTTGGGATGAAACCCTCCAACAATGTGTACTTCAGTTGCACCCATCTGTTTTGCAATTCCTACTCGCTGTTCAATTTCTTGAGGAGTTAATGTGTAAGCATCTTCAGCACCATCTTTTCTATAAAATGCACACATCTGACAACTTGCAGCACACACATTTGTGTAATTCATGTAGTATGATGCTGCAAAAGTTACAGTGTCACCAACTAGTTCCTTTCTTCGGGCATCAGCTACTGCTCCAAGCAAGTGCAGATTATCATAATTCATCAATTCAAGACCATCTTTGTAGGATAGTTCTTGACCTGCTATGGCGCGATCTAGTGCCTGAGAATCACCTACTAGTTGTTCTAGCATACAATAAGACTAACCCATCATGATATATTCCTTAGTCAGACTCAAGAAATAAGTAGTCAGATAACAATATCACTACATGGTGCTCCCACTAGTAGATGAACACAAACCAAAATGCTATCTATGCCATGAAGGGTTTGATAATTTAGAAAAACTCAGAGAGCATCAAAAATCAAAACATACAGATTTTTTTGAATCACATGAAAAAGAGATGAATCGAGAGCCAGCACCTGGCGATGTTACAGTGTTTTAGTTTGTTCTTTAATTGATTTCAGTAAATCTTGTGCCAAATCTTTTGAAATATTGGCCAGATCAAATCCTTTGTCAATAGATAATGCTTTTTTAAAATGTTTTAGTGCATCTTGTAATTGTCCAATTTCACCTAAAGACAATCCTTTGTATGCAAGGGCCATTGTGCATTTTTTATCAATTTTTAAAATCTCATCATAGCATTTTATTGCCTCAACATATTTTTGATCAGAATGCAGTGCAGTACCTTTGTTTAGTAGAGCATCAAGGTTTGCAGGAGAAATTAGCAAGGCTTTATTGTATGAGCGGATTGCAAGTTTAATTCTGCCCATATTTTGTAATGTAACTCCTTTATCAATAAGGGCACTGACATTTGCAGGTTCACTTTTCAATACTAAATCATAGAGGTCTAGCGCATCATCAAAATTACCATCTTCAACACACTCATAGGCTTGAGACAACATCTTTTTTGTATTATTCAATATATCAGATAATATTTTGTTAATAAAGTAGTTTTACTTTACAAGATATTATACGTACAAACAATGAATTTACCTCCATGATCGGTTTATGATAATATGGTATAAAATTAGATTTTTTGATTAATTATTGATTAGAGGTAAACTGTGGATTAACTTCAGATCAGGAAATTCTATCCACTCGCATGTATCCTTGAGGCTTGCTATTTGACTGATCCCAACAAGTAATCAAGAAGTTCATTTTTCTTCTTGTTTTTGTACTGTATAGTGTAGTATGAGGTCTATGAGCATTGCCTAAAACAATTGTTTTTTTACCATATTGCTTGAATTTTCCATCTACAACATATCTCATGATATTTGCACCAGATGGAAATTTTACTTTCTTTTTTAGATTATAATCTTTTACCGTAAGTATACCAAAATTATTTTTCCAATATACCATAGAAGACATTGAATAGTTATGACCAGTTTTTTGAAGAATTTTTGAACTTGATGTAATTTGCCATTTTTTATCAACAATTAAATGAATTAAGCTACCTTCAACTGTTTCAACTATTTTTTCAGGCATGAATGCCATAAAGCATGGAGACACATGAGCAGGGCATCTTCCCGTTTGTAAATAAGCAGTGCCACCGTTTGAGTAGTTATGGTGAGAATCAGCAGGAACAGTTTTGACACCTTTTCCAATTCCATTAATGCCAAACTTGCAAATAATCATTCGAGGTTTACCAGTGGAAGATTTGTCACCATGTTGAAAAAGTGCAACTGCAATACCATTTTTTTCTTCTACAAGAAAATGATCATTTGTTACTGTATTTGGGAATCCTTTTGAATTTCGACTGCTGTATACTGAAAATTTTCCAATACGATTAAAATTACTATCTAGTTTTAACAAAAAACACTTCTTTGCACTTGCTGTGGAAAATGAAATCCAATGATACCCATGAGCAAAAACATGCCAGTGATCTGCAATATTTTCACCACCAGAATCTACTGAAGTTGCAACTGTAGTCCAAGATGGCGAACCAAAAGATGGGGGATTAAGAGGATCAACTCTAGACATAATAATTTCTCCGTTTGTTTCTGCAGACAAAACTAAACCTTGGGAATCATCTACTACTGGGAATAACCACAAATCTGTACCATAAACTGCAGTTTTTTTTACAAGTGAGACTAGTGTGGGAGGTTCTTTTGTCACAGAATACAATAAGATCATATATTGATAAGGGTTCTATCTTTTATTATCATACAGAATTAAGTTATTTTTCATAATATATGAAATAATAATATAGATTCAATATAAAATCAAGAAGAATACCTATCACGAGGATCAATTTGCAATGATTTGTTAAAACAATCCATTGCTTCTTCGTATCTCCCAAGACTGCGAAGTGTAATTCCTTTGTAATTCCACAAGTCAGGATCATCTTGATTCAAAAGAAGGGCTTGCTCAAAAAATCCTAGCGCATCATCAAAATTGCCATCCTCTAGGAAAGACTTTCCTTGTGAGATAAGTTCTTCAATTTCACTCATGAAAATATGATTCCAAGCATTTGTTTTAAATTTGACATGACTGAAAAAATTTGAGCCTAATCAATTAAACAGATTTTTAGTTATTTAGTGAAAATTTAAATAAATTTTTTCAATATAACTAGTGTGAATTTAGATAAGACAGATGAAAGAATTCTAAAAAATTTGATGGTAGATGCAAGATTATCAGCAAGACAACTTGCATTGAAATTAGGAATGTCAACTGTAACTGTTCTATCTAGAATAAAAAAAATGGAGAAAGCCAACATCATAAATGGATACTCAGCAATAGTTGATCATGAAAAACTTGGTTATTCGCTTACTGCAATAATTGAAATTATTGCAAATAATGACAAAGTTGTGGATATTGAGGAAGAGTTATCAAAATTTGAAAATGTTTGTGGAGTGTATGATATTACTGGTTCAACAGATACGATAATTATTGCAAAATTTAAAGAAAGAAATGAACTAAGCAAGTTTGTCAAAGGTCTTGCAGTTATCCCCAATGTTGAAAACACAATTACACATGTAGTATTAAATACTGCAAAAGAAGATTTTAGATTAGCATAGTGAAAAAGAATTGAAAATTGTAAGTATTTTTCTAGTTTTAGTAATGTTATTTCTAATACAACAATCATACGGACAAAATGAAGAATTAGATATGGAACTTGAAGTTTCAGATGAGGAAAAAATTATTCTATTTGGAGGGTTTGCAATAGCTATAATTGGATTATTCTTGTTTTTAGCTAGAGATATCATTCTTAGAAGAAAGACATCATATGATAAAGAAGAGTTAGAATCAAAAAAAGACAAGACACAAGAAAAATATCATTCTGATTGGGGAGATGATTACGAAGAGATTGGAAAAAGAAGAAACACCATTAAAGATAAAGAATTTAGAGATGCTGTAAAAAATAATGAATTACCAAATTACTATAAAATTTTAGGGGTTTCAAAGGATGCAACACAAGAAGAGATAAAGAGTAAATTCAGAGAACTAGCAAAAAAGACACATCCAGATATAACAAAAAAAGACTCTGAAGAAGAGATGTCAAAACTAAACAAAGCTTACGAAGTACTTTCAGATAAAGAAAGTAAAGAAAGATATGACAAGTATTTTGTAGATTAAACTGATTCTAGTTTTACAATAATCATACTAAGTTCAATTGAATCAGGTGTTTGAACACTATTTGTTAGATTTGTGAAAATTTCCAAATTTTTTGTGGAATCATTAATGCTCACAATAGTTGTGATTTTTATTTCGCCAAATTCTGTATTTGGTCCAAGCATCTTTTTTGTAAGTAATGGAACTACAGAAAGATCCTTAATTGTACCCTTCATCTTATAAGCAAATTTTTCTGAAAAATATACCCCACCACGGGTGGTGGGTTTGTTTACTGGAATAGGAGAATAAGTTACAGAAACATCTGTCAATATGTATGAATTATCTTTTAAATCGAGTTTGAATTCAAGAGAATCAGATTTTGTTGAATCAATTAAAAATTTTAAAATGTTTTCATCAACAGTCATTTAAAAATAGCAAAATAGTAATTCTATTGAATCTTTCTACAGGAAATTAAAATTTCAATCAGATCAACTTTAAAAATAAGAAAAAAGACTGATGAATAATGCAATTATTTGCAAATACGCAGGTAATGAGAAATAATATTTTAGATTTATTGATAGAGAATAGACTAGAAGACGATTGCTATGTAGAAATGCTAGATTACACTATTGACTTGTTTGAAAGTAGGGGTCTTGGTAGAGATTATTATGGATATCATAATATCAATCATGAATTAGAAGTAACATATTTTTCATTATTAGCTGCAAAACAAGAAAAAATAAAATTCACACATGAGGACATAAAATATCTATATGTTGCAGCATTGTTTCATGATTTTGATCCAGAAAAAAGTGTCGACAAACCTCATGAAGAAAGTGTTTTAAAATTTATTGCAACTGACAAAAAACTTGGTCAATTAATTAAAACTGCAAAAATTGATTTAGAAATAATCAAAGTGTTAATCTTAAGAACAACATATCCTTGGGCAGGTCAACTTAAAAAAAATGCTGAAGAGCAAATCAAGCAATGTTTTCAAAATTCAGAATTGACTAGAAACAACATCGAATATCAACAACACATCATGAATATGGGATGGTATCTCACAGTAGTTGACAGAGTTAGTGGATACGCATTAGGCGATTTTTCCAAGGCTATGGAAATGGCAAAAATGAATGCACATGCACTAGCATGGAGACCATCATTAATTGTTAGAAGCGCAGTAGCATATTTCGAAGAGCTGTTAAACAAAGAAACAGAGATGGTAAAGCCTGTTCTCAAAATACTTTCAAATGAAATGAGAAAGAATTTTTTTGACACAGTTTTATCATTTATGAGAATCAGACAACAAGAAATTACCATTCAAGCTGATTGTGCATATAGAAATCTTAGATTAGTGCCAACTATCGAATGCATGTCTACTAGAAATGATCCAAATTTTATCAATTCGTTACATGACATATTATTAGAACTGCCTAGACCTTTACAATTCACAGACAAATTTGAAGAGTCAATAAAAGATCCAGACACCATTATCACCACACTAAGATTAAATGGAAAAAAAGGAGAAATTGTAGGATATGCCAAGGGTGGCGCTCTTGAAAATTATAATCTAAGAGAAGAAATTAGAGATGAAAACTATGGTCTAGGAAATACAGTATTTTTGGAACCAATCGCAGTAAAGATGGGGTATTGGGGATTAAAAGGAGGCAGTGAGATGCGCCACATGTTTGTAATGCAGGCTCACTCAAAAAAATTCAAGTATCTTACAAGTTTTGCACTTAGAGATGTGATTCAGGCAAGAATTGAAAAAGAGCAAGCAGAGTTTGTAGCACAGTTTGATCCTGAACGATGGGATTATTATCGAATCAAGATTTAGATTCATCAAATGAATTCTTTGAAAACAGTATTATCAAAAGCAATTCAAGGTCAAATACATTCAGAAAAAGAGTTTCAAAAATTTTACTCAGTAGATGCAAGTTCATATCAAATCATTCCAAAAATGATAGTTATTCCAAAAAATGAAAAAGACATCATCAATACAATTAAGATAGCAAAAAAATTTAAAACAACAGTAACTGTGCGTGGTGCAGGCACGGGGTTAGTTGGTAGTGCACTAAATAATGGAATTATTTTAGATATGAAAAATTTTGATTCAATAAAAATATTCAAAAATCATGCAACTGTAGGTCCAGGAACAATCAAAGGTAAATTAGATAAAAAATTAGAGGAAAAGAAAAAAATTTTTCCACCAAATCCATCGATTGGTTCCTTTTGTTCTGTAGGAGGAATGCTTGGAAATAATTCAAGTGGAAGTAGAAGTCTAAAGTATGGAAGTGTAATTGACAATGTAATTGAGATAACAGTAATCGATGGTAACGGTAAAAAAATTATTCTACCAAAAGATAAAAAAATTTCAAATAAAATTCAAAGTAAAATTAGTGTAGATGAGAAACAGTTTCCAAATGTTTCAAAAAATTCTTCAGGATATAGAATTGATAAAATAAAATCAGGAAAAGATACTCATAAAATTATTATTGGTTCAGAGGGAACATTAGGAATTATAACATCAGCAAAACTCAAAATTAAAGACATACCAA